>DAITME010000014.1:0-63951 GCA_036835305.1 Lewinella sp.
TCTATACTTTAGACTACCCCAATAAGGAAGTCCGCTTTTCCCTAGAGCAGCTCTTGATGAATGCCTATATGGATGATCCCGCTGGGGAGGCCATCCCACGCGTGGTAAAAATCCGCAATGCCCTGCGCCAAAAAGACCTCGATACCGTTATCGAAATCATCAACGCTGCCTTCGCCGGCATCCCCTACGAGCATTGGCAGAAGGAGAATGAGCATTTCTATCACGCACTGGTTCACCTGATTTTTAGCCTGCTCAATACCTACATCCGCTCGGAATCCCACACCGCCCGCGGCCGCTGCGATGCCCTAGTGGAAACAGCCGACCACATCTATGCCTTCGAGTTCAAGCTAGATAAAACAGCCGAAGAGGCGCTACAACAAATCCACGATCGTGGCTACCTGGAGCCTTATGCCGACTCCGGGAAAGAGCGCATCGCCGTGGGCATCAATTTCTCGACGGAGAAAAAACAGGTAGAGGGGTATTTGTGGGAGGGGCTTAGTTGAGAAGATTATGGCAAAAACACTATCCATCATCATCCCCGCCTACAACGAAGCGTCCACCATTCACCTTATTCTTGACAAGGTAAAGGCCGTTCGCTTGATGAAGGAAGTCCAGAAAGAAGTTATCATCGTAGATGACTGTAGCAAAGATGGTACCCAAGTGGCCATTGCTCGTTATCAGGCAGCCAACCCTGATTTTCCCATCACCTACCGCGCTCATGAGGTCAACAAAGGCAAGGGCGCTGCCCTGCATACGGGTATTCAATATGCCAACGGAGATTTCCTACTTATTCAGGATGCTGATTTGGAGTACGACCCAGAGGAATATAATCTACTCCTCGCTCCCCTACTTAAAGACCAGGCGGATGTGGTTTATGGCAGCCGTTTTATTGGCGGAAAGCCGCATCGGATTCTCTTCTTCTGGCATAGTATTGGCAACAAATGGCTCACCTTCCTAAGCAATGCTTTGACCAATCTGAACCTAACAGATATGGAAACTTGCTACAAGCTGTTCCGCACGCCCATGATACAGTCCTTGCAACTACGGGAAAAACGCTTTGGCTTCGAACCAGAAGTAACGGCAAAGATCAGCCGTATCCCTGGGGTAAGAATCTATGAAGTGGGCATTTCCTACTACGGCCGAACCTACGAAGAGGGCAAAAAAATCAATTGGAAAGACGGTTTCCGAGCCATTTATTGCATACTGAAATACAATATTTGGGCGCGGTAAAAATTGGTATAACTACTATTTTGACGACTTAGCCATTTCGAAAGTAAAAGCACCGATTACTCCCATAATGGCAGCGGGGTCACCCCCGTTTGCTTTGAAGCGAAAATAGACCGGCTGAACACCTGTTGGTGCATCGCCTAAAGCTATAGCCAGGTCGTTTTTTCCCAAAGTAGAGATACCTTGGGCGATAGCGGCACTTCCAAGCAAAGTACCATTATCAGGGTGGCCATTCAGTACTTCAATAGTCCCGCCTGCGGTGATGTTTGGCGCCAAGAAAACAGTGGCCGTTATGTGATCAATGTTGGTAAGGTCAAAATCGCCGTAATACACCCAACCGCCATGGTTGGCGACCAAAATATCCATATCTTCTTTGCTGAGGGGATTGTCCTTGGCGGCTACTGTATAGGGTAGGACTTTATCTCCTTTCAGTAGGCGATGAGCTTGAATGGTTGGAGACTGCAAGACTATGGTTTCTCTTGCGGTAAGCCTTGGGATGCCATCGGCTCCACCTTTATCAGTGTAACTAACCTGTAGGTAATAGCGCCCAGCTATACCTAGGCGATGTTGGTTTAGAATTTGCTGTCCCTGTAAGGGCAAAGAATTGGCGACGGCTTTTTTATCCGTTGACAGGGATAAGATATACTGCACCATTTGTCTTGCCTCCGCTTTACTCAAACTCGGATGAGCAGACATCGCTTGCTCCCCCCACACACCGCCACCGCCCTTGATGATTTTGCCAGCGAGGGAGGTAATTGTTTTTTCATTGGCTGGATATTTTTCAGCCACGTTCCAATAAGATGGGCCGATATTGGCTACTTTTTCGGCATGGCAAGCCGAGCATTTGTGCTTAGCAATCAGCTCCTTTCCCAGTAAAAACTGACTACTTTCTAGCGCTGCTTGGTGTCCATAGGCTAGCTGTACTATATCCTCCCCCTCTAAGTAATCTAAACTAACCATCACGGCAGCGGGGTCAATCCCAGCGCCCAATTCACCATCTTCCCGGTCGGTTATTTTAACCGTATATTCTAGTGGATCGTTGCCAAAAAAGAAGGAGCGGTTGGCGGGCATCTCCACTTGAATATCTGGCATACTATTCCCGATGATGAGTTCCTTTTTATCTTGAACAATATTACCCTGGCCATCATCTAGCTGCATCGTTAGTGTTTGGATACCTATATTAGAGATCGTGTAAGTCAGTTCCTTCCCCACGCCTATTTTTTCCCCATCCAAAAGCCAGCTGACTTGTAGTTCGTCTCCATCATAATCAATAGACTTTCCGGCACCAGCCTTAAGTTCAAAGGGGGTAGACCCAATACTACTGGCAAGTTCCATCCGGGCTAGCGGCGGACGATTTCCAGCATTGAAGCGAATACGCAGCAAACGAGCGTCGTCGTTTTTCTTGAACCATAGTTTGCCGTATTCCAAGATGTACAAGCTGCCATCTTGTCCAAAAATCATATCCATGGGGTGCAACAAGTCTAAGTTGGGCAGGAAGCGCTCGAAAGCAACGACTTTGCCTTCTTCATCGAGTTGGGCGGCCATGATCCAGTCGCGCATCCATTCGTAAAAGAAGAACATTCCATCGTAATAATCTGGGAAGGCGTGCTCGCTATCTGCATACTGATCTGCATAATAAACCGGGCCAGCCATGGGATTGCGCCCTCCCTCTCCTAGCAAAGGAAATTCTTCCGACCGATCGTAGGGATAAAAAATCATAGCAGGGCGAGCTGGAGGCAGTATGCTAGCGCCCGTGTTGTAGCGACTTTCGTTTATTGGCTTCAACGGATCAAAAGCAGCTCCGCCCGTGCCTGTTGTGAAATCTCTTTTGGTGTAGGGCTTATTGTCGGCCACAAATAGCGGCCAACCATAATACCCTGCCGTGGAGGCAAAATTTATTTCACAATGTCCTTTAGGACCAAATGCCAGGCTATCTTTACCCGCGTCGGGGCCTACATCGCCCCAATATAGAATATTTGTCTTAGAGTCTATGCTAATACGGAAGGGATTGCGACACCCCATAACATAAATTTCCGGCAGGCCTCCTTCTCCATTTGGAAATAAATTATCAGGAGGAGTGCTGTAGCTTCCATCTTCTTCTACTTTTATGCGCAGGATTTTACCACGCAAATCCATCGTATTGGAAGCCGTTCTTCGGGCATCGAAATTAGGCTTGGCCTTGCTATCATCGATAGGAGAAAAGCCGTCGCTATCAAAAGGGTTGGTATTGTCACCCACACTGAGATATAACAGTCCGTTGGTGCCAAACTCCACACTCCCCCCGCTATGGCAGCACTCGTTTCTGTCAACAGGAACCGCTAATATTTTTTGCTCGCTAGCAAAATCGATGGCATTGCCCGTCCATTTGAAGCGGCTGAGCTGATTAACCGATTCTGCTGTGTTGGGGCTGTAGTAGAAGTAAATCCACTGGTTCTCGATAAATTTTGGATCCAGGGCCAAACCCAACAAGCCATCCTCATGCTCTGTCCAAACATCCATTTTGGCAATTTCGGTATGCTCCTCAAAGTCAGGATCATACATCATGATTTCTCCTCTGCGCTGTATCCAGATGAGGCGGCCATCCGGCAGAATATCCAACTCCATTGGTTCAAACATTCCCTCAACGAGGGTCTCGATAGGAAAGCGATTTTCTTCTGGCAAAAAGCGAGCCTGACTAAAATCAAGCTTTCGTTTAGGACCCGCCACATACTGCAAACCTCCCCAAAGATGCTGCACAAAATCAGGTTCTGCGAACGATTCGTCGGTATGCCCGCCTCCGGTGTAGAACATTCGGCCACCATCGAACTCCCGATACCATGCAATAGGGTGATTTTCGCCATTTGTCCCGCCCTCATAGCTGCTTTCATCCAAACGGAGTAAGGTGGTAAAGGGCTGCATATTGCGATAGTTATACCATTCGTCGTTTCGTTCCCATCGCTTGGGTAAGTGAGCCGTGCTAATATGGGTACTGTCTTCCAACAGCACGGTAGCCTCCCTGACATTGGGGTTGTTGGGATGACCATTGAAATAGGCACCTACCAGCTCATTGTACCAAGACCATTCGTATTCCGTATCGGCCGCAGCATGGATACCCATCCAACCTCCACCTGCCTGCATAAACTGCCGTAAAGCGCTTTCTTGCTCGGCGTTCAAGATATCACCTGTGGTGCTCAGAAATACCACAACATTGTACTTTCCTAAATCTTCCTGATTGAAAATACTAGCATCTTCAGACGTATCCACTTGGAAATTATGGCGCTTTGCCAAATCGAAGAATAGTTGCTGTCCCGCAGGAATGGAACTGTGTCGGAAACCTGCCGTTTTAGAAAAAACCAAAACGCTGAGGTAATCCGACTGCTTCTTGCCGCAGCCAGTGGTGAAAAACGAAAGAAAAACAGCTAGAATGAAGAGATAGACCATCTTGTGGTCAACAGTAGTAGAGGGAACTTGCATAATCTTAAACCTATTTAATCGCCGAAGCTTCAGCAAATATAAGTCGGCTTATGAATATTCCTACTTTTACGGCACAAAAATCTCTGCCATCATACACCTAGCACTGCCGCCGCCATAGGTTTCTATGATGGTCAGGTCGCTGTGCAGCAAGCGTTTGCCGCCGCTAGAAAGCGCCTCGATTTGTCTTGGCTCCAAGGCAGTATAGGCGGAGGAAGACATTGCCCAAATGGGGCCGTCTTTTCCCACTACCTCCAGCATATTGCCAGCGAACTGATTCATTTGGCCAAGTGAAATTTCTACAATCGTTTTGCCGGTTTCGGCTAGTATGTTGCGCAAATTGGCTTGCGCTTCTTCGTCGCGGATAGCTTCCATACATACTACGGCATGGGTCGTACCGAGCGCCATCATTACATTGGTATGGTAAATGGGCGTCCCCCCGGAATCGGTGGCGGTGAAATAAACCGCTTTGTAGCGCATCATCTGCGCCCATTCCAGTAGGGCTTCCTCGTTGGTGCGCTGGCTAAGGCAGGCGTAGGCGATGCGATTTTCGCGATCCAAAATCATGCTCCCAGTACCTTCTACGATACGGCCTTGTAATAGTTCCCAGTCGTCTAAGCTCACATAGCTCGTGAAGCCGAAGCGTTCGAAGAGCAATTCGATGATATCCATACGCCGCTCGCGCTGCCGGATAGGCGAGTACATCGGGTAAGTGATGATGATACCATCTTCATGGGTAGTAATCCAGTTGTTGGGAAAAACAGCATCGGTCTTGGGCGGCTCCGGGGTGTCTTCCACCACCAGAACCTGCACCCCAGCGGCTTGTAATTGGTCAACGAATTGGTCAAATTCTCCCCTGGCTTTCTGGGCGATGCTGTTCAGTTCCCAAGGAGCTGCCGCTTGCTGGAAAGCATTATCAATGACCGTTTCGGGGTTGGAACCAAAATTGGCTGGCCGAATCATCATCAATTGGCCTGTTGTTTGGGCGGCGCCTTGGCCTTGCGTGGTGGTGGGCATACATGCAAAAATGTGGTGGTAAAAGCTGCTCCTACCCTACCGCTTGCCTGCTCGTGAGGCGGAAACGCTTAACTTCTTTCCTTCCCGGAAGCATACTTAACGATAAAATAGCCCGCAAAGCTAGCAAAAAAAGAAGCAAATAAAACCCCCATTTTTGCTTGCTCGATTTGCACACTATCCGTGAAAGCCAAACTGACAATAAACAAGGACATCGTGAAGCCAATCGCCGCTAAAAATGAACCGCCCAAGAGGTGCATTTTGGTCATCCCCTCCGGCATTTCTATCATCTTAAAATGCAGTAATAATCCTACTAATCCATAAATTCCTATGAGCTTCCCGCCCAACAAACCTACAAAAACACCCCAAAAAACAGGGCTATTAATCTTCGCCAGTATATCCCCAGAAAAAGTAATGCCTGCATTACTTAGCGCAAAAACTGGCATGATGATGAAGATCACCAATGGGTGCATACTGTTTTCCAGACGCTGTAGCGGCGTTAGTGCTTTTTTCGAGAAACTCCGGATATTTTGTAAAATATTGTATTGCTCGGTCGTTACGATGCTTTCCTCGTTAGGGCTAGCTTCTTTGAATTTGGTAAGCAGCTTTTTGACACCCTCTACATATTCATTTTCTGTAATCTTTACATTGGCAGGAATCGTCATCGCAGCCAGAACGGCAGCAATCGTGGCATGTACACCCGACAGCAAAAAGGCCAGCCACAAGCCCCCAATACCGATAATACCATAGAACAAGGAGCTTCTCACGCCTAACAAATTTGCTCCCACCAGCACCACCATAAAGCCCGCACCAAAACCCAAACTCACAAAGTCAATCTGAGAAGTGTAGAAGAAAGCGATGACCAATACCGCACCAATATCATCCACAATCGCCAAGGCCGTGAGAAAGATTTTTAGCGATAGCGGCACACTTTTACCCAGCAAATAGAGCACGCCTAAAGCAAAAGCAATATCCGTAGCCATCGGAACGCCCCAGCCCTCGGTTGCGCCACCCTGATTAAAAAGCGTATAGATCAAGGCCGGTATCAGCATCCCCCCCAGTGCAGCCACGATGGGCATCACGGCATTTTTGGGGTCGCTGAGTTCACCCGCTACGATCTCCCGCTTGAGCTCTAGGCCGACCACGAAGAAAAAGACCGCCATCAAGCCATCGTTAATCCAGTGGTGTAGGCTCTTTGACAGAATATAATCACCAATACCGATGGTAAATTTGTATTCCCACAACTGGTGAAACTCCTCCGACCAAGGGGAATTGGCCAAGATCAGCGCCAGTAGAGCCGATGAAAAAAGCACAATGCCCCCCATCGTACTGTTGTTGATGAAGCGCATCATGGGTTCTACCACCCAACGGTCGATCGTACTGCGTTCTGTTGCTTTTAATTTGTTGTAATCAGATGCCATAAGTATCTCTTGGGTTTATATTTACGCACAATTATTGCTCCCGCCCAATACGGGCACAAGTGCTGGAGCCATGTTTTCTACTCTTAGTGAGCAGGGCTTGAAGCCTAGCCCTCTTCCTTCGCATGGCTCTGCTGGGGAAACACTGCTCCCGCGTGAGCCATAAAAAAAGTAAAAAGCCTCACAAAACTCCTATCTTTGGGCGAAAATAGGCTAAAAACTGAGATAAACAAGCCAGTAAGGCTTATTCTAGGCCACATTTCGCTTTTTCACCGTGTCTGTAGGATAGTGATGAACTACCAAAGACGCGCTCAATGCTGAGCATGAACGAGAAGGAACTGATAGAAGGGGCTATCAAACGGCAAGAAAAATGCCAGCGCGCCCTTTTCGACCGTTATGCACCCGTGTTGATGGGTGTGTGCCTTCGCTATGCCCGTAATGAACAAGAAGCCGAAGATATTCTACAAGAATCTTTCATCCGTATCTTCGATAAATTATCGCTCTACGATTTTAAAGGTTCTTTTGAAGGTTGGCTTCGGCGCCTCTGCGTCAATGTAGCGCTCAAGACCTACCAGCTCAAGCGCTATACTAACGAGCAAAGTGGCTATGATGTTCTGCCCGAAACAGCCGACGATCCGGAAATCTACGCCAAACTGGGCGAGCAGGAATTGCTGCAACTCATCAATGCCCTTCCAGATGGCTACAAAATTGTCTTCAACCTCTACGCCATTGAGGGTTTTAGCCACAAGGAAATAGCCGAAACACTGGGCATTCAAGAGGCCTCCTCGCGCAGCCAGCTCTTGAAGGCACGCAAACTACTACAAAAACAAATCCAACAGCATCAACGCATCGCGATATGAACGAGCATCCCATCGACGATCTCTTCCGCAAAGGGCTGGGTAAATACCAAGCCCCTGCACCGCCCTCTGCTTGGCAAAGGATCGCCGCCGATCAGGCCAAAAAGCGCCGGGGACAATTCGTACGCCGTGCGTCCCTTTCGTTGGCAGTACTGTTTTCACTGCTGGGCTTAGCCTACTATTTGTTGTCCTCGGTTCCTGAAAGTAGCCCGAACGTTCCAGCCACCGCAGTTGCCATCGACAGCCCTATCGAGCCCGGCAGGAGCTTACCTGACAGCCCGTCTGCGCCTGCCGCGGAAGTGGGTCTTGGCCCAGCTGCCAATCAAGAAATTAATATGTTAGTAGCCAAGGGCACCTCTATTGATACTCAGGATACTGCTCCAAACAGTAAACAAATTTCTGCTGCCAACAAGCAAAACAGCCGGGATAGCCGCGCTGGAGAAGCGCTGCAACAAGCTGCCATAACCTCCATTTCTTTCCAAGCAGAAATACCTGAACTGCAGGACGAAAGTCAGGTGATACCCGCCGCCCCTTTCGCTAGCAGGGCGCTCAGATCCCTATCTGATCTTCCTAGCGATGCGCTGGTAGCCAACAGCTCTTCTGTGGCTGCTGTAGAGCATATCTACACCCTCCCACTACCGCGTTTGGCGCCTTATCAACGCCCACTGCCGCAGCCTAGCTTCCAAGAAGTTACTGCCTTTAGGAAGTCCGTCCGTGCCCACTGGGAAGTGGAGTTGCTTACGGGCTTCGCCTACGCCCACCAGTCGCTTAAAGCCAAAGCAGCAGAAGATAGAAATGATTTGGGCACTCGGGAAATCAGTGAGTTCCCCGGAGCCAGTATGCTGAACAGCCTCCTGCTTTCTTATCGGCAACCCAATGGTTTGGGCTTTCGCAGCGGGATTTCATATACGCTATTGCGCAATAGATTTGAGTATGAGCAGCAGCGCTTGTTGGAGCCCGATAGCCTACAAACCCTCTTCATTAAAAGCAGCAACCGCATACGAATGTTAGAAGTACCGCTGCTGCTGTCTTATGAGCTACCAGGCAAGCGTTTTCACTTGGCGCTCAACGCCGGCCCGATAGTAAACGTCAGTACCGCTGCCAAAGGCCGCTACCTCACGGCCAGCCAGCAGGCGCCTTTGTTGTTGGAAGAAGAAAAAATATATCGCGCCAATGTGGGCATCAGTTGGCAAGCAGGTTTTACCGCTACTTACGATTTGGGTGGCGGCAATAGCTTGCTCATCGAGCCAAGTTTTCGCTCCTTCCCACAAACTTTTACGCGCGCCACTTACAATTTACGCGAAACTTACTGGCTGGCGGGCTTGCAGCTTGGTTTGAGGCATAAATTATAAAAGCGGCTATTTGTAGAAAATATTTCTTTTCTTTGCGGCATGCCTAGTGGATACATCCTACACGATAGCCAGCGCTTCCAGCTCATGATTGAGCGGCTCTGCCAGCATTTAATTGAGAATCACGGCGATTTCTCGGCCTCCTGCCTCGTGGGTATTCAAGCTGGCGGCGTACAGCTCGGCGACCGGCTGCAGCAGCGGCTAGAAAGCATCATCAACCAGCCTATCCTGTATGGTAAACTAGATATTACTTTCTATCGCGACGACTTCCGCACCCGCAACAAACTTCTACAGGCCTACCCTACCGAAATGAACTTTCTGGTGGAGGAAAAGCGCGTTATCTTGCTAGACGACGTGCTCTACACCGGGCGCACCACCGTCAGCGCGATTACCGCACTCAATCATTATGGCCGCCCCAAAGAAGTGGAGCTGCTGGTGCTGGTGGATCGGCGTTTCAAGCGGGTTGTTCCTATTCAAGCCGACTACTACGGTATCCAGATTGATACCCTTCAGGAAGAATATGTAGAGGTTACCTGGGCTGAAAAAGAAGGTAAAGATCAAATCATCTTACACGACAAACAGCAATCTTGAGCTGTACAATAGCCCCCCCACATGTCGATGATCCAACAACTCAGCAGCCCCCACATCTTAGGTATCAAATACCTTACCCAAGCAGATGTGGAGCTTATTCTGGAGACGGCTAAAGAGTTCAAAGATGTGCTCAATCGCCCGATAAAGAAGGTGCCCTCGCTGCGGGATATTACCATCGCCAACCTTTTTTTTGAAAATTCCACGCGCACTCGCATTAGCTTCGAATTAGCCGAAAAGCGCCTGAGTGCAGATGTGGTCAATTTCAGTGCGGCTAGCAGTTCCGTAAAAAAGGGTGAAACCCTTTTGGATACTGTCAACAATATCCTATCTATGAAAGTGGATATGGTGGTGATGCGCCACCCAGCGCCGGGAGCACCCCAGTTTTTAGCCCGCCATATCCCTGCCAACATCATCAATGCGGGGGATGGGACCCACGAACATCCTACCCAAGCGCTGCTGGATGCTTACAGTATGCAAGAAGCAATGGGAGAGCCTGTGAGCGGTAAAAACGTTTGTATTTTTGGTGATATACTCCACAGTCGCGTGGCCTTAAGCAATATTTTCTGCCTTCAAAAGCTGGGTGCCAAGGTCAGGGTTTGTGGGCCCCCTACTTTGCTTCCGAAGCATATCGGGAGTTTGGGGGTGGAAGTAAGCTACGATGTGGACGACAGCCTGCAATGGTGCGATGTAGCCAACGTCCTGCGCATTCAGTTAGAAAGGCAGGATACCAAATATTTCCCCAGCCTTCGGGAGTATAGCCAATATTTTGGCATCAACAAGGAAAGGCTGGCCAAGGTGAATAAGCCCATCGTCATTATGCATCCCGGGCCCATCAACAGAGGGGTGGAAATCACTAGCGATGTGGCGGATAGCGAACACAGCATCATCCTACAGCAAGTAGAAAACGGCGTAGCGGTACGCATGGCCATCCTCTACCTCTTGGCCGCTGGGAGGGGAAAACAATAAACCAAAATGAACATAGCCTGCCAAAAAGAATGGAAACAGTTGGAAGATTCTTTAGAAGAACTCGCCAACACTTTGGTGCAATACAGCCACGAGCAGCTCAATAGCCCGCCTAAAGACGGCGGCTGGACGGCCATGCAATGCCTCCATCACCTGATGCTGGCGGAAGCCGCTTCTCAGGCTTATATTGTGAAAAAATTACAAGTAGGCAGCAACCAAATCCCAAAAAGCGGTCTTAAAGAATGGTTCAACAGCAAGAAACTGGCCTTTTTTATGCTGCTGCCAATAAAAATCAAAGCGCCTCGCTATATCGATACAGAACAACTGCCTAGCCGTAGCGAGTTGGCGACAACTTTGCAAGCCTGGAAGGCGCAGAGAACTGGCCTCAAAAACTATCTCGATAGCCTGAATGAGGAAGCCTTTGAACTGGAAATTTTTAAGCATCCCATTGCAGGAAAGCTAAAAATATCCAGTATGCTAGCTTTTTTCCACGATCATTTCCAACGGCACAGGGCCCAGGCTCTGCGCGCTTTGGTTTCTGCCTAGATTGGTAAGCACCATGCTACAATCTAGCGATCAGAACACCCCTACGGGCGTGAGCCAGTAGGGGGTTAAACCAGTTGCTTAAAAAAAGCCCGCACAGCTGCCACACCAGGCACCGTATATTTAGCTCCCGTGCGGCCGCTGCCTACTTTCACAGAGATTCCAGCAGCGGGGAGTGCCTTGAAGATGTCTTCGTCCGTGTGGTCATCCCCAATGCCCAGTATAAAATCGTATTCGTGGCGCCCCACCCAGAATTGCGTGGCTTTGCCTTTGTTTACGCCAGCATTTTTGATCTCAACGACTTTGTTGCCCTCCAGAATTTGGAGATCCTGGTTCTGAATCAGGTAGGCCAATACGTCGCGAAACTCTCTTACGCGCTTCATACCTAAATCCCGATCAATACTACGGTAGTGCCAAGCCAAACTGTAGTCTTTCTCCTCAATGAAAGAGCCAGGAGTTCGCGCCACTAAGTTATCCAATACTTCGTGTACTTTTGGCTTCCAAATATCGGAGACATTCGGGTTTAGCCTCCATTTACCGTCTTCCTTCATCCATACCCCATGCTCGGCAGACATCTGCACCGGGAGATGACCAAGCCATTTCTGGAGGGTATTGCGGTCTCGGCCGCTGTTAACAACCACCGTATTTTTTGGGTCGGCCGCCAGCTTCGTGAGAATATCCAGCACCTCCTCATCTGGTATAACCGCCTGAGGATCTACGTGAAAATCCATCAGTGTGCCATCGTAGTCGATGATAAAGAGGCGCCGCTCGGCCGCAGCGTACTTATCGTGGATAGATTTATTGGTGGTTTTGCTGAGTATGGTGGTTGTCTGATCCAAATTTCGATCTCTTAGCTTTTGTTGTTGTTTGATAAAGTTGGCTGCCCAAGCTTCCACATTGTAGATCTTTAATTTTTCCTGCATTCTGCCAAGGCGCTCTGCTTGTTCGGCTAGGGGCATTTCCAGAGCCGTAACCAAGGCTTCTACGATGTCGTTGCTATCTTGAGGATTAACGATGAGGGCATCGTTCAACTCCTGAGCAGCACCAGCCATTTCACTGAGGATGAGAACACCTTTTTTGCTTTTCTCCTTGATGGCAATGTATTCCTTCGCCACTAGGTTCATCCCGTCGCGCAGCGGCGTAATGAGGGCAACATCCGAACACTGATAAAGCGTGGTGAGAGAGGCAAAATTCAGCGAACGATAGTAGTAGCGAATGGGTATCCAGTTGAAGTGGCTATATTCGCTATTGACTTCACTGACGAGGATATCCACTTCCCGCTTCAATTCGCGGTAGGTATCCACGTTCGATCGGCTGGGCACCACCAGCATAACAAGATTCACCTTGCCGTGGTATTGCGGATAGCGGCGAACGAACTCTGCGAAAGCTTTTATTCTTTGAGGGATGCCCTTGGTGTAGTCGAGGCGGTCTATTGAAACGATGAGCTTACGCGATTTGGCCAGTTCCAGAATCTCTTGGCTCGCCAAATCGTGGTCGGCATCTACATCCGGAAAGGCGTAGCGCTCATAGTCTATGCCCATGGGAAAGACGTCCACATTCACTTCCCGCTCGCCAATAGAGAGGTGGCCAAATTCGTGTTCGTAACCCGTGATCCGATAGGCAGCACTCAGGAAGTGGCGCATATAATCGAAAGTGTGAAAACCAATCTGGTCGGAGCCTAGCAAACCTTCCAGAATCGCAGCTCGGTAAGGCAAAATACGGAAGACCTCGTAGCTAGGGAACGGAATATGTAGGAAAAAACCAATACTCACATTGGGGAACTTATCCCGTATCATCTTGGGTAAAAGCATGAGCTGGTAGTCATGTACCCAAACCATGTCCCCTTCCTGCAGCTCTTCGGCAACTACCTGAAAAAATTTATAATTAACCTCTTGGTAGCTCTTCCAATATTCCTCATCGTAAGTAGTGTATTCTGTAAAGTAATGAAAATGAGGCCAAATGGTTTTGTTGCTAAAGCCCTCGTAGTAGAGCTCGATCTCGTCGTCGGTAAGAAAAACAGGTACGAGCTTACTTTTGGCAAGATCGCGGCGGATGGCACTGCGCTCTTCGGGATCCTCGCTTGTCTCGCCGGGCCAGCCAATCCAGATTTTATTGTAGCTGCTGTCGAGCGAGTTGAGACCCGTCGCTAAACCACCAGCACTGGGGTAATAATGAAGTTCGCCGTGCCGGCGATTGATCGTAATGGGTAGTCGGTTGGATATAATAACTAGTCTTGACATGAAAGATATTGAGTTTGGGCGTAAAATAGGGAGTCTTTCACAAGCAGACAAATTCTGAGCCAATTAAAAATTGCGGAGCTGTGTAATTAGGCTGGAAGCAATTGGGGATAGCTGCTCTGTGTTCTGATCTACGTCAAGCTATGCCAGTCGTTGGCTCTCGCGGGAGCAAAGTTTTGCAAGGAGGAGCAAAGTTCTTTTAGCCTTGCTCTTTTAAGCAAGCACGGCTCCTGCACCCTGTGCCTCTCTACTAAGTACCCTCTGTTTATCTTGGGTAACCAACTGTTTTCGTACTTCCAGCGTGCATTTTACGAGCGCATTGCCTCCACCGGATCCATTTTGGCAGCCATGTAGGCAGGTATCACACCTGCCAACAGCCCCACAAAGACAGAAATGCTGACACCCAAAAGCGCGTTGTTCCAGTTGAGGTATATCTGAAAAGGAATGGCCTGGCTGATACCTATGGTGATAAAATAGACCAAAAACAAGCCCAGCGCGCCCCCGATAATACACAAGATAATGGACTCGATTAGAAATTCCAGTAGGATAATATAGCGTTTGGCTCCCAGGGCCTTCTTCACTCCTATGAGGCTGGTGCGCTCTTTTACGCTCACGAACATGATGTTGGCCACACTAACGCCCCCTACTAAAATGGAGAAAAAGCCAATCACCCAGCCAATGATGCTGATGACGCCAAAAAACTTTCCGAAAGCATCCGCCACCATGCTGAGTTCGTTCATAGAAAAACTATCTACTTCCTTGGGGCGCAAGCCTCTAGCCGAGCGCAAGACTCCACGAATATCGTCTTGTAACTGAGGAACAGTGATTCCTGGCTGTGCCTTCACGGCAATAGTTCCCCCAAATTGGTTGCGCGTACGCAAATTCACAAAGCGCGAGGCATTGTTGTAGCCAATAAGAATGGCTTCGTCGAAGTTGAGCGGGTTGATCAGTTCATCGTCGGCGGGCGCTAGCACACCGATAACCTCGTAGTTGCGGCCACTAAGCTTGATCCGCTTACCGATGGGGTCGTATAGGCCAAAGAGTTCGGCACTTAGTTTGTGACCCAACAAAAGCTTATCAGCTCCACTGACATACTCCGATGCACTCCAAAAACGGCCTTTGTCCAGCGCCAAGTTGAACATTCGGTCCAACTCCTGCGTCGTTACGAGCAGATTCCCCCCTTCAACGGTATTGTCTTTATGTTTGATGGCGCGTTGTCCCAGCCCAGTCCAATAAGCGGTCAGCCTAGCAGTGGGTACTTTCTCTTTGATGGCCTCGTAGTCGGCAAAATCAGGATATGGCCGCTGGAAATAATCCCACCAAGAATCGGAGATATCCTTCCAAGGCCATTTATCCACGTAAACGACATCATCTCCTAGTTTGGCCATACTACCCTCGAGGTTCTCCCGCAGCGAAGAAACGGCCGAGAGCACGCCAATGATGCAGAAAATACCAATGCTTATGCCCAACAAAGAGAGGAAAGTCCGCAACTTGTTGCCGATCAGTTGCTGCCAGGCTTGGCGGATGCTCTCGGAAATAACTTTTAGTAGTACCAACACAGAAAAAAATTGAGCTAGGAGAAAAACTTGTGATTACGAACACAAAGTACAGCGGTGTGGTAAGCGAGCCGTTATATCTTCGATGAAGCCACTTAAAGAACAGACTAAAAACCAGCAGAAGGCGATCAAACTAAACTTTCTGTGGGTTGATCGTATTATTTTAGCTGAGCAAGTTGAAAAATGTGAACTTATGCCTACCTTTGCAGGCTGTAATGCAGCAGCTTGCCTAGTCGTTAATAAACCAACTCGCCCGAATGAGGACAAAACTATCCCAATTTAAGTTCAACCTACCCGAGAAACTCATTGCTAAGTATCCTGCCAAGCAAAGAGAGGACAGCCGCATGATGGTGGTGAACCGGGCCAGCGGCACTTTCGAGCACAAAAGCTTCCGAGAGCTCATTGATCATTTCGATGATGGCGATACCTTTATCTTCAACAACACCAAAGTCTTCCCTGCTCGGCTCTACGGCCAAAAGGAAAAGACGGGCGCCAAAATAGAAGTATTTTTGCTCCGGGAACTCAACAGCCACTCTAGGTTGTGGGACGTGCTGGTAGATCCCGCCAGAAAAATACGCGTAGGCAACAAACTCTATTTCAACAACGAAGCCGATGAAGACCGATTGGTGGCCGAGGTTGTGGACAACACCACTAGCCGGGGTCGCACCATCCGCTTTCTTTACGATGGCAACGACGAGGACTTTCGCAGCGAGCTCTACGCCCTAGGTAGCACCCCCATTCCCAAAATCTTTGGCCGCGAAACCGAAAAGAGCGATATTGAGAACTTCCAAACCGTTATTGCCAGCGAACTAGGTGCTATCGCACCCCCATCGGCAGGTCTGCACTTTAGCGAGCAAACACTGCTTCGGATGGAAATCAAAGGCATCCGTAGAGCAGAGATCACCCTACATCTTGGTTTAGGATCCTTCCGAGATATTGAAGTGGAGGATCTGAGTAAGCATAAAATGGATGCAGAATACTTCAAAGTTCCTCAAAAAACGGTGGACATCGTGAACGCCTCTAAACTGGCGGACAAGAAAATATGCGCCATCGGCACTACCGTCATGCGCAGCATCGAAACAAGTGTCAGCGCAGAAAGGCTCCTGAAGCCGAACGAAGGATGGACCAACAAATTCATTTTCCCCCCCTTCGATTTTACCATCGCAGATAGTATGCTCACCAATTTCCATCTTCCCCAAAGTAGCCTTTACATTATGGCGTCGGCCTTCGGCGGCGTGGAGTTGATTGAAGAAGCCTATGCAGTGGCTATGAAAGAAAAATATCGCTTTCATATTTACGGCGACTGCATGCTGATTCTCTAGATAAGAGTGTGGCTCCCACCCCCCAACAATAAGCAGCGAGTTTCAAGCGTATTAGTTAAATGAAAGCTATCTACTTTGCTGGTATAGCACTGCTGTACTTTTCCTTTGCCGTACTGCCTCAAAAGCAGCTGAATAAGACGGTAGTGGGCGCAAAGGAGCAATTTACGCTCGGCTTTTTTTCAGAGCAAATCACCCTAACTTTTGCACCAGCTATGCGGGTACAACTGCCCGCGACAATCGACCAGAACAGCCTGTCGATAGCCTACCAACAGCTACAAAATCTGCCTAGTGATGTCCTGCTTCAGAGTCTGCTGACTGCACAGCAGGCCTACGCGCTGAACGATTATTTGCTTTTCCAACTAGCCGATTATGCACTGTCCTTTGTCTATCAGGCACGGCCTCAAACAGAAAAACAATTGGCGCTGTTCGATTTGCTAAACCGAGCTGGCTTCGATGCTAGGCTCACCTACCGAAAGGAAGAAATCTTCCTCAACGTCTATACCGAGGACGAACTCTTCGAAGTACCGCTCATCGAACAAGACGGGCGACAATATGCCAACCTCAGCTGCATCCAAAAAAAATGCCAGCAGAACAGCGCACTTTACGTCTTTCAACAAGCAGCCAAGCCGCGAGCCAAGCCCTTTAGTTTCCAAATCCGATCTTGGCCAAAACTTTCGCCCAAGCCCGTTCAAAAGAAATTGCGCTATACCTACCAGGAAAAAACGCAAGAGATATTAGCCACCTACGATCAAACGATTGTAGATATCATGAAGGCTTACCCCTTCTTGAGCGAATATTGTTATCTGGAGTCTCCACTCTCCTCCACACTAGCAGCGAGCTTACTCCCAGATCTCCAAGCAGCCATGGAAGGCAAAAGTTTGGCCGAAAGTATAGCACTCTTAGCTGCTTTTACCCGCTCGGCCTTCCCCTATCAGGATGATAACCTCTATTTCGGCTACTCCAAACCCATGGTGCCCGAAGAGCTTTTTGCCTACGACTACAGCGACTGCGAAGACCGCTGCTCCCTTTTCTTTGCGCTATCTAAGGAACTACTGCATATCCCCATTTTAGTTATTGCCTACGATGATCACCTGAGCTTGGCAATTGGCAGCGATGACATCCCCGGCGATCACTTCCGTTACAACAACCAACGCTACATCTTTTGTGACCCCACTGGCCCGGCAGGCAGTAGTGAAATAGGAAAAATACCCCATGGCTACGAAGGCCGCCCCTTCGAAATTATTTTTGCTTCCCCCTGAGCGCAAACACCTAGTTCGCCAGTGTGCGCTTCCCTTCGGCAGCTTTCAACAAAGATAGAAGCTGCCAAAGCGCTGTGTTCACTTCAGCAGCCGCCACCTGAGCGGCTTCCTGTTCCCCTTGAGGAATTGTCTTTTTAAAACTTTCTATGGCTGTACCAAGGTGCGTCTGAGCATTCTGAAAGCGCTGGTATTGCTCGGCATCCCACTCATAAATAGCGGTCTCGGGTGCAAAACAACTCGCCTCCTCCCAGGCAAGCATCGCTGTATTGGCCCACCAGGCGTATTCCGTCCATTCCATTAAGCAGAGCATCTGATCATGGATGATCTTGCTTACCTCGAACCAATTGCTAAAAAATGGATAAATTTTGCCCATATATAAACGCTGAAAAGCAGCAGGATCCGCCACCGCTAGCTCGTAGGTTGCCCGGTCTAGCTGAATCCGCGCCAGGGAGAGTTTCTTTGCTTCCAGCGCATGCAACATATCTCCGTAAGCGGCTCTGCCCTGATCGAGGTGGTAGCGGCAGTCTTCCAAAGCTTGTTTAGGCAAGGGCCGACGCCAAGCCGCATTCATATTGTCTAGCTGTATCCTAAGATCCGTAGCCGCCATGGTAGCAGCCCCTATATCTTGCGTGTAAAGCGCCTCTAGCAGCTCAATGTACAATTGCTCTGCAACACGGCTGTCTCGCAACTGCTTGTCGGTACAAGCATCCAAAGGTAAGAAACTGATAAACAACAACAAGCTAAGATATTTCATAAACAAATTTGATTTCACTAAAAAGCCCGAACAAATGAGTGGTTATCATCCCCAATACTGGCAAAAGTGTATATCCATACGGACACAGTACGCACTCGTTGCTCTCGCAGGAGCAATGCTTAATCCGAAGGAGCAGTGCCCCAACCAACACCTTCGCAAAAGTAAATAAAAAATGGTGCATTCTAATTGACACAAGTCATGTACGCAATTGATACACATCATTGCTAGCGGACTAAAAAGCTACTATCTTAGCGCAACAAAACAGCGAAATATGAAAAATGACATGCAAAACATCCAACGCATTTTGGTACCCACCGATTTTTCTCCGCTGGCAGCTACCGCTTTTGCTTATGCTCTCAGATTGGCGGATGACTTAGATGCGGAGCTGCAATTGTTGCACGCCGTGTACCCGCCAGTAGCGATGGCTGAAATACCCAGCGCCCACAACCAACTGGCAGGCCAGCTACTGGAAAGTGCAGAAAACAGCTTGGTAGAATTCGCCAACAAGGGGCTTGCCATGGTGGGGGATCAACTAAAAAATGTGCCTGTTGTCCACAAAATGGTGGAGATGGGTGGCGCAGTTCCACTCATTAAAAACATCGCAGCGGAGGGACATTTTGATCTAGTCATTATGGCCACCCACGGTGCTGATAGCTTTTGGGATAAACTCTTTGGTACCAATGCCGCTGGCGTGTTACAAAATGCACCCTGTCCGGTGCTGGTCATCCCACCAAAAACCATCTACAAGCGCCCTGGCCTACTCTGCTACGCCACGGATCTGAACGGCCATGATGTCCTGTTCGGCAAGGAAGTAGTTGAACTCTTTTTTCCGCTCTTACCAGACCTGCATTTCCTACATGTCTCAGAAGAACTAGAAGACTACGATAGGCCACTTGATTTCGAACTCATTTTGGATCTCTACCAACGGCAAAATGTGCCTTTCCAAGTGGACTGTACAGCCATAGAAGAAAAAAATGTAGCCGCTGCGATCCTCGATTTTGCTCAGAATATAGAAGCCGAATTACTAGTGATGTCTAGGCCACACTACGGGCTTTTCGAGCAGCTATTTCATAAGAGCTACACCCGCGAGGTGGTTATGCAGAGCCCACTACCATTGCTGGTGCTGCCGAGGTAAGCATACAAGCGCCCAGCCCAATACCTTCTGGTAGGCTAATTATACCTTCGCTACCATAACGAATACCGCCTTCTACGGGGTCTTCGGCTAGCATCAGAGGAGTATCCATATCCACAAAAGCCACTGCTCTACTGGATAAAGCCAGATGCGCAGCCGCAGTAAAAGCCAAGCGAGATTCCAAAAAACCGCCTATCTGCACCTTCGTTCCGTACTCTTCCGCAACTTGTAGGATGAGGCGCGCTTCGAGTAATCCTCCTGATTTGCCTAGCTTAATATTGATATAATCGCAGGAATTGGAGGCCAGTAAGCGCCTAGCATCATGATGATCAAAGCAGCTCTCGTCGGCCATAATGGGAACGGGGACTTGCTGACGCAGTGCCGCCAGTTTGTTGGAGGAATAGCGAGGAATGGGTGCCTCACAAAACTGGATATTTTCTTCTGCCAACGCTTTTAGTACCGTGAGGGCTCCAGAAAAATCCCAGCCTTGGTTGGCATCGAGGCGCAGCGGGATTTTAGCCCCAATAGCTTGCCGAATAGCCTTCACGCGTTGGATGTCTTCCTTCGGGAGTCCACCCACCTTGACTTTGATGTAGCGAAAGCCGCGCTTTTTTATATCCCGGGCGTCCGCTACCATACTTTCCAAATCGCCTAAGCTCACGGTGTAGTCCGTTTGTAAAATATGCATTTTTGGTGAGCCCCAAAATTCGTAGAGGGGGATATTGCGTGCCTGGGCAGCCAAATCGTGCAGCGCCATATCTATCGCACTCTTTACGCTGAAATTGCCGTATATGCTGCGCTGCATAATGGTATGGCTCCTGTGCAAGTCCAAATAATCAACTCCAATCAACTTGGCTGCTAGCCAGTAGGCAATTTGCAGGCCGCTCTCCATCGTTTCCCCATTGATGCTGGGAAAAGGACTGCATTCGCCCCAGCCTACTCGCCCATCGGACGTATAAATAGCGATCGCTAAATTATTGGCATGTGTAAAGGATTCCAAAGAAATCACAAAGGGCTGCCGTAGCTTCACTGGCAAGCGAAATATTTCGATTCGACGAATTTGTCCCATTAGTCTTCACTTTCCCAGCCCATGGTTCTTTTCACTGCCTTTTTCCAGCCTTTGTAGCGCTTTTCTCGTTCCGCTGCCTCCATGTGGGCTTCGAAGCGCTGCTCTAGTTGCCAAGAAGTACGAATCGAGGATTTCTCCCAAAAGCCAACAGCAATTCCTGCCAAGCAAGCTGCTCCCAGGGCTGTCGTTTCTGTAATAGCCGGGCGCTCCACCGCTTCGCCTAAAATATCCGCTTGGAACTGCATCAAGAGGTTGTTGGCAGCCGCGCCGCCATCTACCCGCAGGGTTTGTAGCTCCATGCCCGCATCCTGTTGCATCGCCTCCAGGACGTCCTTCACTTGGTAGGCCAAGCTCTCCAAAGTGGCGCGTACCAGATGGCTTTTCCGGGTGCCCCGTGTAAGACCAAAAATAGCCCCCCGTGCATACATATCCCAGTAAGGCGCTCCCAAGCCAGCAAAGGCAGGCACCACATAAACCCCGTCTGAATCCGTTACTTTCATAGCAAAATACTCGCTATCAGGCGCTTCGTCTATGATTTTTAGCCCATCGCGTAGCCATTGAATGGCTGCTCCCGCAATAAAAACGCTACCTTCCAGCGCGTACTCCATCACGCCATCTATTTCCCAGGCTACCGTGGTGAGTAGGCCGTGGTGGGAAGGCACCAGTTGGGCACCGGTATTCATCAGCATGAAGCAACCGGTGCCGTAGGTGTTTTTAGCCATACCCGGCTCAAAACAAGCTTGGCCAAAAAGGGCAGCGTGCTGATCGCCAGCAATGCCCGCAATGGGGATCACCGCACCGAAGAGTGTAGGATCGGTGTGGCCATAGACTTCGCTGCTAGATCTTACCGCTGGCAAAACAGCTCGGGGAATATTGAGCTCCTGTAGCATCCGCTCGTCCCATTGCCGCTGCCGAATATCAAAAAGCATGGTACGGGAAGCATTCGTAACGTCTGTGATGTGCAATTTTCCGCCGCTTAGTTTATACACCAACCAGCTATCGATGGTACCGAAGCAGAGTTCTCCCTTTTCTGCACGCGCTCGGGCACCGGGGATGTTTTCCAAAAGCCAATGCAATTTGGTGCCACTAAAATAGGCATCAATCACCAGGCCCGTATGCTCCTTGACGTGCGCTGTGAGGCCGCGGGCGGTAAGGGCATCGCAAATGCTGGCCGTCCGGCGGTCTTGCCAAACGATGGCGTGGTGAAGCGGCTCGCCAGTGGCGCGATCCCAGAGCAAGGTCGTCTCCCGCTGGTTGGTAATACCGATGGCGGCAACATCTCTGGCCTGGCAGGCTACTTGTTCGAGTGCCCTTTTTGCAACTGCAAGCTGGGTACTCCATATTTCCTGCGCATCGTGTTCTACCCAAGCCGGCTGCGGGTAGTATTGAGTAAATTCTTGCTGTGCGACCGTGGCTATTTGCCCTGTTTCATCAAACAAAATAGCGCGGGAAGAAGTCGTGCCCTGGTCTAGGGCCATGATAAATTTTGGCATAAGTCAAACTATAAGCTATTCCAAAGGTTTTTCTGCTTACTACTTTCTGGTAACACGGCTCACGCAGGAGCAGAAATTGCTCCTGCGTGAGCCATGCTACTAACATCAGTCGGGAGTAACACAAGCAAAACGAAGCACAATATAGTCAAGGAATGCATATTTACAGGAAACCATTCTCCGAAGTTCCACAATTTTCCCATAAAGATCTGGCCTACGCCACCGGAGATGAAAGGTTGAAGCCCTTTTTCAAATACCCCGTTAGCCTAGCGGCTTTTGCCAATATCATAGCAGATAAAGGAAAAGAGCGTACCGATCGGGCTTTGCTCGTTCAGGAATTGCAAACACAATTTACACAGCTCCCACAAAAAGAGGCAGTAGATACACAAGTAAAAAAACTGCTTTCCCCCGATACTTTCACCATTATCACTGCTCATCAACCAAGCCTATTCACAGGACCGCTCTATTTCATATACAAGATTTGTTCTGTCCTCAACCTAGCCAAGCAGCTCAATGCGGCTTATCCGGATAAGCATATTGTTCCCGTCTTTATCACGGGTGGGGAAGATCACGATTTTGCCGAAGTTAATCACCTACATCTATTTGGTAAAAGAATTGGCTGGGATGCCGAAAGCGGCGGAGCCGTTGGGGCTATGCCTACGCACAGCTTAACAAATGTGTTGGCAGAACTAAAAGAAATTTTAGGTGATAGCGAAACAGCCAGCAGCATATACCAGCGCCTAAAAAAGGCCTTCACCTCCTACCCTACTTACGGGCTAGCGACGGTTGCTTTTGTACACGATCTTTTTGGTGATTTTGGCTTACTAACGGTGGACCCCAGCCGCCCAGCGTTGAAGCGTGCCTTCCTCCCGATCATGAAAGAAGAAATCTTTCACCAACCCAGCCAAGCACTAGTAGAAACTACGCAGGCTGCCCTAGAAGCGGCTGGTTTCAGTGCACAAGCGCATGCGCGGGAAATCAACTTCTTCTACCTACGCGAAGGGCTTCGGGCGCGGATTATTCAAAACCCTAGCGGGCAATATGAAGTCCTCCATAGCCCCTACACCTTCAGCGCCGAAGAACTGGCCGAAGAACTGGAAAATCACCCCGAGCGCTTCAGCCCCAATGTGATTATGCGGCCGCTCTTTCAAGAGCTTATTTTCCCCAACCTCGCCTATATTGGTGGCGGCGGCGAAATCGCCTACTGGCTGGAACGGCAACGGCAGTTTGAGCATTTCAAGCTCAATTTTCCGATGCTTATCCGCCGAAATTCTGTCTTGTGGGTAGATAAGGGAGCCCAAAAGCGGATGGAAAAACTTGGAATCCAAACGAATGACCTCTTTGGGGACACCGAGCTTTTTATCCGTGAATATGTAGAAAAAAACAGCCAACACGAACTCAGCTTAGCATCCGAGCTGCAACAATTAGAGGGGGTCTTCCTTTCCATTGCTCGTAAGGCGGACGAAATTGACCCCAGCCTACGCAAAGCGGTGCTGGCGGAACACAGCCGACAAGCTAAGGCGGTAGAAAATTTCGAAGGGCGACTGCGGCGTACCGAAAAGCAGCGATTTGATACTTCGCTTCAACAAATTAGGAGTTTGAAGGAGAAGCTCTTCCCAGGCAACGGCCTGCAAGAACGCCACGACAACTTCCTGAATATCTACCTACAGCAAGGGGAGGAAATGCTTGATCTGCTCATCAGGGAACTCGATCCTCTTCAAGAAGGTATGCTTGTGGTGGAGGCTTAGCGTACTGCCTCTATATGGCTTAGTGGCCAAAAATGTAGGCGTTGCCTTTTGTAGTCAATGCTGATACGGTGAGTCTTTAGAAAATCTGTGCCCAACACGCCGTCTATAGCCAAGCCTTCAATTTGCGAAAGGTGGGAAAGATCTGTGAGGACGAGCGGAAAGTTTGCTAGCCCTGCCGTACCCAACTGTAAGTGTGGAATACGGACAATCGGTGCGGATTGCCGGTTGCCATCCACCCCCACCAGGTAGTTTGTCTCTCCAGAGGGCTCGGGGAAGGCAGCCAAATCGGTAGCAGTGGCGTGGTGTAAAAGACTCGCTCCAGCTCCCGTATCCAAAACAAATAATAAACGTCTTTTACCCTGTTGCAGGCGAATCAGCGGCAGATGAGTATAGCGACTGAATTTCACACTTTGTAAGGGCCTCTCGGAGGTGTGTAAGGTATTTTTGCCGTTTGGATACAGTTTCATACGCCTGGCTGGGTAGTCAATAAGCAGCTCATAATCATTAAATTGTTCGTAGCCAACCAGGCCGTGAATTTCCCGGCCCGCGCGCAACTCTATTTCCCGTAAATCAATTTGGTAAGCCGGCTGCGCCCCTTGTTCTACGCCGCCTAACTGGAAAGACTTTACCCGATGTGGTTGCATTTCCACCTCACCGCCTAGACCTATCCCACCAGCACTTGCCAACTTAGAATTGCCCAGCTTACGGCCCCCACTGTTGAGTATTAATGTGGGTGCGCCTGTATCTAGAATAAAAAAACCTTGCTTACTATCCACCACCCCTTCTATCCAGATGAGATTCCAGTCCAACTCAAAAGGGATAGAAAGTGGTGCAGTATGATCTACTGTTTCCGCTATCTCCGATCGTTCGCTTGATAGGTATAATACCCCAGCCGTTTGCGAAGACAGGGGTAAGATTATCCAAAAAATAAGCAAAATAATTAAATAGTGAAAAAAAGTATTCATTATACGATAATTTATGTCATCAAATTGAAGTTTTGTTAATCAAAACAACAAATTAGGTAACATAAAGTTAATACTTGATTTACATAAAATTAACACAAGTGTAAACTTTAACTTTTTACTGAATAAATCCCACGCTTTCCCCTACCTTTGTATCCCGTAATCACACATTATGACCAAGTATATTTTCGTTACGGGCGGTGTTACTTCCTCTTTGGGCAAGGGCATCATTGCAGCCTCTTTGGCTAAATTATTACAAGCCAGGGGTTTTCGCGTTACCATTCAAAAATTCGACCCTTATCTCAATGTAGATCCGGGCACCTTGAACCCCTACGAACACGGCGAGTGTTATGTGACGGATGACGGGGCAGAAACGGATCTCGATCTTGGTCACTATGAGCGTTTCCTCAATACCCCTACCAGCCAAGCGAACAATGTTACCACCGGTCGTATCTACCAAACCGTTATTGAAAAAGAGCGGAAAGGCGATTTTTTAGGCAAAACAGTACAGGTTATTCCACATGTTACCGACGAAATCAAGCGCCGCATACAACTTTTAGGCAACGATGGGCGCTACGACATTGTCATCACAGAGTTAGGCGGTACCGTAGGCGATATCGAATCCCTACCCTACCTAGAAAGTCTTCGGCAGCTGCGTTGGGAGTTGGGCACCGATAACTGCTTGGTGATCCACCTAACGCTCATTCCCTACCTATCAGCAGCGAAAGAACTAAAAACCAAGCCAACCCAACACTCGGTAAAGGAACTTTTACAAACTGGCATACAGCCCGATATCTTGGTCTGTAGAACCGAACACGCCTTAGATGATAGCCTAAGGCGCAAACTGGCGCTTTTCTGTAATGTGGAGAAGAGTAGTATTATTGAGGCCATCGACGCTTCTACGATTTATGAGGTCCCTATACTCATGCTCAAAGAAAAACTGGATGCCACGGTAATCAACAAGCTCCGCCTGCCTGATCTTCAAGAGCCCGATTTGCGAAAGTGGAAAAAATTTCTTAGCAAACTCAAGAATACAAAAGCCAAGGTTCGCATCGGGCTAGTAGGGAAGTACAATGAGCTTCAAGATGCCTACAAGTCCATCTACGAGTCATTCGTCCACGCGGGCGCGGTTAACAACGTTGAAGTAGAAGTGGTGCCGATTCATAGTGAACAACTAGAGGGCAAGGCGGATCGGGTGCGGGAATTGCTGGCTCAGTTCGATGGGATTTTGGTGGCGCCTGGCTTTGGTGAGCGCGGTATCGAAGGTAAAATCCGTGCTATCCGATTTGTACGAGAAAATAAGATTCCATTTTTCGGGATTTGTTTGGGAATGCAATGTGCGGTGGTGGAATACGCCCGAAATGTTGCAGGCATAGAAGAGGCTTCCTCCTCGGAAGTGGACGAGCACACACCCCACCCAGTTATAGACCTCATGGAAGGGCAAAAACGCGTTAGCACTAAAGGTGGGACGATGCGTTTGGGTGCTTACGACTGCGAACTCAGCAGCGGCAGCCTGGCTTACAAAGCCTACGGCCAAAAACTCATCAACGAGCGCCACCGTCATCGCTATGAGTTCAATAACCACTATCGGGAAGTTCTCAGCCAAGCGGGTTTGGTCTTTTCAGGCATCAACCCCGCAACCGGCCTAGTGGAGATCATAGAGCTAGCCCATCACCCCTACTTTGTGGGTGTACAATTCCATCCAGAGCTAAAAAGCACCGTTGAAACCCCCCACCCCCTATTCGTAAGCTTCGTGGCTGCCGCGCTAAACCATCAGAAGCAATAGCCGAGCTATGAGTATAAAAACGCCTGCTTATTTTAAACACGCAGCGGCGGGGATACTGTCGTTCTTACTTTTCTTTTTTGTCACCAAAGACCTCCCTTTTTTCTGGGATAGTATTCAGTTGGGCGCTCGGCAGGCCGATCATATCTATCAAACAGCTAGTTTTTTGTTGCCCAACGAAATCGACAGCGGCCATCCGCCCGGTTTCGGTGCCTACCTAGCTCTGTGGTGGTCGGTATTTGGCCGCTCTTTGTGGGTAAGCCATCTAGCGATGCTGCCTTGGGTCTGGCTATGCCTCCAGCAAGTTTATTTGCTCACTACCGAAAATCTAGGCAAATCCCGAGGCTTGGTAGCGCTACTCATTTTGTGCGAACCTGTACTTCTAGGGCAGCTCTTGATGGTTAGCCCTGATCTTGTCCTGATAGCCGCTTACTTACTCGGGCTAAGACAATTATCCAAAGGCAAGCAAAGAAACAACTGGCTACTTTTATTAGCCGTTGTCATCCTGGCCTTGGTGAGCAGCAGGGGGTGGATAGCGGCATTTTCCCTCTTTTTAGTCGATTGGCTACACATGGTCTTGCTCTACAAATTCCTACCAACAGCTGAGTCTCAAGAAAGTAAAGAACCTCCCCCCACCCCCTTTAAAATGACTGTCTCTGTCGCTTGGCAGAAAATCCCGCCCTTCCTCTTGGGTGGTTTAATCGGGCTTTTTTATCTCATCTATCACTACAAAGCAAAAGCTTGGATCAGCTACCACCCCGAATCACCCTGGGCAGAAAGCTTTCAGATAGTAGATATGGCTGGTTTTTTAAAAAATATCGGATTGGTCGGCTGGCGGATGATAGATCTAGGCAGGCTTAGCCTTTGGATGGCGCTTGGAGTGGCAGTGTATCAGCACGGTTGGAAGCGTTTGATCAACAACCAAGTTTGGCAACACTTCCTCTTGGCTATCCTTTTCTTTATGCTGCTACTACTCCCCTTAGCATTGCTACATACAGGCCTCACCTCGCCGCGCTATTTCTTACCTGCCATTGTAGTCTTCGATTTTTTTGTCCTCTACACCATATTGAACCCACATCTAACAAAAGCAGAAATGAATCATTACTTAAGAATTTCCACCTCCCCAGCAGCTGAGGCGCAGCGTTGGCAAAAGTACTTAGTCTATTTTTGTTTAACTTGTCTGCTTTCCGGCAATTTTTGGATATATCCCCATCGCATTGCACAGGCTTGGGATGCCACGCCTGCTCACCTACCCTTCTACAAACAAGAAGCAGCGGCCATCGACTTTCTGCAAACGAAAGGTGTTCCACTAGAGGCTGTAGGAACGGTTTTTCCTTCCGTCGGCTCCAGAGACTGGCGCCTGCTAAACAGACAGCAAGCTGGTTTTTCTTCCTACCAAGCCGAGAAACAAAGCTATTTTTTCGTGAGTATTATCCACAATGACTGGAGCGATAGCCAGCTAGATAGCCTCGCCACCTATCCCATTGTATGGCAGCAAAAACATTGGAATGGGGTTTGGTCGGTGCTGTATAAGAAAACTAAGGCCTCACCACCGGCTTTACCAGAATGATGTAGGTTGGGAAGTGATCAGAATAGCCGCCCATGTAATTGGACCCCACAAAAGCCCGTAAGGGATAGCCCCTGAAGCGCCCGGTTTTCTGAAACATATAGGCGGGATTATAAATCTTAGCTTGATGAAAACGCCAGCCTCCTTCACCTCCAAGCAAGTTGGCATTGATGATGATTTGATCAAATAGACTCCACTTATCGCGATAAGCCAAAGTCCCCAAACCTTTCCGATACAAACTAGCCATGGTGTTGAAATAGCCTTTTGCTACCACCGTTTCGGGCTTAGCCTCCGCGCCAATAACCTTGGCTACAGAGGGGGAAGTAGGATCGTCATTCAAGTCGCCCATCAAGATAATTTTGGCATTAGGGTCTGCTGCCTGAATACTATCGGCCGTTGTTTTGAAAAGTTGCGCTGCTGCATTCCGCAAAGGAGCGCTGGCCGCTTCGCCGCCGCGCCTACTCGGCCAGTGAGCCACAAAAATATGCAAGGTCTCCCCATCATACTGCCCGCTCGTCCAAATCATATCGCGGGTATATACCTTACCCCCATCGGCGTAGTACAGCTCATCCAAACGCAAGAAGCGAGCCGTATCTAGCTGGTAGTATTTCTCTTGATAGAGCAAAGCCACATCAATGCCGCGCTTATCGGGGCTATCAAAATGCGCGATCTGGTAATTGCGCTTAGCAACCAGCGGGTGGCGAACAAAATCTTCCAACACGCTGCGGTTTTCGATCTCCGCTACGCCCAAAATAGAGAGGCCGTCAGGGGTGATATCCGTAGCCATCTCCGACACCACTCTTGCCAAGTTGTTCTGCCGCTCCCAGTAAATTTTCGTATTGTATTTATAATCCCCCTGTGGTGTGAAATCTATGTCATTCACACCAGCCTGATCGATGGTATCAAAGAGGTTCTCGAAGTTGTAAAACCCGATGGTAGCCACTTTTAGCTGCTCTTGAGCAAGAAGTGGAAACTGGGCTAAAATCAAAAAAATCAACAGAAGATGACAGCGTGATAGCATAAACAGCATTTTTTTTGCACGAAGTGCAGGAGCAAAAACCACCCATTTGAGCAGTGATGGCAGCAAGCTCATCCGTACTAGGACGAATTCAAAGCCACAAAGGTGCTTAAAATATTGTTAAATAAAGTTTAAGAATGCAGGAAGCCTTCTGCTATGGCTTGTTGCCGCTGCTGCGAACATTCACCAATTTGCGAAGCAAATCAAACCAAAAAGGCGCTCCTAAACTCACAGCAATGGCTGTAAGCAGAAAGCCGAGAAGCTTGCTAACGGCATCATAAACGCTGAAAGTGGTGATATCCACCCCTTCCCAGCCGAGCCCCAAGGGAGAACGCACCGCCTCTATTTCATTTTTTAGCAAGCTACGGAAATCTTCCAATCTGGCCTCGAAGCGGGCGTAGTCGGGGTCTATTGCCTGCGGTAAGGAGTTCGTTGGTGTTGTGTAGGGCGTGGGAGGAAGCACAGCAGTAGGGGCTGCTTCCATCGCTAGCGAGTCCGTTTCCAAACCAGGAGGAAGCCCACCCGGCAAGCTAGGAGCAGGCGCAGGCGATGGAACCGGAGCAGCAGGAGGCGGCATATTGATTGTGGGGCTGGCCGTTTTCTCTCCCAATTGTTCTTTAGACGCCACATAATATTCCGCCATGGCCACGACTTGCTGTAGCTGCTCGGGATTAGAACTGAGGCGCTCGTAAATACTCAAAGTATCCGCATTAAACAAGACAGCGATGCCCAAGCCAAGAAAGACCAAAATTTTCTGCGTGTAGCGCTTATACCAGCCGCCGGCCCGATCCATCACGTTGTTGTACCAATTCTGTACTTCTAGCTTGAAAACGTCCAATTGCCCACCAGATTCCCGCAGCAAGAGTTGAAGCACGTTACGCAAATCCTTATCCGGCAGGTTCTCAATTCTATTTTCTAAGTCGCCAATGGGGGCTCCTTTCAGAACGATATCAAAAAGAATGCTTTGGAAAGTCTCGGCGGCCATGTAGCTGGGGGCGTCGGCTCGGCTACGGCGACCGTATTGTTCGGTAAGATGAAGATATAGACTGTTGCGCCGGAAATCTTCTAGCAGTATTTCATTCTGATCGTCGCTGGCTAGCATATTCCGCAGAGCCTTGACGAGGTTTCGGCCACGCAGGCTAAAAAAACTGGCGATCAACTCCATGAGCGTAGTGGCCAATAAGCTCAGCAGCAGCAGTACGAATACAATGCCCGTAACAACAGTTAATATTTGCATAATGTGTGGATCATATACTCGCCGAAAGGTACAAAAAAAATCTGTACCTCCTTGGTAAGTATAAAAATCTTACCAAAAGCCAATGGTGCCTCCTACCCATGTCTTCCCTTTGTTGTAACGTACGCCCACCATCTCACCTTTACTAAGACGAACCAAATTATTGACCAGCATAGGTTGGGGGCTATCCGGCAGCCAAATATACATCAACCTGATCTCGGCTTTGGCTGGTACATCCAAGGTGGGAACTAGGCTAGCGTACTGTACTTTCTTTTGAAGAATATAGTGCTCTGGGTTTTTCACAGCAGCGATATTTTCCTTTGTGGGGTGGAGGATGACGCCCGCGCCCGCGAAACTGTACAAGGGCTTCAGCACATAATTATCCAAATCTTCAGGGATGTCTGGCAGCTCGCTCAAGAAATGTGTTGTAGGCACATAAGGACTATCAAAAAGCGGTAAGCTATGCTTGGAGATCATGAAAAACCAATCTGGGTGGCCAGCCCATTCCACCTCTACCTCCTCCGTAAGATTAAACTGCCGTTGGAGATCGGGGCGCTGCAACAGCTCGTCGAAAATCACCCGATTGTATATCCGCCTCACGGGTGTTTTGATGCCATCGCGAAGATAAAACAGCGATTTCCCCTCCAGGATAAGTTCGGAAATACAGACTTCCTGAATGCCGAGCTGCTTAGTGGCTGCAGCAAAATCGATATTGGTTGTTTGCTTTTGTGGTTCAATCTCCAGCAGTATAGTTTCTTCGGGCGACTGCTCGCCCAAGACGGCTTTGCGTAGTAGATTCAGATAAGATTGGTGATTTAAACCTCCAAAAAAGCTAGTGAGCTGGGCTGGCACAGGCATAAATTGCTGAAAGGCTCTACTCAGTACACCTTGAAAGCAATAAAGCGACGGAAATCCTTGTGCTTCAACTAGTTGTGGCACAATACTTCCATCTTCATTTTCACAAAGGCCAAAATCCATCTGGAGAAATAGTGGCCGATCATTCCTGTTAGGCACCATCTGCCCGGGCAAGAGAGCCGCCTGCGCTTTTTCGGCAAAACCAGCTTGGGTGATGCTGCCAATAATATCTTTAGAGGCCGACAGTAAATGGCCTTTGAGTTCAGGGCTGATAAAAAGGGGAGTTTCGGCAATGTTGAATTTGGCTGGGCGGCCACACTCTTCGCCAATCCATTGTACCATGGCCTCGTAGGCCTTTTGATCAAATTGGCTGTTGTAGGCCTGTCTTAATGCTGCTATCATGATGCTAATTTAGCCAGCAAGGTACAAATTTAATTAAATTGCTACTACTATCTAAAACATTGCTCCCGCGTGAGCCATTCTATTAGCAAACAAAAGAACGATGAATAATCTACAGGGCAAGACCGCCTATATTACTGGTGGGAGCAAAGGCATTGGTTATGGGGTGGCGGAAAAATTGTTAGCAGCAGGAGTGAATGTGGTTATCAGCAGCCGAAGCGAAGAAACAGCCAAAACAGCAGCGGCACAGCTCAATAGAAAAAATCTAGGAGGAAAAGCCCTGGGCCTTGGGGCTGATGTTCGAGATTTTGAACAGCAAAAAAAAGCCATTCAACAGGCGCACGAACATTTTGGAAAGATAGACTTCGCTATTGCCAACGCCGGTATCGGTCACTTCGCCGACATTCGGGATATGCGTCCGGAGCAATGGCAGGAGACCATCGACATCAACCTAAACGGTGTTTTTTACACCGTTAAAGCTTGTTTGGAAGACCTGATTGCTACGCAGGGTTACCTGATTACCATTGCGTCTTTGGCGGGTACCAACTTTTTTGCCAAGGGCGCCGCCTACAACGCCAGCAAGTTCGGTTTGGTAGGTTTTACACAGGCCGTGATGCTAGATGTGCGGCAGCACGGAGTAAAGGTAAGTACTATCATGCCTGGCTCGGTGGCGACCTACTTCAACGACCACACCCCCAACGAGGCCGACGCCTGGAAGATACAAAGTGAGGACATTGGCCAAATTGTGCTCGATCTGCTCCAGATGCCGGCGCGCACCCTGCCCAGTAAAGTGGAGGTGCGGCCAACGATGCCACCAAAATAAATTTCAAATAGCTGCAAGCGATCTTGCTTGGAGCTGTTTCTACATATTCTTTATCCCGCCTTGGCTAGCCTTTAGCGTGTTGAGCAATAACGAGACCACCGTCATCGGGCCAACGCCGCCGGGTACGGGCGTCATGGCGCTGGCCTTATCCTTCAGGGCGTCAAAATCAACATCGCCGCAAAGGCGGTAACCGCTTTTCCGGCTGCTGTCTTCCACCCTATTGATGCCCACGTCAATGATAACGGCACCCGCTTTGATCATGCTGGCCTTCACCATTTCGGGGATGCCGATGGCGGCGATGAGGATATCGGCACGTTGGATATGAGCGGCCAAGTTTTTCGTTCGGCTATGGCAGATCGTGACCGTGGCATTGCCGGGGTAACTTTTACGGCTCATGAGTACGCTCATGGGTGTGCCCACGATGTTAGATCGCCCCAGCACTACTACTTCTTTACCTGCCGTTTCTATGTCGTAACGTTGCAGGAGTTCGAGGATGCCGTTGGGGGTAGCGGGCAAATAGGCCGGCAAGCCAAGCGTCATCCGGCCAATATTCACTGGATGAAAGCCATCTACGTCTTTTCCAGGGCTCACGGCCAGCGTTACCTTCTCTTCATTGATGTGGGAAGGCAAGGGTAGTTGGACGATAAAACCATCGACGCTGGGGTCTTCGTTGAGTTGCGCTACCACCGCTAGCAAATCCGTTTCTGTCGTGGAGGCAGGAAGGCGAAGTAAGGAAGATTGGAAGCCTACTTCTTCGCAAGATTTCACTTTATTGCGCACATAAACCTGAGAGGCAGGGTCTTCGCCCACTAAAACAGCAGCTAGATGCGGAATCTTGCCCCCTGCACTGCGGATGCTATCCACCGTGGCTTTGATCTCTTCTTTGATGGTTGCAGCGAGCGCTTTTCCGTCTAGTAGTAGCATGGCCAATTTATTTATTTTGTGGTGTGAAAAAAGAATACAGGCAGAATTTTATTTCAAGAATGGCAATTTGCAGGAGCAAAGATAGACGGATAGGCAACAAAACTAGACATTAAAGGGACGCAAAAGTGAAAGATCGTGGAACAATTGTATATTTGTGGTACAATAACCTCGTTAAAGACAGTCAAAAGCCACTCGCTGCTGTCCCAACTGATTTTCGTTCAAGTCAACCCAAGGTTTACGCATGATGCCATTTCTTTCCCGCTTGCTCCTCCTCGCTTTATTGCTCGGCTTTTTGTTTAACAGCAAATCACTAGTAGCTCAGACCATCTATCCCATTAATACCAATATTTTCATTTTTGATTGTTCGGGTAGGCTCGTAGATGATGGAGGGATCAATGGCAACCACGCACCAACAGGGCAGCAGGAAGTAACGATTTGTTCCACCTCGGGTAATTCTGGGCAGACGCACATACGGCTTTTGTTCAGTGATACAGACTTTTCAGGAACCTTGTTCTTTTACAACAGCGACTTAGAGGATCCGGCTACGCTGATATTCGAAGCCAACGGCGGTGATTTTCCGCAGGGTTTCATTGTGGAAGCTACCGCCGCCAACAGTTCGGGCTGCCTAACAGTGGTATTTGTTCCCAACGGCGTGGGCGCTGGTTTTAATGCGCTGATAGAATGTGTCCGCGCCTGCCACCCGGTACGTTCCACGCTAGCATCTAGTGATCCAGAGATTATGCCGGTGGATACGGGCTATATAGATATATGTCCAGGCCAGGCGGTGACTTTCATTGGGGCGGGGATTTATCCCGAATCGGGCATTATTTACGCCCAGAGCGATGCGACCTCTACCTTCGAATGGAATTTTGATGACGGCACCACGGCCACCGGGCCAGGTGTGAGCCACATTTTCCAAAATCCGGGCGGCTATACGGTGCAGCTCACCATCACCGATGCGGCAGGTTGTAAGAATATCAACCAAATCAATCAGCGGGTAAGGGTGGCGCCCTTTCCTAGATTTCCCCTACAAACAGCCATTCCTGATGTAGTATGTGCCAATGATACCATTAGTCTCACAGCTAGCATTGAAACCAATCCCAATGACAGCTCCAGCCTATTCGTATTCTCGGAAGAGCAAAGCTTCCAGGTAGGGCAAACGCTGGCAGATACCACTTTCTTACCCGACGGCAATGGTACGGAATACACAACCTCATTGGAGTTTTCTAATTTCCAGACGGGTGCCGTACTGACCAATATCAATGATTTTTTGGGTGTTTGTTTGAATATAGAGCATAGCTACATAGGCGATTTAGACATTAGTCTCGAATGCCCCAATGGTACAAGTGTAAGCCTGCTTACCTACCCGAATGGGATGGGGGGTATCTACTTTGGCGAACCTATTGATTTCGACAATACGCTCGCCCCTGGCGTTGGCTACGATTACTGCTGGACGCCTTCCGCTACCAATACGCTTCGGCAAGCGGCTGATGTGCTCGGCATTGGAGGCGGTGAAAGTATGCCCTCTGGCGATTTTAGCCCAATACAATCCTTTAATAGTTTTTTAGGCTGCCCGCTCAATGGGGAGTGGACTATACGGGTTCGGGATAATCTTTTGTCGGACAACGGCTATATCTTCAGCTGGGGCATTAATTTTGCTGAACGTCTGTTCCCCAACCTCGAGACTTTCCGGGTGCAAGTGGTTGATGGGAGCTGGATAGATGATGGCTCCTTACTGTACCACAGTGCAGACTCCGTCGCTAGCATCCCCAGCCTGGCAGGGCAAAGCGCCTTCGTCTATCAAGTAACCGACGAATTTGGTTGCCAAAGTGATACCACCATCACGGTGAGCGTGCTTCCATTCTCCGCTCCAGAATGCTACAATTGCCAACCCATGCTAGACCTCAGCAACCAAGATCTTTCTGGCTGTGCTGGGGATACACCACAAACCAGCCTTGCTAGCAGAACTTCACTGGATACCGTGATCGCTTGGGGGGCTTTCCCCATCGCGGATTTCGGTTTTAGCACCCACCCCAATCAGGCTAATGCCTTTAGATCTACCATTGCGGTAAACAATATGCGGCCAGCAACCATCACCGATGCTGAAAGCCAGATTCTCACTGTCTGCGTAAATATTGAAACACGCTTCACTGATGAAGTAAGCCTATTTTTGGAAGCCCCTAATGGGCAACGCTTGGAGCTTTCCACCGGTAATGGGAATACGATGAACTTTACCCAGACTTGCTTCTCGCCTGCTGCTACGACGCCTATCACAGCTGCTGCCAGTCCTTTTACGGGTACTTTCCAGCCCGAAGGCAACTGGAACGTACTCAATGGAAGCGCACTTAACGGCAATTGGACCTTGGTAGCTTGGGATAATGCCGGCCCTACTACCCTGGGAAGATTCCTTAATTGGTCCATTGAATTCAGGCACGAAAACGACCTCACCTACAGCTGGATGCCAGCTGCAGGCTTGAGCTGTACCGACTGCCCCAACCCCAGCATCACAGGCACGACCGCACAAGTGTATACGGTTACCGTAACGGATGAATATGGTTGCACAGAGACTGGTACGGTTAATTTTGAGCCCTCCAGCCTGTCGGTTAGTTACGACCTTACTACTCTTGCGCCTTCTTGTACAGGGGATGCGGATGGGGAAGTTAGGGTTGTGCTGGCAGACACCAGCGATGTCAGTATCTTGTGGAACACGGGAGATACTACTTTCACCATTACAGGACTGGCAGCGGGAACTTACACTTTTGAATTAAACGCTGATGGCTGCACAGGAGGAGAAGCAGTGATACTCAGTGTTCCTAACCCAATCGAATTAGCCTTGGTACGCATTGATTCGGTGAGCTGCCCAAGTGGAAGCGATGGCCGCATTGAGGTAGAAGCCAGCGGAGGAACAGGGGCGATCGCTTACAGTTGGGATGACCCCAATTTGCAAGTACTTTCGGAAGCCGTTTTTCTAACAGCGGGTACTTATCGAGTGACCGCTGAAGACAGCAATGGCTGTAGCACTTTCCAAGATTTTACAGTTCCAGAACCAGCCCCCATAACCATCAACCTAAGTCCAACAGATGTGGCCTGCCGCGGCCAAAGTACCGGAAGCATCACTGCGATATCCAATGGCGGGAACGGTGGCTACGTTTACAGCTGGGACAATGGCAGCCAAGAGGCCGCAACCAACAACTTAGCAGCCGGAGACTATACCCTTACTGTTACGGATAGAAAGGGCTGCCAGCAAATCATTACCCAGAGCATCACAGAACCTGCTGAAGGCATTAGTTTCACTAGCCAACAAGACCAACAAGGCTGTGCGGGGCAGTCGCTCAATATCGCAACCGTGAACCCCAGCGGCGGGCAACCTCCTTATGCTTTCTCTTGGCCAAACGGCCAAACTACCGCCACTGCTACCAACCTAGCTGCTGGCACCCTTGTTGTCACTATCTCAGACGCGTCGGGCTGCGACTTGGATGTGAGCCTGGACTTACAAGATTTGGCGCCCATCACCTTCAACCTCATAGCCACCCCACCAAGCTGTAATGGCAGTACCAATGGCGCTATGGGTTTCAATCAGCTCAGCGGTGGTGCCGCTAACAACGATAGCGAATACACCTTTCTTTGGTCTAGCGGCGCCACTGGCTTTGTTGCCAACAACCTAGTAGGCGGCGTGATCTACAGCCTGACGGTCACCGATCCCCAAGGCTGCACTGGAGAAAGACAAAGATTGCTAGAAGAGCCAGCTCCTATACAAGTTGTAACGGCCAGTGTAGCCCCTAGCTGCTTTGGTTTCACTAATGGACAGATCAGTATTGAAGGTATATCAGGCCCCAATCCTGGTAATTATGTCATACAATGGGGAGCCAATACCGGCAATAGCAGCAGTGAAGTAGTCGATAATCTAGGAGCAGGACTCTACAGCGTACGCATTACGGATAGCCAAGGCTGCGAAACGACGGAAGACATTGTACTCAACAACCCCACCCAACTCATTGGTCAGCTCAACAAAATAGACGCCACCTGCTTCGGAGATACCAATGGTAGCGTCCTTGCCACCGCCCAAGGTGGAACAGGTAGCTACACTTATAATTGGTCCAATGGAAGTACGCAGCCCAGCCTCAACAACCTCCCAGCTGGCAACTATACCCTCACCATCACAGATGCCAATAACTGCGAATTTATTAGCAGCAGCGAAATCGTGGAACCCCCTCAGATCACAGCCAGTGCAACCGCCACAGATGTCATCTGCTTCGGGGATGCCACCGGCCGCATCAACATCCTTGGCAGCGGTGGCCGCCCTCCCTTTACCTACAGTATCGACAATTCTGGCTTTAGCCGGAATAGCGAATTCATTGGCCTTGTAGCTGGGAATTATACAGCTAGCGTGAGAGATGTGGGCGGCTGTACTACTTCCATTCCCGTGGATGTAGCAGATGGCCCCCTATTTCGGGTTGATCTAGGCCCGGACTCTACCATTATCTTTGGCGATAGCTTATTCCTGATAGCCAGCTACCAAGGTGCTGTGGGTACGCCCAGCTTCACCTGGCGAGGAAGCTACGACGGAACCCTACTTTGCAGGGAAGATAGCACTGGCAGAGAAGCTACCACCGTCGTGTTTTGCCAACGGCCTAATGCTAAACCAGATTATGAGATTGACTACACCCTCCAGCTCATCGACGAAAATGGGTGCGAAGCGGAAGATCGCGTGAGAATACGCGTGCAAAAAATACGGGTAGTGGCTGTTCCCGCTGGCTTCACACCCAACGGCGACGGCCAAAATGATTTACTGCTCGTGCATGGTCGCCCAGGTACCAACATCAGAAACTTCCAAGTATTCGACCGCTGGGGAGAGCTCGTGTACCAAGACGGCGGCTTCCAAGTGAATGACACCAACAGAGGCTGGGACGGAAACTACAAGAATCAAGCCCTCAACGCTGGAAATTATGTCTGGCAACTCGAAGTCATCTACGAAGATGGTTCCTCGGAGGTCTTGAGCGGCAGCACTACCCTCCTGCGCTAGCTTGTTGGCTACATGACTCCCAAAAGCAAGCCTGAATTATTTCAAAAACCAAATTTATCGGACTTTAACAGCCAAAATTTGCCTCCTGTCTCGCTACTTCCAGAATAAAGTAGTATTTTGGGGCGTCTTTTATTAGGACATATACCAGGACGGCCAGATTGAGAAAGCAGTATTTCATTCTTACAATCTTACACAATCGCGTGTTTCAATCCAACATCATGGCCAATCTTTACTTTACATTATTAGTCCTACTTTTAGGTAGTTGCCTCAACCCCCTGAGCGCACAAGATGCTCGTTTTTCGCAGTTTTATGCCAACCCACAATTTGTTAACCCTGCCCTCACTGGCGTTATGGAAGGCCAGCTACGCTTCACAGCCAACTACCGCGAACTTTATACCAGCGTACTGGGCAACGAAGGCTTCAAAACGCTTTCTGCAGGAGTGGAAACGCGGCAGCAAGCAGGAAGAAACGATTTTTTTGGCCTGGGACTCCACATCATGCGAGACGAAGTAGGGGAAAGTAATTTTACCCGCAACCAAGGGCTGGTGAGCGCTTCCTACCAAAAACAAGTAGGTGGCAGCAGCCGCCGAAGAGGATCCGCTAATTTCCTTGTGGCTGGAGCACAATTAGGCTTTGCCCAGCGGGGCTTTGATATTGAAAAGCTTTGGTTCAGCAACCAATTTTTTGTAGATCCCAACTCTCGGGCAGCTTACATCGATCGGGGCTTGGATAGCGGCGAAGCCTTTGCCGCCGCCTCCAGTGGGCTGTATCTCGATTTCAATGCTGGCCTGTTGTGGTATAGCGTGATTGATGAAAATACCAGCTTTTATGCGGGGGCAGCCGCCAGTCATCTTTCTGAACCCAACATCTCGGTAATTGATGAAGTAGATAAACTCTACCGGAAATATACCTTCCACATGGGCGGCGAAATGCCGCTAGGAAAAAGTGGTTTTAGCGTGCTTCCCGCTGTCATCGTCCAAAGCCAAGGTCCGATGTTCACCACCATGGCCGGCGCCAACATTCGCTATACCCAGCGGGAATGGAGGGAGGTAGCACTACGAGCGGGCGCGTGGGCACACGTCTCTAATCGCCTAGATCAGACCAGCTTAGACGCTATTATCGTATCGGCCATCCTAGAAACTGGCAGGCTACAACTCGGGTTGAGCTACGACCTAAGTACGGGTGATATTACGCAGAGCAACTACGGTAGGGGCGCTTTTGAAATTAGTATGATTTATGTGCAGCCAGCAACCTACCGAGCCAAGGTTGATTGCCCAAAATTTTAAACTACTTCGCGCAGAAGAGAATCTGCATAGAACTACTCAAAGATGTACACCCAAGCGAACACTTTGGGTATTCGTTTATCTGTGTACGCACTGACTTTCACCCGCTGTGTCCACATGGAGTAGGGCACATACGTGTACGCCCACACGGGCACGGTTCGCACTCGTTGCTCTCGCGGGAGCAAGGCTCATTAATTTTGAGCCAAGTACTAGCAAGTAATCTAAATTTTCCCGTATCTTTGTTCGGACAGGGAAATAATAGTCTTCCTACGATTGAACAACACACACACTTTCTTGCCGAAATATTCAGAATATAAATTCGTCTTTCGGTTAGAAGGATAGATGACTTCGGAACGGTACTTGCGTCTCAACGTATGGTTTTCGGGGTCACGAAAGCACATCCCTATGCGAAGCACGCGTTTATTGCATTCTTTATTTTTCTTACTCCTCGTTTCTGCCTTGTCTGGTCAGGGCATAGTAAGTACCCTCCTCTTAGAGGAAGCTGTTGAACGGCTCGTGCTCCCCCCCATTGCTAGCTCCCAAACCTTTCGTTTGCAAAATGTCGTCGTTGGCCAGCGCTACGCCATCCAACTCAGTGGCTATGACCAACAAGCCTACAGAATAAGCCAGCTCAGCGGTGGCCAGCTGCTACAAGAGAATGATTTTTTTCTTGAATTCAACGCTGCCAACGAGGAGCCAAGCTTTACGCTTACTAGAAGAACTGGCTGGAACCAACAAGATGCTTTCCGGCTCAGTATCGCTAATTTGACAAAATTAGATGACAACAGGCAGGCTCGAAGCGGCCGGTCTTCGCCTATTATCGTTGATAGAAATAACAATGCCCAGCAGCTGGTAGATGCCATTTTCAGAAATAATGCCTGCTTCAACACCAGCGATCAAGTTTTTACAGGTGTTTCTGGCTATTGGCCGCCTGCTGGGGATACGCTTTCTCAGCTCGGAACTTTCAGGAACGGAGGTACTTCGATCGGTATCGACGAAGGCGTAGTGCTTACCAATGGCCGAACATCAGAAATTGGGCAAGCCAATACTTCCAGTATAGCAGGGTATAGCTACTCTTTCCTACCCAGCACCATACAAGATCCTGATTTACTAACGCTCAGCGGGGAAGTTCCCCTGTATGACGTTACCATCCTAGAGTTCGACTTCACCCCCACTACCGATTTCATCAACTTTGACTATGTTTTTGCAAGTGATGAATACTGCGAGCTACAAAATATTTTCAATGATGTCTTTGCCTTTCTCATTAGTGGTCCTGGCATCAATGGGCCTTTTTCCAACAGCGCTGAAAACATAGCCATACTAGCAGATGGCACGCCTATCACCACTAGAGCCATTAACGATGATAACAATACAGAATTTTTCCGATCCAACAGACCTCTAGTTGGCGATGATATTTGCGGTACGCTACCACCAGTTGCTCTTGATGCTATCGAATTCGATGGCTTCACTATCCCTCTCACGGCCAGTTCTTCGGTTGTACCCTGCGAAACCTACCACTTAAAGCTTATTTTAGCAGACGTTAATGACTCATTTATTCACAGTGCCGTATTTTTTCAGCGGGGCTCTTTTGTAGCGGGTTTGGTTAACTCAGAAGCGCCAGCAGCCACGGCCGAAAATGACGGAGCTACCAATGCCCCCTTAGAAGGCTGTAGCGATGGCTACATCGTCCTCAGCCGAGTCGATAGCAACACAACCGAAGATGTAACCGTCTATTTCAACATCAGCCCAGCTAGCACCGCTACCTTTGGTGTGGACTATATTATGCCCACCGATAGCTTTATCATTCCTGCAGGGCAATTGAGTGATACGCTCTTCATTACCATTTTCCCTGATGATGAAGTGGAGGGAACAGAAAGCATTATCCTCCAAATTATAGGCAGCTGTAGTTGCGAACAAAATCAGGCTATTTTGTACATTGTTGATCCTCCCGGGATCCAACTAGAGGTGGCCGATGCTGGAACAGACTGCGCTGGAACAAGTTTGGAAGTTGCCCCAACCGTAATTGGCGGGGTGGGCGACTATCGCTTTCAGTGGTCGGATGGCAGTACCGATAGCCTGGCAGTTTTTACGCGGATGGCTGGTGAACAAACCTACTATCTTAGCGTTACCGACAATTGTCAGCAAACAGTAGTTGATTCGGTTTCCATACGGGCTCCTGACATTTCTGCTTCGCTCGCTGGCAATTACTCGCTTTGCACATCTCCTACGGCTAGCGTCCCCATATTACTGAGTGGCGGAACCACCTACACAGTTACCATTACCGAAAATGGTATTCCCCGTAGCATAACAATTAGTCATTCCGATACCTTATGGCTTGATTATTCAATAGCTACGTCAATTATGCTGGATAGTGTTTTCGCCGATGGTTGCGCAGGTAGTGTGCAAGGCAGTGCCGTCGTTAGCAATGGCCTTTTCGATGTGCAGGCTGAACTCAGCAACATCAACTGTTTTGGCGACATCAGCGGCGCCATTTCGGTGGATGTAAACGGGCAGCCAGAGAACTATACCTTCCAATGGGAACAAGTCGGACTCAACGGCGCTAACCCACAGCAGCTAACTGCAGGAAGCTATAACTTGCGTATTATCGATTCTGTAGGTTGTTTTTTTGATACCACTTTCTTGCTTAGCCAACCTGACCAAGCACTGCGTATCGATACATTGGCTATTACTCCTCAAGATTGCAGGCAAGCAGCCAGCCTCTCCGTCGCTATTGGTGGAGGCACACTACCCTATACTTTTTCGTGGTCAGACGGCAATGACAGCGATTTAAATCGGGAAAATCTACCCGGTGGGCAGGTGTACACGCTCCAAGTCAGCGATGCCAATGCTTGCTCGAGCAGCACTGATTTTGAGGCTCCGGATATTAGGAGTAACATAACAGCCAACATCACAAGCTCCGATACCATATTGAGCTGTAATATACCAAGCCTTACCCTGCTGGCTAGCAGTAGCTATCCCAACCCCTTAGTGTATCGCTGGATCAATTCCATGGGGGACACTTTGGGAACAACCAGCCAGCTCAACGTAGATCGACCAGCTGACTACACCTTGCTATTGCTTGATCCAGCTAATGGCTGCACCTTTTCCACTAGCCAGCAAATTACGCAGGATGTGGATACACTGCCCCTACTAGCAACCGATACTTACGTCCTCAACTGCCTGCAAGATAGCGTAGATCTGTCTGTTGACATCGGCAATTTCGTAGGGGAAGTAGAATACACTTGGCGAGATACCAATGGGAACCTGTTGGGTAATACCCCTGTATTGGCAAACGTAGATCGTCCGGGTAGTTACTTATTGGAGGTATTGAGAACGGATAATAACTGCCTTTCACGTATGGCTGTGGCCGTGAGCGAAGATAGGCGCCTACCAAATTTCGAGATTCTTCAACCCAGGCCTTTATCCTGCTTAGTAAACCCTGCTCCTGCGCGAGCCATCCTTGAAGAAAATGGACAATACACCTTTTTGTGGACAAGCACCAACGGCCAAATTGAAGGCAGCGCTAACCAAGACAGCATTTTCCTGAGCGCTGTGGGAACCTACCGCCTGCTGGTTACCAATACCCAAAATGGATGTAGCCAAGAAGGCAGTTTTGTTGCAGCGGAAGACCGTCGGCTGCTCCTGCCAGATGCTGGCGAAGACCGCCTGATCCCATGCGACGTGAACAATTTCCAAGTGCTCGGTACCGCTAGCCCTGCTCTAGAGGGCGCAGGCTACCGATGGCTGAACGAGAATAATGAAGAAGTATCTAACACCGCCTTGCTTAATACGCTTCAGCCAGGTCGCTACACTTTGCTACTCACCCACCCCGTTTCTGGTTGTATAAGTTCAGATGCGCTGCTACTGCGCAGCAATGGCCCGCAGGCACTTCCTATTTCGCCCGAACTATCGCCTTGTCCCGAAATAGGTGGAGTAGCCCTTGTTGGCGAAGTGCAAGGCGGCACGCCTCCTTATCGCTATTTCCTAGATGGTGGCGAAGTCACTTTGATAAACAGCCGACTAGGAGGGCTGAGTGAAGGTTTCCATGCCATTCGGGTAGAAGACGCCAACGGCTGTAACCTACAAGATACCTTCCAAATATTGGAGCGGCTGCCCTTTGAGGGACTAGCAGAAGACATCAGCATCCGTTTAGGGCAAACGGTGGAGTTGGGCGTCAGGAGCAATCGGGACAATGAAATTGTCAGCTATCGCTGGGAAGGCTTTAGTGGTCTTTCTTGCGTCCAGTGTCCGAACCCGATGGCGGCACCCTTCGAGAGTTTTCGTGCATTTGTGGAGCTAACGGATTTGGCTGGCTGTAGGCTGCAGCTGGCACAAAATGTGTTTGTAGATCAGCGCAACCTCGTATATGCCCCAACTGCTTTCAGCCCCCGCAAGCCAGATGGATTCAATGACAGATTCACCCTCTACGGAGACGACCGATTTGTAGTACAAATCAATTATTTGCGTATCTTCGATCGCTGGGGAGCCATGCTTTTTGAACGAGAAAATTTCCCCATCAGCAATGAAAGCGAAGGCTGGGATGGCTACTACCGAGGACAACTACTGTCTTCCAACACCTATGTTTTCGTGGCAGAGGTCCAACTATGGGACGGTACGAAAGAAATCGTGAAAGGTTCGTTTCATTTGATACCTTAGTGTACCTATTCAGTATCTGTATTTTACTAAATTGTGAATAGAGTTGGCTACTGGCTCACGCCCAGTACGGGCACACAAGTGCAGGAGCAAGGTTTACTCTCAAAGAGCAATGTTTTTTGCTATACTAGAACCCTGCTTTCTACTTTCCACTTTATACTGGTTCCCACCAAACCGTTACCTTTGCAGAATGAACAGAGCCGAACTATACCAAAAAATTAAAGACAAACGAAGCTTTCTTTGTGTGGGCTTGGATCCCGATCTGGATAAAATGCCGCCGCACTTGAACGGCGATGTATTGGCCTTTAATAAAGCTATTGTGGATGCGACCCGCAACTATTGCGTGGCCTACAAGCCCAACACCGCTTTTTACGAGGCTTTGGGAACACAAGGCTTGGCTATTTTGCAAGAAACGATCGCCTACATTGGCCGGGATCACTTCGTGATTGCCGATGCCAAGCGGGGGGATATTGGCAATACCAGCACAGCCTACGCCAAGGCTGCCTTCCAAATTTGGGGTGCCGATGCCATCACCGTAGCGCCTTATATGGGCGCCGATTCGGTGAAGCCTTTTTTAGCTTTTGAAGGAAAATGGGCTATTTTGCTGGCTCTCACAAGTAATATCGGTAGTCAGGATTTCCAACAGACAGCTCAGGGTACTGGAGAGGCTAGCCTCTATGAAAAAGTGATGCGCACTGCGCAGTCCTGGGGCAACCCAGACCAGTTGATGTTTGTTTGCGGCGCTACCCATCCGGAAGCTTTTCAGGCCTTGCGGAAAATTGCCCCCGATCATTTCTTTCTAGTCCCCGGTGTGGGTTCGCAGGGGGGCGATCTGGCGGCTGTTTGCCAATATGGACTCAACGATCATGTTGGCTTGCTCATCAATAGCAGCCGCGGGATCATCTATGCTAGCCAAGAAGCTGACTTCGCCGAGGCCGCCGGCTTGGCCGCCAAAGCGCTGCAGACCGAAATGGAAGCGTACCTATAACAAAGGCTTGGTCTGAGCATCGCTCAGACCAAGCCTTTGTTACAGTCTTCCAAACCAACATTTGTTAATGCTGGCTTAGAAAACTATACAAGAGCTGTTCGATGGGTCAGGAACGAGCAAACAACTCTTAAACTAAGAGCGTGGGCTACCTTGGTAGTGTAATTACATCTAGTGCCGCCTCGTGGATCATTTTGTTGTACCGCGGTACTTTTTCTGTTATGGTGCGGCGGTATTTATCCAACTCGGTATCTATCTTCTGGCTCAGCTCTGCTTTCAGGGCATAGCTTTGCTCCGTAGGTCGGTTGGCACCAATACCTGCCAGACTATTGAGGTGGGCCAACTTATTAGTGAGCTTGATGGGGTAATTTAAGGGGTCTTGCCCTGAACGATTTTTGGTTTGGTAGAGGGTCTCCTCCACGGCCGTCAGTTCCTTGAGGATGTCCTTGCCGAACTCCAGGATACCCTTACTTTTTTCATCATTCAAGCTCGGCTGGAAGCGCTCGATTTGTTCGCGTAGTTGGCGGATTTCGATAATGACCTGATGAGCCTCGCTCACTTTGTCTTGTACTTCTTTCATGAAATCAAATTGAGCTTTCAGATCTGCCGCGGAGGCACTCACTCTGGGGTCGGCCTTAACGACGAAGGGCTTTTTCCGCACTTGATCGCCGTAGGACATGACTATTTCGTAGTTCCCTGGCAGTGCCATGGGGCCTCCCACGCCTGCCCACCACAAGATCATGCCGTCGAAGCGCGTGCCAGCGGGATAGGACAGATTCCAGTTGAAGGTATGGTTCCCCGGCTTTAGCTCCAGTTTGTCGGCTGTTTCCTTAGCATTGGTCGCCCAGCTTCTAACGGTATCTCCCTGGGCATCTAAGATGGCGATTTTACCAACTAGGGTATCAACAAAAGCGGCTTCCTTGATGAAATAATGAAAAACGACCCCTCCAGGATGATTCTGGCCTGCGGTGCGGCTAGTGGCCGAGCTGCCGCCCATGCGCCAAGCATCCACTGGGCGAAAAAGGTAGAAGTCGGCTTTTGCTACCGTTTCGTTTAGCTGATGCAGTGGCGTGAGGTCGTCGATAATCCAAAAACTTCGGCCTTGCGTCGCAACGATGAGGTTGTGATCTTTGATGGTGAGATCGGTGATGGGCACAATGGGTAAGTTAAGCTGAAAAGGCACCCAGTTGCGGCCATCGTTGAAACTGACGTACATACCAGTTTCGGTGCCTGCATACAAAAGGCCTTCGCGCCCTGGATCGGCTCTCACGACCCGTGTAAAGTGGCTTCTATCAATACCTTGATCGATGCGGCGCCAGCTTTTGCCGTAATCGATGCTGTGGTAAAGGTAAGGGGTGTAGTCACCCAATTTATAGCGCGTTCCCGCCAGATAGACGCCCCCTTTTCGGAAAGGATCGATTTCTACACTATTCCACATCATCCACTCGGGGGCATCTTTTGGGGTAACATTTTCCCAGTTCTTGCCAGCGTCTTTGGTGACGTGCACGAGGCCATCGTCGCTACCCGTCCAGATCACGCCTGGCTCCAACGAGCTTTCTGCCGCAGCAAAGATCGTAGCGTAGTACTCCACACTAGTATTATCTTTGGTAATGGGACCACCGCTAGGGCCTAGCTTGGTGGTATCCGCACGGGTAAGATCGGGGCTAATGATTGTCCAGCTCTTACCGCCATTGGTAGAAAGGTGTAATTGATTGCTACAAGCATACAGCTTACTAGGGTCATTGGGACTAAAGAAGATAGGGAAATTCCATTGGAAGCGGTACTTCATGCCTTCCGCCCCATAACCCATGGGATTGTCTGGCCAAACATTGATGGCTTGTTCCTCATTGGTAGCGTGATTGATGCGCGTCAGGTAGCCACCGTAGCTACCGCCCACGACTACTTCATTATCAGTGGGATCTACGGCTATGTGGGCGCTCTCCCCTCCCGCAGTAGATTCCCAGGCATCCTCTCCGATATAGCGGCCGTCGGTTCGGTGCGCTATGCGAACAGTGCTATTATCTTGTTGGGCGCCGTAGATGCGGTAAGGGAAGTGGCTGTCGGTAGTAACGCGATAAAACTGAGCGGTCTGCTGGTTGTGATAGGTACTCCAGTTTTCGCCGCCATCGAAGCTTACTTGCGCACCACCGTCGTCGGCGATGATCATCCGCTCCGGGTCTTCGGGGGCTATCCAGAGATCATGATGATCGCCGTGAGGGGCGTTGGAGGACTTGAAGGTGCGCCCGCCATCGGTGCTGTGATGATAGTTGACATTGAGCACATAAACACCATCGATATCTTGTGGGTCTGCGTAGATGCGCGTATAGTACCAGGCTCGTTGCCGGAGCGCGCGATCGCTGTTGCGCTTCGCCCAGGTATCACCACCATCGTTGCTAACGTAAACGCCACCATCTTTATGCTCGATAATGCCGTAGATCCGATTGCCATCAACTGGCGAGATCGCCACGCCACTGATGCCCCATATACCTTTTGGGAAACCAGGTTTATCGTTGAGCATTTCCCAAGTGTCACCACCGTCGGTTGAGCGATATAGGCCAGAACCTTCCCCACCACTTTCCAAGCTATAGGGAGTGCGCCGTATGCGCCAGGTAGAAGCAAAGAGCACCTTGGAGTTATTCGGATCCATCACTAAATCCACGGCTCCTGCGTCAGCATTAACAAAAAGTATTCGCTCCCAAGTGTTGCCGCCGTCTTTAGAGCGATAAACACCCCGCTCCTCACTGCTTTTAAACAGATCGCCCAAGACCGCGGCATATACCAGATCGGGATTGCGGGGATGAATACGCATGCGTGGAATGTGGCGACTATTCTCCAGGCCGATGGATCGCCAGTTCTTCCCAGCATCTTCCGTCTTCCAAGCACCATAACCATAGGAGACATTACCCCTTACCGTCTTTTCACCGCCGCCAATATAGATGACATTGGGGTCGCTTTCGCTTACGGCTACCGCCCCTATGGAGCCACCAAAGCTTCCATCGCTGATGTTCACCCAGCTCTGGCCACCGTCTTTGGTTTGCCAAACACCCCCGCCAGTAGCACCAAAGTAGTATAAATTGGGTTTACCAGGCACCCCTGCAACAGCGGCACTGCGTCCGCCCCGATAAGGTCCGATGGCTCTATACTGTAAGAAACCATAAAGCGCCGCATCAAAAGCAGTACTGGCTGGGTTATCGGGCTGGCTGGTATCGGTTTTCTTTTTTTGTGCGGCCAACTCCGCACACCATAGCAGGCTAAGAAGAAGCAAGAAGGGAAAAAACACTTTCATATCGGGGATACATTATTTTGGAAAAGAATAGTTTGAAAGCACTAAAGTAGTATTTTTTTTCATATCTCCAAATGAGCGCCTAGCTAAAACAAAAAGCCGAAGCCAGCAAGGCTGACTTCGGCTTTTGTGGTGAAATATTATTTTACCTCCTGCGCTACTTACTTCTGTGTAGCAGCGTTGGGGTCGGCTTCCACCGTGCCGTTCAGATATACGAAAGTCTGAGCAGGATTGGTGTTGGCGGTTACCGTTACCTTTTGGTTACGCTGGCCCATTTTTCCTTTCGAGTTGAACTGCACCGTGATCTCGCCGTTCTCGCCTGGAGCGATAGGCGCTGTTGGCTTTTGAGGCACGGTACAACCGCAGCTACCTTTAGCATCGCTGATGATGAGGGGCTCGCTACCGGTATTTTTGAATTTGAAAGTGCGGTTGACGATCTCGCCGTCGATAACTGTACCGAAATTGAGCGTAGAGGCTTCAAACTCCATCGTAGTAAGGGGGCCTGAGGGCACCGCCACACTTGGCTCAACAGGAGCGGGAGCAGGAGCAGGCGTGGTAGTAGTTTCTGCTACGCTAGCACGAGCCTCCGCTTGCGCATCGGTGGCACCAGTTTGGCAGCTGCTGGCTACAAAAGCAAGGGATACAAGAACAAAGAAGAATTGCTTCAACATAATACAATGTTTTGGTTTTCGAAAATTAGTTGTTTGATTACCCAAAATGAAGAGGAAATAATCAATTACAGCACAAAGTTACGATAATGGAAGCAAAAAAGCTGTAAATGATTGCCCAAGCTTTGTTAATGGCTTGTGAATACTGCCAAAAAGACTACCTTTGCGGCTCTAATAGAAAAAATAGTCCGCATGAACCGCAATATGATCGCCGGCAACTGGAAAATGAATACCACTAATGCCAGTGGCGAAACACTGGTAAAGGGAATAGTAGGCAAGGTTAGCAAGCCTGCTGCTAAGGTTGTTTTTGGTGTGCCGTATGTGCAACTAGCGCAGCTTAGTGGCCTACTGGCTGATAAGGAAAACTTCTTTGTGGCGGCTCAAAACTGCCATCATGAAGAGAGTGGCGCTTACACCGGGGAAATTGCGCCCGCTATGCTGGCAGCACTTGGTGTGGACTATGTCATCCTGGGGCATAGCGAACGCCGCGATTATTTCGGTGAAACAGACGAGCTGATCGGCAAGAAAGTTCGCAAAGTCATTGCTCACGGCATGCAACCCATTTATTGCTGCGGCGAAAAACTGGAAACGCGGCAGGCCGACCAACACGAGCAACTGGTAGCAGAACAGATCAAGACGGCGCTTTTCGGCCTTTCCCCCGAAGACATCGCCAAGGTGGTGATCGCCTACGAACCCGTTTGGGCCATCGGCACCGGCGTTACAGCCAGCCCTGAACAAGCACAAGAAATGCACGCCTTTATTCGCGGCCTGATCGCCAGCCAATATGGCGACCTGATCGCCGATGGTATCACCATCCTATACGGTGGCAGCATGAAGCCCGACAACGCCAAAGAACTCCTCTCCCAGCCGGATGTGGATGGCGGCCTGGTAGGCGGCGCCAGCCTAAAAGTGGAGGATTTTGTAGCGATCATCGAGGCGGTATAGGAACGTTTTGGCGTGGCCTGTCTTCTTTGTTTTGGGTCGCGTACAAGTATGCCCTAAGGGCAGGAGCAGTGTTTACCCATAAAAGAGCCATGTTCTTTGAGTCTTGCTCTTGAAAAAAAGACCCGGCTCCTGTACATACGCATCTAGGGATCGGAACACCCGTATGGGCACGTATGTGCCCGCACTGGGCGTGAGCCAGCTTGAGTACCCAGAACACTACTTCGCTCCATGTACGCTTACGAATCCGGCGAGGCTTCGTAAGCATAAAATGCTCCCCCGCTCCGTGCCCAAAAATTAACGATAGTTGGCTTCCTCTCCCAAACCAACGTCCAAAACGGCTACGGCTGGGTGTATGCCGTCAACAGCCAAGATTATTGGTTGGATTCGTAGGTAAGATCCGGAGCCGTATGTGGAATATGGCTCTTAAAAAATAGGTGTGGCTCCTGCGTGAGCCGGCATCTTATACACCCACTAGCGCAGTAGCATCACCTCCCCCTTGGCAATTTCCTCGCGGCCATCGTAGAACCTTATTCTGGCCGTATAAACGTATAGGCCAATAGCGGCGTCTTGGCCCCTTACCCGACCATCCCAACCCAGATTGGGGACGTTGGGGCGGAAGGAATCTTCTAAAGCAAAAACCTGACTACCAAAACGATCAAAAATCCGGAAGCCTTCAATGGATAGCACATCGCTGCCTCCGAAAGGAAAGAAGCGGTCGTTTACACCGTCGCCATTCGGGCTGAAAGCTGTAGGGACGTAGTAGCGGGGTTTCCGATCCACCAGCAATTGCAGGCTGGCGCTGGCCGTGCAATCCGTAAGCGTATCGAGAATGCGCAGGTTGATCAACTCATTGCGCTGCGGCCGATAGAAGATCGCCGAGGATTGTAGGGTGGGATCAAAAGACCAAGTGTAAACCAAATCTTGGCTATTAGTATTCAATTGCAAGAGGACCGAATCGCCCAGCAAAACAGTTCTATCAGTGCCCAAATCAGCTAGTAAAACGGGAGGGGCGGCAACTTGCATGGGCAAAGAAAAAACACAGCCCAAAGCATCTTCTACCAGCAAATTATACGCGCCTGCCCGGAGACCGGTAAAAAGGCTATCCGCCGTGAATGTGCCGGATTCCCCAAGCGAGAACAGATAGGGCGGTAAGCCGCCACGGACGCTTTCTACCCGAATTTGGCCTGCATCCTCTGGATCTGGACAGCGCAAATCCCTGACGCTGGCAGTAGCTGTTAGGATTGGTGGCGCTGTTAGGGTGTAGGTAGCGACGGCCTCGCAGCCTCGGGCATCGGTTACACTGAGCGTATAAATAGCGGGGGCAAGATCGGTGGCAGTGGCACTTGTTTGCCCATCCGACCAGCGATAAACCAAACCGCCGCCACCGCCCATCGGAAGCGCCTGCAATATTCCGTCTTCGTTGGCAGCACAGCTAATGGGCTGTAGCTCGTTAATGCGCACTTCCAGCGGGCTTGCGGGCTGGTCGATTGTCTGGCTCAAGCTAGCTATGCAGCCGTCTGCGTTGGTGACGGTCACTTGGTAGGTAGCAGCAGCCAAGCCACTGACGGTAGCCGTCGTAGGGCCGTGACTCCATTCGTAGGCGATCGGGCTACCATTGGAGCTGATGCTTATACTGCCGTCGTCGCCGTCGAAACAAGTGACCGCTTCCGCTTCTGCAAAGATTAAAAATTCCTGGGGTTCGTATAAGGTACCGAAAGCTTCCGTCTGGCAGCCATTGGCATCCCGGAGTACAAAGCGGTAGGTGCCCGCGCAGCCATAAGCTGCCAAAGGTGGCAAGGTATCGATCTGATAGCCCCCTACCCCACCCGATGCTTGTAGAGTGAAGCCCCCGTCGCAAGCCTGGAAACAACTGATCAATTGACTGGCCTCCAGGTCTAAAACGAGTGGGTCAGGCTGGGTGATGTTCAGAACAAGGGTATCGGTAAAAAACTGATCGGCGATGATGATGCGATAGGCACCAGCGGGTAGATTACCCACTAAAATGGAATCTCCTTCAGCCAACAAGACACCAATAGCACCTAAGCTCTGATCGGTATCAGACCAGTTATAGACATATGGCCCTCTGCCTCCCAAAGCGCTAAAAACCAAGGCTCCACTGCTATCGCCGTGGCACAAAACACTGGTCTCTACCCTAGCAGAAACTGCCAAAGGGGGAACGAAATCTACCAAGAAGCAGGTATCTGTTTGGCAGGCATTCCCATCCCTTAGCACCACGCAACAGTTGGTGCCCGCTTGCAGACTATTGAAATCGGAGCTAGTAGCGGTGCCCAAGGGGATAAAGGGCCCACCACACCAACTAATGCTGTAGTCTCCGCTGCCACCGCTGATAGTGGCCCTTGCCTGGCCATCGGCTCCTAAGGTTCCAATGGCTGGCCGCGTCTGCACCAGACCCAGCAACAAAGACGGCAATACGGTGAGATCGGTTCGGACAATGCTATCGCAGTTCGTGCCCGGGATTTTGAGGGTATCAATATAATAGCCCGTGCTCGTGTGGGTGATTGGACCTACTTGTATCGACTCCTCACTGCAAATGGTGAAAGCCTGATCGATAACAGGCCGAATATCGCCCAAATCTGTTACGCTTATGGAAAAATAACCCTGAGAGCTTTGCCCGGAGCCATCTACCAATATCCAATACGGACGCCCCGGATCTAGACAGGAGAGGGTGAAAGACTCATCGAAGCTACTAGGGTCGCGGCCGCTGTACAAGTGAAGAAAGTTTCCCGTACAGCTATCGTTGCTAGAGGAATATAGGGCTAGCTCTAGGTCTATTGGGCCAAAAGGCAGGCTGAAGGCCGATACCTGTACATGCCCAGAGGCGGGTGCGATGAAGCTGAACCAAACAGAATTTCGGGAGATAAAATTCCGGACAAAAGGGTCGTCGGAAAAGCCTGCGCAAAAATTTCCCACTGGCGTCGGGCTGCTCACACTGCCGCCTTCGGGCACCGCACCTAAGGCATCTGCTTCGCAGCGAAGGTCGCCCCCAAAAGGCAGGCCCGGGTCCACTATTACCAAGCTGAAATCACCTTGCTGAGTATTCACGCCGCCAGCGCCGTCAACTAGGATGTAGTAAGTCGTATTGGGTAGCGGACAGTAGAGCCGCATTTCGGCATTGTTGCCTGCTTGGTTGCGCACATATAAGGGGAAGCGCTGCAAAGCGCCCGTGCAGGAGTCCGCAGCGAAGACCATGAGTTCCGCGTCAATGATATCCCCGCCCATCAGTGGGTCGCTGAATATACCAATAATCTGCATGGGGCTTACGGTTGGCCCAGTCATGTAACGAAACCATACCCCCTGATTATTGAAGAGATCCACGCCGATGTCCACAGGGTTAATTTCGTTAAGCGCATCCGCACAGCTGTTGTTATAGACCCTTAGCGTATCGCCTAAAAAGGCACCAAAACCCAGCATACCCAAATCCACGGCCCCACAGATATAATTAAAGTCGTTGGGGTCTTCCAATGTCTCAAGGCGGAGGTAGAGCTCTCCTCTGGAGCTGCCCGTGGGAATGCGTAGCGTATCCAAACGGCTCGTACCAGCGGCAGGGATCGGTAGATTCATACACATGGACTCCCGGCAGTCGGGAACAACTAGGCAAGGAATAATGATGCCATCGTTCTCAAAGACCTCGAAGCAGACTTCCACCACGGTGGGCAGGTTGCAACTGCCATCGTAGAAAGCGGTATAAGGCACATGCGGTGCCAGATTGTAACAAGGGCCGCCAATGGTATCATAGAAGACTACTGCCTCCCCTGCTACCTGAACACTATACATAGGATCAGGGGCAGAAAAGAAATCGGTGCAATCGGTCTCGATAAGTGCCCCTTCTACCATAAGAGAGACGCTCAATTGCGCTTCCAAGCGGTTGGTAGCTAGAGACAAAAAGCCTAGAAGGATGAGTATATGTAGTCGCATAAACCAAATAGCTGTAATCTCCCAACAAAGGAAGAGATATAAAACTTAAGAAAGCGCCACAAAAGAAAGATGTTTATCGGAAAAGTTGGGAAAAGCAGTGGTTGCGAAACACAAAGGTAGGCCAAATAGCGTAAATGTTGCCTCCCCTCAGGCTAGAAACGCTGTTCTGTGCTGTATTATTGGCAAAAAGGCTATAGAATAGAAGATTTTGAGGAAGTGGCTCACGCCCTACTAAACCCATACGGGCGCGTCGGTCCTTGGACGCGTATGTGGGGGCACTACGTGCAGGAGCAAAGCCTGAGTTTAGGAGCAAGCATCATTTAAGAGCCTGCTCCCTTCAGAAAAAACCTTGCTCCTGCACGCATGTACCAGAAAAAGCAAGCGGCTTCAAAACCATCATTTAAGCAAACGCGAGCCCAACACAATACCCAAAAAACCCGACAACATGGCCGTGGTTCGGAAAGGAAAATCGCTGGCGTAAGGTAAGTAGGCCGGCAAACCTAGCGTTTCCTCGCCGCCGCCGAAGCGCAAAAAAGCCGCCAACAAGAAGCCGATGAGCGCGCCCCGCGCATTGGCCTTGGGATCAAAGAGCGCGCAAACCAAAGCCGGAAAAAGCAAGCAATAGACAAAATCCGAACACAAAAACCACAAAGCATACACGCTCTGTACCTGGAAAGCGATGAGCAGCGCCGCTACGCCTACGATCCAGATGCTGCGCTGTATGAGAACGGCCATACGGCTATCACTCATGTTCGGCTGAATGAGCGGCCGATACACATTCCAGATGCCCATGCTGCTGGCCGAAAGTACCGAACTATCTACCGATGACATCACGGCCGCCGCCACCGCCCCCAGCCCTACCATCGCCACCCAAGGCGGCGTGAGATGGCGAATTACCCAAGGCAAAGTAGCCGAAGCATCGGGCGGAGGGCCCACCGCAGACCAATCCGCCACCGCTGCCACCATACCAATCACCGTGGGCGCAACAGCCGCTAGCAGGCAAATGAGGCCAGCCCATAAACTCAAGCGCACCGCCGCTCCTTCGCTGTTGGCCGACAAAACCCGCTGGAAATACACCTGCCAGGGAATGCCGCCACAAACCAAGAGTAAGGCGTAGTCCCACCAGGTCCAATATGAATTTCCCAAAGCCGCCCGCGTGGGTAAAAGCGTGGCTGCCTTCCCAAATTGGAGCTGATAAGCCGACCAGGTAGCCGACCAGCCCCCCGTGTGTTGCAGCGCAAAAGGCACGATAATGGCAAGACCAAAAAACAAAATCCCCAACTGCAGCATATCCGTCATGGCCACCGCCCACAAGCCACCCATAGCCGTGTAAGCAATGGCAATGACAGCTGAAAGTAAAATGGCCGCGGTTAGGTCAATGCCCAAAACGGTCCCAAAAGTGGCACCCAAGGCCGTTAGGATGGCTGCTGTCCAGAAAAGCTCGCCACTCAGGGCAGGCAGAAAAAGTAAGGCTGTCATTTTTTTGCCATAGCGCTCCTCCAGTGGATCTAGCATAGTACGATAACGCCGCCGACGCATCAGCCGAGCAAAGAAAAGGCCGCCAGCCACCAAACTGAGCGCATAGCCCCAAGGCGCCTGCACCCACACCAAGCCTGCCGTGGCAGTGTATTCTGCCGTGCCATTGATGAAACCACCGCCCACCCAAGTGGCGCTCATGGTGAAAATAGCCACGTATAGCGGCAAAGCTCGGCTCGCCAACATAAAGGCTTCCGCATCATTATCGCTGCCCGATCGTTTTCCTGATGCCCATGCCCCGATATAGTAAATGAGGGCATAAAATAGCGCCATCCACCCAAAGGCAGGCCAATCTACCGAGCTAGACTGGGTAAACCACAGGTAGGCGGCCGCCACCAGAAAAACAAACAACAAAAAAAGCAAGGGGCGCAGAAGTGGAGTCATATTTTCATAAGCCTTGCGGTCAATAAATCGCCAAAATTCGGGAAAAATACTAACTTTGGCCGGGCGCAAACCAAATTGTCGCATATCCAGACCTCGGATGAGCATAGACGCCGCCGAGGACGAATATGCACCGACAATTTGGTTCGCGACCCATTGGCCTCTATGTGAAGATATATACTTAAAACAGAGTGGCCCGGATAAAAGCACAAGGTAATGCGAAAAAAAATATTGGCTTGGTTGGTTCACCTTTTTACGGCCAGCGGCTTGTTGGCGGCTTTCATGGCTTTGCTGGCTGCCGTAGAGCGCGACTGGCGAAGTAGTTATTTGTGGCTGCTCTTGTGTTTGCTTATTGACGGCGTGGATGGCACGCTGGCACGCCGTTTCCGCGTGCGGGAGGTACTGCCGCAGGTAGAAGGAAAATACATTGATTATGTCATCGATTTTTTTACTTACGCCATTTTGCCCGCCTATATTTTTTACGAAACCTTTGGGCTAGCGGGCTGGCCCAAGTATTTGGCCACCTTCGCCATTCTCCTCTCTTCGGCACTGTACTATGGTATAGAAAACATGACAAGCAAGAGCGGCCAACATTTTGTAGGCTTCCCTGTGATGTGGAACATGGTGGTATTAGTCTTGGTCTTTGTAGTCCCCGATTTATCGCCTTGGTGGGTGCTGTTTGGGGTATTGTTGCTGGCTATTTTGCATTTTGTGCCCATCCATTTTGCCTACCCTAGCATGGGCGGCCGTTGGTGGGGGGCAACTTTGCTAGCCAGCGCGGTTTTCATTACTGCCGCAGCCGTGAATATCTGGTACTACCCCAGCCCATTACCCTTATGGCGCTGGGCCGTGCTACTGACTAGTTTATACTTTGGGGTGTTGGCCTTTGTGGACACTCGGGAGGCATGGCGAACCTGACAAAAAACGAAACAAAAAACGAAGAAGCCGATAACATCTTATGCTATCGGCTTCTTTTCTTTACTTCAAAGCGGCTACCGCTTGGGCGATGCGGGCCACGGCTTCGGTCAGTTGTTCCTCCGAAGCGGCATAGCTGATGCGCAGACAGTTGGGTGCCCCAAAAGCAGAACCCGCGACCGTTGCTACATAAACCGTTTGCAGCAGATACTCGGAAAAATCATCGGAATTGTTGATGGTAAAAGTACCATCTGATTTACCAAATAAGGCGCTAATATCCGGGAAGATATAGAAAGCCCCTTGCGGCTTGTTGACCCGAAAGCCAGGAATTTTGCTGAGGCCTTCGATGATCAGCTCCCGTCTTTTTTCGAAGGCAGCCTTCATCGCCTCGGTGGGTGCCAGGCTGCTATTGAGGGCATGGACGCCAGCTGCTTGCGCAATGCTGTTGGCGCCGCTGGTACTCTGCCCTTGTATCTTATTGACCGCATCGGCTAAGAACTGTGGTGCCCCCAAATAACCTAGGCGCCAGCCTGTCATGGCGAATCCTTTGCTGAATCCGTTGACTGTAATGGTTCGATCTTTTACTGCTGGCATCGTGCCAATGCTCACATGCTTCTCACCGAAGTTGATATGCTCGTAGATCTCGTCGGAAACCACCAAAACATCCGGGAACTGCGTGAGCATTTCCGCAATAGCCCCCAGCTCCTCGGCCGTATAAACCGAACCCGTAGGGTTGCAAGGAGAGCTAAAAAGGATGAATTTTGTCCGATCGGTAATGGCCGCCGCAATGGCCTGGGGGCTTACTTTGTAATCCTCCTCAATGCCGGCACCCACCAAAATAGGCACACCACCAGCCACGCTTACAATATCGGAATAGCTCACCCAGTAAGGCGCCAGAATAACGACCTCATCCCCTTCGTTCAGCAGTGCCCAAGCCAAATTAGCGATGGATTGCTTGGCACCCGTGGAAACCACGATCTGGCTGGGGGCGTAATCTAGCTTGTTCTCGCGCTTAAATTTATCGGAAATCGCTTGCCGCAGTGCGGCCGTTCCTGGCACGGGAGTATATTTGGTATCGCCGGCATCCAAGGCCGCTTTGGCAGCTTGTTTGATGTGTTCGGGGGTATCGAAGTCAGGTTCTCCTAAGCTAAGGCTGATGACATCATGGCCCTTGGCTTTTACTTCCCTACCGAGCTGAGCCATGCGCAGCGTAGCAGATTCTTCCATTTTGAGCACGCGCTCGGATAGCAATTGTTTGCTCATGTTTAGTAATGTTTGAAACGATTGGAGTGGAATAGCCAGCTGGCTGCTGTCTCCTAATAACGGCGGCAAAAGTACTTCGTTACCGCTGGAAGTAAACTATTTTACCAAGTAAATTCCGAGCAAAAAAGAGAGTGGATATACAATGTATAACGACTTTAGCTATAAAACTACGAGCCTCGCTTTACGGAGGTAAAACGAGGCTCGTAATAAAAGACTGCCTTGTAAGCCGGGTTCTGTACACCCCTAGGGGTGCCTTCATCATTTATCTAGGCTGCTGGTTGCCCAGCAGCTCTATCTACCTACCCTTGCCCATACCGCCGCACAAGCGGACGAAGGCAATGCTTGGTATTTCAACCCACGGGGTTTGCCCAACCGCTGGTTGCCCAGAACGGCGCGTGCGCTCTTACCGCACGATTTCACCCTTACCCTGCCGAGGCAGGGCGGTATCTTTTCTGTGGCACTTTCCGTACATCATGGCTGATGCCCCGGCCGTTAGCCGGCGTGGTGCGCTGCGTTGCCCGGACTTTCCTCCTGCCGCTCTCGAAGTCGGCCGGCGATGAAGCAGACAGTCTAGGCCAGAAAACACCCGCTGCCCACGAATGGTTGTATTACTTCACTTTGATCGTGCAACCGATGGCCTTGACGCTTTGCGGATCGGGTTCTTTCCCTGCTTCCAGCGCCGCTACCGCAGCTTCCACGTAGTGGATGCTTACGCCTTCGGGGTCTTGGGCGCTATCGTCGATGGCTCCGTGGTAGCGCAGTACCTTATCGGCATCCAGCAGATAAATTTCTGGCGTTTTGGTAGCACCATAAACGGGGAAGACACTTTGCTCCCGATCGAGTAAGTAAGCGAAGCCGAATTTTCTCTCAGCTGCCCGTACTTTCATAGCGGGGAGGTCGTCATCTGGCTTGATGCTCACATCATTGGGTTGGATCGCCACCACGGGATAGCCCATCGGCGACAGCTTTTCGTGCAAGGCCACCAGGCGCTCTTCATAGCCTTTGGCATAGGGGCAGGTATTGCAAGTAAAGGTAACAATATAGCCTTTCGGTGCTTTGCCATTGGCATCTACAGTTGTAGCTAGGCTGTGCATCTGCCCATCGGTGCCTTCCAACTTGAAGTCGGGCGCGGTATCGCCGATTTGGAGGCCGTCTTTAGTAGGCTTCTCTTCCGCAGCAGGGCTTGTTGTAGTAGTTTCCGTGGCTACTAAGGCGGTATTCGCATCGCTGCTAGCGGTAGATGTGCCGCAGCTGTAGAGTCCCAACAAAAACAGTAGAGAAAAAGAAAAATAAGCTAAGTATCGCATATTGAGAAACTGAAATTAGAAAATGAATTTGAATAGGTATGCTTGCCAAAGGATTTGGGTAGTTTTTTGTAGTATGCTTCGGGCACTTGCTTTACCTGGCTATCGAAGCAAAAACTTTGCTCCAGCGCGAGCCATACATCCTATAATTTTGGCTTGCGCCCCAGTACCCATACGAGCTAGGGGCGGGCACCAGTGCAGGAGCAGATAATTTGGTAAAGAGCCATGTTTTTTAGCTTCGCCCCAACACTATTATTTCACCGCTTCCACAGCCTCTTTTAATGCGGCGTAGGAAGGAAAAGCCCGATCGTGGAAGGTTCGATTTTTTTTCTTGTAGATGATGGTAGCAGGGATGCCCCCTTGCCAGTCGTCCTCCACTAAATTGATCCAACTGTTGTAGTCTTGGTCTGCTAAGGCAATGAGGGGCAAGATGAAGGGTCTGTTTTCTACAAAACGCTTGAGCTTCCCGCGCATGTCCCGTTGAAAATCGAGACTCACCATTACGATCTGGATGTCTTCCCGATCGGCTGTTTCGGTAGCTAATTGTTCGAAGTAGGGCAATTCAGCCACGCAGGGCTGGCACCAAGTGGCCCAAAAGTTGATGACGTAGGTCTTGTCATCCTGCTGTTTCAGCAAGCTAGCAATTTCGGGATAAGCAGCATAAATCGGATAAGGAATACCTTCCTCGTTGGGCTGCAGGAGAGTTTCGATATCAGTGATCGAGCTATCCTTGCTGTTATCGGTAGTGCTTTCGGTGGTTACACTGGCAGCGGAGGTATCGCTCTGTTGGGCTTTCGTGCTGTTACACTGAGAAGCCGAAAGCAGTGAAACGATCAGCGGGAGTAAATAGACGACGTTCTTCATGCAAAAAAGATAGTTTCCCATATGAACGTAAAGGTGGTCTTCGCTGTTGTGGGCGTATGCAGAAGTCAATTGCAATAGTGGGCGCAGGAATAGCGGGCTTAGCCGCCGCGGTACGCCTAGCGAACCAAGGCCACCGAGTGGAGGTTTTCGAGGCCAACAGCTTTCCAGGCGGCAAGCTATCGGAGTTTAGTTTGGGGGACTACCGTTTCGACTTGGGGCCTTCTCTATTTACCATGCCGCAGTATGTTGATGCGCTTTTTGAAGAGGTAGGGGAAGATCCGAGGGCTCATTTTAATTATCAGCGTTTGGATATTGTTTGCCATTATTGGTGGGAGGATGGCAGCCAACTGGCCGCTCATGCAGCGGTAGAAATGCTCGCCGAGGCCTGTGAACAAAGTTTTGGCGTGGCTGCTCCGAAAGTAGTTGATTTCATGGCGCAGGCCGCGCACAAGTACGAGGTTAGTGGCCGTATTTTCCTAGAGAAAAGCCTGCACAAAGCCGCTACTTGGTTAGACTTATCTGTCTTGAAAGCCATGCTACAAATCCCTGGCCTAGACCTCACTAAAAGCATGCATCAAGTGCATGAGCGCGATCTGGGGCACCCTAAACTGGTGCAGCTCTTCAACCGTTTTGCCACCTACAATGGCTCCAACCCCTACAAAGCGCCTGGGCTGCTGAGTATGATTCCGCACTTCGAGCATCATTTCGGGGCCTATTTACCTACCGGCGGGATGTACGATATCTCGCAAGCTATTTTCGGTCTGGGGCAGCGTTTGGGGGTACAGTATCACTTCGATACGCCCGTGAGGAACATCCTTCATCAAGACGGCAAAGCCACAGGCATCCGCCTTCAATCAGGCGAGGAAGTACCTTTTGATGCAGTGGTTTGCAATATGGACGTCTTCTTGGCCTACGACAAACTACTACCCGACGCCAAAAAACCTACCCGAACGCTTCGGCAGCAAAAATCTACTTCGGCCATCATTTTCTATTGGGGCGTGGCGGCTAGCTTCCCTGAATTAGGCCTCCACAACATCCTTTTCTCGGATGATTATCAGTCGGAATTTGCCGCCTTAGAAGCAGGACACTTGCACGACGACCCCACTGTATATATCAACATCAGCAGCAAGTTGGTAGCAAGCGACGCCCCAGAAGGCCACGAAAACTGGTTTGTGATGGTGAATGCCCCTCCCGATCAAGGCCAAAATTGGGAGGAGATGATTCCCCGACTTCGGCAGCAAGTAATCGATAAAATAGACCGGCTGATAACAGAAAAAGCCCAGAGCGCCGATGGTGATCCCTCCCCTTCTATTGCCCCCTGGATACGGGAAGAACGCATCCTTGGCCCAGCAGATATTGAAAAAATTACAGGCTCTCACCAAGGGGCGCTCTATGGTACGAGCAGCAACAATCCCTTAGCTGCCTTTTTGCGTCACCCCAATTTTAGCCGGCAGATTAACGATCTCTATTTCCTAGGCGGCAGTGTGCATCCAGGTGGTGGTGTACCACTGTGTTTGCTATCGGCTCAGATTGTAGCGGAACTAGTGGAAAATGACTAATTCTTATATTTCTCTGGTATTTTCCTAGCGGGGGAAAGCGCTTCAAAAGTTCTACCCATACGCAACAGGCTCGCTTCCGAGAAAGGCTTCCCGATAAACGTTAAGCTCTTGGGCTCTCCGCTAGGCTGGTAGCCCATGGGTACTGTGAGGGCAGGATAATGCGCTACCGCCGCGTAGCCAGCATGGTAGTTGTTGATACTCAGAATGGCATCCAGTTGTTCTTCCTCCAGTATTTGAAAATAGCTTCGGCCAGCAGTTTTTAGCTCCTCTCGGAGTGCTTCTAAAGCTTCCTCCGATGTTGTATCAGCCACTACGCCTTCGAATCTGGCTTGGCCGTAGGGGATGCGCAGGCTGGTGTCTTGCTGGTTGAAATACAATAAATCCTCCATCGAGCGGTGTGGCACAGCCTTTGAGTCTTTCACCTCTTTGGCGAGATAGGCTTTCATATCAATGGCCATATCCGCATTCAATAGCTGGAGGAAATTGTTGAGCGGCACTTGGGGCGGATCGAAGAAAACAAGCTCGGCACCTGCCCGCTGCCACTGGGCAACGGCAGCAGCGTAGAGCGAGTCGCGGTCTTGTAAGTTCTGCATCACACCTAGGCGAAGTTTTTTCGGATCAGCAGCTACTTGGCTATCGGCCAAAATGGCTACACCTCCTTCTAGTGAGCGAGCATCTTCTTTGTCATAACCCAGCATGGCATCTAGAAGAATGGCATTATCTGTCACATTCTTAGTCATGGGCCCAGGCGTGTCGAGTGTGCTGGAGATAGGCACAATACCCGTTCTGCTCAGCAAGCCAACTGTTGGTTTAAGACCCACTACTGAATTCTGACTAGACGGAGAAAGGATGGAGCCAGAAGTCTCGGTGCCTACAGTAGCCACTGCATAATTCGCAGCTGCGCTAACCCCACTACCTGCGCTAGACCCGCCCGTATCAAAGCTACGTGGACCATAGGGATTGAGCGTTTGTCCGCCTACAGCACTTTGCCCATTGGGGCAGACATCACAGAGGAAATTAGCCCATTCGCTCAGGTTTACCTTCCCTAAAATAAGCGCCCCCTTTGCTTGGAGCTGCCGGACGATAAAGGCATCAGCTGTTTGGTTTTCTAGGAGGGCAGCAGCTCCTGCGGTAGTTTTCATCGCAGCGGTGCCGATATTGTCTTTTAGTAGAATAGGCATGCCATAGATGGGGTGATCGCCCTGGCCCGCTTTATCGCGCTGCCGGGCTTCCTCCAACACTTTGGGGTTGAGCGCGATAATGGCATTTAAGCTGGTAGCTGCTTCGAGCTCGTAGCGATATATTCGATGCAAGTAGAACAAGACTAGCTCCTCATAAGTCATTTTTCCAGCGCTGATAGCTTGTTGTATGCTAGGAATATCTTGCTCTAAGACAAATGGTTTTAAGGCCAGGTAGCGCTCGGTTGGAAAGGCAGCCACCGCTGTGTACAAAGGGGCAAAGACCTTATTCTTATCCAAAACCTTAGATTGAATAAAGCGGTAGCGCATCCGCTCCTGCTCATGATTGCTGTTGGCCGCTAGCAGAGCCGCCTGGTCATAAGGCGTCCACAGCGTAGCTTGATTAGCAAGGCTCGCACTTTGATTTTGCTTGCAGGCGGAGAAACTGAGTAAGAGTAGGAATAAGAAAAAATAAGGCATGCTATTGTAAATGTGGTGTGAATATAGATAAGATGTTTGTTTGAGTTTTAGTTCATTTTAAAATTGACAAGAAAATTCTAGCTGAGTAAAATAAAATTCAGCATTCTATTTGGACGTATCCGTTGATCGGTTAATCCGTTGATCGACTACT
>DAITME010000015.1:0-62156 GCA_036835305.1 Lewinella sp.
ACCCTTCCGCCCCCATTGATGAGGACAAAGATAGGAAAATTAAGCCAATTCTTTTCGCCCCCCCAGCACAAGGCCGTCACCAAGGCTTACAAGCCCAATTGTAGGCCAATGAGGAGGGATTGAATGCGGGGGTAAAACAACAACAGCCCCAAGCGATACTTGGGGCTGTTGAAAAACTAACAAAACAAGGGACTACTAGTAGCCAGGGTTTTGTGTCAGGTTCGGATTACCATTGATTTGGTTAGCAGGGACTGGAAACACCTGCTTACTGGCGTCACTAGCTGGTTTTTCCCACCAAGGGCTACCGTAGCGGCCGAAGCGAATTAGATCCGAACGACGATGGCCTTCGAAGAACAACTCCCTACCACGCTCGGCCAATAAATTGTCATCGGTTAGCGTAGCGAAATTGTTGCTGGTGCTTCCATAGGCTCTTGCACGAACCATATTCACCAACATAAGCGCTTCTGGATCGCCTGCTCTTAAGCGATGAATCGCCTCAGCTTTGTTCAAAAGCACCTCAGAATAACGGATGAGCGGGAAGTCATTAGAGATGGTGTTAGGAGATCCATTTTCAAAACGGAATTTGTAAATTCTAGCCCCAGCTTGACGATAAGCACCAGGCTCTAATTCATTGATCTCTGGCGTATAGACCAACTCAGGCCCATCAGGGTCATCAAAAGTACCATCTAATATCGGTGACACACCGTCAGCCGCAAACTGAGGACCAGCCAAGAAGTTGCCTGGCACGCTTGCATCTCCATATACTCCTTTGCGGCGGTCAGCGTCATCATAGCTTTCATAAAATTCTTGCAGCGTACAATAGCCATTCCAAGGCTGATCTTGGAGGTTAAAGGTAGCTTGACTATTATAGTGCAAAGTCATTTGCGGCAAGTTGAAACCTGGAGCATTTACAGGGTCGTACGGAATTACCAAAATGTTCTCATCGGTACCTGTGAGGCCATTATCATTGTCTGGTCCAAAATTAGCATGGTAATCATCCAATAGGCGATAAGGGCCACCAATCACATTATTAGCTGCATCAATAGCTTTTTGGTAATTATTTTGTCCCGCCAGTACTTCACCATTAAGATAAACTCGACTCAACAATGCCTGAGCAGCATAGTAATTAAAGCGAGCATAAGTCTGTTGTCTAGGTAATACACTTGACGCTTCCTCTAACTCGGTAACAATAAAGTTATATACCTCCGCACGAGGTGTCCTTCTTGGTGCGGGATCGAAGTTTTCTACGCCTTCCAAAGCTAAAGGTACATCACCGAAGGCGTCAATCAGCCAATAATAAAATAACGCTCTCAGGGCTCTAGCTTCCGCAGTAAAAATGGATCGTCTTGTCTCATCCAAAGCAGCTTGACCAGCAGGTCCATTCAGCAATTCTATCACAGAGTTTGCCTGCAAAGCCCCTCTGTACAGGAAGGTCCATGCACCATTTAAATGCCCTTCTAAAGCATTGTATTGATGACGGTGTTGCCGTAGCCAAATTCCGCCATCGAACCAGTCAGAACCACGCTGAGGAATACAAGCTTCATCAGATGCGATTTCGATGGAACTCATATAGCCTCCGTGATTTTGAAAATTATAGAGGGTAGTGTAAGCAGAAGCAAAAGACGCTACCACGTCTATTTCCCCAGAAGGGAAGTTGCTAGGTGTCAGGTCAGAAAAGACCTCGGCCTCCAAGTCCGTACAAGAATTGAACGGCACAGCTAACAGTACGAGGCTTAAAAAAGCTGACAGCTGTTTGAATTTAATTAGTTTTTTCATTTCACTTTGTTTAAAAATGCACAATTTACAGTCCAATAGATACCCCTACTGTAAAGGAGCGAGTTCTGAAATAAGTGTTTCTGCGGTCGATGCCCTGTGCGAAAGGAGAACCAGCATCATTATAGCGAACGTTGGGATCAACTCCTGTATAATTCGTTATGTAAAAGAGGTTCTGCCCTGCGATGTAAGGTCTCAAAGAGCGGAAAGGACTAGATGGTTTCATAGGTATATTGATACCTATTTGAGCGTTATCCAATACAAGAAAGTCTGCTTTTTCCACAAAATAATCAGACATGATGGGATTATCGACAATACCCTCTAAGAACCGATCTGTTATCACAAGATTCTCAATATTTCTAGAAAGCAAATTACCCTGCTGGCTGTAGAAGTTTGCTGGCAAGTTGGCTAAGCTATGGCCGAAATCTCCTCTAAAGAAGAAACCAAAATCTATGTTGCCAAACTTAAACTGATTTTGAAAACCAAGTGAGAAAGTAGGAAGCCCATTCCCAACAAGCACCTTGTCATCAGGATCTGTCCGTGAATCGGCACCATCACCATCTTGATCAACAAATACATAACGCCCCTCTGCTCTTGAGGCTTCTACATCTAAAACACGCGTGTAGATTCCCCCAAAGCGGTCTCCAAAGCGAAGTTGAGACATAGGGTCGTCATTCTGCCCAGGAGAGCCAGGTGCTGAGGAAGGTACGAAGAATCCATCGTTGAACACAAAGCCAGTAGTTACACCATTGTCCTCTACTCTAGTGTCATAAGTTGCTAGCGTCACACTAGGAGTCCATGAGAATTTACTGGCAGGATCACCAATTTGATAGCTTAATGCTAGCTCCACCCCGCTACTAGTAAGTTCTAAATTATCAACATTAGCCTCGACTGGCAAATCTGGACGCACAGCAGGTGGAGCATTCGCTGGAACATTTGGTAAAAGAAGGTCTGTTACCTTTCTGATATAAAAATCAGCAGAAGCAGTAAGCCTATAGTCTAGTGCAGCAAAATCTAATCCAACATTAAACTCTCCCTTGCGCTCAAATCTAAGATCAGGGTTCGGATTGTTTGCAGGGCCAATGGCAACAACTGGCTGGCCATCAATAAAAAAGCGTCCGCTTTGCTCAAATCTGGCGATATAACTATAGGCTCCCCCTGGCAAAGACCCTGTAATTCCATACCCAGCACGGAATTTAAGATTGTCGAGACCGCTTATGTCTAGTGCTTTTACTAAGTCTGCAGAGGCAGAGATAGCTGGAAAAAACTCATATCGGAAATTCGGGCCATTGCGGCTTGATCCATCTCTCCTTACAGAAGCCGTGATATTGTAAATATCACCAATATTAAAGCGAGCACGACCAAAGAAGCCAATATTAAATGACTCTTCTTGATATGTCCCCAATGAGCCAGCAACTGCATTCAAATTACCTTCGTTGATATCATTGACAAATTGAATGCGATTAAAGCCTACTGAGTTGGTGGGCAACCCCCGTCCATCAAAGTTGAAATTAGCAAAACCCAGTCTTTGCCAAGAGTAACCAGCGAGTAACTCAATATTGTTTCTACCCGCTTTTACATTATAAACGGCTGTTGCTTCAAAAAGGTCATTAGTATTCTCAGATGTATTCCGTCCTGCACTTCCTCTAAAGGCACTATCACCAGCTGCGTTACCACCAAAACGGCTTTCCCTCGTATTGAAAAACCCACCAAATCGATTTATACGCTGGCGGCTATAGTTAGTGTTTAACGTTAAGTTGTCAAGCAATTCGTAAGAGGCTCTAAAACTATAAAGTGAGGTTCTAGTTTGCTGTTCTGCACTGGTAGTACGAGCAATAGCTACTGGGTTGAAGTAATCGAAATTATCAATTTCAAAGTACCCTCCATAACGAGACAAGCTCTCATTCGTAATGACAGGATTAACCGTCGCTCCTGCTTGATCTACTCTTATAGGGGCTGCAGGATTGTAGGTTACTGCATAGCGAAAAGCATTTGTATTGAAAAAATCAGCATCTCTGTCAGTAGCAGTAAGATCCACACCGAGTGTTAGTCGGTCATTCAAAGCCTTTTGTGTTAGGCTCAGCCTTGCGTTGAGTTGAGTAAAGCCATCATTCACAACACCAATGCCCTGAATGTCACGATAATTGATAGAAGCACGATAGGTAGTTCCTCCTGCTCCTCCTGAGTAGCTCAAGTTGTGCACATGACTTAAAGCTGTACGCGTCACTTCATCGATCCAATCTGTTTCAACACCGTAATCGTTGTTGGCAGCTGTTGTAGCGTTTACTGTTTCTGTAACTAGTCTAAGGTAGTCTTGCTTACTTGCAGCCTGAGGAGCCTTAGCAATTGATTCTGAGGTTGCATAACCTCTGTACTCAACTACACCTTTCCCTGCCTTACCTTTCTTGGTGGTAACGATAATCACACCCGAAGAAGCCTGAATACCATAAATAGCCGCAGCAGAACCGTCTTTAAGAACATCAATGCTCTCAATATCAGCAGGGTCAACAGTCGAAAGGTCTGCGCCAACCACACCATCAATAATGGTAAGAGGAGCTTGGTTACCGCCAAAAGATGTCACCCCTCGCAGACGAAGCGTCGCATTTTCATTGGGGTTGCCCCCTGCTTTAGAAATTTGTAAACCAGCCACCTTACCCTGAATCAGCTGGGTGGGGTCGTTGATGTTACCGACGTTGAAGTCTTCGGCTTTTACGGAAGTTATGGCGGAGGTAACCTCTTTGCGCGTGGTGGTACCATAACCAATAACGACTACCTCATCGAGCAGCTCGCCAGAGGATAGCTTGATGTCTATTACACTTTGGCCAGCCAACACAATAGTTTGTGTGCCATAGCCCGTGTAAGAGAAGGTGATAGATTCGGCATTGGCCGGTACATTCAGGGAATAGTTACCGTCGAAATCGGTCACTGTTCCAGTAGAGGTGCCTGTTACGAGCACGCTGGCCCCAATGAGGGGATCGCCACTTTCAGCATCGGTTACTGTACCCGTCACCGTACGCTGCGCCATGGCAGCAGAAGTGACGCCCAATACAAGCAACACAAGCAAAAAGGCGCGGACAAAAATGTTGTCATTAAGCTTCATACACAACTTGAGTTTTAATTAAAAATGAACACAAATAGAGTCAGCACAGCCCGCTCTGGGCAATGAGACACAACGAACTTTTAACAACTCAGCATGATCGAGTTGAATTTCTATGTAGAGAGAGAAAACCACTTATCGGTGAAAAGGCCACCAAGAAACGCTTATTTCGTGTAAAACAGCACCAAATTCCTAATAAATACCTTGTGTTTGCTGTTTCCCTATAGCGGCTTTGCTCCGCAAAAGTGGCAACTTTACACGAAATAAACAAACATAAAGGCAAAAATTTTACAAAAAAGTGATTTTCCAAATTTAATTCCAAAGTACACTACAATAATTGATGTTTGTACATCTTTGTCAAACTCGGCTCTTTCCAAATGCATGGCTCCTGCCCATGGGGCAATACTCCAATACATTTTCACACAGCTCGGTGGGTATCCGGGCGCAAGCTAGAGGAGACCACGTCACCAATCCACTTTGCACAGAAACGCCTACCAAACGCCAAACGCTGCTTTTTACAACTTGCTAGCAAGCGCCGCGTTTAGTTGCTGTTGCTTCCATGCCAGCGAAGCCACCCGCCTCCATCGTATGCGTTATCACCTCCTTTGCTGCTCCATGTATTGTCTGTTGGCGCTCCTGTGCGGAACGCCAAGGTTTATGCTCGCTCAAAAAGGCCGCCCCGATTTGGAAATCACCGGGCGGCAAGATCGGATCGAAGTGCCATTTGAACTGATTAACGATTTTATTGTCGTAAACATTCTGATGGACAACTGGCTGCCACTGCGCTTTCTGATCGACACGGGTGCCGAAAACTCCGTGATTGTGGATAAAAAGCTCAGTGATTTTTTACAGCTCAATTACCAGCGTGAATTTCGCGTAACGGGTGCCGACCGTAAAAAGGAAATGATTGCATATTTGGCCACTGGTGTCAACTTCCGCCTAGGCAGCCAGCTGCAAGCCATCAACCGCAATATGCTAGTGCTAGCCGAGAACTATTTCCACTTTGAGCGCATCACTGGCACCCCCATACATGGAATTTTAGGGGCGGATTTCTTGGCTCGCTTCGTAGTAGAATTCGATTTTAAACGGCAAAAAATACAGCTTTTCGAGCCCCGGCTCTACCAACCTTCCAAAAAACAACAAGCCCTATCTGCCACCTTCTATCGCAACCGAGCTTATCTGGAAGTGCCTCTCTCCGTTACCGGGCGGACAACCAAGACGCGCCGCCTGTTATTAGACACCGGAGCGGGCTTGTATGTGCTCCTACACAGTGGTTTGCGACCCGAAGATCAGGAACTGCCACAGCGTATCATTTCTACCCCCATTGCCCATGGCCTAGGCGGCGAAGTGGATGGTAATGTAGGCCGGGCAAAATCTATTACACTAGGCGAGCAATCCCTGGATAATGTGGTGGCCTATTTTCAACAGCTAGACCCAGACTCCATAGATAGCCAGCAGTTATTGCTCCGGGAAGGCCTGTTGGGGAACTCGCTCATGAAGCGCTTCCATATCACCATAGACTATGTGCGCGAACAAGTTTACCTCTACCCAACCGCTCGCTGGAAAAGAAAAATCACCTTCGATCGGTCAGGCTTGCTGATTTCTGCTACGGGGTCACAGCTCAATCGATTTGTCATTTCTGGTATTTTACCCGATAGCCCAGCGGCAGAGGCCGGTCTGCAAATAGGCGATAGAATCAAAAGCATCAATGGACTGAACTGCGATTTGCTCACGCTAGATCAATTGCTTCGGAAATTGGAAAAAAGACCGGGAAAAAAGATTAAGCTACGCATCCGACGGGTAAATGAGCCGATGGAGGTGGCTTTTAAGTTGCGGGATTTGATTTGAGTTAGTTGGCTTTTGGCTTTTTGCCGATGGCTTTTGGCTATGGCTATAGCTTTTTTGCTCGCCCGCTTACGAAGCTTCCAAAAGATTCGTAAGCGTAAGGCGGGGACTAAAGTGTAGATATTGTGAATTGTCTCTACACCATAATAAGATTCGTAGGGGATGATTTTGGCTGCGCGGAGAAGCTTCTAGCCTTAGCTTTTAGCCTTTCTGCTATTGAAAATTCAAATTCCGCGTATAGATACCGTTGCGTAGCGTATCTAAGTTGCGCGGATCTAGTCCGATACCTTCCAGTGTTGTCTGAGTACGCCCTGTGAAGATGCCCAGTCCGTTATCTACATTGGTGTAGGTGGGCAAGGCTTGGGCACTAGTGATGCCGGTGTTGGCATTTTGCAGGGCGATCAGCTCTTCCACTTCTTCACCAACCCCTGTTATGACCATATCCATACGGCCGATGACGCGGCGCACATCAGGGTTCTCCTCTAGGTTGCTACCGAGGAACTGCCAGAAAAGCTCGTTGCGAAATTGTAAAACTACGCGGCTTTCACCCAGGGCGGGAATAAGCTTATCGTTGATGACCCACTCCAGCACCCGATCGCGGTTTTGGCTGAGATCGTTGAGAAAGAATTCTCGGACCGTAATCAATAGGCGGACATCAAAAACCCGGGCATTGGAACTCACGTTCCAGCGCCAGTTCTGAAACTGCCGGTAGTTTTCCAAAGTAATATTAGGATTCATCGGATTGGGCTGCACAATTTCTATCTCTCCCAGCATACGGGTGGTGGCCACCGCATCTTCCAGTCCGGGACGGGCCACGCGCAGCGTGACCGCAGCATTGGGCTGCAAATTCAGATCGCTATTGGTGAAGCGATAAAGGATATTAGGGCTGTTGCTGAATGCGCCTTCTGGTCTTTCCTGCCCAAAGTCTTCGCCATTCACGCGGCTAAGGGTAATAGTTTGTTCGCCTTGCTGCAAAGTCACCGTGGCCGCTTCAGAAGCATAGTAGAGGGAGTCTTCTACCCGCGCTGCCAACTCTGCATTGCCGTTTACACCCAAGAAGGCACGCTGCACGCGCACGTAGTGGGTATCGTCGGCATCATTGAGGTAGGCAAAAACAACTGGGATATCACGATAGGGCGCTTCAAGAGAAAAGTCGTCGCGGCAAGCAGCTAGGGTGAGTACGCCGAAAAGCAAAAAGAAGATATAACGCATTAGAAAAGGAGGTTATTCCAGAATGGAAGTGGTAAGCTTAGTAGTTAAGCGCCGCAAAGGTAGTAGTATTTTTACATTGTTGTCTCAATGCGAATTTTTTAGCGCTCGTTAAGTGTGCATATGGTGGGTGAATGACATTTCGGAACGACGCTCTGAGGGGCACAGTCCAAATTGTAGGTGCATGTTCGTCCTCGGTGTGTCGATGCTCATCCGAGATCTGGATAGGCGACAATTTAGTTTGCGCCCCACTCTAAGCGCAGACTCGCCCTGCTAGCCAGCGCTAGAATGTATAATCCCCCCACCAATCACGTCCTCGCCTTCGTAGAACACCGCCGATTGGCCAGGAGCGATGCCGCGAACATTGGCGTAGAAATCCACATAGACTTTGTCGTCGCCCAGCCGTTCCAGCATAGCGAGGGTGCCAGCGTCCTTATAACGCACTTTGGTGAGGGCCTCCAAACCTTCCGCTGGCAAACCCGGATATTTTTGGAAGTTGACGCCGCCTACCGTCATGCCGTTGCGGATGAGGTCGTCAATTTCTCCCAGAACCACCGTATTGGTATCGGCCTGTATTTCCGTCACGAACATCGGCTTCCCGAAAGCTTGGCCGAGGCCCTTCCGCTGCCCGATGGTGTAGAAGGGATAGCCCTCGTGGGTGCCAATGACCTCCCCTTGTTTGTTGACGAATTGGCCGCCAGCCAGTTGCTGCCCGATGGCGGGGTTGCGCCGCTTGAGGAAGCCCCGATAGTCGTTGTCGGGCACAAAGCAGATTTCGAAGCTCTCGGCTTTTTTGCTCAGCTCTTCGTAGCCGAAATCAAAGGCCAGTTGCCGTACCTCGGGCTTGGTCATATGCCCCAGCGGAAAGCGGCTTCTGGCCATACAGTCCTGACTCAGACCCCAAAGCACGTAGCTTTGATCCTTGTTGTCGTCCTTGGATTTGCGGATGAAATAACGCCCGTCCTTGGGCACATCGTGGTAAGGGATGAGGTTGATATCCTCGATCATTTTTGGCTGCCCTTGGCTATCTGGCCTCTGCCAGCCTGTACGGGCATAGTGTCCCGTGGCGATGAACTCGCAGTCCATCGCGTCGGCTCGTTTCAGCAGGGCATTCCACTTGATGTGGGTGTTGCAAAGCACACAGGGGTTGGGCGTGCGCCCAGCCATATACTCCTCCACAAAGTTGTCGATGACGTAGTCGCCAAATTCCTCGCGGATATCCACGATGAAGTGGTGGAAGCCCATCTGCACCGCCACCGAACGGGCATCGTTGATCGAATCCAGGCTACAGCAGCCTGTTTCTTTTTTGGTGCCGCCGGAGTTGGCATAATCCCAGGTTTTCATGGTGATACCCACCACTTCGTAGCCTTGCTCGTGCAAGATCATAGCCGTCACGGTGCTGTCAATGCCACCGCTCATGGCCACTAAAACGCGTCCTAATTTACTCATTTGTATGTCTTTCCGCAAGGGTTCATAGCCCTGCCGATGAAGTGCAGCGAAGCATTTATTTTGGCTCACGCAGGAGCAAGGCTATCTATAAAAGAGCAAAGCTCCCCGCCCACCAACAAACAATTCAGCACATGGACTAATACAAGTGGGCGGGATAAAAGTTCGCTGCTCCCTTCGTTAAAGCCTTGCTCCTGCACTTGGTGCCCGTTTAAAAACACAAACCAAAAGGTGCAGCAACTTTGTCTCCCGCACTGCCAAAACAACTAGCCCCATAAACCTTAGCACCGTCTCACATTGTTCTTCTAGCAGTTTAATAATCAGCAAGCGCGTATGATCCGCATTTTACTCCTCCTTTCTCTGGCTTTTTCCTTAGCTGCCCAAAACGATATTAGCTTGTCTCGTTCCTTTCCCCCCGTGAGCACCGACAGTGGCTTGCTACCACTCGCTTGGGCTGGTGGCCTCAACGCCCCTCAGCCCAGTATCGCTGATTTGGATGGCGACGGGCAAACAGACGATCTCTACATCTTCGATAGAGGCAGCAACAGCCACCTGGCTTTTGTGCGCAATGCTCAGGGCTATTTCGATTATGCACCCGACTTGGTTGCTAACTTTCCTAGACAGATACAAAATTGGGTACTATTGCGCGACTTCGACCAAGACGGCATTATGGATCTCTTCGCCTACTCCGATACCTTCGCCGATGGTATCATGGTTTATAAAGGCAAAAGGGAAACGGATGGCCGGCTGTCTTTCGATCGGCTGTCTTGGGGCGATCCGCTGCCTATCCTCTATTTCCCCCTCAACAACAGCCGCACTAATATTTTTGTCTCTACCATCGACTATCCTGCCATAGATGACATCGACAATGATGGCGATCTCGATATCCTCACCTTCAACATCGGTGGTGGGTATGTGGAGTGGTACAAAAATATGTCCGTAGAGCGCGGTTATGGCTTGGACTCGCTGATTTTCATCTTGGAAGACGATTGCTACGGCGGCTTTTACGAAAGTGGCCTCACTGCCGCTGTTGACTTGGCAGACAATCCAGGGGAATGCAAATTCCGCAATTTCCAAGCGCCCGAAATTGGCTCCGCTCGCCACGCTGGCTCTACCCTACTGACCCTAGATTACAACCAAGACGGCCTCAAGGAGCTATTCTTGGGCGATGTGAGCTTCACCGAAATCGTGAAACTCACCAATGCAGGCACCTTGCAAAATGCTTGGTTCAATGCACAAGAAACCAATTTCCCTAGCCAAGATGTGCCCGTTGATATTGTTTTTTTTCCTGCTATTTTCTACCTAGACATTAACAACGATGGCACCAAAGACTTCGTTGCAGCCCCCAACCAACTCTTCAATGCCGAAGACTACAGTGTTTTCCAATACTACCAAAATCTAGGTGCCGACAATGCTCCCCAACCCGTATTGCAAGACCGGCAATTCTTGACAAGGGACATGCTTGACTTTGGCACCGGTGCCATTCCCGCTGCCGTGGATGCCAATGGTGATGGACAATTAGATTTAGTAGTGGGCAACTACAACCGCTTTGGCGGTACTTTTGGTGCCACACAGAGTGGTTTGCAGCTTTTCCTCAATGTAGGCAGTACCGGATCACCCGCTTTTCAGCTGGCCGACGAAGATTTTCTGGGGATGCGGCAGTTTAACGGCACTACTTTCGAGTTTGCTCCTACCTTTGGTGATCTGAATGGCGATGGCCTCTTGGATGCTTTAATTGGCGGACAGGATGGGAAGCTTTTCTTCTTCCCGGGTTTACCACCTCTCAACCAGCAATTGCGCTTCGGAAATGCGGTCTATCCCTACATGAATATAGATGTGGGACAGGCTGCTAGGCCTCGTATTGTGGACTTAGACCGAGATGGCAAAGCCGATCTGGTAATCGGTAGCCGTGCGGGACGTATTCATTACTACCGCAATATCGGCAGCAACAGCCAGCCCAATTTCGATAGCGACCCCAATGCCGACGGCAACAGCATCCAATTGGGCGGTATTGATACGCGCAACGGAGGCTTTTCGATTGGCCACGCCACGCCCCACTTGATAGATCAAGGAGATGACTGGCTTCTTTTTACCGGTACTTTTCGAGGACAGATCGAGCTTTACGGCGGCGTAGCCGACAACATCTATGGCCAATTCAGCGAGCTTTCCCTACGGATAGGCGAACTATTCCCCGGCCAGCGTAGCGAGATTGTCTTGGCAGATTTTGCTGGTGATGGCAGCTTAGCACTAGTTGTGGGCAACAACCGCGGCGGGCTAGAATATTTCCGCACCAACCTAGACAGTAGCGGCAATCCACTCAGCAGCCGCGAGCCAAGAAGCCCCCAGCTCAATTTCTCCGTCTATCCCAACCCCGCCAAAGAACAGATTTTTATCAGCGATCTACCAAAAGGAGCCGCCAACATCCGTCTATACGACATCGCTGGCCGCTTGCTGCAAAACAAAGCCATTGGCCAAGAAGATCGTGGCCCCATCAGTATACACACCGCTAGCCTATCCCCCGGTATCTACATCCTGCAATATAGAGGAAGCACGGGGAGTGGAAGCCGCCGTATTGTGATACAGCCTTAATCCCGAATTACTACCCAATTCTTGGCTACTACCCAAACGGCCACAGCCGCTGCGCCCAAACCCAACAAAGCAGGCGCAAAGCGGCCATAAATCAGATAGCCCGTACCAAATAGGACGCCGTAAACAAGGAAAACACCGGCAAACATAGAAAGCAACTCGCGACTAAAACCCGAGGTTTTGATCTCTTCGATGCCCTCCCGATCCAGGAAACTGCGCCAGCCCACCGCGTGGGGGCGTATGGTTTTGTAGAAGCGCGTGAGCGTGGCCGAATCAGTAGGTTTTCCAAAAAACGTGGCACTCACCCAGGCAATAGAAGTAATTAGAACACCCAGTATCAGTTTCCATTCGCTGCCCAAACCCGTCTCCACAAAAAAGAAAAAGCAAGCAATCAGAAAGCTGACAACCATGGCCACAATCTCGGCCGTGGCATTGATGCGCCACCAAAACCAACGTAGGATGAAGAGTAGCCCCGTTCCCGCTCCTATCTGCAACATCAAATCAAAAGCAGTCTGAGCATTTTGTAGTATCGGAGCCAGCAGCGCCGCTAGGATGAACATCAAAACCACCGCTACTCTACCCACCATCACCATTTCCTTTTCGCTGGCTTCGGGCTTGACGAAGCGGACGTAGAAGTCATTTACCAAATAGCTGCTACCCCAATTGAGGTGGGTGGAGATCGTGGACATGAAAGCGGCGATCAAGCCAGCCGTTACCAAGCCTAACAATCCGTTGGGCAACTTGCTCAGCATGGCAGGAAAGGCCAGGTCTTCCTTCACCAATTCGGCGGGGGCATTCGGAAATGCCAGCGCCATATCCTCGATGGTAGGGAAAACCAAGATACTAGCCAGCGCAATCAAAATCCAGGGCCAGGGCCGCAGTGCGTAATGCGCCAAATTAAAAAGAAAGGTCGCTCCAATGGCATTTTTCTCGTCTTTTGCGCTCAGCATCCGCTGCACGATGTAGCCACCGCCGCCAGGCTCCGCCCCTGGGTACCAGACACTCCACCACTGCACCGCAATCGGAATGAGGAAGACAGGTACGAAGACCTCCCAATTCGACATGGCCGGGATTAGATCTAACTTGGGCGTTACCTTTTCGTGGGCTAGTAAGTTGCTCAGACCACCCACTTCCGGCAAATTCACAATATAAATACAGGCCAAAATCATACCTATCATCGCCAGTCCAAACTGAAAAAAATCGGTAAGAATCACCCCCCGGAGCCCCCCCAGCAGGGTATAAGCAACGGTGATAACCCCTGCAATCAAGATCGTTTGCGTAGCATCCCAGCCTAGCAGCACCAAGCCTAGCTTAATACCTGCCAGTATGACTGTAGCCATGATGACTACGTTGAAGAAAACACCTAGATAAATGGCTCTGAAACCCCTTAAAAATCTGGCGGCAGGGCCACTATAGCGAAGCTCATAGAACTCTAAATCCGTTTTGATACCACTGCGGCGCCAAAGTTTGGCATAGACAAAGACCGTGAGCATACCCGTGAGGCAAAAAGCCCACCATTCCCAGTTCTTAGCCACGCCGTTTTGGCGCACGAAATCGGTAACCAAGTTGGGCGTATCGGCCGAAAAGGTCGTGGCCACCATACTAACCCCCAATAGCCACCAGGGCATATCGCGGCCACTCAGGAAATATTCCGAAAAGCTATTGCCCGCCCGCCGCGAAGCATACAAACCAATAGCGAGCGAAATCAGGAAAAAGGCACCAATAATCAGCCAGTCCAGCGTATCCATTTGCATAATCGAGTAAGTTTATAGCTATGTATGAATAACCCAAGCACGTGTGTGCACCCGGGATCAAATCCTGCGCAAGCTAGTAAAACATTTTGGATATGCAAAAAAGTGGGAAATATTGTTCGTGCATGGCTCCTTTTTGTTTTCTTTGCTCCCGCATTTGTGCAAGAAAAAAAAAGCCTCAGCCCTTCTGTATAAAAACCATGCTGTGCGCCTGATATTACTGCTTAGAAAATACCCTTTTCGCTTCGGCTTCAGCTTGCTCTTGCTGCTAAGCTGGTGGTTTTGTCTGCCCAGCCCTTTGTTCCATGCCCCGCTGTCCACCGTATTATTAGATGAGCGCGGCCACTTGCTGAGTGCGCAGATTGCTACCGACGGGCAGTGGCGCATCCCCGCTGCCGACAGCCTCTCGCCTGCCCTGGTCGCAGCGGTAACGACCTTCGAAGACCGGCGTTTTTTCCAGCACTGGGGCGTCGATCCAAGGGCTTTTGCCCGAGCGATGCGCGATAATTGGCGGGCGGGAAAGGTCGTATCAGGTGGCTCTACCCTGAGCATGCAGCTTATCCGACTGGCCAAGAACAATCCGCCCAGAACCCTTTGGCAAAAAGCGGTGGAAGCCCTACAAGCCACCCGCTTGGAGCTGACTTACAGCAAGGAAGATATTCTCAAGATGTGGTGTGATCACGCACCTTTTGGCGGCAATACCGTTGGGGTGGAGACGGCTGCGTGGCGCTACTTCCAGCGCCCTGCCACCTCCCTAAGTTGGGCAGAGGCCGCTATGTTGGCTGTCTTACCCAATAGCCCTGGCCTCATCCACCCGGGCCGCAGCCGCGATGCCCTGCTAGCCAAACGAGATCGCTTGCTGGATCAGCTCCAACAAACAGGCTACCTCACGGAAGAGGATCTGCAGCTAGCCAAAGCGGAAACACTGCCCCTCGCGCCTAAGCCCCTGCCCCGCTATGCGCCCCACCTGCTACACCGCCTGGATAAGAGCATTGGTAAAGGCCGGCATACCAGCAGCCTAGAGGGGCAATTGCAGCGAGATGTAAACAGGATTATACAGACCCATCACGAGCAACTGAGCGGCAACGAAATCGCTAACTTGGCGGCTATGGTCATTGAGGTGAGCAGCGCACAAACCAAAGCCTATGTTGCCAACGTCCCTCAGTTGGAAGCTGTCCACAGCCCCGCCGTGGATCTGATTACAGCGCCGCGTAGTCCAGGAAGCTTGCTCAAACCGCTGCTCTATGGCCTGGCGCTAACGGAAGGCCACCTCAGCCCGCAGCAACTACTGCTCGACGTGCCCGTCTCTTTTCGCGGTTTTTATCCAGCCAACTTCAATGAAAGTTTCTCCGGAGCGGTGCCTGCCAACCAAGCACTGGCCAGATCGCTGAACATCCCTTTCGTGCTGCTCCTGCAATCTTATGGTGTTCCTAAAATGCACGAATCGCTGCGCCACTATGGCTTTTCCTACCTTACGCGCCCCCCCGAACACTACGGTCTCTCCTTGGTCTTGGGAGGCTGCGAAATCAATATGGAGCAAATTGCCAGCTGGTTTTTGGGGCTCAGCCGGCAGCAGCGCTATTACTATCCACGCCAAGGCATGTACAGCCATAGCGACTGGGAAAAGCCCAGCTATCTGGCACACATCCAACGGGATCCTATGGAAAAACTTCACCGCCAGACCCTGGCCATCGATGCGGGGGCAGGCTACCACGTTTTGAAGGCACTACAAGCACTGGAGCGCCCCGACGAGGAAGGCAACTGGCAACGCTTCGAGGCCGCCGGACAAATATCTTGGAAAACTGGTACGAGCTTCGGCTTCCGCGATGCTTGGGCAGTAGGCACCAACGGGCGCTATGTAGTGGCCGTCTGGGCAGGCAATGCCAGCGGCGAAGGTCGGCCGGGTTTGGTGGGTACGCGCGCAGCCGCCCCCGTACTGTTCGATATTTTCCGACAACTCGCCCCAGCCGGAGAAGTAGCGCTAGAAATCCCCTACGATGCGATGATACAAGCCCGTATCTGCCAGCAAAGCGGCCACTTAGCAGGGCCCTACTGCCCTGGCGATACCCTTTGGTGCCCTAAGCAGGTAGAACGGGCGCCTCGCTGCCCCCATCATCAGCTCATTCACCTTACCGCAGATGCGCAATACCGCGCCCATCAAGAGTGTGCACCCCCAGGAACGGCGCTTCTTTCCCAGGCCTGGTTTAGCTTGCCCCCCACCGCCGCTTATTATTACCGCAAAGAACAGCCCACCTATCGCAAAATCCCGCCCTGGCACCCACAATGCCAAAGCAATAGCGGCAGCAGCGAGCAACGAATGCAAATGATCTACCCCCATAGCAGTAGCCGCATCAGCGCCGGCCAGGACTGGTTCGGCCGCCCCATGCCCTTCATATTCGAGCTGGCGCACAGCTACCCAGAGAAGCAAGTACATTGGCATTTAGACGGGCAATTCATTGGCAGTACGCGAGATTTTCACACCTTCGAGCTCCTACCCGCTGCTGGGCGGCATCTACTGGTGCTTACCGATGAAGATGGCCACAGCCTAGATTGTAGCTTCGAGGTGTTGTAGCTTTTGCTGGCAAAATTGCCCATACGGGTACCGCGTGTACATCCATGCGGACACCGTACGCACTTGCTGGCTCTCGCAGGAGCTAGGTTCTGGATTAGGAGCCATGTTTTGGAATATCTCAGGAAGTCAGCGCAACTCCGTACTTTCTGCCCATTTCCTAGTTTCTAAAGGGAGGTAGCCAAAGTGCGCTTTGTAGCACCTGGTAAAATAAGAAGCGGAGGTAAAACCCACTTCGTAGGCAATTTCTCCTATATTTAGCTCTGTTTGCAAAAGTAGTTCTCTGGCTTTTCCCAAGCGCAAATCCCGAATCAAATGATTAACACTAAGCCCCGTAATTTGCTTGACCCTTCTGTAGAGCTGGCTCCGGCTGAGGTGAACATTCTCTGCTAGCTGCTCTACGCTCAATTCAGGATTGGGCAAGTGCAGGTTGATCAATTGTAGGCATTGTAGAAGGAAATCCCGATCCTCGCGCTCCAAGGCTTTCTCTTTTAGTTCATAGCCCAACTGCCCCAAGTATTTGTCTAGGATAGATTGCTGGCTTTTGAGCAGCTGCTTCATCTGAACTTTGAGCAGCTGCATATCAAAAGGTTTGTTGATGTAAATATCAGCGCCTTGTATCAATCCTTGCAGTTTGTCTTGGTCTGTTGCTTTTGCCGAGAGTAAAATGATCGGGATATGATGAGTGGCAGCGTTGGCACGCAACTGCTTGCTTAGCGTTAGGCCATCCATTTGTGGCATCATAACATCAGATAAAATAAGATCAGGTACCACCTCCAACGCCTTTTCTAGCCCAGCTTTTCCATCTTTGGCTGTGAAAATTTTATAAGACTGCGCTAACTCTTCTTTCAGATAATCCCTCAGCTCAAGATTGTCCTCCACAATTAATACGGAAAGGCCTGTGCGAGCGGCGGGAGCCAGGCTAGGCGCTACATCCTCTGCGGGGAGGGCTAGAGGAGGCGCTGCTTTCACCGCTTGCTGCGAATTGGCCAAGGGAAGCTTTTCCTCTGCCAGCAGGTGCCGGTCGCCTAAAGGAAAGAAAAGACTAAAGGTAGTGCCTTCCCCGAGCGTACTATCCACTTCCACACGCCCTTTGTGCAGTTGCATAAAACTTTTAACCATCTCCAGCCCAATACCCGTACTTCCGTAATAGACTTTAGGCGATTGCTTGGTTTGGTAAAAGCGTTCGAAAATGTGCTGCAATTCTTCTTCATCTATCCCTGGCCCGGTGTCTCTAACCTGCAACCTCACCGCAGGGATTGCTTGGTTGTTTAAGCCAGGGAAAAGGTGGTGGATACAGTCAATTTTCAACAAAATACGGCCATTTTCTGGTGTAAATTTGAAAGCATTGGAGAGCAAATTGTAAACAGTCTTTTCAACCAAGCTGAAATCTATCCACACAAGAGGGATGTCGTTGGCCACCTCAAAATCGAAAGTGATCCATTTTTTAGACGCTTCTTCCTCAAAGTAATCGAAGACTTCCCGAGCCAGCCTGCTTATATCCTGCTGTTGAGCTTGGAGTTGTAGTTTATTGGAATTGACCTTTTGAAAATCTAGTAGTTCGTTTGCTAGTCTTTCGAGGCGCTGTGCGTTTCGGTTGATGATGTTGAGCTTTCTCCTGGCGGCGTCGTTGAGCTTATTGTTGAGTAGTAAGTCCTTGAGGGGATTGAGGATCAGCGCCAACGGTGTTCTGAATTCGTGAGAAATGTTGGTAAAAAAATCGATTTTTTGTTGGTTCAGTATCTCGGTTTGTCGCTGCTTTACCTCAGCTAAAACCAGTGCCTGCCGCTCCCGAACCCGCATCCTCAGGAAGAAATAGAGCAGGCTGGAAAGCAGTAGGAGCAGCGCGATGTAAGCAGTGTAAGCTAAGCGGCTTTTGTACCACGGAGGGAGTATTCTTATTCTCAAGACTCGTTCTTCGCCAGTCCAGACCCCCTCCTTCGTAGCTGCTTTTACCCGAAAGATATAAGTTCCGTCTGTCAGGGACGTATAGTTAGCCATCCGTTTATTTCCTACATAGTTCCAGTTTGTTTCCAAACCATCTAGGTAATAGGCAAACTGCACGCTTTCCGAACGAGAAAGTGTGGTAGTAGTGTACTCAATACTAAAAACCGATTGATGTGGCCGCAGCACCAACTCTTCTGTAAAATCCAGCGCCTGCGCCAAAGGGCTCCCTGCAGAATTGGGAAGTACCAACTCGTTGAATATCCGCAATCCGCTGAGAAAAATTTGCCCTGGTTCTCTGCGCTGGGTTTCTTGATCTGTTGAAAAGTAATTAACACCTGCCTGACTCCCTAAAAATAGTTGGTTTCCCTGAGAAAAGTAAATGGCCCCGTAGTTGAAATTATTGGACAGTAAACCCTCATCTTTAGTAAAGTTAGAAACGCGATAGGCTTTTCCATCCGCCTGAATACGCGAAATTCCGCTTTTGCCACTTATCCAAATCGCCTTATCTGCAGATTGGGCAATCGCACAAATGGTAGTTTGATCAAGCAATTCATTTGCGGCGATCCTTTCAAATTTATCTAGCTCCCGAACATAGCGATACAAACCTGCACCGTCTGTGCCCAACCATATGTTGTGTTGATCATCTTCGAAGATAGTCAGTAGATGATAGAAACTGGGGTGAAATTGCTGTTCGTAGCGCTCCTCAGAAAACGCATGCACCTTTTCCCCTGCTTCCCCCGGCCGATCAACGGCATACAAACCCTTGGTACTACCGATCCACAGCCTGTTTCGACTATCCACCAGTACCGACCTGATATCCTTACTTGGAATGCCATGCATCCCGTAGGAATTATCCGCTTTTTGCGCTATCCGACCCGAAACAGGGTCGTAATAATGCAAACCATGGCCAAAAGTTGCTATCCAAATAAACCCATTTTTGCTCTCCGCAAAACCGAGTATTCGATCAGCTATAGGGGTATCGGTAGCCACATTGGCCGAGAGATATTCAAATTTTTTCTGCCCCGGACGAAGCCTAAAGATACCGCCTCCCCAGGTGCCAACCCACAAATTCCCTCTAGTGTCTCTAAAAAGCGACTGTACCGACTTGTTGCCCAAACCAATATAAGCGTTCGCCTCGTCAAGGTGTTCAAAAGTCTGCTGAGCAAGATTGTAACGATCAATGCCCCCACCGTCCATCCCGATGATCAAGACACTATCTCCTTCCATGAGCATACTATTCACAGACATGGATTTCAGGCTGTTTTCGCTATTTGGTATGTGTTGGAGGTATTGAAAAAAAAAGGCGCTCTCGTCGTGCAGTCCTATTCCTCTATCATAATAACCCAGCCATAGTCGGTTGTGCTCATCCCGATGCAGCGACCAAATGGAGTTGGACTCTAGCACATGCATTCCCAAGTTCGCTGTTCTGACAAATCTTGCTTTTCGTTCTTCGTCTAGCAACAGCAAACCATCGTTTTCAGTAGCACACACCAATCCACCTACTCCATGCCCAGTAATCGCTAAAATTCGGTTGCTGGTAAGTGGATACTGAGTATATTCCAATGGGCTGCAACTTATCTCCACGGAGAGTAGGCCACCGTAGCTAGTGCCCACCCACAAGGTACCAGAGGAATCGAGAAATAAAGATTCGGTTGGTTGCGAGCAAGGATGTTCAACTGTCCCTACTGCCAGTAGCTCATTGAATTTGTAAGAAAAACGCAGGAGGCCTCCATTTGTAGCGGCATAGAGTGTAGCTCCAGCAACATCTACTAGATCTTTAAAGACAAATTCTTTTCCGAATTGCTGAGCAAGCAAGGGTTCATCGCTCTGTGGCAGCAAATCTTTTGCCGCCACAAACAGCAAGCCCCAACCGTCTGTGCCGACAAAGAAATTACCCTCCGCATCCATCAATAGGCTTCGAATAGCAATTTTAGATAAAGGTTCTGATTGCGCAGCAATTTTAAATGTAAGCCTCCGAAACTCTTGTCGTTTTTTGTCAAAGACACTTAGCCCTTTATCTGTTCCTATCCACAAGCGATGTGCGCTATCGGGATAGACTACCTCTACAAAATTGCTAGCAAGAGAAGTGCTATCGCCCCAGTCAAAAGTGTAAGGCACAAAGGAAACCCCATCAAAGCGATAGAGGCCTGCGCCAAAAGTACCGATCCAGAGGAAGCCCTCCTCATCTGTAACCAGCGACTTCACTGCCCGATTCGGGAACTCCTCTTCAAAAGCTCGCACTACGAAAGTTGGGCCAACGCTGTCAGATGCGGGTTCACTAGCAAGCGCAGTTGTTAAGCTAGCAAAAAAAATACACAGCAGAAAAGACCACAGTTTGCCGCTTTCCCCTCTCAAAACCCTATATAACCTCATTTTTTTAAGCTTCATGCATCAAATATACTACCTTTTGCATCAAAAATGCTATTATCTTCTTATAAAAAGCATTCATCTTTGCAAAAACGAAGGCGCTCTCTCACTCACAGCTAAATTTTGAAACAGTGTTTATGAACAATTTCTATTGGCTTATAATTGTATTTTGCCTTTTCGTGAGCTATGGTTGCGAAAGTAGTTCAACTGATTTAGCACAACCAACACCTAGCCTTAAAACAGCCTACGAGCCCTCATTTTTTATCGGAGCCGCCGCAGGAACTTCTCACATTCTCGGAGAGGATAGTGCGGCGCTCCAACTTTTACAACAAGAGTTCAACGCTCTGACGGCCGAAAACGACATGAAATGGATGCATATCCACCCACAGCCAGATAGTTTCCACTTTGATATCGCTGATCGTTTCATCCAACTTTGTTTAGATAATGACATGTACGCTGTTGGCCACACCTTGGTCTGGCATAGTCAGTTGGCAGACTGGGTGCAGGAGGTGGAGGACAGCGCTGCCATGGCGAAAGTGCTACAACACCACATCGCCACCATCGTAGGTCGGTACAAAGGACGGATCAAAGCTTGGGATGTGGTTAATGAAGCGCTCAACGAAGACGGCACGCTGCGTTCTTCCATTTTCTACGACCTGATGGGGGAAGCCTACATTGAAGAGGCCTTCAAACAGGCGGCCATTGCAGATCCAGAGGCCGAGCTCATTTACAATGATTACAATATGTGGAAGCCAGAGAAGCGCGCTGGTGCGATCCGCTTGGTTAAAAACCTACAAGAGAAGGGAATCAAAATAGACGGCGTGGGAATGCAGGGGCACTGGAGCTTAGTAGGGCCTGACCTTGTAGATATAGAAAACAGTATCCGGGAATACGCCGCACTGGGAGTCAAGGTGCACATCACAGAACTAGACATAACGGTATTACCGAACCCTTGGGATTTGCAAGGTGCGGCGGTAGAACAGAATTTCGATGCCTACATAGGTGATGAACGCATGGACGCTTATCGGCAAGGGCTACCTGATAGTGTTCAGCAACAACTAGCTGAAAGATACACAGGTGCCTTCAAAATCTTTCTGAAGTACAGAGAAGATATCAAGCGGGTAAGTTTCTGGGGTATTCACGACGGCCACTCCTGGCTCAATGGCTGGCCAATACAAGGGCGCACCAACCATCCTCTATTATTCGATCGAACTTACCAACCTAAACTGGCTTACCAGCAGCTCCTCGATCTTCCCTAGCTTTTCTAGCAAAACGTATAAAGCAATCGATCAAGATGAGTATAGCAAACCACAAACTTTCTGTAAGGGAAAAAATTGGCTACAGTTTAGGGGATCTAGCGGCCAACCTGATTTTCCAGACCCTGATGACTTTCATCGCTTTTTTCTATACTGATGTTTATCAAATCCCAGCGGATATAGCTGCTACCATTATTTTCCTAGGGGGCTTTATTGGAGCCTTTTTCAACATCATAATGGGGGCAATTGCCGATAGGACACAGACCAAATGGGGTAAGTTCCGCCCCTGGATATTATGGACAGCTATCCCCTTTGGTGCCATCTCGTTATTGGCTTTTAGCACCCCCGATTTTAGCTTAAATGGAAAAGTGGCCTACGCCATTATTACCTATTCGCTGCTCGTCTTGATCTACTCGGCCAACAACCTCCCTTATTCTGCGCTAAGCGGTGTACTAACCAGCGATATGGGCGAGCGTAACAGCTTGTCTTCATATCGGTTTGTAGCTGTTATGATAGCACAATTCATTATTCAGGTGCTGCTACTTCCGCTGGTTATTATCATGGGCGACGGAGACAAGGCGGCTGGTTTCAAAACCGTAATGGGTGTTTTTGCTGTGGTAGGTACCATTTTTTTACTCATCACTTTTTGGACAACTAAAGAGCGGGTTGTGCCAGCACCCGAACAACAATCTTCTATTAAAGAAGACCTCCGAGACCTTTCTAAAAACAAACCATGGCTAGTCATGCTTGGGCTCACCATTCTGGTGTTCATTACTTTATCCCTTAAGGGGGGGATGTATATCTACTATTTCAAATACTACCTTAGCGAGCCCCATTTGGCTTCTTTCCTTGAAAATATAGGATTTAATCAACTGATAGACGGACTAAACCAGCTGCTCACGAGCATGGGCTTAGCCGCTTTCCAATGGCCCGAAGATGCCCCGACCTCTGCTTTCAGCCTATTCAATGCTGGAGGTATCATCTTCATGATTTTTGGTATTTTATTCTCTAAATCCTTGGCTGACCGCTTCGGGAAAAGGGATGTTTTTGGCCTAGGCTTGTTCTTAGCTACCATATTTATCCTGCTTTTTATTTTCTATTCTCCCACCAGTATCGGCTTGGTGTTTGTTACTCAGATACTACACGGCTTTTTCTATGGTATCACCATCCCGCTACTTTGGGCCATGATAGCGGATGTAGCAGACTATTCCGAGTGGAAAAATAAGCGCCGCGCCACGGCTATTATCTTTTCAGCTATGGTTTTTGGCTTAAAAGTTGGCCTAAGTATTGGCGGATCACTCGTGGCTTGGTTGCTTTCTGTTTATGACTACAATCCCCAACTGGCTGATCAGTCATCACAAGCTATCATGGGTATAAAATTATCTGTTAGCGTTTACGCCTCCATCCCCTTCTTCGTGGGGGTAGCTTCCTTGTTCTTCTACGAGATCAATAAGAAAATGGAGACGCAAATTGAGCAGGATCTTCTGCAATCACGCAACTAAACGAATAAGTTTATGGCTTCCGAAGAAAAAATAGACGTTAGTGAGCTTAGTGTAAAAGCTATTTCTAAGCCGCTTGTGGAGCACCTCTACACCGCCGACCCATCGGCACACGTCTTCAACGGAAAAATCTACATCTATCCGTCTCACGATATCGACGCAGGCATCCCCTTTAATGACAATGGCGACCATTTTGGCATGCAAGACTATCATGTGTTCTCGATGGAAAGTGCTGAAGGTACTGCCACCGACCATGGAAAAGTGCTTGATATTGTGGATGTTCCATGGGCTAGCCGACAAATGTGGGCGCCAGATGCCGCGCATAAAGCAAATACATACTACCTTTACTTCCCTGCAAAAGATCATGAAGGTATTTTCAGGATCGGTGTAGCTATTAGCGACTCCCCCGAAGGGCCTTTCAAAGCAATGGCAGCACCCATTGCTGGCACTTATTCTATTGATCCCGCTGTATTTGAAGACGAAGACGGGGCTCATTATTTATATTTCGGTGGTATCTGGGGAGGGCAGCTGCAGCAATATCGCAGCAACCGCTATGATGAAGGCCATAAAGAACCCTTGCCTCACGAGACAGCCTTGCTCCCGCGTGTAGCCCGCCTCCAAGACAATATGCTGGCACTAGCGGAAGAACCTAAAGGCGTGGAGATATTGGATGAAAACGGCCAACTACTGCTTGCCGGCGACAACGAACGGCGCTTTTTCGAAGCTAGTTGGCTTCATAAATATCAAGGGAAATACTATTTTTCCTACTCTACAGGCGATACGCATTACATTTGCTACGCCATTGGGGATAGTCCTTACGGCCCTTTTACCTACCAAGGCCGAATTTTGGAACCTGTTTTAGGGTGGACCTCCCACCACTCTATTTGTAGTTTCCAAGAGCAGTGGTACCTTTTCTACCATGACTCTATCCTCTCGGAAGGCATTACTCACCTGAGAAACATAAAAATGACCCCGCTTCAGCACCTCGAAGACGGTCGTATTCTCACCATTCATCCTTACAGAAAAGACTAATTCAACAATATGCAATATTTCAAGAACATCCCCACCATCCCTTTTGAAGGAAGAGATACCGATAATCCACTTGCTTTTCGCTGGTATGAAGCCGACCGGATAGTGGCCGGAAAGCCCATGAAAGAGCAGCTTCGTTTTGCGATGGCCTGGTGGCACACCCTTTGCGGCACAGGCGGCGACCCCTTCGGCCCAGGTACCAAATCATTTCCTTGGATGGGCGCAAAAGACCCTGTAGAGGAAGCTAAAAATAAAATGGATGCTGGCTTTGAATTCATTACCAAAATGGGTATTCCTTTTTATTGCTTCCACGATTTTGATCTGGTAGAAGAAGGCGAAAGCTTAAGCGAAAATGAAAGAAGGCTAGATAAAATCACCGATTACGCGCAAGAAAAGCAAAAAGAAACAGGCGTAGCGTTGCTCTGGGGCACGGCCAACCTCTTCTCTCACCCTCGCTACATGAATGGAGCGATGACCAATCCAGATTTTGCCGTAGTAGCCCATGCCGCAGCACAAGTAAAAATGGCCATCGACGCTACTTTGAAGCTGGGAGGTCAGAACTACGTTTTCTGGGGTGGCCGGGAAGGCTATATGAGCCTATTAAACACCGACATGAAACGCGAGCTAGATCATGCGGGCCGCTTCCTTCAGATGGCACGTGACTACGCCCGCGCGCAAGGTTTCAAGGGCTCCTTCTTCATAGAGCCCAAACCAATGGAACCTAGCAAGCACCAATATGATTTTGATGCTGCTACCTCCATTAATTTCCTACGAGAATACGGCTTAGATCAGGATTTCAAACTCAATATTGAAGTCAACCATGCCACCCTGGCGCAACATACCTTCCAGCACGAACTGCAAGTGGCAGCCAACGCTGATATGCTGGGTAGTATCGATGCCAACCGAGGCGATTACCAAAATGGTTGGGACACTGACCAGTTCCCCAACAACATCCAAGAAATCACCGAAGCTATGTTGGTCATACTAAGATCAGGCGGGTTGCAAGGCGGCGGTATCAACTTCGATGCTAAAACACGCCGAAATTCTACTGATTTAGAAGATATTTTCTATGCGCACATCGGGGGCATGGATACCTTCGCAAGGGCACTTCTCATTGCCAATGACATCCTAGAGAAATCACCCTACCTCCAACTCAGACAAGAACGTTACAGCACTTTCGATACGGGTATGGGCAAGGCTTTTGAAGACCAACAATTGGATATGGAACAGCTCGCTCAGATAGGCAAAACCCAGCCACCATTACAACAGCGCAGCGGAAAGCAAGAGCTCTTTGAAAATATTATCAACAATTTTATTTAAAAGTGCTCAAGTGTAAGTACTTGGACAAATCTAAGGCGACTTTTCTATCTGGCTCATGCCCCCTGGGGTTCGTGTGGAGACGGGTGGCAGCCAGTAATTGCATCGTAAGTGTTTTCGATTTTCCGTTTTCCATTCACCAAGCACAGCCTCGGCTCTGACAGCTGAGCGCTGATAATTTTAACAGTAGCTACACAATAGGCAAGCCAGCTTTGTAGTTTAGAGAGTGGATGCTACTAGAGCCAGCTATTTTCTTGAGAAGTAGCTTTTTTTAGTGCTATTCCTAAGAGGAGTACTATATTTGTCCGCTTATTCGCAATTTTGTCAACTCGTTTATAGAGAAATGAAGAATTTTCTGCAACACACGGCGCTGTTCTGCGTCATGGCTCTGATGCTAGCTTCCTGCGGGAAGAAAGAACGATCTGCTACCACCGGCTGGGAACTCAATAGCCAAAAATGGGGGGGCTTTGAAAAGAAAACCGACTATGAAGGCCAAGAGACGCCGCCCAACATGGTGCTGATTCCTGGCGGAACCTTTGTTATGGGCTATACGGAAGAGGACGTAACCTACGATTGGTCGAATATGGCCCGCCGCGTAACGGTATCTTCTTTCTACATGGATGAAACGGAAATGTCTAATAGTGATTACCGCGAGTACCTCTATTGGCTAAAAAGAGTGTACGGTTTGGACTATCCCGAGGTTTATCGCGATGCGCTACCCGATACCTTGGTATGGCGCGATGAATTGGCCTTCAACGAACCCATGGTAGAATCCTACTTCCGCCACCCTTCCTACGACGACTTCCCCGTAGTGGGGGTTTCTTGGAAGCAAGCAGGAGAGTACGCCCGCTGGAGAGGCGACCGTGTGAACGAAGCTATTTTGATTGATAAGGGTATCCTCAACCCCAACCCAGAACAACAAAATCAGGATGTTTTCACTACCAAATCCTACTTGGTAGGTAAATATCAAGGTGATGTACGCAAAGGTCTGAAAGACTTAAAAACAGGCGAGGAAAGAGCCGTGCGCTTTGAGGACGGTATTGTACTCCCTGAGTTCCGCCTCCCAACAGAAGCTGAATGGGAATATGCTGCCCTCGCCCTCCAAGGTCTGCAAGCCAACGAAAAAGATGAAAATTATACTGACCGCCGCATCTATCCTTGGAACGGCACCACTGTTCGCTATCAGGTGCACGGTCGCGACCAAGGTAAGATTTTGGCCAACTTCAAAAGAGGACGAGGTGACTACATGGGTATTGCCGGACGCCCCAACGACGAGGCTCCCTTCCCCAACCATGTTAGAGAGAACTACCCCAACGATTTCGGCCTCTACAACATGGCTGGCAATGTAAATGAGTGGGTACTTGATCTCTATCGCCCCATGACTACCATGGATTTACAAGATGTGGACAACCACGATCTCAACCCATTCCGGGGTAATAAATTCGTGGAAATGGCCGTGAATGAGAACGGTGAGATTGAAGAGCTAGATAGCCTAGGCCGCGTGAAGTTCCGCCCTATCGACGATGCTAAGGCCGCTTTGCGCGACAACTACAAACGAGGTGATGTATATGACTACCTTGATGGTGATCAAGAAAGCGAAGCCTTCTACGACTACGAAAAACACACACTCATCAGCAATACTTCCCGCGTTTACAAAGGCGGTAGTTGGGCAGACAGGGCTTACTGGCTCAGCCCTGGTACGCGCCGTTTCATGGAAGAGGAGAAAGCTAGCCGCAGTGTTGGCTTCCGCTGTGCCATGATTCGCGTAGGTGCTTCCCAAGGTAACGAAAGAGGAGAGAGCAACCGCTTTAGCTCAGTAAAAACGAAGCGCCGCCGGCGCTAGGTAAAAGAAACCTTAATAAAAAAAGCGTTGCTACGGAGAGTGGCAATGCTTTTTTTATTCCGATAAAGCAAATAAGAAAAACGATCCTCCAAGCAGTTGCTTGGAGGATCGTCCTCTTTACTATAGTGTAAAACGCATCCGCGCAAAAGCATAGCGGCCATTGGCGCCAAACTGCTGAGAACGGCGGCTATAAATAAAGCGGCCATTAGAGCGATTGGCTGGGATATTCTCATCTGGATAAATATCCAGCAAGTTGTTGGCGCCGATCGTGAAGTTAATTCGATCATTGAGTTTGTAGCCCAAGCTTAGGTCGGTAACGACTTTACCTGCGAAATTTTGCTGATTATCGATCACATTAGTGGCCTCATCCACTGGGCCGAAATAAACATTCCGGAGGAAGATAGATAGCTTGTTGATGCTGTAGTCGAATGTCAGGTTAGCCTTTACCCTAGGTACGGCTCTTTCCAGGAAGATTTTGCTGGTTTCATCGAAGTAAACATCTTCTAAGCCAGCTAGCACACCACCCGTATTCACGTTTTCTAGTGTTGTCTGCGAGAAGGTAGCAGCTAAGCTGGTATTCAAACGGCCATTGCCCAGTTTTGCGTTATGTGTTACTACAATGTCCAAACCAGTTGTTCTGGAATCAATCGCATTGGCGAAGAAAGCAGCTCTGTTGGCATTAGCTTGGCGGAGGAGTCGGCTAATTTCTTGAAGTTGTGGCGTAGCTGTTCCGCCTTGGAAATTACCAGTAAGTACTACCCGATCGTTGATGTCCACCAAGAAACCATCTATAGTTATGGATAAATTGGCAGACGGGATCCGGCCTGTGATACCAGCGCTAATGTTCACACTCTCCTCCTGCTTCAACTGAGGAATACCTAACAGCTGAGCCGGACGACTGTCGTTGCTGAATACTCCCACCTCGAAAGGTATCCCATCCACGAAGAGCGTAGAAGTAGAATTGAAGTTCAGCTGGTGCAAGCTAGGAGCGCGGAAGCCCGTACTACCCGCAGCACGGAAAGTCCAGTTGTTAGATATTTTATAACGCGTTGTGAGTTTACCATTCAAAGTAGAACCAAAATCACTATAGTTCTCGAAGCGCACAGCTGCTCCAAGGAGAAACTTATCTGTAATATCTGCTTCAATATCACCATAGAAGCCCACACTATTGCGGATAGCGTTCACTTCATTGTCTGGGCGGAAACCGGGAAATACCTGGGCACCCCCCACACGACGGCGACCGATAGGATCAAACACGGTAGAAATGGGTCCCATCCCGTCTTGGATGATTACCGTATCACCGCCCGTAGTAACGTAAGCACTGGCCGCACCATAGTCGCGGTAGCTCGCTTCCTCCCCTGCTACAATCTGGTAGTTCTCTAGGCGGTACTCCGCGCCGAAGGCCACGTTCAAACCAGACATCACATTATCGAAATAACGGCGAATATCTAAGTTGGAAGTATTCTGAGCAAAGCTAAAACCGCCTGCGTTGAAAGAAGTGGGCGAAGCAGCACCTAAACTAGCGTTCAAACTATTGGTAATGAGGTAGTTGAAAGCATTTTGACCAAAGACATTGCTAAAATCGACCTCCCAATCTTCAATAGTGCCTTTGATGCCCGCTCCTAAACTAGCATCTGTAATATTAGAGTTAATCTCAGGTAAAAAACCGTTGGGGTAAATTTCTGTTACCGTATTGTTTTGGTTAGGCAGGCGATAAAAGCCTGCCGCATTACCTCGGCGATAGTTAAGGCCACCAAACATATACACCTCTGCGTTGGCAGCAACAGGTAGGCTCATATTGGCCATCAGTCCACCATTGCGAATGGCCGATTGACCTACTCGCATATTGAAATCACTGCGGCTAAGACCACGGCGCGCCAACTCGGCTTCCGTAATATCTTCATTGGGCGCAACACCAGAGGCAGGATTGTTGTAACCACTAAAAATCGTTCCTTCCCACTCTTTCATGCGGTTGGTATATTCGCGGTTATCAAAAACACCTGTGAAATTAACGAAGCCACCGTCTTTGCCTATTGGCAAACCGTAGTTGGCACTGATCTGGTTGAACTCGCCATCCACACTGCCGTCTTGCTCGGGGATTTCGCTGCTAACGTAAGCACCTGTTTCTACATTAAAGGTAAGGCCAACGCTTTCTTTCAAAACAATATTGATGACCCCAGCGATAGCGTCTGAGCCATATTGAGCAGAAGCGCCATCGCGCAAAATTTCAATCCGGTCTATAGCCGCTACAGGAATAGAGTTCAAGTCAGTTCCTACATTGCCTCGGCCGAAAGTACCGTTCACGTTTACCAACGAAGTGTTGTGGCGGCGCTTACCGTTGATCAATACCAACACTTGGTCAGGCCCCAAACCACGCAAAGAAGCGGGGTCAATGTGATCGGTACCATCCGAAATGGTCTGGGTATTAGAAGTAAAACTAGGAGCCACATAATTCAACAACTGGTTGAGGTTGGTCTGTGCAGCATTAGCGGCCAACTGCTTTACATCCACAATGTCCACTGGGACAGGGGTGGTAAGCTTCGTGCGGCCAGCCGAACGAGAACCAATCAGCACCACCTCGTCCAGCAAACTGCCTTCACTCATCTGTACGTCTATTCGGCTAGCATCGCCGATTTCCCGCTCTTCCGTAGCAAAGCCTGTGAAAGAGAAAACCAAAGTATTCGCACCTGCTGGTACATTAATACTGTAAGAACCATCAATATCGGCAATCGTGCCAGAACTGACGCCTTTCACGGTGATGTAGGCACCCACCAACGGCTCCCCGCCATTGTCGGTAACCGTGCCCGTCACCGTCCGTTGTGCCATTATGCCGGCCAAACCAAGCAAACTGAACACACATAAAAAAAGTAATCTACGTCTCATAAAACAAGGATTTAATGAAATAAAAGGATAAATAGTGGAATTGCTATTACCCCACTTGCCTCTTTATGTTTTGGGATATAATTTATTTTAGAGGGCAATGCTCCCCATTGTACGGCGCTGCTCCTGCACGTAGTGCCAGTCTATAAGGATTGAAGGCCAGGGCATGCCCGCTCAGATGGGTTTAGAGATCGTACAATTCAATCGTTTTTGATAAGTAAGAAATACAAGCTCAAGTACAAACTTAAGCAAAATATTAAAATAAAACAATTACTGTTCCTTCTAACACAGGGTTACCGACCACCTTTAGACTTGATTACTCTTACACCTTTCCAGCCTTTATACTTTTTTCCTACCGCTTATCTGCACTCGTGAAAATACGCTCCCAAGCAATACCTTTTCGGAAGCTATTCTCGCGGAGACTAAACCAGATGAATAAGGGTTTACCCACCACATGATCGAAAGGAACAAAGCCCCAAATGCGGCTATCTTCAGACTGGTGGCGGTTATCGCCCATCATCCAGTAGTAATCTTTCTGGAAAGTGTAGTGCGTGGCTACTTCGCCGTCGATATAGATCTTACCGTCGGCTTTTTTCTCAATTTCTTTGCCTTCGTAAACTTTAATAGGCCGCTGGTAGAGGCTGAAGTTTTGAGGCGTGAGCACGATGCTTTCTCCTGCTTTAGGTATCCAGATAGGGCCGTAGTTGTCGTTGCTCCATTTACTAAAATAGCGGGCATCGTGGGGGTAATAGCGGTTGCCATCGCCTTGGAAGCGCGGCTGTTCGAAATCGAAATGCTCAATGAGCATTCCAGAATCTTGCTTTTTTAGTTCTTCGATCTGCCTCTTGCTTAGGAACATAAAATAGCGCTCGCCATTGAACTGTACATCGTCCTCGGAGATACCCATTTCTGGCCAGCTTTTCTGATTGGGGGTTCCCGTAAACTCCACTTCATAAAGGAACTGAACCGTACTGGGGTCTTCCATCATTTTACCATCAATATAGAGCTGCCGCTGCCGAATTTCTAGGGTGTCGCCCGGTACGCCTACGCATCTTTTGACGTAAAGGTCTTTTTTGTCTCGGGGGCGGGTAATGAGCTTTTCTTTGCCCGTTTGTATGGCGCGGGCATAGCGCGGATTGGCTCCCGCCAGCGCGCCCGTTTTGTAATCTTGGTCGGTATAAACCCGATCTGGGAAGACATAGACGCTATCGCCAGCGGGCATATTAAAGACTACCGGGGCATAGCGTTCCAGCGTGTTGATGGCTGGTAGGCGGCGGTAGGGCAAGCTGGGCTTAGAAACATAACTTTCTGCATCCACCACGGGGGCGCGGTTGTGCACCAGCGGCAACTGGAAAACGGTCTCGGGCAAGCGCATACCATAGTGTACTTTCGAGACAAAAAGGAAGTCGCCCACCATCATGCTTCCTTCCATCGAGGGCGTAGGGATGATGTAAGGTTCGATGAACAACAAGCGGATAAAAGTAGCTGCAAAAATGGCAAAAATGGCCGATTCCGTCCACTCCTGCCAAGTAGGCCTTGGGAAGGGGTTGCGGTTCAGCACGCGGTTGATCTCTCGTTTATCGCCTGTTTTCTGCGCAGCTTTCAGATCGGCCAAGAAGGCTCTTTCCTTCGCCATCGCTGGCCCTTGGTATTCCGCGCCTTGCTTATCGAGCCACCAAAAGTAGAAAGGGCTGGCCACCACAGCCGCCGCAAATTCCACAAAACGCAAACGGCCAAAAGAACGCGCCAAATCCACCGACAAAGCAGAGAAAATAAAGATATTTAAAATCGGCACCAACATCAATAAGCCGTGGCTGCTCTTGCGCCCGATAAGGCGCGACCAAACCATGAAATTATAGACGGGAATAAAAGCGTCACTCGGCTTCTCCCCCGCCTTCGCAAAAAGGCGCGAAAGCGGAAAACAAAGCAAAATATATCCGATTAGGAATACCCAAGTCAACCAAGTCATAAGCAATATTAAGAATGCAAAGATGCAACTATCTGCTTAAAATGCCTATTGCTTTCCGACAAATTATCCGTTATTCTCTACAAAGCCCTCTAAGTAAAGCTTTTCTGCCTGCCGCTGACCACTGAAATAGACCTTGACGTATTTGCGAAAATAGCCCGAAGACAAAGCATCATAAGTGATGGTCAGTACACCCACACTGTCAGGAGCAATGGGTTTTTCTGCCCAATCACTCGTGGTGCAGCCACAGCTGGCGCGCACGTTCTGTATCACAATCGGCTCCGAGCTGGTATTGGTAAAGTAAAACTGATGGGTGGCGGGCTGGCCGCGCAAAAGATCGCCGAAATCGTGGGTGGTTGGGCTATGCCAGCGCACGATGTCCGAGAGGCCAACAAGAGCCAAGAAGAAGGCAAAAAGAAGTACTTTGATCATACCCATTAAACGGCAGGAAGAGGGCTGCCAGTATATCGACTTGGCCTACCGAAGCGAAGAAAGGCGTATGGAATAGTGGCTCGCGCAGGAGCCACGCTTCTCTTTTTGAGCCAGGTAGGATTCACTTCGGCGATCTTTGCTCTTTTGGGATAACCTGGCTCCTGCGTGAGCCACCTTATTTACAAGCCCCTGCTATACTTTGAAGTTCGCTTATTTCAGCAGCTTCTTCATGGCCATCATGGTACCGAGATGAAGAGCCTCGTGGCTGTTGTTAAAGCTCAGCGCCTGGCCTACATTGGTGAGGGTAACGCCGTAGCTGGTAGTGTAAGACTCGAATTGGCCGAAATCTAGGCGGCTCAAGTCTGCCTCAAACTGATCTATAGTACTTACGAGGCGATCTTTGATGAAGGTCCACTCGGCCATCGTAGCCTGCCCGTCGGGTCGGCTGCCTTTGCGGTAGCGGCCGATAAAATCCTGCTCTACTGGCGTTGGAAGACCCGCCAAGGCATAGCAAAGCAGCTGCTGGGTAGCCACCAAATGTCCCGCGTTCCAGAGGAGGTTATTACCGAAACCCGTAGGGATGGTATTGAGGGCCTCTAAACTCAGGCCTTCGGTGAGCTGTAATACCTTGCTGCGGCTAGCCCGCAAAACGACAAAGGGAAAGGACATACTTTTTTTCTGCAAATGTAACTTTAAAAATAAATACTATGTTATCTTTGCCCCACCAATTCAAAAAGCTAGTGCCTAAGAGCCAGCAACAAACACTGCCCGGGTGGCGGAATTGGTAGACGCGCTGGACTTAAAATCCAGTTCCCTTTGCGGGAGTACGGGTTCGATTCCCGTCTCGGGTACTCCAAAAGCAGTTCGGTTTCCGGGCTGCTTTTTTTTGCCCCACTAGCCCTGCGGCAAAAAGTAAATAGGGGCATAAGCCTCCTTGGGCTGGCCTTCTTCATTAAGGTATTGAGTGACGATTTTTAGCATATTCTTGCCTTCCTGATAGGGCGGCCGAAGAACAATAACTTCCAGTCCGTATTGTTTGCGCCTACCAAACTCTTGCCGCAGCAGCTCAAAATCCTGTATTTCTTGGCCGTTGAGGAAGAGTTGGATGTATTCCTTGCCACAGTTGATGGTTCGCTGTCGCTGGGCGATGCGGCTTTCTTGGCGCGATAGGTCTTTATCCACTTCCGGCTGGCTACACTGCTTCATCATCTCAAAATATTCTCGGTTGGGCAGCGGAATAAAGACCCGCAGCAAACGCGCATCGCTGGTTTCTAGGGAAGGCAGTACGGGCCGATAGACCTGCCCGTCGCCCAGCTCATCCGCGTAGGCCGAAGCAAAAAGCGAAGTAGAATCGGCTGCCGATCGGTGGTAAACGTCGTCCAAATAGTAAGTTATATTATCATTTAAGTTCGGCAGCAATATGCCAATGCCAACCGAGACCAGGATGACTTTAAAAAAGAAAGATAGCTGCGACTTCTCTTCCGAGCGGGAATACAGGAGATTGATCACGATGTTGGTGGGCCGATAACCTAGGTTATACATCCCCTTACCCATAGCGGTAGTCAGGGGAAAGTGGTATTTTTTTACCCAGTCGCGTTCTCTATACTTTTTGCTGCTCATCATCATAGAGAGCCCCGCCAATAATATCACGAGCGCATACAAAAAAACACCTAACCAAAAACCCATCGAGCTAGGCAGATAATCGCGCGTCCAATAAAACAACAGCCCCAAAATAGCTAGTACCAAACCCCAGCCCAAGGCAGTGAAAACCACCGAAAAGCCGATGGCCAGAATACTCGAGCAAGTCTGATCCAAACGCTGAATATAGCCCGAAATATCACCGAACTCTTTGTAGAGTTTCTGCTGGTAGTCTTCGCTGTAGCGCTCGCTGGGCTGGAAGCCTTGGGGATAGACAGAATTGAAGCCGATCATGGCAATCCACAAAGTGCGCAGCACGAAATGTAGCAAAAAAGTGCCGATGATCGCTATCGCAAACAAACTGAGGAAAACACTGAGAAAATACCAGAACAGCATCGCCTCGCGGTTGATGGTGTACAGCACATAATCATCCAAGCGGCTAATCAAACCCGGCAATTGAAAAGCGCCCACAATGGCAGCGCCCGATACCAACAGCTCTGCTTGCCAGCTCTCTTCCTCCAGCTTGGCTAGCCATTGGGGCTTGGGCTTGCTGCTCTTGGCTTCCGGAAGGGACTCGGTAACTTCCTCCATCTGTTCATTTTTTGCGGTTCTGCCACAAATATACACTAATTTAAGCAGGCGCTTGGTGGCCGTATAAAAAAGATTTTCCTGCTGTGCACTAACGCGGCGGCCTTGGGAAACGTCTTACTTAACAAATCATCAATCTTAAACCGTCAATTATGAAATCAATACTTTCTCTGATGCTCCTTAGCTGCCTACTACTATTAAGCTGCGAAAAAGATAAACCCACGCCCAACGGTTCTGAATCAACAGAAGATTATCTGATTTTCGGCCATTTCTACGGTTTTTGCGTTGGCGAGCAGTGCGTACAGACCTACCAACTCACCACCACCAAACTCTACGAAGACACCAGTGACATTTACTACAATCCCGAACACGACTACCACTTCGTAGAACGCAGCAGCGAAGACTTTGCGCTGGCCAGCCACTTACTAGCCAGCTTCCCTGCCGATTTACTCGATGAAGAGCCGGAAGTCATCGGCTGCCCCGATTGCGCCGACCAAGGCGGCCTACTACTAGTGTATGAAATCAATGGCATCAAAAGAAGCTGGCGTATCGATAATGACCGCCAAAATGTTCCCGCCGTCCTGCACCCTTACCTCACTAGTGTGGATAGTGTGCTGGCATTGCTAAATCCGTAGAACAGAAAACGATAAAAAATCCCCCTACCCACTAACGTTTACTTATCTTTGAGCGTCTATTAGGTAGGAACGGGGTACGCAGCAAATTCCCCACCTTCTCAATACCTCCAAAAAATCTTGAATTATGAAACCACTTTTTCGCTTCTTTAGCCTCGCCCTTGTGGCGCTTTCTCTCACTGCTTGCCTCGAAGAAAAGTGTGATGTCAAGCTGGAATACATCGCCTACGAACCCGTTTGGGTAGATGCCGATGTGTTCCGCGCTGCCCCCATCGTGGCTCTACCAGGCAAGGACGTCTGCCACCCCGCTGGCTTTTTTGTCTATGGCGATTATTTGCTCATCCTCGATCGGGGAGAGGGCTTGCATATTCTAGACAATAGCAACCCCGCTACGCCTACTCCCGTCAGTTTTTTGCCCATTTCCGGAGCGGCAGGCTTAGCAGCCAGCAACAATATGCTCTACGTCAATCACTATGTGGATTTGCTAAGCTTCGATATCAGCAACCCCGAGCGCCCCGTCTTGATGGGTAGAACAGAAGACGTCTTCGAGCCTTACAGCGTACTGACCAACAGCATTGGCCACCAGATGATGGTGGTAGAATACCGCGAAACCGATGCAGTGGAATATGTGGATTGCGCCCAAAACCGCCCCAACCGCTTCTTCAGAAATGACATGATGTTTGTAAGCACCGCCGAGATGGCTCTCATCAATACGGCAGGTGCCGCTAATAATGTTGCCAATTTCAACCGCGGCGCTGCCCCAGCGGTAGCCATTGGCGGCAGCCTAGCGCGCTTCACCATCAACAACGGCACGCTCTATGCCGTGGATGAAAGCAAGCTCAAGACCTTCGATCTCAGCAATCCACAGCAACCGGAATTTGTGGGTAATGTACAGCTTTCTTGGAATGTAGAAACCATCTTCCCCAACGGAACAGAGCTGTATATCGGCACCAACTCGGGCATGCACATCATGAGTGTGGCCGACCCCTTGAACCCCGTCCGCCTCGCTTCCCTAGAGCACGTTCAAGCCTGCGACCCTGTGGTGGTCGAAGGTGATAGAGCCTACGTTACCCTGCGTGGCGGCGGTTTTTGCGGTGGTGCAAACAACCAATTGGAAATCGTGGACGTCAGCAACCCCAGCCGCCCCAATCGTTTACAGATTTACCCCATGAGCAGCCCCTCCGGCTTATCGGTAGGCAACAACAAACTATTCCTTTGCGAGCCAGGCTTCCGCTTCAAAGTGTATGAACTCGATAACAACGGCATGCTCGGCAACCTCCTTAGCAGCGACGCCCAGCTGGCGATGGCCAACGACGTCATCGGCCTACACTGGCTCAACCGCCTGGTCACCATCGGCGAAGATGGCATCAACCAAGTTCGCTACGAAAACAATGGCGCCCTCTCCCACCTCAGCCATATCGATATCTGTGAAGGTATCTAGTGGTAAGAACTTGGCTCACGCCCGTACGGGCGTGAGCCAAGTTCCTATCCTAGGCATCAACCAAATTATCGCATATCCAGACCTCGGATAAGCATAGACACAGCCGAGGACAGATAGGCACTGACAATTCGGTCTTATACTAACCCAACTCAAGAAACGCAAAGCCAACCTACAATGCTTAGAGAATATATCCTTTTCATTTTGTTCTGCGGGCTCTCGGTAGCCAGCCTATCGGCTCAAAAGGAAGACTATTCCCACAAAGTGATTACTTTCGATGGCAAAGAATACGAGGGGGCTATCATCCATTTCCAACCAGGGGATTTGCTACATTTGCGCTTAGCAGATGGGGAAGAAATCTTCTTGGCAGCCGACGCCATCAGGCGCATTGTCTATATGGCCCCCATCGATCGTAAGGCTGTCAGCCGCCAAGAAAATATGCCAAGAAATAAGCCAAGGAACCGCTCCGAAACAAGCGTCAAAGAAAAAGATTGGATGGTGCAAATTGGTAGCGGGCTCAATTTCGGCCCCAACCTGGCTGTTGGTTTTGGTTTCGATGAACGTACCTTCGGTTATAGCGTCTCCCTGGCTGTGTTGCGCAAAGTCCATGCGAATCTACAGCTGGGTCTAGGCCTCGATTACACCTCTTTTAACCCAGCCAACCAAGAAAATTCCTTGAGTATTTCCACGAAGCTCCGCGGACTGAGTTCGCAGCGGCCGCGTGCCTTCTTCCTCCAGCTAGAAGGGGGCTACAGCCTGCCCACCCTTGGCGCCTCGGATGTGTCATTGATCGATAAAGAAAGCGGCTGGATGCTGCACCCTGCCATTGGTTATGTGCTTCGGCTAACGGACAAAACCCCTGAATTATCTTTTGATTTCGGTTATCGCATCACCGAGCAGTCGCGCACTTTCGACAGTTTCAACACCATCCGTACCCAAACCAACACCTACCGCCGGGCCAGCCTGCGCTGTATGATTGCTTTTTGATATGACTAGCTGGAAGGGCACAGAAGAAGAACTCATTGCCGCCTGTATTCGCAACGAGCGGGCTGCACAAGAGATTTTCTATCGGCAATATGCCCCACTGGCGCTACAGGTCTGCCGTCGGTATCTCGCTTCAGCACCGGAGGCCAAAGAGCTACTCAACAGCGGTATGCTGCGCGTCTTCCAAAAGCTGCCGACCTTCCGCCACGAAGGCTCGTTGGAAGGCTGGATAAAGCGCCTCGTTTTCAGGCATATCGCTAGTCACTTCAGAGCCAAGCAACAGCCCACAACCTTGGAAATTCGCAACTGGGACAGCGCCGAAGAAAGCCAAGCTACTCAGCAGCTCTATGCCGAAGACCTTTGCCACATCATCGAGACCCTACCCACTATGAGCAGGGAAGTCTTTTGGCTACACGCCGTGGAGGGCTATTCCCACCAAGAAATTGGCGCTCAGCTCCAGATCACGGAAGTCAACAGCCGCTGGCACCTCAACAAAGCCCGCAAACGCCTCAAAGAACTATTGGCTAGCAAACAATATAAAAACAACCGCTATGCCGGATAAAAACCAAGACTGGGCTACCGATCAGGCCTTCTGGGACAGTGCCTGGGAGGATATGCAACAGCAGTTGGATAAACACCTGCCCGTGCAGCAGCCTAAGCGCCGCCGCGCCATTTGGTGGTGGAGCCTAGTAGGTATCCTGCTACTCCTCGTCAGCGGGCTAGCATGGAAAGGACTAGCAAGTTCCTACCCCACCCATCCCCCTACCCAGGAAAAAGAAGCTCAAACAAAGCGGGATAAGGCAGTCGCCTCCACAGAAATACGCTTGGAAAATACCGGGGAAGCTAGAATGGAACCAGCAAGTACCGATAAGGAGAGCCAAGCAGCCGCCATCGCAGAAGCCCCCCTGAAAAATACCAGAGAAGCCGGAACAGAACCAGGAAGTAACGATGGCAACAAGCAGCAAGTGGCGACCACTCAAAAGCTATCCGAACGACCCTTTCCGAGGCTAGAAAAAATGCCGCCTACAAAGGTCACCCCCCGTTCAACAAGTTCTTTCCCAACACAGACCACCCTGCCAGCGCAAACCCCAGAAAATACTGAACCCGCCAGCCTCAAGACTAACCTTCTTTTGCCCAGACAGTCTGCTATCAACCAATTGCCCACCCTGCCAAGCCAGCTTCTGCCTGTGGCCACCAAGAAGCTGAATAAAGATTGGCCGTCCTTGAAAAAGACAGCAACTTGGGCTTGGGGTGCTGAGATGGCTGGCAATTTCGATTGGGCTAGCCTCTATCCAGGTATCGGGCTAGCCGCCATCGGCAGTAAAACGATGGGGCGGCGGAATCAGCTGATACTCAGCCTGGGCTATTTGCGTAGCCGCGAAAGCTTCGGGCAAGAAGCATCCGGCCTAGATCAGCTGGCCAGCCCAGTAGAGAACATGCCCGATTCTTTGACACTTGCGCAAATTCAAGATCTATTCACCCAGGAAGCAGTCTCCCAAGGCAGCAATTACATCGTGGCGCACCGTCTGCGCTTGGGCTTGGGCTGGGAAAGGTCGCTCTCTGCCCGCCTTCAGCTCGGTGCACAAGCGGGGGCTTCCTACCTGTTTGCTGGGCGAGCGCCTTTGTTTATTCCGCTAGTAGTGGCTGAAGGTAGTGGTCTGATCGCCAACAACACCGGACAAAGCAATGAGCAGGCCTTTCGATTCGCTAGTATCAACGCCTTGGCTAATTCGGATCAGTTCGATAGAAGTGGTTTTGCTGCCGCGGGCACTTCCCTAGCCTTCCTACAGCGCTGGGATTTCGACCTCCAAGTGCGACTACAATATCGCCTCAACGGGCAGCTCTCGGTCTTCGCGCTGGCACAGCATAGTTTCCAACCGGCTTATGATACGCCTACATTCCGTCGCGGGCGCGGCCAGCTGGGCCTGCGTTATATGTTGCGCTAATTCAGCCCTTATTTTTCTGTAAAAAATCAAGATTCCGCTTCCAGCCACTGTATTTTGTCCGTTTGACAGCTGATTTCTGGAATACCTGCTGGAACACTTCTTCGGTCATCTCTAACCATTCTGTCTTAGGGGTGTCTCGCCAGGCTTCGTTGGGCTGGAAAGCGGCTTCTTGGTGCGGATGGCTAAAGCGATTCCAAGGGCATACTTCTTGGCAAATATCGCAACCGAAGGCCCAGCCCTCCATCTGCCCGGCAAATTCCTCGGGGATGGCCTCCTTGAGCTCTATGGTTAGGTAGCTAATGCATTTACTACCGTCTAGCAAATAGCCTTGGGGGCTGATAGCATCGGTGGGGCAGGCATCAATGCAGCGTGTACAAGTACCGCAATAATCTTTCATAGGGCCATCGGGTGCTAGCTCTAGGTCAATAATTAGCTCAGCCAAGAAAAAGTAAGAACCTATCTTGGGGTGAATCAGCAACGTATGCTTGCCTACCCAACCATTCCCAGCTCGCTTGGCCCAATCCCGCTCCAGCACAGGGGCAGAATCCACAAAGGCTCGGCCATTGATCGGTGCCCCTACAGCAGCTTCTAAACCCTCCATCAGCCGGCGCAGCTTGGCTTTTATCACCCGGTGGTAATCCTCGCCATAAGCATAACGCGCTATCTTGGGCAGCGTTTGGCTAGGGCTGTCATCCTCCGGAAAATAATTATACAAAAGCGACACCACCGTCTTCGCTCCCGGCACCAGCTGCCTCGGATCCACCCGCTTATCAAAGTGATTTTCCATCCATTGCATCTGCCCGTGGTAGCCGCTGTTGAGCCATACTTCCAGCCGGTGCGCTTCCGTTTCCATAAAGGCCGCCTTGGCCACCCCTATGTGTAGAAAGCCTATATCTTTTGCCAGTTGCTGCAACAGCTGTTTGTAATTGGTAGCGATACGCCTTGTTTTAATAGATTTGTTTGGCAGTTCGTCAAGCAAACACAGCATAAAGGTAGCATTTTTTTGTCATCAAAAAATGATTTTTAAAATAAAAAAAAATTTTTATTCTAAAAATATACCGCTTATCTTTGCCCTCCAATCATCCGGCCTCACTCATACACTGGCGATTGGCGCAGTGGGTATAAAAACGCCCGATTTGTTTTTGTGCCCTTCCTCCACCTCGCCGGACAAAACGTCAGACTATTTTTGTCTGCTTTAAAGAGAAAACGAATGAGTGAAACTACACATCCCACCGATAGGGGCTACGAAAGCACCCTATCGGCAACAGAAGCATTATGCCATCCCGCTCCGTATGCCCCTAGCCAACGGGCGATTCTCCATTGCCATTTTGATGGTTTCTATGCCGCTATCAGCCAGCGCGACCACAGCGCCTATCGCCATCAAGCCCTAGCTATTGTAGCTGGACAGCAGCGCGCCTATGTCCTTTCCTGTAGTTGGGAAGCGCAGCAAGTAGGCGTTCGCCGCGGTATGCCCATCGGCCTGGCGCGGCGCTACTGCCCTTCGCTGATCGTGCTGCAGGGAGACCTGGATAAATATCACCTAGTAGCGCACGAAATTCGCGACATCATACAGCAGCAAGCGCCCCTTTTTGAGCAGTCGGCCATCGACCAATACTATTTTGATCTGAGTGAATTCGACCGCTACATCGGTAGCTGGCGGTGGGCAGAGGAGCTACAAAAGCAACTTTTCCGTGAAACTGCGCTTCCGCTTTCCATTGGCCTAGCCAATAGCAAACTTGTGGCTCGCCTAGGAGCGCTACACCAACAGCGACCTGCTAATGCTGTGTACATTGCGCCTGGGCAAGAGCGTACTTTCCTATCTCCTTTGCCAACGAGAAAACTGCCGAATATCGGCCAAAAAACTGCCCAGCGCCTATCCTTTATGGGTGTTCGGCAGATCGGAGTGCTCGCCAGCATTCCGCCAAAGCTCCTCGTCGCAGAGCTGGGTCAGCGCGGCCGCCAAATATGGGAGTACGCCAACGCCATCGATACCTCCCCGCTACTCCCCTACCAAATCCCTACAAGCCTATACCAAGCCATCGTATTCCCGGAAGAAACCATCGATCCGCTACTGCTGCAAACCAGCCTCTTCCAATTGGTACAGCAGCTCGGCTCCACCCTCCGCCAGAAAGGGCGGCTGGTAGGGAAGATAAGCGTAAAAGTAGCATATACGGATGGGAGCAGCTTCCAAAAAAGCCAGCAAATAGCGCTTACTTCCTTGGATAGTCACCTCCATACAGCGGCTCAAAAGCTCCTACAAGCCGCCTCTTACCGGCGGCTGCGACTGCGCTCACTAGGGCTGGAACTATCAGCGCTGGCTTCAGGGCAACAGCAACTAGACATTTTTAGCCATCGGGAGCAGGAATTGAAGCGGCTATTAACCAGCGACCAGCTCCGCCAACGATTCGGAAAAAATAACTTGCTGTGATATTGGCCAAAACATTTTTCTCCTTGCGCTACGGAATCCTCTCCCCCGAAGCCCTGCTAAGCGCTGCAACAGAGCGAGGGCTGCGGCGCCTGGTACTCTGCGACAACAACAGTGTCTCGGCCGCTGCAGCCTTTGTCCGCTGCTGCCAACAAGCAGGCATACAGCCCATCCTTGGCGTAGATTTCAGAGACGATAGCAACCAGTCGCTCTACTACGGCATTGCATTCAACGAAGCGGGCTTTTACGAGCTGAATGCCTTCCTGAGCGAACAATCCCTGCAACCAAAAAAACTCCCTGCCGTAGCCCCCACTTTCCAACACGCCGCCATCGTATATACCAAGCGCCCCAAAGCCATACAGTACTTCCGCGAACTAGAGTTCCTAGGCATTCGCGCACAAGACCTCCACCGGCTTCCCAATTCCGGCTTGCTGGATTTTCCCGATAAATTACTGGCCTATCAGCCCGCTTGTTTCCTGAATAGTAAAGAAGATAGAGTACTGCACCAACTACTGCGCGCCATCGATCTCAACCTTCTCATTAGCCAAGTGCCTAACAGCAGCCAGGCCAAACCCGAAGACGAACTGCTGTATCCCCAGCAAATGAAAGCCGCGTATGCTCCCTACCCTTTCCTGCTTCGCAATGCGGCAAAGCTCTTGGCACGCTGTTCCATTTCCCTGCAGCAAGGGCCACAGAACAATCGGCAATGCTTCAGCAGCAGCGAAGCCGATGATTTTGCCCTACTCCAAAAACTGGCCTATGAAGGCTGCCAGAAGCGCTACGGCTCACAGCAGCCAACAGCCAGCCTACGTCTAAAAAAAGAACTACAACTGATCCAAAGCCAAGGATTTTGCCCCTACTTTCTCATTACTTGGGATATGATCCGCTATGCCAAATCGGCGGGCTTCCACCATGTTGGCAGAGGAAGTGGCGCCAACTCGCTGGTGGCTTACTGCCTAGGCATAACCGATGTTGATCCCCTACAGCTCAATCTCTATTTCGAGCGCTTTATCAACGAATTCCGCAGCTCGCCACCCGATTTTGACATAGACTTCTCCTGGCGCGAGCGGGATGAAGTAATCGATTACCTATTCAAGCGCTATGGCCGCCACTATGTAGGCCTGCTGGCAACCTACAATACCTTCAAAGGCCGCTCCTGCATCCGAGAAATCGGCAAAGCCTATGGCTTACCTAAAACCGAAATCGACGAACTTTGCCGGGCAGCAAAACCATCCGAAAGCGATGCGCTGATACAAACGATCTACCAACTGGCTGATAGGCTGCACGGCCTGCCCAACTACCTGAGCATCCATGCCGGTGGCATTCTCATCAGCCAACGCCCTCTATACTATCACAGCGCGCTGAAAGCTACCCCCAAAGGCTTCCCGATCGTTCATTTCGATATGCACGAAGCCGAAATGCTAGGCTTCCATAAATTTGATGTCTTGAGCCAACGGGGGTTGGGGCATATTCGCGAAGCTATCGAAATAGTAGCTCAAACGGAAAGTAAGGTGGTGGACATCCACAACATCCCAAAAATCCTACAAGACCCCGCCGTGCTTAGCCGCCTACAATCAGCTAGTTGTATCGGCTGCTTTTATATCGAAAGCCCGGCCATGCGCAGCCTGCTCAGCAAAATCCGCTGCGACCATTACTTGGCCTTAGTAGCTGCCAGTTCGGTTATTCGGCCGGGGGTGGCGCAGTCGGGCATGATGCAGGAATACATCCGCCGCAGCCTGGAGCCACACAGTTTTAACTATCCACACCCCATTTTCGAGGAGCATTTGTCCGAAACCCACGGCATCATGGTTTATCAGGAAGATGTCATGCGCATTGCCCATCATTTTGCTGGTTTGGAACTGGCAGAAAGCGATGTACTACGGCGGCTGATCTCGGGCAAACGCAGCCCAGGCGATACCCTGGATAAGCTGCGCGATAAGTATTTCCTCAACTGCCAGGCACGCGGCTACAGCGAGGAACTGGCTCAGGAAATATGGCAGCAGATCGAGAGCTTTGCGGGCTACAGCTTCTGCAAAGCCCATTCCGCCTCCTATGCTGTGGAGTCTTTCCAGAGTCTCTACCTCAAGGTTCATCATCCGCATGCTTTCATCGTGGCGGTCATCAACAATGGTGGTGGTTTTTATCCGCTGGAATTTTACGTCCGCGAAGCCATCCGCCAAGGTGCCGACGTGCAAGCCCCCTGCCTAAACCATAGCGAGCTATATGCTGCTCTGAAAGCCGATAAGCTGATCTATCTAGGCCTTGCTCAAATAGCCAACCTGGCTCCTGCGATAGCCAAAAAAATATGCGCCATTCGGCAAGCTAAAGGCCACTTTCGTAGCCTGGAGGATTTCCTCCATAAAAGCAGCGAATACCCTGGTGAAATACCAAGTAAGGTCTGTGATTTGCTGATTCAAGTAGGCGCTTTCCGCTTCACTGCCAAGTCGAAAGCCACACTTTACTGGGAAAAAAACGCCTTCCTAGCTGAGTACGCTAAGCTCGGCAGCGGAGCCGAGGAAGGCGACCTTTTCCCCCTGGCAGCAGCCAATGGCTATCCGCTTCCAGACCTGACAGACGGGCCATACGACCAAGCTTTCGATGAAATAGCCTTGTTGGGCTTTCCGCTCTGTTCGCCCTTTTCGCTGCTCGCTGAACTACCGGAGGCTTACAAAAGCCTCCCCAAAGCAGCTGATCTACCTACGTTGGCAGGACAAACTATCCAAATACTAGGCTATTTTGTGTGCCGCAAAGAAGTGCGTACCAGCCAAGGAAAATACATGCAGTTCAGCACCTGGCTAGACCAGCACGACGCTTATTTCGACGGTGTCCATTTCCCTGCCGTCCTTGCCAGCGCCCCACTACGCGGCCCTGGTATCTATCTACTGCGCGGGAAAGTGGTGCTCGACTTCAACTTCCCACAGCTGGAAATAAGCCATTGCCAACGGCTGCCGCTGCGGCCCGATGACCGTTGGTGCTGATTTTTTCTTATCTTGCGCCTCAAACAGTTAGCTAATATGTCGCTTGCCAAAGTGAAAATTATTTCGGCGGGAGCCGGTAGCGGAAAAACGTATCGGCTCACGCAGGAGCTGAGTTCGCTATTGGAGCAAAGAACGGTTCGGGCTAGCGGCATCATCGCTACTACTTTCACAAAAAAAGCTGCTGCCGAACTGAAGGAAAGAGTGCGGGTAAAGCTGCTAGAGCGTGGCCTAAGCCAAGAAGCCAACGAGCTCACCAACGCCCTCATCGGCACCGTCCACGGCCTGGGGGTGAAATTGCTTCAACGCTTTGCCTTCGAGGCGGGGGTATCGCCTGCGGCGGAGATCATCCCCGATGAAGATCAGCAGCGCCTGTTTAATCTCAGCATGGCCGCCATCATATCCCTAGAGACCATAGAGCGCATCGAGCTACTAGGTAAAAAGCTAGGTCTAGGCTACCAGGGGGAGGCCTACAACTGGCGCAAGGAAGTGCGCGAGATCGTGGAAGTTATCCGCACCAACGACTTTAGCGCCCAAGACATCGCTGATAGTCGGCAGAAATCTTGGGAAAGCTTCGCCGCCTTCCTACCAGCCCCTAGCGAAACATCGCTGGAGAGCGCCCACCAAAAACTCGCCCTACTCCTGAGCAGTACCCACGAGCTGCTAGAAAACAACGAAGCCGATGGCACCAAGAAAACCTTAGACGCCGCCATAGAACTCCAAAAGCTGGCGCAAGAACTGCAAAGGCGCGGCTATTTACCTTGGCCAAGTTGGGCGAAGCTCGCCAAATTCAAAAAAGCGGTAGCCGTTAAAAGCCAGGAAATCGTGGTGGATCTAGCTGATTTTGCAGCCAGCCATACCTCCTTGGTCGCCTTTCAAAACGATATTCGCGACAGCATCTTTTTGCTCTTCGATTGCGCCCGCGATGCTATACAGGAATACGACACCTACAAGAAAAAAAGAGGCCAGATAGACTATACCGATATGGAAGTCTTGGTACTTCGGTTGCTAGAACAAGAAAGTGTGCGCGCCACCTTGGCCGAAGAACTGGATTTGCTGCTAGTAGATGAATTTCAAGATACCTCCCCTATTCAGCTGGCGCTTTTTCTACGCCTCAGTCAGCTGGCCAAGCAAAGTATTTGGGTCGGCGATCCCAAGCAATCCATTTATGGCTTTCGGGGGGCGGAGCCAGGGCTAATGGCAGCCGTCATCCGCTATGCTGGCGGCATACAGCCCGACAACATCCAAGAATATAGCTGGCGGAGCCGAGAAGAACTCGTTTATACCACGAATGCTATTTTCGTGAAGGCCTTTCCGGATATGCCCCCGCAAGAAGTACGGCTTTTACCGATGCGGCTCAAGGCTGGCAACCGCTCTTTCCCTGCTGAAAGCCCAGAGGAGGTTCAACGCAGTGCCCTTTGGCATTGGCACTATGAGCTAGATAGCGGCCGCTTATCGAAGGAGTGGATAGACCAAGTGCTGGCGCGTTCTATCCGTCAGCTGCTAGACAACCCACCTCTCATCCGCCCCAAAGGCAGCCTACACTACCGGCCGCTACAAGCTGGCGATATCGCCATTCTATGCCGCAGCAACAAAAGCTGCGAAAGCATGGCCAAGGCGCTAGAAGAAGCCGGTACAGCAGCAGCCTTAGCCCGTACAGGCTTGCTAAAAACAGCCGAAATCACCCTCTTAATAGCGATGCTCAAGTACATGCTCAGTGGGGAAGATAGCCTCTCGGCTGCCGAAATTATGCTGCTGGCCGAAAGGAAGCCCCTAGCCGATATTATAGATCAACGGCTGGACTATCTGGACAAATTAGCCCAATCAGCACAACCTTATCGCGAAGCTCCTTGGGGGGCGGAACAGCCCATCATCAGCCGGCTAGAAGCGCTGCGCGAACCCACTCAGGAGTTCTCGCCTTACGAGCTGATCAACTATTTGCTGGAAGACCTGGATATTCGCCGCCTGATAGTCGCTTGGGGCAATGGAGAACAACGCCTCAGCAACATCGACGAGCTACGCCACCTGGCAGTACAGTACGAAGAGAACTGCCACCGCCTTCAGCAAGCTGCCTCGGTGGGGGGATTGCTCATCTACCTGGCCCAGCTAGCCAATAGCGAGCAAGACAAACAAGGCGCTGGAGAAAGACCCGAAGCCGCCAATGTCCTCACCTACCACCGCAGCAAAGGACTAGAATGGCCAGTGGTGGTATGCCACAACCTCGACGACAAGCTGCGTGCCGATTTATGGGGCAAAAGCATCATCAGTGAGGTAGCTGAAATTGACCCCGCCTACCCCTTGCGCCATCGTTGGCTGCGCTACTGGGTCAATCCCTACGCCCTCAGCGGCGGCGATACTGAACTCGGCCAAGCCCTCGCTGAAAGCGATTGGCAAAGGCAAAAAACAGCAGAAGCCAAAGCCGAAGAAGCCCGGCTGCTCTATGTAGGCATCACCAGAGCCCGAGACTACCTCATCCTACCAACCGCCAAAACAGGGGCTCCGTGGTTGGACCGCGTCTATCAATCCGAGAAAACACCTGTTCTGGATCCGCACGAGTCTAGCACCCCTTTCATCTGGGAAGGCCAAGAAATAGACAAACTCACCCAAACCTGGATAGAGCCGCGCAACCTCCCGGTATCTCCACAAAACTATATAGCCATGCCTTTCATAGCTGGAAAAAGAGCTGGTCGGCAAGCTCAGCAGCCGCTCTACATCACACCAGAACAAATGGCGGTGCAATTCCCCAAGGTATCTAGTAGCCATGCCTTTGCCTATTTTCCGGATCAGGCGCTTACCGCTGCGCTCTACAATTTGGAATATGGCCAGGCGATAGGAGCCTTCCTGTTGTCTGACCAGTATGCCCTTCCATTGCCTGAAAGGGAAGAAATGGCCGAAGGCTTGATCCAGCGTTTTGCGCTGCCCGAAGATGCCCAAGTCCAACAATTTATAGCGCAGGCCGATGCCTTCGAGGAATGGCTAGCGGCACACTTCCCAAGCAGCCAGCGTCAACAGGGCTTCCCCATCCGGCAAACAGTTGGTGCGCAGCAATACCGCGCTAGTATCGATAGTTTGTTTTATGGCAAAGATCGTCCGCCAGTCTTGATCCAACAATGCCTGATCCCAAGTCCGAAGTGGGAAAAAAAGCTTCGCAAAGTACTACCGAGCTATCATTACCTCGCATATTCGGCTCAAACAAGCCTAGCGGGTGGTATAGCTGCAGCCTTCGTCCATCTACCCATACAAGGAGTATTGCTGCCGCTCCTCCCCTAGCGCCTGGCTGAATTTTTACTTCCAACTAGATATGAAAACACTCATCGTTGCCGCTACCCAGCTTGAAATAGCGCCGCTGACAGCATGGCTGGAGCAAACAGCGCAAGTACGTAAACCCCAGCAGTTCAGCTTGACAAAAGCACTGGATATCGATGTCTTATACAGCGGTGTAGGGATGGCATCAACGGCTTTTTCCCTGGGCACTGTCTTAGCACACCAGCACTACCAACTGGCCATACAGCTCGGCATCGGCGGCGCCTTGGACCCCGAACTGCCAATCGGCGAAACGGTGGAAATCATTAGCGAATACTTCGCCGACCTGGGTGCTTCCACGGCTGCGGGAGACTTCCTCTCCTTAGCTCAATTGGGCTTGCAAGAACAGGAAAGTGGTGTTTTTAGTCCTGATGGACAGCTGCTGAATCCCGATGCTGCCAGCTTCGGTACGGGACTAAAAAACTGTCATGGCATCAGCGTCAATACCGTCAACGGCTACCCGCCACACATCCAACAAGTCCGCAAGCTTTATCCGGCAGCGCAAGTGGAAAGCATGGAAGGCGCCGCTTTTTTCTTCGCCTGCCGGCATAAAGGCATTCACTTCACACAAATAAGAAGCATCAGCAATTATGTAGAAGCCCGCAATCGCGATCGCTGGAATATCCCCTTAGCCATTGAAGCGCTCAATAGTGTCGCCATTAGGCTTTTAGAAAGTTTTCAACAAGCAGCGGCGGGGGAAACGGCCTGAGCCAGGGCTTCAACACACATCTTTTCAGTAGCTGTGCTTGTTGTATCCACCAAAACCGCCTTGTATGTTACGAATTGTATTTTTTACTGTTTTACTGCTCTCGTACGCCTGCTCCGACAGCAGCCACAAGACTGCACCAGAAATAGATACCAACACCCCATCCCCAGCAAAAGTGGCCATCGAGAACAGCCTGACTATTACACAGGAAGAGAAGCCAACAAGCACCAACGAACAAAACCAACCCACCATCAGCGGTAAATCCTCGCGCACAGCGGTCTCCACGCCCAAACTACCACCATCTACAGCCCTAAGCCGATCAGGAAAAACCACTGTTGCCAGCCCGAGCACAACGTTAAGCACTGCTGCTAAAGACAGCTCCACCACCCCAGCCGACAATAAAACCACCGAAACCGATAGTCTCCTCGACCTACCTACAGGCGCCCCAGACCATCAAGCCTTCGATGCGCTGCTCCGGCAATATGTGGATAGCAAAGGCCAAGTAAATTATACCGCTTTCAAACAGGCAGAGAATCAGTTGGGTGCCTACTTAAATACCCTTAGCCTGGCTACCCCCGCAGAAGGCTGGGCAAAGAACGAGGCCCTCGCCTACTGGATGAATGCCTATAATGCTTACACCCTAAAGCTCATCTTACAAAACTGGCCGCTATCATCTGTCATGGATCTTCACGGCGGTAAACCGTGGGATGTAAAGTGGATTGAACTGGCGGGGAAAACCTATAGCCTCAACCAGATAGAACACCAGATTATACGTCCGCAATTTAAAGATGCCCGCATACATTTTGCTGTCAACTGCGCAGCCAAGTCTTGTCCGCCGCTCTACAATCGCGCCTTCACCAGTCAAGGGCTCAACAGCACGCTGGAACGCCTCACCAAAGCTTTTATCAACAACGAAGCTTACAACAAAACTGCTGGCACCACCGCGCAAGTATCCAAGCTTTTTGATTGGTACCAAGAGGACTTTGGCAACTTGCGCACCTACCTAAACACCTACCTCAATACCCCCCTAGAAGCGGATAGTAGCATTGGCTTTTTAGACTACGACTGGGCGCTCAACAGCCGTTAAAGCCCTCCCCGTCAACGAAGTCGGCCAGCATAAGGAATTACAAAACGCATCAGTTCTCGGGCAGCATAGGTATTGGGAAAAATACGCCTAGCTTCCTGCTCCAGAACGCTGATGTTGGGGTAACGCGCACTGAAATGCCCTATCACCAGCGTCTTCACGCCAGCCGCCAGCGCCAAGTGCGCGGCCTCCAAAGCGGTTGTATGCGCTGTCCTGATGGCGTTCTCCAGATCCTCGTGTATAAAGGTGGCCTCGTGATACAATAGATCTACACCTTGCAAGCAATCAGCTAGAGCTGGTAAATAGCGCGTGTCGGAGCAGTGAGCGTAAGCCCTTGGCGGCGCTGGCGGAAAAACCAAAACGCTGTGTGGAATGCGCGTCCCGTCTGTACAAATAAAATCGCCACCTGCTTTGATAGCAGGTATGGCTTGGTAGGGAATATCGTAAAGCTGGATCGCTGCCGGCCGTATATTGGGCAGGTTTGGCTTCTCCCGGATCAAATAGCCATTAGTAGGGATGCGGTGCTCCAGTGGGAAAGCAAAAGCTTCTAAGTACTTCGACGACCAAATAGGCAGCAGGTGCTTGGGCTCATAGGTCTTGAAATCGATCGTAAAGGATGCCAGGTACTTCTCCAATTCCAGTAAAACTTCCACACGCCCCTGTAAACCTGGCGGCGAAATAATCAGCAAAGGAGCCGTGCGCTTGGCGAGTGCCCAGCTCGTGAGCAGACCAAACAAGCCGAAATAATGATCCCCGTGTAGGTGCGAGATGAGTATCACAGCAATATCGTTGTGCCCCACCCCCGCCTTTTGCAACTGCAACTGCGTACCTTCGCCACAATCAATTAAAAAAGTAGTACGCGGCGTAGAAAAGAGCTGCCCACTACAAAAACGATCGTAAGCCGGTACGGCAGCACTCGTGCCGAGGATCGTGAGCGAAAAGTCCATTTAGGCCTCGCCTTCCTCCTCTTCAACTTCAGCAGCCAAATCGCGCTGCAAATCTTCCATAAAGACGTATTCAATGGACTCTTCCAGCGTGGGTAGTATCGTGAGGACGGATTCCACTTTGGAGATTTCTACCAAGCGCTTTACTGCTGGATGATTCACGCCCGTGACCACAAAAGTACCCAGCTGCGTCCACAAGCGACGCGCTGTTAGGATAGCGCTCAAGCCAGAGCTATCAACATAGCGCACCGCACTCAAATCCAAAATAAGATTGCCAATGCCCTCATTTGCTAGGATGACGAACTCCGATTTCATTTTGGGCGCCACCAAAGAATTTAGGTTCTCTTCTTCGGGCTTGAATATCGTATAACGTTCCTGCTTATCAAGTGTGATTTTCATAAGTTCCTTTGTATTACTATCGGCTACTAAGCCATGAGCCAAGCGCAAAGGTAAGCTTTTTTTATTTCTATCCACTGTAAAAACCTAGTGGGCATTCTGCTTGTTAGTAGAACAGAATGCTTTGTTTGATACAATATCCATTCCCTGTGCTTGGCAAATGAGCCATTGAGACAACAAGCGCTCTTTTCCCTCTGCTCGAGTGCGTACCCGAAGACAATTGCGATAGCTCCTTCTGGTACTCGTATATTTTTATTTTTGCCAAAGGCAGGAGCAAGATTTTGGATTAGGAGCCATGTTCTTTGCTCTTCCGGTTATAGCACGGCTCCCGCACGGAGGTGCCAACAAGCTCAGAGCAGCAGAGCAGGTGTCGGCTGACAGATATTCAGGCTATTTTGTCAGTTTCTTTTTATGGCATATTTCTTCCAATCTAAAAAAGGTGTTTATATTACCGCGTCTTTTGAACCACTGAAGAAGTGCTATCGATAGGCCAGGCTCTGCAAGCGGTAGCTCCCAGCTGCTGTATCATTGTTAATTGTTATTATTTCTTATGGAACCAAGTCAGCGTCAATTCGACCAAAATTTCAAGCAAGCCATTAGTCGGTCCAAACAGGAAGCCGTGCGAATGGGCAGTGGCTTTGTGGGGCCGGAGCATTTGCTCTTGGGTGTGCTTAGTATGGAAAGTTTACTAGCCACTAAGGTATTAAAAAACCTGGCAGTGGATATCAACAGCCTAAAGCAGAGCTTGTATGACATCATCCCCAACAAGGTAGCCAATGCGCCTTCTATTCATTCTATCAGCAACCTGCCCCTCAATGTGCAAGCGGATAGAGTGCTCAAACTTACCTTCCTAGAAGCAAAAAAACTAAAAACCACTCAACTTAGGCCAGAGCACCTCATTCTCGCCATTCTGAGAACCGCTGGCCTCCCGGCCAATGGTGTGCTACAGCAGTACGAAGTGGAATACGAAATTTACAAAGCAGAACTTGATTACGTGCAAGACGAAAAAGACTTTACTACCGACGAAAGCCTCCCCACCAACCAAGCCCCCAGAGGCAATGAGGGAGACGATTTTGAAGACGAAAAAACCAATTACGGCGGCAAAGGTGGCGGTGCTACCAAATCTCGGACGCCCGTTCTGGATAATTTCGGCCGAGACATTTCCAAGCTGGCAGAAGAGGGTCGCCTAGACCCTATCATTGGCCGCGAGACGGAAATCGAGCGCGTGAGCCAAATCCTCAGCCGACGAAAGAAAAACAATCCCATCCTCATTGGCGAGCCCGGTGTAGGTAAGACGGCGATTGTGGAAGGACTGGCCTTGCGGATTCAACAAAAGAAAGTGAGCCGTACCTTGTTCGATAAGCGCATCGTGATGCTCGATCTAGCGGCCTTGGTGGCGGGAACCAAATACCGTGGCCAGTTCGAAGAGCGCATGAAGGCCATCATGAACGAGTTGGAGAAATCTAGGGATGTTATCCTGTTTATCGACGAGATTCACACCATCGTGGGCGCCGGCGGCGCCACTGGCTCGCTGGATGCTAGCAATATCTTCAAGCCAGCACTGGCTAGAGGAGAGCTTCAATGCATTGGTGCCAGTACGCTAGACGAGTACCGCCAATATATTGAAAAGGACGGTGCCTTGGATCGCCGCTTCCAAAAGGTCGTGGTGGAGCCACCTAGTCCAGAAGAGGCCATCCACATCCTCGAAAATATCAAATCGAAGTACGAGCAGTTCCACAATGTGCTCTACACTCCTGAAGCTATAGAAGCTTGTGTAAAGCTGAGCGACCGCTACATTACCGATCGTTTCCTGCCAGATAAGGCCATTGATGTACTGGACGAAGTGGGTGCCAGAACCCATATCAAGAATATCGTAGTGCCGAAGCACATCGAAGAAATCGAAGCCAGTATCGAAGAACTTAACCTCCTCAAAACAGATGCCGTTAAGAATCAGAAATACGAGGAAGCGGCCGACTTACGCGACAAAGAAAGCAAGCTGATCAAGAGCCTCGAAGATGCCAAGGCCAGCTGGGAAGAAGAGAGCAAAACCAAGCGGTACCCCGTGGATGAAGAGGATATCGCCGAGGTGGTTAGCATGATGACGGGTATTCCCGTTCGCCGCGTGGCGCAGAACGAAAGTAAGAAGCTGGTGGGTATGAAAGACGACTTACAGCGCGTCATCATTGGCCAAGACGAAGCCATCGAGAAAGTAACCAAAGCCATTCAGCGCAACCGCGTAGGCTTAAAAGACCCCAAGAAGCCCGTGGGAACCTTTATTTTTCTAGGGCCTACGGGCGTGGGTAAAACGGAGTTGGCAAAGGCATTGGCCAAGTACATCTTCGATAGCGAAGATGCGCTCATCCGGGTGGATATGTCGGAATACATGGAAAAATTCAGCATCAGCCGCCTTATTGGTGCCCCTCCGGGCTATGTAGGTTATGAAGAAGGCGGACAACTGACCGAAAAGGTGCGCCGCAAGCCCTACAGCGTCATCCTGCTCGACGAAATCGAAAAGGCGCACCCTGATGTCTATAACATCTTGTTGCAAGTCCTCGACGATGGTCAGTTAACAGATGGCCTGGGTAGAAAGGTGGACTTCAAGAACACCATGATTATCATGACCTCCAATATTGGTGTTCGTCAACTCAAAGACTTTGGCCAAGGCGTGGGCTTTGCCACTAAAGCACGTACAGACGCTGCCGATGATGATAGCAAATCCATCATCCAGAATGCACTCAAGCGGACTTTCTCGCCAGAATTTCTCAATCGGATTGATGATATTATTATCTTCAATAGCCTAGATCAGGCAGAAATCTTCCGAATCATCGATATTACACTCAACGATTTGTACAAGCGCCTAGCGGGTATGAACCTCGAGTTGGAGCTGACACTAGAGACCAAGAAGTTTGTTGCCGAAAAGGGTTTCGATCCCAAATTTGGCGCTCGGCCGCTACACAGAGCCATCCAAAAGTACATTGAAGATCCCTTGGCGGAGTACATCCTCAACAACAACCCAGAGGCTGGCCAAAAACTGTACGCTGTTTTGGAAGAGGCTACGCAAAAAGTGCTTATCTCCGCTGAAAAGACGGTAGAAAGCGACGTAGAGAACTAAATTTTACTAATTTTAAGGAAAAGCAGGCTGGAAATTACATTTTTCCAGCTTGCTTTTGTTATTTTGTCCTCAGGCAATTAGAAGCAAGCTACTTTTGCCTGATTTTATTCATTAAATACAAAGCATTTGGCTAATAGAAGAGGCGGTCGGCCTAAGTACGATCGTGCAAAAGAAATGGAACCACAATTTAGGATCAACGATTTTATTCGTGTTCCTGAAGTCCGTCTGGTAGGCGATAACCTAGAAGAGTTATCTGCCGAACTAGAGCAGGACATCAAAAGTGATGTCTTTGAGACAAAGATCGTGAAGCGATGGGCAAGAGAAGCCGGTTTGGATGTCGTAGAAATCAGCCCCAACGCCGTTCCTCCAGTGGTCAAAATCGTTGACTATAAGAAGTTTCTCTACGAAAAGAAGAAAAAAGAAAAGGAAATTAAATCCAAGGCGGCTAAAACAGTGATCAAAGAAGTACGCTTCGGCCCCAATACCGATGACCACGACTTTGACTTTAAAGTAAAGCATGCCATTGGTTTTTTGGAAGAAGGCGCCAAGGTAAAAGCTTATGTACAATTCCGAGGCCGAGCCATTGTCTTCAAAGACCGTGGAGAGCTGCTACTGCTTCGGTTTATGGACGAGTTGCAAGAGCTGGGCGCTGCCGAAGCCATGCCCAAGTTGGAGGGCAAAAGGATGACGGTCATCATCTCGCCTAAAAAGAAGAAGAAATAGTCCTCTTCAAAAGCCAGCTAGTGTACTGTAAACTAGCTGGCTTTTCTCAAAACTTGAGATCGTAACCTGCTAAAGGCAGTGCGAACAGTTCTATCCCTGGCTCTATTATCCGAAATATGCCCGCTCGCCATCGGTGTCGGCGGTTTGTTATGGCAATGCTTAAGGACGGCAGCAAGTTGGTAGATCTAAAAGCGGACTCTACCAGCATAATTTCACTATACATTTGTATGCTGGGGCTAAGTGCCCCTCCAAGGCTGAGGGTGTAACTTTCTGCGGAGCCCCCAAATTGCGTGTCGTACAACAAGCCTCTGCCTATGCTCAAGAAGCGTGCTTCGCTTCCTATCGATAGATTCACGGAAGCATCCCCATAAAGTGACAAACCGCCAAAGGTTAGAATAGGAAGAAACATTTGGTTGGAGACCCCTATGTGTACGGGCCCAGCCACCTGAAAACTCAAACGCTGCGTGAATAAAAAACCGAGCGGCAGCAGTATGCCGCCACCCAGCTGAATATTTTTATTCGCATTTATTTCTGCTACGCTATAAATTGCATTCACGATCCTTAGCTGTCCCTTCCCGCTGTTTAGAAAAGCCGTGCGGAGATAGGTTGGATCAGTGAAAGTCATATCATAGCGATCATCATAAGTTATATTTTGGTAGGATGCCGCAGCGGGAAGACCCGTTCGGGTCGAGGAACCTAGTAAACCTACATATCGAACCTCTGTAATGAGGAAGGTGGTTGTATCATTCGCCCCGCGTATTTTGAAATACAGCTCGTTGTCTCGCAAGCCCGTTGCGGTACCTACAAAACGCGAATAGTTATTAAGTACCAATTGGTGCAGTTCTGTCGTATCGCCATAGACCAAGCCCGGGCCGATACGAAACTCGCCAGACTGCGCTGCTATGTGATCACAAGCTAGCAAGCTGAGGAAGACAGCAAAAAGCAATCGCCGTCCGATGGTGGTTGGAAAAAACTGTGTCATGAAAGGGTAATTGATACACAAATAAAGGCCACATTAATAATCAGAAAATATTCTGCGGGCATTTCGCCCCATTTTATCGCCCATCTCTGTACCATTGATAAAATCTTGTGGCTGGGTACTTGGGTCGTTTCGGAATAGCATGAGTTCCCACTGTGGGTTGTTGACTTCTCCATTTACATCGCTATGTAACAAAATGAAGTCCTCTGCCGCCAGACTAGGATTGTAGAAAATAAAGCGCCGGTTGTGCTGGTTGGTCTGCTCTATTACATCGTAGGACCATATCTCGTAGGGCGGGGCCGTAGGGTCTGTTTCTACGCGCACAATATCATTAGGCTGGCCATATTTCAAATAAGTATAGCCTCTATCAGTCTCAAAACCATTGCGAAACCCCGAATTGAAGGTTTTGTCTATCGCCCGAGCCGTCCGCATAAATTCGTCGTAGGCAAGCGCAGGATCAAAAGGCGCCTTTTCCGTCCAGTAATTCAGCAAATACATCCGCAGGCCATCCGTTTCTTTGGCTTTTATCATGTCTCTGACAGGAACAACATCCGTTTGCGGCATCAAAGGCAAGAGCGCCAGGCAGCTGTAGCGGAGGGAGTCGAAATCCAATCGACCCACGAACTCCTTTGTAATATCAACATTGGCAAATAATTCTTCCCTTTGCTGCTTATCCAACAAAGGATTGGAACGCTGAAAAGGCAGCTCCTTGCGGCAGATGAGCTGATTCTCTACATCGCGCACCTCTACTACCAACAGATAATTTCCGGTGGGCAGATTGGAAATATCCATTTGCTGCACCAAGGGAATCAGTGGCTGTGTGCGCTGTACCTTGTTCAAGGCACGAATAGGCCTTGCCTTCCCATTCTTTATTTCTTCTATTTTGCTTAATAGCAAAACGCGATCGTGAGGCTCTGCATCTGTGCTATAAATTTCGTGATAAAAAGCCAGTATATTAGCTCCCCTTCCATAGAAATTGTAGGGCAAGGGCTCCATGAGTAAGCCGTGGCGAGCAAAGGGATTGGCCTCGTCGGCTTCTTTTTCCATTTTGGCAAGCAGCAAAATATCGGACTGAGCCGTGGCACTTGGCCAGGCAGCAAGCTCAATAGTCGCTGCATAGCTTCGTTTGTTGTTTTCATCAGCAGCATCGGCCAACAAGACTTCGAGTTGATAGCTACCCGGGGCTAATAAATAGCGCCTTAAATCCACAAAATCTTGCTTCTTTGCCGCTGCCGGACTCTGCAACACCAAGCGATCTGCCACCACAATATCCTCCCCTTTGCGAAGTACAATCGTATAGTTAACGGCTGCTTGTTGTAGGGTATCCGCCCCTTGCATAACCCTCGACCAATTCAAAGAAGCAGCCGCAACATGAGTGTAAATCTCGAAGTAAGTGCCGTCTTGCTTTAAAAAACGGCCATACGAGAGGCTTGCATCCAAAGCCAAAAGCGTGTAGGAAATCAAAAAAGCAAAAAGAAAAAAAGAGCACCGCATAAGCTTACGTTTTTGTTGTTTAAATATAGGGTATTTCCATCAAATTAAGAAGGCGAAGGGCTATTTTCCTTTGCTACTCGCTTAAATTTGAAGTAAAACTGATAGATTTGAAAGCTGGATTGCAAAATCAAATTAGAATCGCCCAACTCCACAATTTGATAATCTAACGGCAATTGCACTTCGCTAGTATGGATGGTTTTATCGCTCAGTTCGTAACGCCCTTCCTCGGGTTCGCCATTGAGGTTGGTTCTGAAACTCCCCTCTGCAGTGAAAACAAAATACAAGCCGCGAAGTGATTCTGTTAGCCGACCATTTCGGTAGGCTTCCTCAATATTCCACTGCCCCAATAGCAGCACAGCCTGGTCTGCTTCTTCTGCGGGGGCACAAGCCGTCCAAGAAAGCGTAGAAAGGATTATAATAAACAGTAGAGAAAGTAGTTCTTTCATTTAGCCTTGGTTGAATGTTTGTAAAGAAGGGAAACTGCTTGCTGCCTCATAAACGAGAGAAAAGGTAAAAAGTTATCCTAGTCAGGAGGCTGCCGCTCGCCGTAAACGATCGTTGATCGCTCGGCCGAGGCCTTCTTCGGGCAGCAGTTGTGCCACAATAGTTTGGTAATCTTGCTGGTCTAAATCGCGCAGCAAAGCAAAGAGCGCACGGGCTGCTTCTGCCAAATCACCCGCGGGCGACAAATTAAAAACATCCGCCTGCTCGCTGGGCACCTCCGCGCCAAAAACGATGTAAGCAGTCTGTGGCGCTTTCTGTTTTGGGCAATAAGTACCTAGCTGAAAGTTCGCCTTGGGTGAATAATGCTTATCCAACATCCCCGGCGCGGCTGGGCGGCTGTTGCTGTGGGTCTGCACCCCAATCGGCTGACCCAGACAAGCAAAAATATCTTCTACAGCAATTCCTCCTTTCCGCAATAGCAACGGTTCTGGTCCTACAAAACTAACAATGGTACTTTCCAGCCCCACCTCACAAGAACCACCATCGAGGATGTAAGCAATTTTCTCCCCTAACTGCTGCTGCACATGGGCTGCTGTAGTAGGGCTGACATAACCAAAAGGGTTGGCACTGGGGGCGGCCAGCGGAAAATCTAGCTGTTCTAACAAAGCCAATGCCATCGGGTGGCGCGGCAAACGAACGGCCACAGAGTCTAAACCAGCCGTTACGATATCTGGCACCAAGGCCTTTTTTCGAAAAACCATCGTCAGCGGGCCAGGCCAGAAGGCGCTAATCAAGACCCTGGCTTGTGCTGGAATCACCTCAACAAGCCGCTCAAGCTGCTCCAGCTTCGCCACGTGCAGTATTAGCGGATCGAAACTAGGCCGCGCCTTAGCAACAAAAATTTGTGCCACGGCCGCTGCATTCAATCCGTTAGCCGCCAAACCATAGACCGTCTCGGTTGGGATCGCAACCAACTGCCCCGCCCGCAGACACGTAGCTGCCCAACTAAGATCCGTTCCTATTTTGGCTGTCATACACACGCAGTTTACTGTCGATTAACATTCAAGAAAAAATAGCAAGGCTCAATTTGGCTCACGCCCAGTACGGGCACCAAGACGGGCACGGCAAGTGCAGGAGCAATGTCTCGACTACGCTACTTCGACTGCGCTCAGCACCAGTCAGCACGAGTGTACCGCCCTTTACTCCCTTAAACATTAGCGACACAAAAGTACTTCTTTTATCTGATAATCTACACCACCCTGCTCGGTAGCCAATCAAACGGCTGTGAATCTGGCTCCCTACCTCGTATCATTCGCGTAGTCTTTATTTCTTAAAAGTATATTTCTTTAACTTGTGCCTATTTCTATTAAAATTATCAATATTGCTATTTATAGGGATTTCTATTCTAGTGACACCAATTAATCCTCCAATTAACATTCCTGGAAGCGAAAGTAAAGTGCCTCCAGTTAGAGCGTTAGTGCTAGGACTAAAACAAAGAAATGAACCCGCGGGGCAAGGCCTAATTAAGACAAACGTCCCTAGGCTTCCGACAGTAAATCCTGTAAGTATCCCCAGCAAAGCTCCTCGTCCAAATCCGTTTTTTCTCCTAATTTGAACTGTCCTTATATCGTGCTAGCCAACCAAAAACTGCACTTACACAGCTTGTGCTGCCAATTCAGTTATCAACATAGTCAAGATGTTTATTCAAAGGGGTCTGGAAAGGATCATGCGCGTAACAAGTAGCGTTCAGAAACACGTGCTAAACTCCTAATTTGACGAAGTGTATCAACAGCTCAAAACCAGATATATAGTTAAAATTTCAGCCAAGCTTTTAGACCATAGCTTGAGCCCCTAAAATAGGTATTAGTCCTCATTTCAGCAGGTTGTGGAGTGAATTTTTCACGGACTTGCACATCTCCCCACAAAGACGTACATTGCCTTTGCAAAAAAAACAATCGCGTATGGATACCTATCAGACACAGGGTAAGGGCAGTGCCGAGCCCATTTCCAATGCGGGCTATAAGCTCGTCGCTCCCAAGCTTTTACTGCGGGTGGAAGATCACGGCCGCGAAGGTCGCATCGTTCGCTCCGATGGGGATAGTTTGTCGCTGGATGCACTTCAAGCGGCTTGCGAAGCCAGTGGCGCGCGGCTGATGCGCGAGTTTAATCTCGATCTGGAAGGCGCCACGGGGAATGCTGCGGTAAAACGCTCCGACGGTGAGCTGGAACTGGCAGCCGATGCACCGCTACAGCTCGTCACACCAGCCCAAGAAGCCCTACAAAGTGCGATACTTCACCAAGATGAATATGGCGAACTTCGCTGGATATTGCCCAGACAAAGTAGCGCTGAAGGCGAAAAAACCTTCGACCTCCCTCCACTCCCGGCAGGACCTGCTCACCGCGGCCCGGTGACGCAAAAAATACGCCGTATCGTAAAGGTCATTGCTTGGGTAGCAGGGGATGTCATTGGGCACCTTGCACTCAACCTCGTCACCAACTGGGAGCAAAAACACCGCCCCTATGCCCTGCTGGGCTACAACAATCGCCAATTTACAAGCAGCCCTAATTGGGATCGCATTAAAAACGGTGGCAAGGCGCTACTCTTTTTGCACGGTACTTTCAGCACTGCCCAAGCTGCTTTTAGCGGCTTGCTAGCAGATGAGGCACATATCAAAAGCTTGGAGCAAGCCTACGAAGGACGCATCTTCGCCTTCAACCATCCTAGCTTACATGCCAGCCCCAAAGGAAATATTCAACAACTTAGCACGCTACTGCCGCCCGAGCTACAGAGGCTGGAAGTGGATATGATTACCCACAGCCGCGGTGGCTTGGTGGGCCGCGAGCTCATTGCCCAAAGTCAGCAAGCGAGTCTGCCGGGTCTAAAAGTAAACAAAGCCATCTTTGTGGCCGGTCCCCACCAAGGCACCATTCTCACCGATGAACAGCACTGGATCACCCTCCTAGATACCTACACAAATTTACTCCTCAAACTACCCGACAATGCTGTTACGGTTATACTGGAAGGCATCATTAGCCTAGTAAAAATCCTCGGCGGCAGCACCGTTAGAGGACTACCCGGGCTACAAGCCATGCGCCCCGGAGGAGAGTACCTTCAAAGTCTGGCGCAAGCCGACTTGGCAGAGGCACAAATACATACCATCGGTGCTCGCTACTTACCTATGGGCGATAATGTGCTAGGCATGCTTAAAGGATTGGCCCTAAAAATTATACTCAAAAAACTCTTTGGCGAAGACTCCGACATGGTGGTTCCAACCTTAGGCAGCCTTTCTGTCAAACCCGATGATCCCGCGCTCGTTCCCCCTAAGCGCCAATTACTACTCAATAGCGACAGTGCCATTAATCACATGAATTTTTTCCAGTCAGCCGTAGTGAATCGGCAGTTGGTTAATTGGCTCACCATCTAAAGAAAGCCCGTTCACTGAGATCAAGAAGGGGTCGGTGCAGTGCCGACCCCTTTTTGAGTATCTATATCCTACCGCTTAGCGCAGCACTACCATCTTGCGCGTGGCGGT
>DAITME010000016.1:0-3924 GCA_036835305.1 Lewinella sp.
TGTCAAAGATAATCCTTTTTTAGAATTTGGCGGGGGAAGACCCCTGAATAGTTACGATAATTGTTCCATTGTTTAAATTCTATTGTCAACTGAGAGCGCCCTTAACCTTAGAGTTAACTCAAAGGAAAGTCTGCACTCCCTCACCCAAAGCTTCTGCCCATTCGCGACAATATACATTCTTTTTGGTAGAACGAAGCTCTAGGCGCAAACAGCATTAATTTTATTAAATGTTAATTTTTATCTTAAAAAACCCTGCTCCTAAACAAAAACCCTGCTCCCGCGCGAGCCACCTCACCCCCCCCCTCAAATCCCCCAAAAAACCACCTTCCCAGGCGCATCTTTCGGGGGATTCAGGACAAGGCTACAGCAGCACGATCGAAGCGCGATCTAGGCGCTACAAGCGATACAATCGGGGTCATCGAGGCTGCAGGCTTTGCCGACGGCTTCGGTTTGGGAGGCGGAGAGCTCATCGAAGCCGGCGGCGCCTTGGGCTACTTGGGCTTTGACGGCGGGGCGGGTTTCGGCGTGGGCGGCCACGGGCACTTCTAGGGCTTTTTGATCTACGGTGAATTTGATAGCATCGCGGGCGGCTTTGCTACGGAGGTAGTACATGCCGGTTTTGAGGCCTTTAGACCAAGCGTAGAAGTGCATGGAGCTGAGCTTTTTGAAGCTGGCGTCTTGCACGAAGAGGTTCATGCTCTGGCTTTGGCAGATGTAGGCGCCGCGGTCGGCAGCCATATCGATGATGACGCGTTGGCTGATTTCCCAGACGGTTTTGTAGAGGTCTTTGATGTGCTGCGGCAGATCGGGGAAGTCCTGTACGGAGCCGTTGGCGGCCATGAGGCGGTTGCGCATCTCGTTGGTCCACAGGCCCAGGCCGATGAGGTCGGTGAGGAGGTGTTTGTTGACCACGATGAACTCGCCGCTGAGGGTACGACGGGTGTAGAGGTTGGAGCTGTAGGGCTCGAAGCACTCGTTGTTGCCCAGGATCTGGCTGGTGGAAGCGGTGGGCATGGGCGCCACGAGCAGGGAGTTGCGCAGACCATGCTGAGCGATTTTTTCTTTCAGTCCGGCCCAGTCCCAGCGGTCGGTGGGGGTGACGCCCCACATATCGAACTGCAGCTCGCCTTTGCTGGCGGGGCTACTGGGGAAGCTTTGGTAGTGGCCATCGCGCTCGGCCAGGGCGCAGCTCTCGGTGAGGGCGGCGAAGTAGATGGTCTCGAAGATATCGCGGTTGAGGGTGCGGGCTTCGTCGCTCTCGAAGGGCATGCGCATCAGGATGAAGGCATCTGCCAGACCCTGTACGCCTAGGCCGATGGGGCGGTGGCGCATATTGGAGTTGCGGGCTTCCTCGATGGGGTAGTAGTTCCGATCGATGACCTTGTTGAGGTTGCGGGTGGCCACGCGGGTGATGTCGAAGAGTCTTTGGAAATCGTATTCGTGGGTATCTTCCTTCACGTATTTCGGCAGTGCCAGGCTGGCGAGGTTGCAGACGGCCACTTCGTCGGGGCTGGTATATTCCAGGATCTCGGTGCAGAGGTTGGAGCTGCGGATGGTGCCGAGGTTCTTCTGATTGCTCTTTTTGTTGGCGGCATCTTTGTAGAGCATGTAGGGGGTGCCGGTCTCGATTTGGCTTTCGAGGATGGCGTTCCAGAGCTCGCGGGCATCGATGGTCTTGCGGCCGCGGCCTTCGGCTTCGTATTGGTGGTAGAGGGCTTCGAACTCGCCGCCATAGACATCAAAGAGGCCAGGGGCTTCGTTGGGGTCGAAGAGGGTCCATTTTCCATCGGCTTTCACGCGCTCCATGAAGAGGTCGTTGATCCACATGGCGTAGAAGAGGTCGCGGGCGCGCATTTCTTCTTTGCCGTGGTTTTTCTTCAGGTCGAGGAACTCGAAGATATCCGCATGCCAGGGCTCCAGATAGACAGCGAAGGCGCCTTTGCGCTTGCCGCCGCCCTGGTCCACATAGCGGGCCGTGTCGTTGAAGACCTTGAGCATGGGCACGATGCCGTTGCTGGCGCCGCCGGTGCCTTTGATGTAGCTGCCCGTAGCGCGAATATTGTGGATGCTCACGCCGATGCCGCCGGCACTTTGGCTGATTTTGGCACAGCGGGTGAGGGTCTCAAATATGCCGGAGATACTGTCTTCGGTCATGCTGAGCAAGAAACAGTTTTCGGCAATCAGGCCTTCCACATTGTAAGAATGATCGTCTTGAACACCAAGCGTGTAAACGAAGGCGGGTCGATCAGCAATTTTCTCTTTCTTCATCAAGCGCACGAAGGTAACACCATCCACTTCAATGGAGCGGCTTTGGTGGGCTTCCTTATCCTTCATGCGATCTAAGCGATCATCTCTGTAGAGTTTCACGATTTTGGTCAGATCTACCGTTTGTTTTGGTAGGTTGATTCGGGCGGTTTTGGTGGTTGCACCCCGCTTTAGGGTCTGAGCTGCGGAGTAGGTGAGATCGATACCTAGGTTGCGCGCCATAGCGAAAATAGATTTCACTAAACCTACATTGGCCATGGTGACCCGTACGTCGCCTGCTTGTGTTACGCAGCCATCCGCGCTAACGAGGCCTTGTAGGAAGGCAATCACCATGGGCTGATCCCAGCGGAACATCTCTTTCCATAAGTGTTTGCCTGCAAAGCCTTTTCCAAACTTACTCTCCACCCAAGCGCCTACTACGTGGCTACTGAGGTGAATGTTGACTGTATTCGTTGAATTAGGCTGGGATACACTAGGGGCAATGCCAAACACTTTTTCGCAAAGCTTACAGATTCTATCAATCATCTCGTAGGCTTCGTGATAGACCGTAAAGCCGATGCCACGTACGAAATGCTGTGTTTTAGCGGCGTTGCGGCCTGTCATCAGATGCCCGTCGCCTAGCCAAATGCCTATTAACTCCGCAAAATCTTCATCGATTTTTACCGCTCGGTTGACTGGGGTATGCTTGCGGCGAATCATCACTTTTTCGTCGGTAGCATTCAGTTTGCTGCCGCGCTCGTAAACGGAGATGGGCTGGATCGTGTTATCGTCCACTTCATATTCGAGCAGAATGCTGGCGTATTCGCTGGGGAGCGTTTTAGCCAGGTCAATGGTAGGGCGGTGATAAACCTCCTTTTTATTGGGGATGGCAATGTAGTCCCCAACGCGAAGGTATTCTACGGAATTGAACTGAGGTGCTTCTTTCCAATGGGTCTGCTCCGAACTTACCGACCAGAATTTATGGTTGCCCGTTACCTTCAGGGAAGGTGTACCGAATGCTTTCAAGCGGTACATTTGTCGGTCGTTTAGCGGATTCTTGTGTAGCTGAACAACGGGCTTTATATTTCCTTTGTGGGTGATGACGAGATCCCCTATCTGGACGTCCTCGATGTTTTTCGGGCCATCATTTACAGTGTAGACTTGAGTGCCTGCTGCGAAGCAGGAGCTCATTTGCGGCTTCGGCGTACCGGAATTAAAGAGCGTAGGCGTGGCGTGAATAAACCACTTTTCGCTCATCAATTGGTAGGTTTCGATGGCGCTGGGGATGTCGTCGGCATGGATGCCGACGGCTACGCGCATAAGCATCTGTTGGGGGCGCTCCACCACGCGGCCATTGATGCGCAGCAGGTAGCTGCGCTCGAGGGTTTTGTAGCCGAAGTAGTCGAAATCAAAATCCCGATCGTAGATAATGGCAGCGTCGAGCTTGGATTTGTACTTGCGGATCACGGCGATGGTATCGTCGCCAATCAGCCCAGCTTGCTCGCCGGTTTTGGGATCTACATAATTATAGAGGGCCTCCATGGTTTGGCTGAAGGACTTATCCGTTTCCTTATGGAGGTTGGAGATCGCGATGCGGGCTGCTAGCAGGGCATAATCCGGGTGGATGGTGCTCATGCTGGCAGCGGTTTCTGCGGCCAGGTTGTCTAGTTCAACGGTGCT
>DAITME010000016.1:4024-60473 GCA_036835305.1 Lewinella sp.
ATCCAGCGCAGGGCCCAGTCGGCCTTTTTCTTCACGCAGTCCATGTTTTCGATGGCGTTGAAGAGGTATTCCTTCTCCTTTTTGTCCTGGATGTAGGTATCGATCAGGAGGCTATAGGTTTCGGAGTGGATATTCTCCATCATAATCTGGAAGCCGTAGAAGAACTTGGCTTCGGTATATTGGACTTCAGCGACGAAGTTTTCGGCCAGGTTTTCGTTCACGATGCCATCGCTGGCGGCAAAGAAAGCCAAGACGTGCTTCACGAAGTAGCGCTCGTTGTCGTTGAGCTTATGGCTCCAGTCGTTGAGGTCGGCGCTTAGGTCAATCTCTTCGGCTGTCCAGAAGCAAGCTTCTTGGAGTTTATAAAATTGCCAAATGTCGTTGTGCTCGATAGGGAAGAGGACGAAGCGGTTAGGGTTTTCGCGAAGGATTGGTTCAATTGGTGCATTCATGCTTACAACTATTTTATTGGTACGAGTGAAATAAATGGGGCGCAGTGGTAAGAACAAGGGTGCTTACATACCGCCCGTTGGTGGTTAATCAGGTTTTGGGTAGGCAGTAAAAAACAAGGCACGGTGGGGGCATCAATCCCGCTGTACTTGGTCGTTTATAGCTGCCTTTTTGAGTGTGGTCGTGCCGAAGCGAAGGAGCCAAGGCAGTTGCGCTGTACGAAACAGATAGAACTGCCCTGGCTTTTTAAAAACGTAATATCAGTAAGTAGAAGACGAAAAAATGTACTCCTATCGCTTCGAGAGTGCAATATAGGAGTTTTTGTCGTAGCCTGACCACTTGGGTTTTCCACAAATTGTGGATAAGTGCACCTGATTTGTTTGCAATAAATTGAAAATCAATAAATTAACAAAAATATTCAAAATGTGTAAAATGTGGATAATGTGGAAAAAATGTGTAAAATGTGGAAAAACTAACAACGCTTTGTAGTTGCTGTGTGTATTTTTGCTAGGGATCGGTGTATTTTGGCTGGTATTCGGTTGTATTTGTACTTTGTTCGAGGCCAAAAGCTCCGTAGCCTGCTTGGAGGCGCGCCGCACAGACTTGTGCTGAGCGTAGCCGAAGTAGCGAAGTCGAAAGGTCGTTCGCCAGCGCAGCGCGGCGAATGCTCCTTAGAGCTGTGGTGCAAATAGCAAAGCCATACCGCACGAAGGCCATACTTCACGCTGGCGAACTCGGGAGGGCTTCGCTAGTAGATACCCCGCTTGGAAACGCAGATGAAATCGAATTGCGCATATTTTCGAAAGGATTTACGAACTTGATGTTGACGGGTTTAGACAGGATTTACAGGATATAGCCTCTCCGTTTGTGAAGCTTCCCGTAGAATTCGCAAATGTCAAGCGCGCGTCACAAAGTTGGGCCGCTTGTTTTTTAAGCTGCTCTTTTCGGGAATGAGCGCTATCTTTGCGCGGTGAAAAAGTCTCATTTAGCCATTCCGCTCTTGGTCATCTTGACCCTGCAGTTGCTCAGCCTTCCGCTGGGCATGGGATGGTTTTATGCGCAGCGGCAAGACATTGCTGCCAATCGCTGTATTAACCGTTTTGAGCCAACTTTGATGTGTGGCGGCCAATGTGTCTTGCAGGAGATTGTGCTGGCGAGCCTAGATGGCTCCACAGAGGAAGAAGCGCCTGCGCCTAGCAGAGAATTGCGCTTGCCTTTGCTGCTCACAACGCTCTGCCCAAGCATTTTTAACCCAGGGGTAGCCGTGGATCGGTCAGCCAAGATGCTGCCAGCCAAAAACTTTGCCTACAACCTATTAAGTGGTGCCCCCCACCGCAGCGGGGTCTTTCATCCGCCCGCCGTCTAGGGCGCGAGGCTTACACTGAGCATTATCATTTAAGAGAAAGGCTAAGCTGTCGTTTACGAAGCTTCCAAAAAGATTCGTACACGTAAAGCACTCCTCCCACGCATACGAATCAGGGAAGGCTTCGTATGCGGAGGCCAGCACTTCGTTCGGAGCTCATGAGGTCTTGCAACCTCCTAGTTGCCAAGAGGGCGCAGCGGGCGAAAGTTCATCCAAGGTGTGTTGCCACTTATCTAACTCCGCTCGGAGCCTAGATTTTAGCGCCGCTCCTTATTCTTTCGATTGAAGCTCAGAGGTCTCCCAATCTCCTAGTACGGATCTTTCTCCAAGTGCAGCGGAGCAAAAAATCATCCTGGGTATCCGGAGCGTGTCGCAGCTCCTTTGCGCGCCTCTGTGGTAATCGAAACGGGTTTTTCACGACACATTAAGATGATGGCTCACGCGGGAGCAAGGCTTGACCTAAAAGAGCCATGTTTCTTAAGATGCTTGCTCCTTCCGATTCAGCCTTGCTCCTGCGCGAGACGCCCACTGCTCTTGTCCTTTCTGGACTTTGATTGGAAATTTCCATTTGGGCTGTGGTAACCAACTTTACTTCAATCAATTTTTTTAGGATGTTCAAGAATTTCATCTTGGTTTGCTGGCTATGCCTGCTTGCGCCTGCTGCTGTATATGGCTGTGATGCCTGTGGCTGTGGAGTGGGCGGTGGCGGATTTGGCCTCTTAGGTATCTATCGCACCAACTTTGTCGGCTGGCAATATGGATATGCAGGTTTTCGGAGCTTATACAGTTCCGGCGAGCCAACAGGCACAGAGGATGCTTTTCATAACATTAGCTTAGCGGCTAGGTTTAGTATTCATCCGCGCCTGCGGGTAGATATTCGTCAGGGCTACGTCGTCAACCATCGGGATGGGCCGTTGGCGGGCGTTCAGGAGTTATCGGGCTTCAACGATCTCAATTTGGGGCTGAGCTATGTTTTGTTGCAGAGTAAGCCCAATGGCAGCAAGCTATCCACTTATTTGGAAGTGGGAATGGCTGCGGCCTTGCCTTTGGGGCGCTACGAGCCGAGGCCGTTAAATGATTTCTTTTTGCCGGACAATTTTTCGCCAGGGCGGGGGGCTTTGGCGGCTAGCCCACATTTTTTACTGGCGGTGAATGGTCGTCGGTTAGGTGCGGCTTTGCAAGGCGAGGGACGCTGGTATGGGAAAACCGAGACAGACTACCGCTTTGGTAGCGAGCAACGCTTGTCCTTGAATGTATTCAGCGAGTTCTCCTTGGCCAAACTAAGCAGGTGGGTGCCTTTTGTGGGCATGCAGTATGAGCATACCAATGTCAACAAGAGCCGCTCTGGTAATGGAGTATATGGTACGGGCGGTAGCGCGATACTTGCTAGGGCGGGCTTACAGTTTCGCTTTACTCGCTTCACGGCGGGCGTATCGGCTAGTTCGCCCATTCGGAATGAATATGCCAACGGAGAGGTAGCAGCCAAAGAACGCTTGGCGGCGGAGGTCTACTATCTCTTTTAAACAGAAACAATAACTATTTTTTAACCATCTGATGGCTAACTGATAAACACTTGTTGGTCATCAGGAAAATCATTTTAATTATGAAACAGCTTTCATTTTTCGCGGCTTTATTGGCCGTGCTTTTCATCACTGCTTGTAGCAAAGACGATGATACGAACATGCAAGAGCCCGCTTTTGGCAATGTCGAAGTGGAGTTCGATAACGTCTTTGGCCCCAACGACAACCAGCGCGGCTTTTCTTTGGAGCCCGTTGGCAGTAGCAACTATGCCTACACCAATGCTTTGGGACAGGAATTCAACGTAAGCTTGCTGCGCTATTTCATTAGTGGTATCCGCCTAGAGGGCCACGATGGCTTGGTTTTCGAGGATGAAATGAAGGTGGACGCCACCACCTCCAAAGGCTATTATCTCATTGACGAGGCCGACTTTGCTAGCCAGGTTGTGGAACTCAAAGATGTTCCCGCAGGGGAGTATCACCGCATTGTTTTTACGCTAGGTGTAGATAGCACGGGCGTGTTGGAAGGCGCTGCTGGTGGTGTGTTGGATCCTGCGACCAACCGGATGTTCTGGAACTGGAACTCGGGCTATGTTGCCATGAAGTTTGAGGGGCAATCTTCTGCCGCTGCTGGCGGTGCGAACGGAGAGCTTATCAATCCGGATATGCCCAATGGCTTGGTAGCACACATTGGTGGATGGAAAGATATCCCTGGTTCAACTGCCTTCGTCAATAACGTCAAGGAAATTACCTTGGAGTTTGATGGCCATCTTAAGGTAGAAGGCCACAGCGATGGCGGCCACAGCCATGGTGCACCCCGTGTACACTTGGAATTTGATGTGGCGGGCATTTTTGACGGGCCTGCCGTGCAGTATGATTTTGGAGGCAACAACAATGTTCACCGCCCGGTAGATAGCCGCGACTTGGCTACCAACGCGGCGGCGGCTTTCCGCTTCGATCACATTCACGAATAAGTCCGCTTGAAGACGCTGGAGCAGCTCTGGCTTTGCTCCAGCGTCTTTTAATTTTTCAATCCAGCATGTATGCAACACGGTATTAAGCTAGCGATTTGGGGTTTAGGCTTCTTTTTTTTTACGGCTTGTGGAATGGATGAGCCCCTGCCTCAAAACCCTTATACTTTTCACCAACCACCCCATTTCCCTGCACCAACCTACGATTTTGATCGCGACCCTATAACGGAGGCGGGGGTAAAGCTGGGTAAAAAGCTCTTTAATGATCCGCGGCTCTCGGTGGATGGTAGTGTCGCTTGCAGTAATTGTCATGTGCAAGCCGTGGCATTTGCTGATCCGCAACATCGTTTGAGTGTGGGCGTAGGGGACCAAACAGGACTTCGGAATACACCTCAAATCGCCAACCTAGCATTCTACAGAGAGTTTTTCTGGGATGGTGGTGTGGCTCACCTAGATTTTGTGGCACTGAATGCTATCGAGAACCCCGTTGAACTAGGCGAAACGCTGTCTAATGTAGTGCAAAAGCTACAAGCGGACGCAGACTATCGTCGCATGTTTCGGGAAGCATTTAAGGTGGATAGCATTACTTCCAGCTGGATACTCAAAGCCTTTGCGCAACACAGCAATTTTTTAATTTCAGATAGAGCCAAATACGACGATGTGGTACTGGGCAGAAATGATGCCACTTTTACTGAAATAGAACAGCTAGGCGAACAACTGTTTATTACCCATTGTGCTAACTGCCACGAAGCACCACTGTTTACCAACCAATCTTACGCCAACAATGGTCTAGATGCCGAGCCAGCCGATGAAGGCCGAGCGGCTATTAGCGGCCAATTAGCTGATTTTGGTAAATTCAGAATACCCAGTTTACGCAACGTAGCCCGCACCGCACCCTACATGCACGATGGCCGTTTTGAGGATCTATATCAAGTCTTAGATCATTACAGCCATGGCATACAAAGCTCTCCAACACTCGCGCCAGAACTAGCGAACGGAATACCACTTAGCACAACAGAGAAAGAAGCCATCATCGCCTTTTTACATACCCTGACCGATTGGGAATTTATGCAAGATGAGCGGTTTTGATCAAAAAAACTTTGCTCCTTCGATTGGGCACGGCTCCTGCGCCAGCCATCATGAATATAAGCAACCTTCATAGGGGAAAGGCTAATCTAATCTGGCTGCTTTTCCTTCAAAAAAAGCAACTATGTATTTCAGAAATATATTACTCCTTGCCTGCTGGTGGATAGCTAGCAGCCTCTTGGCACAAGCCGAGACTTCTTTCTTCCGCTTGCTAGACCAAGCAGATGGCCTGCCAATTGTGCAAGCTACTTTTGTGTATGGCAACCAAAAGGGCATTTCGGATGAAGAGGGCCGAATTCTTTTCCGCTACACGGCTGGTGAAGCCATGATGATTTCGCACCTCGCCTACGGTAGCTGGTTGTTGGATGATGCCGCTATGCAACAAGCATTACAGACTGGGCAGTATGCTCGCAAAACTAGCACACGGAGTTTACATCCCGCCACGGTTATTGGCGTTCGCTACCGAGGGCAGCAGCCTCAGGATGAAATCGGCATCGCCTACCCAGACCGCATGGAACACGATGCCGCCGACATCCTCAACCAGCTACCGGCCTTCAATAGCATTCGGAAAGGGGGTAACTATGGCTTCGATCCTGTCTTTCGGGGCTTCAAAAATGATCAGTTGAATGTGGTTTTCAACGGAGCACAAAGCGCCACAGCGGCCTGCCCCAACCGCATGGATCCGCCCACCAGCCAGATGGCGCCGAATATGATGGATCGAATTGAGGTTTTGAAAGGGCCCCATGCGCTGCGCTTTGGAGCGGGCTTAGGCGCTACGATCAATTTCATCCCTGCCAAGCTGCGCTTTAATGCGGAGCCGAGCTTGTATGGTCGCCTTTCATCGGCTTACGAAAGCAATGGCGAAGTGTTGCGCGGCGAGGGGCAACTAGGCTTTAGTGGCGAGAAATACGACATTAGTCTCTTTGCAGCCTGGTCGGAAGGCAATGATTACCAAGCGGGTAATGGCGACGATGTTCAGGCTGATTTTAGTCGGGGAAGCTATGGTGTCAACGCGGGTTTTAAGCTGGCTGCGAATCAGGAAATCCGCTTATCGGCCCTGTATAATCGGGCGCGAGACGCCGATTTTCCTGCCTTGCCTATGGACTTGCGTGTGGATGATACTTGGCTATTCAGCGCCCGCCACGATATTTTGGTCGGCGGCGAGCAACTGCAAAGCTGGAACACTACGCTCTTTGGTTCTTTTGTAGATCACCTGATGAACAACGGACTGAAGCCCTTGAACCCGCGAATGCTCAATGCCGAAACCGCCGCCACTACCTACAACTAGGGCGGCAGAACCGAGGGCAATTGGCTGCTTAAAAAGGCCAAGCTCTATGCGGGTGCCGATCTGCGGGTGGAAGGTGCGGCGGGCACGCGCGTGCGCGAATTCCTGCTAGGCCCTATGGCTGGTCGGGTCTTCGAGGACAATGCTTGGCAGGAAGGCCAAATTAGCAAAATAGGCCTGTTTGCCGAATACCAAATACAAGGCGGAACATGGGACTATGTGGTATCAGCCCGACTGGAAGCCAACCAAGCGGATATTAATGACCCCACCAGCGAGTTTACGCAGGTGAACGCCCAAACCAATATCACCCAACTCAATCCTAGCTTCAGCCTCGGTGCACAAAAACGCTTAGGTGCCAAAATAACACTCGGTCTATGGTTGGCCAGAGCACAACGCAGCGGCAACCTCACGGAGCGCTTCATCAATTACTTCCCCGTGGGGCAAGATCCCTTTGAAATGCTCGGTAACCCCCAGCTAGCGCCCGAAGTGAATAACCAATTGGACATCACATTAGCATGGAAAATCAGTGATCAATCAGCGCTGGAAGTAGATGTGTACGCGGCGTATCTGCAGGACTATATCTCTTCGGTGATTGACACGAGCCTGACCCCCAGACTGCCCGCCAGCCCCGGTGTGCGCCAATATGTGAATATTGCAGAAGCCTTCAAAACGGGCTTTGAAATAAGCTGGACGCAGGACTTGGTAGCGGGCCTGGGGCATCGCCTGAGTTTGGCTTATACCCACGCCCAAGATTTGGAGCGGGAGGAGCCGCTACCGGAAATAGCTCCTTTCGATATTCGTTATAGCCTCTACGGCAGCTACCTCAAGAACCGGCTGCGGCCAGAATTGCTTTTCCGCTATGTAGCCGAGCAGTCGAGAATCTCCCGCGAATTTGGCGAAACCCCCACCCCTTCTTTCGCGCTGCTGGACGTGAAAGTAGGCTACCAGATCAGCGAAGCCTTTTCTTTTAGCGTAGGTGTGAATAACCTCCTCGATGAAAACTACTACGAGCACCTCAACCGCTCGGTACGTGGCACAAGCAACCCAATTTTTGCGCCGGGACGCAATGTGTTTGCCAGGGCTAACTTTACTTTTTAAAACAGTAGTAGTTATCGGACAATTCCAAATTGTCCGATAACTACTACTATCCGATGACTACTTTTTTACAATTTTGTGCACGCCTTCCCCCTCCAATTTCCACCAGTACACACCCCTGGGGAGGGCTTCCAGAGGGATCGCGGCTTGGCTTGCGTGAGCAGCTAGCTGGCCGGTTTTAACCAGGCGGCCGCTGCTATCCAGCAACTGCCAGACTCTAGTTTGGGAACTGCTGCCCACCTGAACGTTTATCAACGCTTGGGCGGGATTGGGGAAGATTTTTGGGGAGCGGCTAAAGTCTGCCTCGAAGCGAACACTGCGAATATCGCTGTAGGCGGTGCTGCCATCGTAGTCGATCTGGGCCAGGCGGTAATAATTGGTGCCAGCCAGCGGAGCCTCATCCAGTAGCTGATAGTATTGGTTCTCTCGACTGCTGCCGGAGCCAAGGAGGGTAGCAATAGGCTGAAATTGCCGCGCATCATCCGAGCGCTCCACCACGAAGCGGGCATTGTTTTCTTCGGAGGCCGTAGCCCAATCCAGTAGCACCTGCTGCCCTTGGCGTTTGGCATCAAAAAACAGATAAGTGACGGGCAAAGCCCCCAGGCAGTCTTCACTAGGCAGGTAGCCTTGGTATTGTCTAGGGGAGTTGAAATCGTTGCCCGGCCCACAATTGATCACAGGCGGATTATAGGCCAGAGCAAGATCCTGAAGGTAAGCTGCTGCCGCTAAATCACTACTTCCCAGGCTAGTAACGGGGTTCGCCCCGTTGCTGAGGTAATACATAGACTGGGTGTTGTCGTTCACATGGTTGAGCTGTAGGGTATGCCCTATTTCATGTAGTAGCACGGCTTCAAAGCTGGCTTGCCCGGGGCCAGCGGGGCCGGTGCCGAAATACCAATTGATGCTGCCGCCCATGCCGTTGGGGTTGCCATTGCGCCGCATGATGATGTCTATTTCAGTCATCTCAAATTGTGAGGAGCCACATTGCCGGTAGTAATTGAAAGCGACACCCGCCACAGAAGCCCCCGCTTCGGTATCTAGGTCGTAAGCGTTGTTGTCAAAACTAATTACATTGGTGCCATCGTCTGCGGGGATTTGTATGTTGGTGGTGCCGCAGCCATCGCCAGCATAGATGCCGTAGCCGGCTTGGTTCTGCCAGGTGCCGATGCTGCGCTCGAGTGTAGTCATGGCGGCGCTGTGATCAGTAAAACTCACGCCATTGTTGGCCGTGCTGGAGCTAGTTAGGAGGGTATAGCCACCATTGCCATCGGCAGCATCGTCGATTATTCTAGTGTTGATCAGATTTCCCGATCCATCAATGAAGTAATAAACGGCGTAGGTGACCGTAAGATCACTGGTGGAAGTGCCAAACTGACCACTGCTGTTTTGCACCGCTATCCTGCCGCTGCCTGCTTCATCGGTTACAATGGTTATAATTTCTGTGTCCGACCAGCTTTGTATCGCTTGGCTAGGTAGCGAGGCAAAGCCCCCTCCAGGGCCATTGTCTGGGCTATCGACAAATACGGTGCCCGGGCTGCTACCAAAACCGCTACCATTGATAGTGAGTACTTGGTTGTTACCCGCCGTGATGGTGGTGGGCGAAAAAGAAGTGATGCTGGGCATCATGCTGCGACCTTGGCTTGTGGGGCGGGGCGGCCCAGCAGTGATGTTTTTCAACCGTTGTGGCGCTCCCAGCTGCGCGCTGAGCTGCCCGGCCAAACGATCGAGGCTGGGGAAGATATGATTCTGGTCGTAGGCTTTGTTCGATAAAGTATCGATGACAATCTTGGAAGCAATGGCGGAGGTGGGGTAGAAATCACTGAGGCGATTACCCTGCAAGCCCTGCGATGTCCCCAAACTGCCCGCTTTTTTGCGGAGCAAGAAAACACCTAGCTCGCCAGTGGCTACTTTGATCATGGGGCTCACCACCAGCATTTCTTCCTGTAGCCGCCCGCCAAGGGTTACCAAATCAATGGTATCCGCTATGCCTTGGCCTTTCCATATTTCCAACACCCGCAGCTGATGCCGTGTGGCGATGTGGCCTCGGTCGTCGTAGAAGGTAGTACTCCCCAGCGCCGTAGCGGTCACTACCACTTCGCTTTCCGATAAACGGTCTGCCAGCGAGCGGGTGGAGTAACACTGTGCTGCCAGATCGCTGCCCAGCAGTAGAAAAAAGAGATAAAAGAGGTAATTTTTTGTACACATGCGTAGGTATATTAAGGAAAACACACCCGAAGGTAGGAAAACTAGCTCAAAAAATGTTCGCTTAATGCCGCTTGATTTGCCAAAAAAACAAGAGTGGGCTAATATTTATGTATCTTTGCCCTTCCCTCAACCAAAACCAACCAGCATTTCAACTTATTTATGTTCAATCTTATTCTATTTGGCCCTCCAGGATCTGGCAAAGGTACCCAGGCAAAAATCTTAGAAGAAAAGTTCGGCTTGCTGCAAATCAGCACCGGCGATCTGTTTCGCTATGAGCTAAAAAACGATACTCCGCTGGGGATCGAGGCCCGCTCCTATATGGACAAAGGCGAGTTGGTGCCCGATAGCGTCACGGTGGGTATGCTGCGCAACAAAGTGCTAGCCAACCCCGATGTGCCAGGCTATATTTTTGATGGCTTTCCGCGCACCGTTCCGCAGTCGGAGGCACTGGATGCTTTCCTCAACGAAAGTGGGCAGTGCGTCAGCCAGTTGGTTCTACTAGATGTACCCGATGATGAAATAGTAGCACGGCTGCTAGAGCGGGGCAAAGATAGTGGCCGCGCCGATGATCAAGACGAGAGCATCATCCGCAACCGGATCAGTGTTTTTCGGGAGCAGACCAGCCCTGTATTCGACTATTACGCCGCCCAAGAGCTATCTACCACAGTACTCGGCTTGGGCACGATAGACGAGATTGCCGAGCGTTTGGCAGCCGTTATCGCTCCCTTGATGGATTAAGCTAGTGGCGCGAACGATTGTTCTGGCACCTCGTGCAGGAGCAGTGTAGTTTGTTTGAGCAATGCTCAATTAATTCTTAAAATAAAATCTCTTGCCAAAGCAGAATTTTGTAGATTATGTTAAAATCCACGTCACAGCCGGCCACGGCGGTGCGGGTTCTGCGCATTTAAAGCGAGAGAAATACAATGCACGAGGAGGCCCGGATGGCGGCGATGGTGGCCGAGGCGGTCATATCATCCTGCGGGGTAATCGGAACTTATGGACGCTACTGAGTTTTAAGTTCCGGATGCATATCAAGGCAGAAAAAGGCGGCGGTGGCGGTGCCAGCCAAAGCTTCGGCAAGCAAGGCGAAGATATCGTGTTGGATGTACCGCTGGGCACCATTTGCCGTGATGGCGAGAGCGGGGAGTTCCTCTTCGAAATCACCTCCCACGGCCAAGAGGTAATTTTGGCCAAGGGCGGCCGAGGCGGGCAGGGAAACACCCATTTCAAAACATCCACCAACCAAACACCCCGCTACGCACAGCCTGGGGAGGAAGGCGTGGAAGGTTGGCGTATCCTAGAGCTTAAAGTACTAGCAGATGTAGGCTTAGTGGGTTTTCCTAATGCTGGCAAATCTACCCTACTGTCTGTCCTAACCGCAGCCAAACCCGAAATTGGTGACTATCCATTTACTACCATCACACCTAGCATTGGCATCGTGGAATACCGCGATGGGCAGTCGTTCGGGATAGCCGATATACCCGGTATTATTGAGGATGCCCATCTGGGAAAAGGCCTGGGCTATCGATTCCTCCGGCATATTGAGCGGAATGCCACGCTACTTTTCTGTATCCAAGCCGATGCCGATAGCATCGCGGAACAGTACCGTATCTTGCTCCACGAACTAGCACAGTACAACCCGGAACTACTAGACAAACCCCGCTTCCTGGCCCTCACCAAGGCCGATCTGGTGGATGAAGGCCTCAAAGCCTTGCTGGCTCCCAGCTTGCCTAAGGACGTACCCTACTTGTACATCTCAGCTGTTACAGGAGAAGGGCTGGTGGAACTAAAAGATATCCTCTTCCGCATGGTAAGTGACAACCGCCTGGATACCGACGAGCGGGCTAGTATGGAGGAAGAATAAATCAAAGCTATAAAAAGCGAACCAGGTAGCCACCGAGTAAATTCTGTAAAGTAGCCACTGCTAATTCCTTGGCGGCATCGCTGGGGAGGCCCCGGTCCATGTAATGGTCTTCTAAACGGACTTCACTCTGGTAATAGGCGAACCGAAAGGCACTAACGAAGCGAGCATGCAGCGGGTCTTCGGTGGCCCAAATGTTGACGTTGTTCCATAAGGTGCTTTCCCAGTTCTTGGATCGGGTAGCAGCCACGGTGCCTACAGGTTCCTGACGATTGACGAGTGCCAGGCGGTTGGCAGTATATTCTTCCAGCAGGCGGTCGTCCTGGCGGCCAGCGCTCAGCTGCTGCGCGATGCTGAGTAGCAGACTAATTTCTGGCCACCGAGCGATCACATCCTCCTGGCTTGGTTGCAGGGCTGCGCGCAAAAGGTGGAACATCTGCAACTCCTCCATATTGTCCCAGGCGGTCTGGTAGGCCGCCGCGGTGCCACTACCGTAATAACCATCTATGGCATCCGTGTAGTAGCCTTTTTCTTTTAGTAAGGTTTGTAGTTTGGTAGCACTCTCGCGCTTAAATCGGCTGCGGATAGCGGGTAAGTTCGCTGCGGTGGCGCTGCTGGCCGTTAGCGCACTTCCTGTAGCTTGTGGGCTACCATAGAGGGCAGGCGCTGGAGCAACAACAGCTGCCGTAGCCTGTGGTTCGGGTGTCTTTTGTGTGAGGTCGATCGGGATAAGCGGCTTCTTTATTCCCGTCTCGAAGCTGCCAATAGGAATGAGCCTGGCGGGGTCAATGGTTTTGACAAAAGCATCGGGGTAGCCTAGGGCTTTTACACTGGGAAGCAGCCCTTGAGCTGTGGCTATATCTGGGTAAATACCGCTGGCAATTTTCAGCAGTTGGTCATCATTTTCTACAAAAATATTACCCGCTCTTTCGAGTGTTTCCCATTCGATTCGTTTGCTGTAATTTTGGGTGCTGAGCTGTATAATAACCACGGGCTGGCTGGCAGCAGTGGGCCTTTGTAACACGACGGCATTCTTAAAGCCTCTTGCTTTCAGTTGGTTCGCAACGGCCTCCGCGCGGCCAATATCTGTGTAGTTTCCCAGGTAAACTTGGGTGATGTTGCCCTCCATAGGGGTGCCAAAGACAAAACCGATCGGCCGCAGCTCATCAAAGTCGGCGTGGCGGATATCCATGAAAGTACCCACCTGTACCGTGTAGAGTGCCTGAGCACACAGCGAGGTGGATAAGGAAAGAAGGAGGAGTGAAAAGCTGAAAAATCTAATCATGGAGTAGGTTTGATGCAGAACCATTTTGTCAGATCCGCAGAATAACTATGGAGGTAAAGTAAAGCAGCAAGAGGTACCTAATACCTACCAAATGCTAACGCAAAGCTAGCTTAAAACGTATAAATAGCACTTAGAAGACGGTCATATTAAACCTCTGGGTAAATTGTTGGTCTTAAAAGTGTACTCAAATGATTCAGTTATCACGATTGCTATTTCCAATATGAAGGAAGCGGACTGGCAGCCCATGCTAAGCGATCCAGCCACTCAAGACGCTGCCTTCCAGCAGTTGGTAGCTACTTATGGCCCCGCATTGCATAAACACATTTTGCGCCTGGTAACGCTTCAGGCGGATGCGGACGACGTTTTGCAGAATACCTTCATCAAGGTTTACAAAGGCCTGCAGAATTTCAGAGCGGATAGCAAACTATACACCTGGCTGTATCGAATTGCAACCAACGAATCACTCAGCTGGATAGAACAACGGAGACGAAGGCAAACACTAGACATAGAACAAGAAGGCCAATGGGTAGCCAGCCAGTTGAAAGCTGAAAACTATTTCGACGGAGACGAGGCACAGAAAAAACTGCTCGTAGCACTTGCTTCTTTGCCTGACAAACAGCGTTTGGTTTTCAACTTGCGCTATTTCGATGATATGCCCTACCAAGACATCAGCGATATGCTGGGAACCTCGGTAGGCGGATTAAAAGCCAGCTACCACCTGGCAGTAAAAAAAATTACTACACAGCTACAAAATGAAAAATAACAAACCAGGAGTGGAAGATCAGCTTCCCGAGTGGCTAGCACACCTACAAAAAAAAGGGGATGGTTTGCAGTCTCCCGACGCCACCTATTTTCAGGAATTGGCAAAGCGCATCGCAGCGGGAGACGTAGCAGTAAAATCCCCCGAGCCTCGGCCTTTGATGCGGGCTGGTAGCCAGGCTAGAAGGATAAAAACCTGGTGGTGGGCAGCAGCAGCTAGCCTACTGCTCTTGTTTTGGTGGTCTGCTAGCAGCGAAGGGGAGGCCTTACTGCCAGCCACCGCCTCAACTGCTCAGGAAGCTAGCTGGCAAAATCAATTAGACCAGCTCAGCGAAGAAGATCTAAGTGCTTATATTCAGGAAAATATTCAGGAATTTGAGCTAGAAACACTATTGGCTATTAATGATTAAAATGATGATTCCCATGACCAAGTATGTATATTTTGCTATCCTTATCTCGCTATCCTTATGGCTACCCAAGGGGCTGCTGGCCCAGGTAGAGGCAGAGGCGGAGTCATCGCGATTTGAAAAAATTCGCCTGGCGCGACAGGAGTTTATTACAGCCGAACTCCAACTAACAGCAGAAGAAAGCAAGCGCTTTTTCCCCGTTTACTGGGAGTACGAAGCACAGTCTCATCGCTTGCGCAAGCAGCAGTACCGCTCGCATGTCTATCGGGATGGAGAAAATCCGCAGCTTGCCCTCACGGAGTCCGCAGCCAGAGAATTATTGGAAAATAGGCTAGCCACCGAGGCAAAGATGCTGGAATTGAAGCGGAAATCTATGGCTAGCTTCCTGGAGTTGGTGCCGGCTACCAAGCTGGTCTTATTAGACAAGGCCGAACATACCTTCCGCAAACAGCTAGTGAACAGGATGCAACGCGGCGGAAAGGAAGACTAAGGGCAAACCGATGAGAGGGAAAACAAAAGTAAATTTGTTGTGCCACCAAGGCAACTTTTTGCCCCTAAAAAACGTATTTTTACCGAGGCGCTTGCCAATGGCTCAGGAAGTTAAGCCAGCGTGAGGTATAAAGTATGAGTAACCACCGGAACGAACAGCGCGATCAAGTGCTGAAACAGCTCGCCGAGCGCTTTGAGAAAAGTAGTCAGCATGGCAAAGCCATTTTCCTTACACAGGAAGATTTTGAGGATCTTTTGTCCTACTACTTCGGATTCGAAGATTTCGATACCGCCCTGGCGGTAGCAGATATGGCCATCGCTCAGTACCGCTTCACGCCAGAATTCTATAAGTGGAAAGCACTGCTGCATAAGATCAATGCCCAAGAAGAGGCTGCCTTACAGGCACTCGATGTCTTAGCCACCTACGCACCAGCGGACGTGGAAGCCCTCATCCTTCGCCTAGAGGTATTGGTGCACTTTCATCTTCGCGATCAGGCTTACCGGACAATCGAGGAACTAAACGATTTGGTAGATACCGACGAACACAAAAGTGGCTTGTGCTACTACAAAGGTATCCTCTACTTAGCCGAGGGGAACATCAAGTCTGCTTTCCGAGAGTTTTGTACTTCCATCCGCTTAGATCCCGAGCAAGAAGCAGCCCTGGCGGAAATCGTTGAAAATAGTGTTTTCCACGATCGGATAAATAAGCTCATACCGCTCCTACAACAGCTACTTGAGGAAGATCCTTTTAATGATTTACTCTGGTTTTATTTGGGACTCGCCCATAATATAGAGCAGAACGAGGCCGCCTCTCTGGATGCTTTAGAATATGCCCTGGCACTCAATGAAGACCGAGCAGACTATGCCGTAGAGCTAGCCGATCGCCTCTTCGATTTGGAGCGCTATCCCGATTGTTTGCTCGCCTATGAGCGCTTTCTGGAAATGCCTGAGGCGGAGCTTAGCTACGAAACCTGTATGCGTATGGGCTGTGCGCAGCAGAAACTAGAGCAAAACGAGCAAGCTAAGTCTTACTTTCAAAAAGCTACTGAGCTGGCTCCCAATATGTTTGATGGCTTCAGCCATCTAGCAGAGTGTTACATGGAAGAGGAGCAGTGGAAAAAGGCCATCCACTCTTACGAAAAAGCCGTGAAATGCCGGCATTTCACCTCCGACTGCTGGCTGGGGCTAGCGCATTGCTATATCGCCATCGAGCAAACAGACCAAGCGGAGGAAGCCTTCGAGAAGGCTATCAAAATGCCCGATAATGCCAGCCAGTCCTACGTGGTGTATGCTTTATTCTTGGTAGCAGAAAGCCGACAAGAAGAAGCCCTGGAAATCATCGAAGAAGCTAGAGAGAAATACCAAGATCCGACCATCGCCTACGGAACCGTAGCGGTTTATTTAGCGGCCAATCGTCGCAGAACGGCGCTGATGTATCTGGTAGAAGCGCTTTCTGCTTACTACGAAGAGCACAGCTTCCTACTAGAATGGAACCCCGATCTAGGAGGCGATCCCGAGATCGCTGCTATGCTGCTACTCTACAAATAAAGGAGCTGTGCTGGGGGGCTTTGTTTTACTCCTCTTCGCTTTTTGCGGGCATTTGGTCTTCGGCATATAGCCGATCGAAGAGGGCTTCCACTTTGTACATTTCATCGAGGGTTTCGTCTTCGAAATACTCGAATTCAGGTAAGCGGCGTAAGTGTTTCTTCAGTCTGCCAGCCATCGCTTGCTTCAATCGCTGCCGCTCCTCTTCCAGCATCAGCATCACCGCCTGCTTGTTGTCTGTATTCCAGATGCTCAAGTAAATTTTAGCCAAGCTTATATCTGGGCTCACTTTCACTTCTGTTACGGTAACGAGGGGTTGTGTGCCGAATATATAAGAGCCTTCCGATTGAAGTACAAGGCTGAAGTGTCGTTTGATGGTTTCTGCGATTTGCCTTTGGCGTTTGGTTTCCATTGCTGTATTTTGATTGGTCTATGTATAAGAGCGCACTCCCAAACAAAGGCTAACACGCTACGGGGCTTAATGGTTGAGGAGGCAAGGGAGCCGAAAGTACAAAGCTGAAAGTAGAAAGCCCTCCCGTAGTCTTGATCATTGAACATGGCACATTAAAAATTGAACATTACGCCTTTCGCCAAGATCCTTGCTCCTTAAGCGTAAACCTTGCTCCAGCGCGAGCCAAAAAGCTAAAGTGATTTCTTTCCTTGCACCAATGTTAAACTTCTTATATTTGCGCACGCTTTTAAGCAGTAGCCTTCCTAACCAAGAAACCATTCAATTAAAACGTATGTCTTATTCCATCCACACGGAGCGCGTGCAGCAAAGCCGCCTCAAAGGTATCGACTTTGAAAATATTCCTTTTGGCAGAACCTTTAGCGACCACATGTTTGTGAGCGACTACCGAGACGGCCGCTGGCAAGACGACCGCATCGTGCCTTTCGGACATTTCACGATCCACCCCGCTAGTATGTGTTTGCATTATGGGCAGACAATTTTTGAGGGTATGAAAGCCAGTTTACACCAGGATGGAACGCCACTTTTAATGCGGCCCGAGATGCATGCCCAGCGCATCAATGCCAGTGCGCGCCGCTTGATGATGGCGGAGTTCCCAGAAGACCGTTTTGTAGCGGCGGTGCGGGAGTTGGTTGCCTTGGATGCGGCCTGGATTCCGCCTCAAGAGGGTAGTGCGCTCTATATTCGTCCTTACATGTTCGCCACCGATGAGTTCATCGGAGTGCGCCCATCCGAGACCTACCGCTTCGTCATTTTTACAGGGCCAGTGGGGCCTTACTACGCCAAGCCTGTACGCCTGTTGGTGGAGCAGGACTTCGTGCGCGCGGTGCCCGGCGGCACGGGCGAGGCCAAAGCTGGCGGCAATTATGCGGCCTCTTTATTGCCGGCCTACCAAGCCCAGCAAAAAGGCTTTGATCAAGTGATGTGGATGGGCGGCTCGAAAATGAATTTGGTGCAAGAGGTGGGCACCATGAACATCTTTTTCGTTATCGGCGAAGAGGTGGTGACGCCCGCTACCGATGGCGCGATCTTGAAGGGCATTACCCGCGATAGCTTCCTAAGAATCTTGCGCGACAAGGGCTATTGGGTGAGCGAAAGAGTGGTGGATATAGAAGAAATTTCAGCGGCCTACGCAGCTGGTCGCCTGAAAGAGTGCTTCGGCTCGGGCACGGCTGCGGTGGTGAGCCATGTCTCCGAAATCCAGTACAAAGATAAGCTGATGGTGCTGCCTCCGGTGGAGTCGCGCCACGTAGGCCCTTTCTTGAAGACATACATAGATGGGCTCCGCAGTGGCCGCATTGCAGACGAATACAACTGGTTGGTGCCAGCCGTGGCGGCTAGCGAAGCGAGCGTGGGGTAAATCGCAGCTGCGAAATGTGGGGCCGTAACGTGGCTACGGCTCCGCATTTTGCGCACAATCGTTGCTTTTTCGGCGCGCAGCTGGAATGCTTCCTCGCAATTCGTAATTTTTAATTCGCAATTGAATAAAAGCGAGTTTGGCTCTCGCAGGAGCAAGATTTTTTTAATAGAGCCGTGTTCTATCGGAGCAGGCAAATCCCTAGCCGTAGGCCGATGTTGTAGAGGTTCCGGTCGAGTTGGTCTTCATCATCGAGGGCGTTGCCGCGCAGCCAATACTCGAAATTGGGTTGTAGGGAGACGGCGATGCGCTCGGAAAAGACAGTTCTGATACCTACGGCAGTGAGCAGGGCGATGTTGAAGCCTCGGTAGGTGGTATTGGTTTCAGCGAGGCTGGTTTCGGGGCCGTTGGGCAAGAAAATCGTTTGCTCTGTTTGGCTTTTGAGGTGGATGCCGCTGGCTAGCCCAAGAGAGAAAAAGAAGGATGTTTTTTTGTTGAGGGCTTGATAGAAATTCCAGTAAAAGGGGATTTCGATAAACTGGGCGCGGAAACGGGCGGAAAAATCTGGCCCTGTGCTGGGCTGGCCGGGGTTAAAATCGAGGGGGCCGCGGCTTCGATCGTAGCCGGTGTAGAGGTAGCGCAGCCCTAGTTGGAAGCCCATTTTTTCTCCTTTTTGCTCGAAAAATAGACCGAGGCCATAACCTTGGGCGACGCCTTCGAGGGAATCGATCCGGGCTGCTTCCCGAAAGCCGATCAGCCCGCCGGAGAGTAGGCGGCTATTCGAGAAATGAGGATAAATTTCCAGGCCGAAACCTGTAGATTTATTGGTCTGTGCCCATAGGCTAAAACACAGCAGGCCAGCGAATAGGAAAAGGTAAGTGCGCATGTAGTTGATAGTTTCTTTGGTACTAACGTTGGTGGGCGGCTCAATAGCGTGTTGGACTAGCCGAAAGCGCTATCTTTGCCCTTATGTTGTACATATACCACTCAAAAAAAGCCCAGCCGAAGGCGCCTATTCTAGGGCTGCTGCTAGGGATAATACTTTTATGGCCAAGCTTTGGGGCGCTGCGCGGGCAGGGCCTACCATTGCCGATGGATCATCCCTCCTATGAATTACTGGATCGACTAAGTTTGCGCTATGGCTTTGAAAATATTCCTCGGCCAGCTTTTCATCTGGGCTTGAAGCCGGTGGATCGGAACAATTTGGTGCGTTTACTGAAGACCTATGAGGCGAAGTATGGCGATCGTTTCTCTGAAAAAGATCGCTTCTGGCTGCAGTATGCTTACGATGACAACAATGAATGGTTGGCACTGCCCTTGTTGGGGGAAGACAACAAAGACCGCTCTCAGCGTTGGCTCACCGACAGCATGGCCATCAAAGCTACCCAAGCGGAAAGCTACAGAAGGAGCAAGCGATCTTGGTTTAATTTTTTCTATCCCACCCCTGCTAATTTTCTAGAGACCAATACCCCTTCCTTCTTTTTGCGTGTGAACCCCATACTAGATTTTCGCTACGGCAAAATGCAGGACGATGCCGAAGACTACATCTACAATCGCCGAGGGGTAGAACTGCGGGCGGGGGTGGATGAGCGCTTGTTTGTCTATTTCCAGATCGTGGAAACACAAAATAGCCTACCCAATTACCTAGGCGATTTTCGGAGCCGATACCGCGCGCTGCCGGGTGCAGGTTTTGTGAAAAACTTCAGCGGTTTTGGAATTAGGAGCGGAGTTGATTTTCTGAATAGCCAGGGTTATCTTTCTTTTGATCTCACGCCGCATGTGGGGGTGCGGACGGGCTACGGGCAGCAGAGCATTGGGCTAGGGGAGCGCTCTTTTTTGCTGAGTGACTTTAGCAACAACTACCCTTTTTTGCAACTCAATTGGCGGGTATGGAAGCTGCACTACCAAAATCTCTTTGCGGAGCTGACGGCTGGACCGTTCCAAAGCACAGGGCTGAATACGCCTTTGGTGAAGAAATATCTGGCAGCTCATCATTTGAGTATGAACATAGGAAACCGCCTACAGCTAGGTATCTTTGAGGCGATCGTATTGAGCAGGGAAGCTGGCTTTGATTTAGCTTACCTCAATCCCGTCATTTTTTACCGAACCGTAGAGGGAAGTTTAGGAAGCCCCGACAATGTACTCATTGGTTTGGATGCGGCTTATCAGTTGCCTTCGCTGCGTTTGTATGGGCAGTTTATTTTGGATGAGTTCAAATTTGACGAGTTGTTTTTGGAAAACAGAGGCTGGTGGGCCAACAAGTGGGCCTATCAAATCGGTCTGCAGTACATGGATGCTTTCGGGATCAACACCCTTGATTTTCGCTTGGAGTACAACCGAGCTAGGCCCTATCTCTATACCCACAACGGGGGGTTGAATAGCTACACCCATTTTGGGATGCCTTTGGCTCATCCGCTAGGCGCAAATTTTAAGGAAAGCATCTTCACCGCGTCTTACAGGCCGCTAGCCAGGCTACAGTTGCAGGCGCGGCTTTATTGGATAGAGCAGGGGGAAGATGATCCAGACAATGGCGTGGTGAGCGGGCAAAATGTTAATACGCCTAGCACCGAGCGGAGCGCAGATTTTGGCAATCGAATAGGGCAGGGCTTGGCTTATGACAACCGCCTCCTAGCTTTGGAAGCCATCTACATGCTACGACACAACCTCTTTGTGGAAGGAGTTTTTCTAGATCGGATGAAGCGTTCGGAGCTCAGTAGCCGGAGCTTGAATACAACTTATTTACAACTGGGTTTGCGATTAAACGTCAATCGGAGGCGAGAATATTTTTAGTTTTTGTACTTTTGTGGAGCACAAACAAAAAATAGGACTTATGCTAACTGCTGTAATTATCGAAGATGAGGAGAAAGGCCTAGAAAACCTGCAGCGTATGCTGGCGGAGCACTGCGACGATGTAGAAATCGTGGGCTCGGCAGATGGCGTAGAAAGCGGCTACGAGCTTTTTTCTGATCCTACGCTGAAAGTGGATATAGCCTTCATGGATATCAACTTGCACGACGGTAAGGTATTTCAGTTGCTCAACAGGCTTCGCCCAATAGATTTCGATATTATTTTCGTCACGGCCTATGACCAGTTTGCGGTACAGGCCTGTGAATATGCCTCGATTGGGTACATCCTGAAACCCATCGATCCTGATCAGTTGATCACAGCCGTTTCGAGAATCAACCCTCGCCGTCAGAGCCGAACGGAAGAGCGGCTGGAGGTGATGCAGAACTACACCAACCACCCAAATGCTTTCGAAAAAATGTCGATTGCTGCTTTAGATGGAATTCATTTTGTGAAAATCAGAGCAATCATCCGTTTTGAGGCGGAAGACAATTATACCCATATCTTTCTCGATGGCGGGCAGCGGATAACAGCCTCTAAGACCATCAAGGCCTACGAAGACCTGTTGGGACCATTCAACTTCTACCGTGTTCACAAGCGGCATGTTATCAACCTCAACTACATGAAGAAATTTGTTAAAGGCGATGGGGGCTACCTGATCATGGACGACGGGATCAATATCGAGGTTTCTCGGCGCCGCCGGCCAGCTTTTATGGAAAAATTGCGCCAACTACAAGGTGGATTGTAAAAAAAGCTTGGCAAGTTGAATAAAAGTAGTACTTTCACACCGAGAAAACTTCCGAATTAAATAGCATGTCAAAAAAAGAAAAAAAGTCCATCGAAGAACTCAGACGAGACAATAAGGCACTCGACAAGGCAGATATGGACAAAGTAAAAGGTGGAAAGCGGGGTGGTTTTTGGACCAGACGCAATTGTGGGGGTGTAACGCCAGAGTAAAAAGAGCGCTTTCCCTTGCCCTTTCCACTGGGCTTTGTTTATTCCTTTCTTCGGCGGCTCCCGCCATTATATGACCGCAGCGCCGAATTATTTCACTAGCACTATACGCGAGTTGAGCGCACAGCTCCGCTCTACCTTCACGGCTGTCGTACGAATCGACCTGATCGATCGCTTACTTTATTATTTGGTATATACGCAACCCGAGCGAGCGCGGGTCTTGCTAAAAGAGCAGGCAGATCTACTACTGCACCATCCGCTGCCCGATCAGCAGTTGTCACACTACTTTCATCTATCCACGCTCGATAACATTGGCTACCGTTTTCAGGAAGCGGAAGCGGCGCTTTTGCATGCACTCGATTTAATTGAAGAATACGGTAGTATTCAGCAGCGGGTGGATGCGCTGATAGATCATGCGGGCACGCTGATCAATTTAGATCGGCAGGATGAAGCGGAGGGGCAACTGAGCAAAGCCGAGCGCCTGCTACAAACCTTCCCCAACGACCAGCTTCAGGCGCGTTTGCTTTCACGACAAGGGGGCATACACCTACGAACCGGGCAGTACTCAAAAGCCATACAGAAGTATCTGAACGCTTACAGCTATTTGGAGAGCAAGCACGACAAAGAGAGCTTAAAAGACCATTATTTTTACACCCTAGTGAACGCAGGCCTAGGGAACGTCTATGAGCGAATGGAGGAATACGATAAGGCAGAGGAGGCCTATCGGCGAGCCATCCACCGTTGCGAAAGTTTAGGCTTGGTTGGTCGCTTAGCTTGGTATTATCTGAACCTAGGCAATGCGCACCTGTCTATGGGGCAGTACGAAGCCGCTGCGAAATATTTGAATTTATCCCTAGAAAACGACGACGACGCCAGCGGCTCCGCTAGGGAGTCAGCTTATGCTAACTTGGGGAATTGCTACATCCAGCAGGGGCGTTTTCAGGAAGCAGAGGAATTATTGGAGCGAGCGGCTACTTTTTTTAAGAATGCAGATAAGGATTATCAATCGAACTTGGCTACCATAGCGACCTGGCGGGCTCAGATAAAAGTAAAAGAAGGGGATATCCCAGAGGGGATAAGGCTCTTAGAAGAAGCGCGGGATCTGGCAGGAGCCATTAGGGATAAGCTTATTTTATCGGAAGTTTATCGCAATTTGGCAGATTGCCATGCGATGGTAAAAGATTTTAAGTCGGCTTATGAGGCTCAGTTAGCCTCCGAGGACTATCAGTGGCAACACCAAGAAGACCTCAATCATCGGAAAATCAAAGAGTTGGAAACGCTCTATCAGACAGAAGCGAAAGAGAAGGAAGCAGAACGCCTTAAGTTGATGGCCAGTCATTTGCAGCTCAATGCGCTTCGTGCACAAATGAACCCTCACTTTTTATACAATTGCCTCAATTCTATTCAGTCATTTATCACAACCAAGGATGCTAGTACAGCGAGTAAATATCTAGCTAAATTTGCCATGTTGATGCGGCAAAGCTTAGAATACACCAACAAGGAGAATATCAGCCTAGAGGATGAAATCGCTTTCGTAAGTGATTATCTAGATATTAGTTGCCACCTGCGGTTCGATGGTAAACTCGCCTATACCATCGAAGTGGATGATGAGTTGGAAGAAGACATTGTGGGGGTCCCGACCATGATCATACAGCCCTACGTGGAAAACGCCATAGAACACGGCTTGAGAGGACGTAAAGGAGGGAATATTCACATCTCCTTTGAGCTAAAGAATGATGCGTCTATCTTAGCTACTATCACAGATAATGGGATAGGCCGAGAAAAAGTAGCAGCCATACAAGCCGGGGATCCGCTCCATGCGGCTCATCGGTCGCGCGGTACGGAAATTACTTTGAGCCGGCTTAAATTGCTACAACCACAGCTGGCAGAGGAAGAACCTGTGAAAATAATTGATCTGTTTGATGAAAAGGGCAGGGCTAGTGGTACCCGTGTGGAGGTGCTAATCCCTACGGCAGACCTACACTTGGCTGGTTTGAAGAATTGATAGTCCCCTCACAGAACTATGCGAATACTTGTTTTGTTGATGTGCAGTTATCATTCAGATATTTCCGCATGCGTACCAACATCGGCATTGCCAAAACGGACAGAAGGCTTATAACCGAGCAGCTCAACCGCTTACTGGCAGACGAGTATATCCTCTACACCAAGACCAGAAACGCCCACTGGAACGTAATAGGCGCCGATTTTCATGCTGCTCACCTCTTCTTCGAGAGCCAATACGCGCAGCTCTCCCTCATGATCGATGAAATTGCCGAGCGTATCCGGGCACTAGACTTTACCACGCCCGGCAGCCTTAATGAGTTCTTAGCCCTCTCGTCCCTCTCTGAACTCAGAGGAATTAAGCAAACCAATACCGTATTTATTGTGGCACTGATGGAGGATCACGAGGCGGTTATTCGTTTTATTCGCCCCCTCGTGGAGCTTTTCGAAGACACCTATAAAGATGCTGGCACCGCCGACTTTATGACCAGCCTACTCGAAAAGCACGAGAAAATGGCTTGGATGCTCCGAGCACACCTGGAGTAAAACGCTATGCTAAACCGCTATAAACCAAATTTACAGCGGCGTTTAATCCACCTTCCTCCAGTTTTCCTCTACGGGGTTACCATTTTCTTGATAGGTAAAAGTAAGAAAGCTTTCGGAAATCTGAAAAACGCGCGATAACTGCCTGCCAGTTTCGCTAAACGTGAGTATAATAGCACCATTAGAAGGATGCAGCACAAATGTTCCGTCACCTTGAAAATTAGGGCTGCTCGTGCTGAACGTCCCTGCCAGGTCGTTTGGCTGTTCGTCTGCCGCGAATTCAATGTACTCACAACAAAGAACCCTCGAATCACTGATACCGCCGAATTCTCGATATTGGATCTCCCAATTTCCTACAATGCCAGTAGCCTCCAGCTCGTCCGTGGGGATAGGTTCATTTTTGTCGCAGCTGCTGCTGGCGCTTAGAAAAAGCAGCAGGAATACTAAGAGGATGTTATAAGTATTCATCACAAGAATTTGATTGGCTGATGCACTCAAGTGTCCAGCTCAGTGATCGGTTGGTAGTATTTATACAAAGGTAGCGGCGCTGCGCAGCCCATTTGGTGAATGGACTATTATCATTCTGTTAATTCATTCACCCCACTACCCGTATTTAGGCTGGCATAAATGCGGGAGCAAGGTTATTGATAAGGAGCAGGGTTTTCGGTACGGTAAGATAGAATGCTGATATGGTCGGCGTAGATTTTGCGGAGCACTTCGCAAACTATGTGAGCCGCCTGAGGTTTTCTAAAGCAAATGACTATTTATGACAAAGATTTGGCGGCAGCCTTTCAGTATAGAACTATTGCACCAGATGGGCGCCAACACGATGGGGGATACGTTGGGTATGCGCTTCACCAATTTTGGGGATGATTACCTGTCTGCCACTATGCCGGTAAACGAGCATACTGTGCAGCCTATGCGCATTTTGCATGGTGGCGCCAGTGTGGCCCTAGCAGAAACATTAGGTAGCGTAGCGAGTCTCCTTTGCTTAGACGACATCAATAAAAAATCGGCCGTGGGGGTGGAAATCAATGCCAACCACCTGCGCTCCGTATCCGAAGGGGGACTGGTGAAGGGCACGGTTTATCCTGTGCGCATCGGCCGCACGTTACATGTTTGGCGCATAGAGATCGAGGACGAGCGTGGGCGGCCAGTATGTACCAGCCGACTCACGGTTATGATTGTAGATCGGCCCTAGTGCTCTGTCGAGGCTAAAACTTCGGCTTGCCCGTGGCGCCTTTTGCGGCTACTCTTCGTTGGAGAACCCCCTACACAGTCCCGCTATGCGCGGGAACCTCCGCCTCGACTAGCCACAAAATTCGCTAACGTTCAACCCGAAAATTAACGCTTGACAGACCCCTAGCGCACGAGGGTGATATCGCCTTTGAAGACTATTTTTTCTCCATCAGCCATTTCTACTACAGCTACATAAACAAAAACGGCCGGGTCGAGGGCTTCACCACGGTAACTTCCATCCCAGCCTTGGCCGGAATCGTTGGGGGCGAAGTTGTAGTTTTGGAATACGGCCTCTCCCCAACGGTTGAAGATCAGGAAGCTTTCTACGCGGCGGATGCGATCGTCGTTGGCACCAACGAACAGGATGTCGTTGATATTATCACCATTAGGAGAAAACCCGTTAGGGATATAAACAGGGACATCTTTGCGTACCAGAATAATGGTTTGGTCACTGCTTCTACATCCTTGCTCGTCGATTACCGTAACGCGGATTTGCTGGGTCTCGGAGGCTAGGAAAGTCAAGCTATTTCCTTCTCCTCGGAAGCCCAAGCTATCGGGCTCCCAGAGGAGGGTATCGATGACGTTGCCTCCGGTGATTTGAGCAGTTACGGTTACTTCTTCCCCCACTTCGTATTCAGTGCGGTTGCTATTGACGGATAGGCTAACGCGCAGCTGTTCGGGCTGAGAAATATCGAGGAAAAGATCGGAGAAGCAACCGTTAGCGTCGCTCACGCGCAGGTTGTATTCTCCGGCTTGGAGGCCGGTAAAGAAGGTAGTATTTCCTGGTGGGGCATTGTCCAGCGCGTAGCGATAGGGCGGGCGGCCACCATCCACGCTGGTAATGAGAATGACACCATCGTTGGCCGAGAAGCAGCTGATATTGCTGAGTTCGATTTGAGGAATGGGCACTTCGGTTTCCGCATTCACCAGCACTTCGTCGGTGGCGCTACAACCAATTTCGTCCGTAACGCGCAAGGTGTAAAAGCCGGGGGCGCTAACATCTATCATAGCGCTACTACTATCTGTTAGGAAACTTCCCTCGGGCCCTGTCCAGCGGTAGCTGACTTGCCCTCCGCCGTCACTTTGGCCGTTGCCGCTTAGGGAAACCATTCCCATCGCACAAGTGAGTGTTTGGTTGAGACCTGCATCCACCCGAGGCGCTGGAAGCAGTGTTACCGTAAGCTCGCTGGCTACCGTCTCGCATACGCCTCCCGCAATGGTATAGACATAGGTGTAGATGCCCGGCGCCATATTTTGGGTGAGTAATTGCCCGCTGCCTGCGTCGATTGTGGCAGGGCTGCCTGGGCTCGGGCTCCAGCTTCCTCCGTTGTCTGCACCCAGCAGCTGCTCGCTGAGCGCCAGTACTTCACCGCTGCCCGCGCAGATGGTCAGAGGCCCTGATACAGTACCCGCTGTGGGTTGAGCCGCTACGGCGATGGTGTTGGTAGCGATTTGCTCGCAGCCATTGCGGTCGGCTAGCAAGCTGATGGTGTAGTTGCCGGGTGTCGCCCAGTCGAGGAGGTACTGGTTGTTGCCTAGGTTTTGTACACTGGCTTCGTCGAAGTCGAAGGTGAAGTTGAGGCTAGTATCCACATCGCCACTCAGGGTGAGTAGGGTAGTGGAGCCTTCGCAAATGCTAGTTTCAGAAAGCTGGAGGCTGATGTTGGGCGTATTCGTCACGAGCATTTCCAGCGTTGCCTGCGTGGTACAGATAGATTCTGTGTAGGCTGCGGTGAGGACATAAGTGCCTGCCGCCAAGCCTTGCGGATTGAAGACAAACTGGCCATTCTGGCTTTCCACGCCTTCGCCGAACCATTGGATGCTACCGCTACCCTGCGGGGTATTGAGGAACAAGAGTTCTAGCGGGATGGGGGTGTCGGCAGTAGCGGTGCAGAAAGCTTGCTGGCTGGCGGTGGCTTGTAGTTCATACACGGTACAAGGGAGGCTACTGCAGCTAGTACTGGCCGCTTCGCTATCGCCACAGGGCGCGGAGCCGATGGCGGTGACCGAGATGATCACATTTTGCTCGTCTGTTAGGTTCTCCACTACATAAAAGGTATCGGTAAGTGTTAGGGCTGGGCCATCATCGATCTGGATGCGGTAGCCGTTGGAGCCTACTACACTAGGCCAGGCGAAAGTGATACTGGTGAGGGTAGTGGCCGTGCAGAAGGGTTCGGGGAGTGCTAGCGGAGCGATCACTTCAATTGTTTGAAGGAGGGTATCGCTACAGTTGCCAGCGTTCACGATGAGTTGTATTGGGTAGCTGCCTGCTTGGGCAAAGCGAATTTGGTAGGTTTCGTTGCTTAGGCTAGTAACCGCTGCCCCGGCAAAGTTCCAGCTAGCGGTGGCGGTACCTGTATAGGCAATTGTGGTGATCTCTTCCTCGCATACCAAGGCGGACGAAATACTGAAATCGGCGATGGGAACAGGCAGGACCTCCATAGTGATGGTGGTTTGTGCGCTACACCCTGCAGTTTCTACATAATCTACTACGATAATATGTGGGCCGATGCCGGCGGCGGTAGGGTCGAAGAAGTAGGATCCGTTGGCAAAACTGACGGCTGGGTGGTTGATGGTGAAAGAACCGCTCATATCTCCACCGCTGCTAGATAGATTGATCCCCACGGCATCTGTATCGAGACCAAAGCAAAAAATCTGCTGGCTAGCCGTGGCACTTAGTTGTATATTGGGGCAGTCCATAGCACTGCAGCTGAGGGAGGTAGGGGAGCTATCTCCGCAAGGAGCATTGCCGATGGCTATTACTTCGATACTAGCCACCTGGCTGGGGGATAAGCCCGCTAAGGTATAGGCCAGGCTATTTACTGTGTCGCGGCTGCCATCCTCTAGGAGTACGATATAGCCCAGAGCGCCGCTGACGGCTTCCCATGCGAAGGTGGTGCTTTCCAGCGTATTGCTGTCACAGCTCAAGATAGGGGCAGTAAGCGGGGCCACGATTTCCAGCGTTTGCGGGCTGGAGGTTTGGGTGCAGCCATTGATGCTCACCGTGACGGTGATGTCTACAATTCCTGCGGCATTGGGTGCGAAGGTGTGTGGTCCTTGGCCATCTAAGAGGACGCCGCCAAGGTTCCAACTTACCTGGCTACTATTGGGAGGCACTGCTCCTGCGAGAGCCAAAACAATGCTATCACCTAGACAAATGCTGTTGGCACTGATGGTGAAATCTGTATTGGGCAGCGGGAAAACGTTGATGAGGAAAGAATCCACTAGGCTACAAGGGCCAAATTCCTGATAATTAAGCACGATCGTATGCGCTCCAATGCCTGCTTGGGCGGGGTCAAAAATATTGCCTATGACGCCTAGGCCTGACCAGTTAAAGCTGGCGTCGTTACCGCTTCCACCACTAATGGTTGCGCTCAGTATGATCGACTGGTCGCTGGTAGGGTCTAAACAAAAAGTATTGGTGTTGGCACTGAAATCTGCTAGCAAGACGGGGCAGTCGAGGCTTTGGCAAGTGATGCTGACGGGGCTACCATCGCCGCAGGGTGCTGCCCCGAGTGGTCGGACGGTGAAGTTGACTACCTGTCCAGGCGCTAGGGCTGTGGCCGTGAAAGTGGTGGCGGTAGTGGTGTCTTGTATGCTGCCATCGATTGTTATTTCGTAGGCCGTTGCAGCAGTGATGGGCAGCCAGCTAATGCTGGCCGTCTGTAGGCTGCTGCTGCCACAGCTGAGTGCTAGCAGAGCCAGGGTATCGATGAGGCTTATGGTTTGGCTAAAGATGGGTGATGGGCAGCCGTTTTCTGTCACGCGCAAGCTGATGGTCTGCTCACCGGGGCTGTCCCAACTGAGCTGATGAGGTCCAGGACCCGTGCCAGGGGTGGCGGTGGCGGTGCCGAAATCCCAGTCGTACTGCGCGGTAGCTGTTGCACTACCCGTGTAGGTAGCGGTGGCCTGATCGGTGATGCAAAGCGTGCTGGCATCTAGGGCAAAGTTGGCAGTGGGCACTTCAAATACGGTGAAAGTGGCCGTGTCGGCGTAGGTACAACTTCCTTCGGTGTAGAGGAGGAATACCTGGTGATTTCCAAGACCTGCCTGGCCGTAGAAAAAGGTATCATTACTGACGTTGGCTCCGCTCCAGGTGTAGGTGCCACTACCATCACCGCTATTAAAAGCGATCTGGAGTAGGTGAAATGCTGCGGGGTCTTCGAGACAGAAATTATTACTACTTTCGTCGATGGTGAGGGTAATCTCGGGGCAGACGGCTGCGATGCACACGAAGTCGGCAGTTGGGCCATCGCCACAAGGAGCCGTGCCTTGGGCGTAAACGCTGATAGTGACCATTTGGCCTTCTACTAGGCCGCCTAGGCCGATGCTGGTATTGGTGATGGTCTGTGGTGCTCCGCCATCTATCTGTACTACATAGCCGCTGGCGCCTGGGATGGGGGGCCAGGCAAAGCTCACAGAGTCGATATCACCACCGCCACAGGTGACAGCAGGAGCGGGGAGCGGCGCAATAACATTGATTTCTTGGCTATTGGGTACAGCGGTGCAGTTGCCTTCCGTGACGACAAGCGAGACGGTAGCCGTACCGGCGTTGGGCCAGCTAATGCTGTGTGGGCCGGGACCAGTGCCAGGGGTGGCAATGCCGCCACCGAAATCCCACGCAAAGGTGCTGTTGGCAGGATCAGCCGTACCTGTATAGTTCACGATGGTGAGAGAGTCGGTACAGACATCGCTATCCAAACTGAAGCTAGCGGTGGGCAGATCGAGTACCGTCAGTATTACAGAAGCGGTAAAAGGGCAGTTGTCATCGGTTACGGTTACGGTAATGGGATGGTTGCCAGGGCCAGCGAGGTCGGCATCGAAGGTGTTTCCCACTACACCCGGACCGGACCAAGTGGTATCGGTTGGGTTGACGGCTCCGTTTACTGCTAGCGCCAGGGCCAGTGGGTCATTTTGGTTGTCGAAGCAGAAGGTGTCGGGCGGGGTGAGGACGCTCACGACCACATCCGGGCAAGATAGGGCTTGGCATTCCTGAATAGCAGAAGTGGCCGTTTGGCAAGCAATACCTCCCTGGGCGGCTACCGTGATTTGCACCAATTCACCCAGTGCTAGGCCAGTAAGGGTATAGGTGGTACCGTTCAGTGTTCCACTTTGCCCTGTGAGGACATTGACGATATAGCTTGTGGCACCCGCTACGGCATTCCAAGAAAAGACAACTTCTCCTGCAGCAGGAACTTCGCAGCTAACTGTGGGGGCGTCTAGCAAAGGCTGCACATCGATGGTGACGGAGGCATCATCTTGACAATTCCCAGGGCCTGTAGCAGTAACGATATAGGTAGTTGAGCTGGCCGGACTAACGCTGATAGACGGGCCACTCTGGCCGTTACTCCAAGCATAGGTACTTCCGCCAGTAGCAGTGAGGGTGATGGACTCACCTTCGCAAATGACGCTATTGCTTGGGTTAATGGAGGCATTGATAGTGGGGAAAACCTGGAAGTTTACAGTAGTTTCTGCTGAACAGCCACCTGGTTCATAGACAGTGAGGGTGGCGGTTTGCATGCCTGTGCTGTTGGGTGTAAATACAAAGGGATTATTGAAGGAGCTCGCACCATTCACTAACCATTCGTAAGTTCCATTTACTGGAGCGCCGCTGCCAGTGAAAGTAATCGTTTGGCCCAAACAAATAGGCCCGTTGGTGGTGGCTAAAGCGGAAAGTCCTGTTGCAGCGGTTATGTCTACCGTTAGTTCAGTAGAGCAGGAAGAGTTGTCTTGGCCTATAAAAACGCGCCAAGTACCGTTGGCGCTAGCATTGGCTATACGCGTAAGGGTGTTGCCGTTAAAATCGCCTTCCAAAGGGCCGCTGCCATCAGGTGGATAGAAAAGGTAGAAATCTCCGCCGCCAGCGATGAGGGTGAATTCATCGCCTGAGCAAAATGGCACATCGCTAGGAGATACCTCTAGGGTAGGGATATCGGTGTCGTAGGCTAGGACGATTTGATCGGTATACTGCGAGCAGCCGGGTAGACTAATTACTACCCTATAAGTACCCTCATCGAGAGAAGCATTTTGTCCTGTGGCGACTACATTGCCAGCAGCGTCTTGCCATTCGATGGCAAATCCGCAGATGGCGGAGCCACCATCAAAAGTGGCTTCTACTTGGAAGAGCTCGGGAGCGCAAGGCGCATTGAGCAACATGGCATCTACGTTTCCTATTTCTGGCCAGCAAATAGGGTCGGTGTTTAGACAGGGAGGTGGGTTACCTCCTGCGGTCCAAGAGCCAGTTTCGGAATCGCCGAAAACGCGAATGCGCGTGGTATAAAGATTTACGTTACAATTATTTGGAGCTGGTATGGTGTTCACGCTCCAGCACCATACGTGGGTACAATCAGTGGGGCCGTCGCCATAGTTATTGCCAGGGTTGCCATCATTAGGGGTTCCGCCGCAGCCTAGACCAGCCGTACCATCATAAGCAAAGCCAGGACCAAAGTTCAAGCCAGAATAGCAGCTCGTCCATGAATTATACCAATTCCAACTACCATTTCCGTTGCAAGAAGCGGGGATCGAGCTTGGGACAACGCTGTTGGCATTGAAACCAGGGCCAAATTCCACCACCAAGGAATGTAACCAGTTGTCGAACGGATTGGAGTATTCATCCAAGGTGTAGCACATCTCTACTACGGTTCCCGCGGGGTAGGTTGCACCCGCAGGAGGAAGCGGCGGATTAACAGTAAAGCTACCATCTCCAGCCGCTGTACAAGCCTGTGCAGATAAGGAAGCAACTAATATAAAAAGCACAGAGAAAAATAAAAAACGCATAAGTAAAGCATAGCTACTTAGATATATTCGGAAGTCGGGTAGGTAGCAGGCTTTTGGTTGCTCTGGAATAGCTGGGGGGCACCAGAAAAAACATGAATACGTCTTAAGCTCTTGTATAGCTTCCACAACTTTACTTACTACACAGCGTAGCATATAGTTGGGAAGCAGGAAATAGGTAGTTGATAGAGGAGTAGGTTTGTTGGGAAGCTCCGAATATACCTATTTGTTAAGCGGCTGTGAAGCCAAAATTAAGTTTAAGAAGCCACAAGATACAGTGAATTTGGAAAAAGTAATAGTTTGGCTATAATTTTGTCTAAATTTTGTTGTACTGACAAAGATTAGGGAGGCAAAGAAGCCAAGGAGAGGAATTAAATTCTTAGCTAGCGGAGTAGCTGAAAGCTGCCTTTGAATTGAAGGAGTTCGCCCTCCCGCAGGCGAATGGTAACGGAATATACGAAAACAGCAGCTTGCAGTTTTCTGCCATCCAACTGCCCATCCCAACCGAAGCGCGGATCGTTGGGTGGGAAAGCGCTTTGTTGGAAGACCCGCTCGCCCCAACGATCGAAGATAGAGAGCTCCTCGATTTGTGTTATTTGCTGGCTATTTGCATGAATAAAAAAACGGTCGTTGATATTATCCCCGTTGGGTGAAAAGGCAGAGGGGATGAAAACTGGGAGCTGGGTGGCGGGGCTCACCAAGACTCGATCGCTGGCACGGCAGCCGCGCTCGTCGGTTACAGCCACTTCTATCGTTCTTTGTTCCTCCACCGCAAGGCGCAGCCGATTAAAACTCGGCAGGCCTACCCCCTCGGGGCGCCACTGGATGGTATCGATGGTGCTGCCACCGAAAATGTTCGCTACTAAATCAACCGAGGTGCCAAAGGGAACGGCGGCGAGATCGGCCGTGGAGGAGCGAATGGAAACTTGCAAGGGCTCTGGTTGGTTAAGGACGATGCTTTGCTCAAAACTACAACCACCTTGGTCTGTGATGCGCAGCCGATAGTTGCCAGGGCCTAAATCAGAAAAAGACCGCAAGCCACTGGGCTGTTCGTTGAAAAATAGCTCGTAGGGCGCCTGGCCGCCTTCGATAGCTAGAACAGCTATTAGACCATCACGATCGTCAGCACAGCGGATGGGGAATACCTCTACGGTCGCCAGGGGCGCTTCCGTTCTGTCCAGTACCTGTACTTGATCTGTGCTGCTGCAGCCGTTCTCGTCGCTGATTCGAAGCGTATAAATACCAGGACTAGTGACGCTTATCGTGGCTTCCGAAGGGGAGGGGAGCATGGTAGCGGAGGCGCTACTACTAGACCATTGGTAGCGCAAAGTGCTGGTAGTGGGCATAGCACTACCGCTCAGTAGCAGCCGGTTGTTGCGGCAGTCAAGTACCTGATCTTCGCCTGCATCAACAATGGGTGGCGCTAGCACTCCTAGCAAGAAACTACTATCTGCTTGGCAGCCTGCGGCCACCCCCTCGTAATGGGCTTGGAGTAGGAAAGTGCCTACGCCAGCAAAAATCGGTTGGAAGTAGTATTGCCCGTTTATTTCCCGAACGCTTGTCCCCGTCCATTCGATGCGATTGGGTAGGTCTTCGCCCACCACCGTAAGGGGCAGCGGAATGAGCGGCTGCTCGGTGCTGGTACAAATGCGGCTGGGAAGATCGGAAAAATCAAATCGGACGCTAGGGCAGGCCAAGGTGGAACACTGTAGGGTATCGCTAGGGCCTTCCCCACAAATATTGCCCGAAAGAGGCGTGATGATAAAAGTGATGTGCGTATCAACAGCCAGGCCGCCGAGCGTGAAGAAGGTATCCTGCTGAACAACACTTTGCCCATTATCAAGCCTACTAACCCGATAGCTACTGGCACCATCACTGCCTTCCCAGTGCAGTGTTATGCGGTCGTAGGCTGGCGTTCCACAACGCACTGCTATGGGCTGGGGCAAACGATCCACCCGTATTGTTCCTACTTGCTCGCCTGCTTGGCTGTCGCAGCCGCTGTCGTTTACCAAAAGGCCAAGCGGGTAGCTGCCAGCCTCGTCATATCGGAGCTGGTAAGGACCCCTACCCGTTCCTGATACAACAGTAGCACCGGGAAAGGTCCAGTTAAAAAGGGCTGTATCGCTAGCAGTACCATTAAAACTAAGCTCAACAAGCGAGCCCTCACAGATCTGAGCTTCGCTAATAGCCACGGATACCTCAGGCACAGGAAGGACGCGAATACGGATGCTATCCCGAAAAACGCAAGGACCATTTCCCTCGTAAGTAAGCAACAAGGTGTAGTATCCAGGCCCAACAAGCTGAGGATCAAATGCAGCTGTGCCTACGGGAACTCCAGGCCCCTCCCAACGCAGCAGTGCTCCCGGATCGGCATCGCCCAAAATATTGATCGGGAGGTCTAGGGGTTCCGCATGAGCATAATTACAAATCAGGGTGTCGATACCCGATAAATCGAGCTGAACGTCCGGACAGGCTAGAGTACTGCATATTAAGGTGTCTGCTGGGCCATTTCCGCAAGGGAAATCGCCAATTTCTTGCACAATGAGCTGGGCAGTATTGCTGGGTAGGAGGTTGTTGATCTGGAAGAAAGTATCATTACTGGCTCGGATACCCCCGGGTTGGCCTTGTAGCAGGTAAGTGCTGTTCGGGTTGTTCGATTGCCATTCAAAGCGAAGGCTGTTTAAGCTAGCAGGCCCGCAGCGAAGGGAGACTTCGGGCAATGGCGCCGTCACACGAATCGTATCGCTGGCAGTAGAAGTAATATCGCTACAGCCGTTTTCTGTTACCCTCAATTGAATAGGATAAAGCCCCTCACTAGGAAAGACCAAATGAATGGGGGCTCGGTAGTCTTGACTATTCCCAAGGGTGTCAGCATTGCCAAAAGTCCAGTCCAAGAGGGCATCCGCCCCTGCGCTTCCTACATACGCGATGCTGGCGGTATCCCCCAAACAGACTTGGTTGGCGCTCAGCGTGAAAGGGCCTGTGGGAATACTAAAAACTCTTATTTGTAGGCTGTCCGTAATGCCGCAAGGCCCTTTTTCCTCATAGCTAAGCCGCAGCCAATAGGTGCCTTCTCCTACCTGACTAGGGTAAAAGAGGCTGTTCTCGGTATCTACCCCAGGGCCGGTCCACCGCTGCCGGGCATTGATCCCACTTCCGCCGCTTACGAGCGCCAGCAGCACCAGTGGAGGGGTGTTGGCATCTAGGCAAATAAGGGTATCAATGGGCGCAAAATCGATTGATAAATCCGGGCAGCCTCTGGAAATACACAGCAGGGTATCGCTGAGTCTATCGCCATACGTATCAGGGGTAAGAGCCTCCACGATTAAAGAAATGGAATCGCTGGGCAAGAGGTTGTTAATGGCCAAGAAGCTATCTTGCAAAAGCAAAAATGGGTCGTTGCCCACTTGAACTCGGTAGCCAAGGGCATCTTCTACTGTATTCCAACGAAAGACAAGGCTATTCTGCGTGATAGAGTCACAGCGGATTTGCAGCGAGTCTGTTGCCGGAGCAACACTTCCTTGGGCGACAACCCATGGCTCAGGCAGTGCCCACTGCGTCGCCAAATAGGATGGAAGGCAAGAGGTATCGGTGGGGGATACAAGGTCGTTCCCAGCGCTGCACAGAGACGAAGCTAGTAGTTGAAAAAAGCAGTATGTAAGAAAGCCAGTTGTAATTTTAAGTCTCATGATATATGCTTCTTATCCACGAAAGCAATAAGCAATAATTCTAAATATAGTGTGGGGAAGCTGGGGTATATGTCTAGGGTAAGTCAAAAGAGCAGGAAAATGGCAAAAATTGCCGGAGCCGTGTTTTAATTTCAAGAGCCGAGCAAACAACGAACTACAGCCGTATTAGTAAGATTACACCGTAAATTTACGACATTGCAGCCAAATACCCTTTACGATAAATGTTAAAGTTTTAATATGTTACAAAATGATAATGTTAGGCTCCGCTTAGCCGCCCTCACCATATTACTAGTTTTATCAGGTGCTTTTGTAGGCAGTGGTATATTTCAGGTATTGATCGGTAGTTTTTCTGAGGGTTCGGTAGCATCCTTGGCAGCGGAGCGACCGGTTATTTTTAAGCTGGGCTTGTTTTGTACCCATCTCTTTAGTTTCACAATTCCCGCTATTGTAGCGCTTTCGTTGGTTTTAGGTATTAGCTGGTGGCAGCAAATTGGGTTGAATCGCTTTGTTCTGTGGCGCGACAGCGTCGATTTTCTGCTTTTTGGTTTGGCTTGTCTGCCTTTGGTAGCCTTTAGTATCTGGCTCAATTTACAAATACCTTTACCCGATTGGGCACAGCAAGCGGAGGATAGTGTGAGCGACACGATGGGGGCGCTTTTGCAGATGGATAATGTGCTTGATTTGCTGATGGCCTTGCTGGTGGCGGCGGTGGCGGCGGCCCTAGGGGAGGAGCTGCTCTTGCGCGGTATTGTACAGGGGCAGTTGTTCAAAAATCTTTCTCCCCATTTGGCTATTTGGTTAGCTGCGCTCTTGTTTAGTTTGATGCACTTGGAGCTAGCAGGATTGTTGCCTCGCTGGCTACTGGGGGTAGTCTTGGGTTATACTTACTATTGGTCTAAATCCCTTTGGGTGCCGATACTGCTACATTTTATCTTCAACGGCCTACAGGTGCTGAGTGTGTATATCACAGGCGAATACAAAGCCGACACAGAGATGGTCGAGCTGCCCAGCCTTTGGTTGCTAGCCCTTTCAATACCAATCATGGTTTACTTTTTTTCCAAGCTATCTATAAAAGCTAGTAGGTCGGCATAGTGCGGAACAGTCTCGAGGATATGTCGGCAGCCCAGTAAAACGAGGTGTTCTCTGGCACGGGTCATGGCTACATTGAGCTTTCGGTCAATATTTTCCGCGCTGGTTTGAGCCAGTGTTTTCATCTGATCGATCTCGTTGGTGCAAAGCGATAGCAGGATGATGCGCCGGGCCCCACCTTGGTAGCGCTCTACGGTATCAATCGTGAAATCATCTGCGGCATAGGTGCCATCGGTAGCGATCGTTTCCCGAATGGTGGCTATTTGGGCTCGGTAGGGGGTGATAATGCCGATATCGCCACTTTGGATAGGGCTTGGGGTTGGGGCATAAATAGCCTCGAGTGCCCGAATCACATTCAGCAGGCGCTGGGCTTCGTGGCGGTTGGTTTTTTTATCGGTACTTTGCTGATCGGTGGGCGTTGGCAGGAAGAGCAAGCGCTGCCGAGCCAATGCTTGTTCCAGTGGGTCATCAGAGGGCTGGCATTGTAAAGGGGCTATTTGCTGGCTGCGCTGCGAAATATTTTCGGGTAGAATCAGTAGCTCGCCGTCGTAGAAAGCGCTTGCGGGGAAGGCCATAATGTCTTCATGCATTCTCCCCTGATGGCGCAGCCGGTCGTATGCCCAATGCCAGCCTTGTTGCTGTGCTCGGATAAAGAGCCGTTCGAACAAGGAGCTACCCATATTTTTCAAACCAATCTCTAGGAGTAGGGGATCCCGTACCCATGCATCTATTTCACTTTGTTGCACCACGGCGGGTAGTTGGCGGTGGTCGCCAATCAATACAGCCTTGGGCACGCGCGCCAGCAAGCCCAGCAGTAGCGGCTCCACAATTTGCGATGCCTCATCCACCAGGATACGATCGAACGACTTGAGCCGGAAAAGCTCTTCCTTCCCGCCCACACTCGCCACCGTACCCACTACGATGCGCTTACTCCCGATCAGTTCCAGCAGTTCTGCTCGGCTGCTGAAGGCTTCGCTCTGTACATTGAGGAGTTGAGCCTGATAGGCGGGCGCTGTGCCATAGCGCGAGCCAATGCGAAGATAGTTGCGGAAACTGCCGTCTTGAAGCCGCTCGATGCTTTCGCAGATTTCATCTACCGCGCGGTTGGTGTAGGCTACCAAGAGTATATTTTCCCGCGTATGCGCTAAGAGGTAGTCTAGGATATAATGCAGCATGAAGCTAGTCTTGCCCGTGCCTGGAGGGCCCCAGAGCAGAAAATAATTGGGCGCTGCTAAAAGGCGGGCGAGGATCGCGCGCTGCTCGGCGGTCATTTTTTCTTTTGGGGGAAGGTTAATAGGATCGGCTTGGGTAGGGGGGGCTAGGCCCAACCAGCGCTGCCGCTGGAGCGCCTCGCTTTCCACCCAGGCCCACAAACCTTGGTAGTGGTTGCTGAAACTGCTATCTAGGACATCCTTCTCTACGCACCAATGAGCATATTGCCGAAAGTTGCGGTCGTTGAGTTGCCTGGCGCGTAGCCGCAAGCGCAGCATATCGGGGGAGAAATCAATAATAGTAGATTTAAAAACCTGGCTTTGGGTCACTTCCCAGCGCTGAGCTTCAGCCTGTTGGGTGGCGTACAAGACTACAATATCGCCAGTGCGGAACTTAGCCAGCGGTGCTTCCTTGGGTCGGTGGAAGCTCAGGATACCTTCTTGGGGGTCGTAGTCGGCGAGCCTCAGTCCGCTAAGTATCTCGAAGCGCTCGGCCTTTTCGCTGGCCTCGTCTAACCATAAACTGGCTAGGCCATTGAGCTGCTCCACACCTTGTCGGCCAGTTTTGGCTAAACGGTGCTCGCGCGCAATAAATCCCAAAAAAGCACCGAAGTAAGTACGCTCCAGCGAACTGAGCTGCTCGTAGTGTTGTAGGATGCGCTCGAAATCTAGCTGAGTAAAACGAGAGAGTTGCTGATGCCGATCGGGCTGCAATTTAGCCAGCAGCCGGTCGGTTTGCTCTTGTATGCTACTGCCGTCTAGGTGGCCTATTCGCCCTATCAGGAGCTCGATGGCGAGTAGCTGGTTGCGGGCGGCGATGGCTTCTGCTTGCGTGAATCTCTCGGGCGGCGCGTAGCGCAAGGGGTTGTCGGGTAATTGGCTATACAAAACATAGGCCGCTACATTGGCCGAGCGCCCGAAAGCCGCACTAATCATCATGTGATACAGCAGCGTTTGAACAAAGTGGCTGCGGTTGAGGCCGTGTTTGTTGGGCATCCAGAGCTTACCACTTTTTAGCTCTACGATGGAGGTCTTCTCTCCTGATTCGTCGCTGTGGCCGCGATAGAGCAAGTCCAGGCGCCCTTGTATGCCAGCTGTGGGACTGTAAAAAGAGGGCTCCAGCTGGCAGTCTTCTCGCTCGACCCCGATGTCTTTCAGCCCTTGGTTGACAAATTGCCGCAATACGATGTAGTGGCTTTTCAGTTCCTCCACGAGTTGCTTGACTTCCGCGTCGCTGAGGCAGCAGAGTGCGAGGGGCTGGGTGGGGAAGATGAGTTTCACCAGTGTCTTGAATTCGGTGCTAGGGTCATTAACCAAGACATCCAGAAAGAGGTTGACGATATTTCCCTTCAACAGGGCGGGTCTTTGCTCGTAGGGGAGGAGCTTCCGGCTCAAGCTGCCCCAAGCTTGGCTATTGGAACCATCGAAGCAGGCGGCTACCGCCGTGACGTCAATGAGGTAGTCGGGTTCTACCACAATTTGTTTGGGTACCAAGCTGCGGTCTTGTAATACTTCTACTTGTAGCAGATTGAGGAGTACGGGCAGCCCGCTCACTTTCTGAATGATCTGCAGGGCATTGTTGATAAGCTCATTGTCTAGCTGATGGATACGCCAGCTTTGTTCGGGCTGCTCTTCTTCGCGCACCAGTAAAATTCGACCTTCTTCGATCCACTCCAGGGCAACTACCCGCAGGCTCGGCTGAAAGCTCACTATATGGGGTTCTTGGTATAAGAAGGGATAAGGCCTATGGTGTATGTCTTCCCAAACGGCAGGCAAAGGCTGCTTGAAAACTAGCAAATTTAAATCCAGCAGCAGCTTATAGGCCGTGAGCAAGGTATCGTCCAGCTGATTTGCATCCAATTGTGCCAAACGCAGCAGTCGAAAACGGTGGAGTTGATAGACCAACTTGGAGGGGAAGTGCTCGCGGTGCGCCAAATAAGCCACGCGGGCATAGGTAGTGCTGAACTGCAGCCGATCTTCGGCCGTGGCGGCCTCTAGGAAGCGGAGTAGGAGCTCCCGAATAGCCGCTATTTTACCCCGCTGATCCAGCGCGGTGTTTTCTCGGATGCCTGCCAGGCGTTGGGAGAAAAATTGGCTATATGCGGCTGCTTTCATGGGCAGGGTGGGGGCTTACTGGGCGAGGATACCAATTTCCGCCCCCTGCAGGGCCTCAAGAGAAATAGAGTTTTCAGGAAAAACGAAGCGGCGATCGAGCATATCTTCGCCCAAGTTGAAGCTCACCCAGTATTCATTATAAATGGCAAAAAGTGCCGGCTGTATAGGCTCCACCAGTACCCGAGCGCCTGGTTCGATGCGCTGAAAGAAATAGCGGAGCACCGTGGTTGTCTTATCCCGCCCGTCGATGACCCCGTAGCCTTTGCTGGCTACAATCACGTTTTCCATGAGCTCATCGCCTTCGTTGGTGAGGTAGATATTCCACAGGCTTTCCGGGCTGGGTTGGTTGGGCGGGATAGCCGCTACGCTGACCATTTCTACCACCACTTGTTGAATGTCTTTTTTCATAGAAAAAGGGATTATTGGCCAGACCAACAGTTATGCCGTACTTGCCATTTTAGAAGCGGGCGCAAAGGTAAGCTTTTATTGGGAATGACGGTATTTTTGGAAAGATATTGATGTTCTGCTGGCTTAAATAACAAATTTTTAGTATTTTCTTAACAAAAGCACGGCTTCTCTCCTGTAAAGCATGGCTCCCGCGCGAGCCAGATACTAGGAATTGTTGTGTTGACAAAAGGGGGTGCGGAGGTGTGCCTATATTGGCTTTGGCCTATTGCCATACCTTGGATTAGCTTGGCACAGGTGCCCATACGGTTGTGCCGACAGGAGCAAGGTTTCGACGCCGCTCAACACAAGTGTTCTTTTTTTGAGCCATGCAGGAGCGCGAGATCCCACCCAAGCGCTACAGCATTTTTTTCAAGCTACTCACTACCCGATCTACTTCGGCGAAGGTATTGCTGTGCTGAAAAGAGAAGCGGATGGTGTGCCGGGGGCTATCGGGGTGTAGATGCCCCACTACATGGCTGCCCACATCGATGCCGCTGCTACAAGCCGAGCCGCCGCTGGCGCTAATGCCTGCCATGTCGAGGTTCATCAGCAGCATATCGCCTTTAGAGGAAGGGGGGAAGCTGACGCTGAGGATTTTGTAATGGCCTGCGATGGGATCGCCGTTGTATTCTACGTCTGGGATGTGGTTTTCCAGCTGGGCAGCCATATAATCGCGTACTTTTCGGATGTGCTGCCGCCTTTCCTCAAGGTTTTCGTAGGCTAGCTCCATGGCTTTTGCTAGCCCCACGATGCCGTAGATATTCTCGGTGCCGGCGCGCATATTGCGTTCCTGAGCGCCACCATCGATGTAGGGCGCCAGCATGTTGTTGTTGGAGATATACACGAAGCCGATACCTTTTGGGCCATGGAATTTATGAGCCGAGCCAGCAATAAAGCCTAGGGGCGTAGCTGCCAGATCGATGGGGTAATAGCCCAGGGTCTGCACGGTATCGCAATGGAAATAGGCACCGGATGCCTGACAAAGTGCGGCAGTGGCATCTAAATCGAGTAGCGTACCTACTTCATTGTTGGCATGCATCAAGCTTACGAGGGTGGTATGGCCTTTGGCTTGGTTGCCAGCCAGTAGCTCGGCAAGGTGGTCTTGTTGGACATGGCCTTCGCTGTCCACTTGTACCATTTGAAGGTTTACCTGTCCGCTTTTGGCCAATCGTTCGGCGCTGTGCAGCACGCAATGATGCTCGATGGGGGAACTGATAAGGTGGGTAACGCCCAGATCGCGAACAGCATTCTTAAGTACCATATTGTTGGCTTCTGTGCCACAGCTGGTAAAAAAGATTTCTCCGATACTGCAGTTTAGTAGCTTGGCCACGGTCTTTCGGGCTGCTTCAATGGCGGCTCTGGCTTGGCGTCCTTCGGCATGGATGCTGGAGGGGTTGCCGAAATTATTGGCCATCACGGTTTGCATTTCTTTCAGCACCGAGGGGTCTAGCGGCGTGGTGGCGGCATTATCGAGAAAAATACGGTTCATATCGCGGGAGAGCTTGTAGGCTCTATTTAAGTTCCAGCAAGATAGGACAATGATCGCTGTGCATTGCGTCTGTAAGGTGTTCTACTTGTTGGATACGGTGGGCGAAGTCTTTGGTGAGGGCTTGGTAGTCGATGCGCCAGCCCTTGTTGTTTTTGCGGGCGCCAGCGCGGTAGCTCCACCAGCTATAGACCACCTTTTCGGGGTGCAGATGGCGCAGCCCATCGACGAAGCCGGCTTCCTCGAACCAGCGGCTCATCCAGCGGCGCTCGTCGGGCAAGAAGCCGGTAGTATTGTGGTTGCGCTGCGGATCGTGTAGATCAATTTCTTCGTGGGCGATGTTGTAGTCGCCCACGACGAGCAACTGAGGTCTTTCTTTTTGTAGGTCTTGGGCATAAGCTAGGAAATCATCCAAGAAGCGGTATTTGAATGCTTGGCGGGCTTCGCCTTGGCCGCCATTGGGGAAGTAGCAGTTGAGGAGAGTGAGATCGCCAAAATCAGTACGCACTATGCGGCCTTCCTGATCGTACTCAGTGGTGAGGCAGCTATCAGAAATTAAGGCAGGCGCTGTTTTGCTAAGCGTGAGCACGCCGCTGTAACCTTTTTTGATGTCGCAGCTATTCCAGGCGGCGTGTTGATAGCCAATGGCTTCCAGGCTAGCCAAATCCACTTGTTCGGGATGGGCTTTGGTTTCTTGTAGGCAGAGCACGTCGGCGTCTAGTTGGGCTGCCCAGTCACTGAGGCCTTTAGTAAGTGCGGCGCGGATGCCATTGACATTATAGGTAATGATTTTCATGTTGCGAAGGTAGGAATTTTCTTTATCCTCTGTGGCCGTAAGGATGAGTGGGCACCCAAAAATCTTTGGGTATTAGTACGGCGTGTATCAAGTTCCTTTTCCTTTGCCGTTCTGCCGGATGAGCTGGACGCGTACTAAATTACTTATGTGGCGGCGTGGGGACTTCGGAGATGTAAATCAAATTTTTGGGAGGTAGCATGATGCATGTTTTGACGCATAAACACGCATAAAAGCACTTTTTTAACAAAAAAGACGCATAAAGACGCATAAATATTTCTGATGCAGCAGGATTGCGCCCAACTTGTCTGGTTTCAATGCTTGCATGAGCGCAGTTTGCCTACGCTACCCTCGGTCTGTATGGCTTCAAGCAGCCAGAGAGGGTTTTCTCAGCAGCGTGCCAACATAAACCATAAAGCCAATAAGCAAGCCAGGTACCGGAGCCTCGCCCATTAGTATTTCTGCCACAATGATACCACCTACATAAGAGCAGAGTAGGAAAAAGCCGATGTTGCTGCTTTTGGGTAACCAGTATAATACGACACAGAGCACCTCTATGATTCCTACGGCTATGCCGTGCTCGCTAAGGCCTAATTTATCGAGGGGTTCCATTGCCCAGGGGTTTTGGACGAACTTTAATAGCCCAGAAACCAAGACCGCCAAAGAAGCCATTACAGATAGGAAATAGCCAGCGATCTGCTGGGCCTTGGAGATATGTGGTTCGTGTGCTGGAGGCATGGTTCTATTTTTGGAGGATGCCCTCTTGGTATTTGTGCTGAGTATTGCAGGCAAGAATGCGACGCCGGCCCTGGAAACCGGCAGAGGGGTGAACATTTTAGTTTATATATAGTTCGTAGGCACGGCATTGAGCAGGATGGGCATTCAAACGCTTTCTGCAGAACCTTGTTTCATCTGGTGTAGAGCTTGTTTTTACCAAATCAGTAAACAGCATGGATATTCCCGTTTTAGCTACTTTTCTTTCTGGCATTTCCTTTTTGTTTTATGGCCTCAGCTGCCTTACAACGGATCATATGAAGCGGGAGTTTGTCCGGTTTGGCTACGATCGGCAGCGGCCTCTTACGGGCTATTTGCAGCTCTTGGGGAGTATGGGTTTGCTGCTGGGATATTGGTTTTCGGCGGAACTCGCGCTGCTTGCTGCCGCTGGCTTGACACTGATGATGAGTTTTGGCTTCGGGGTGCGTTTGAAGATAAAGGACAGCCTTTTGGCTGCTTCACCTGCACTTTTCTATGCTGTTCTTAACTTGTATCTCTGTGTACACTACTACCGCAGCCTTGCTCAGTTCTAGGACCTTGCTCCAGCCCTTGGGGCAATAAAAAGCCATGTTTCCTACAAATTTTCAGGTGCGCGCTAAGCTGTGTAAGCCAAAAACAGGCACATTGTTAGGAAGAGGGCTGCGGGAAACGATTTGATTAGGGGGTCGCCAATTTTGAAATGCATCGCGACCGAGCCAGATAGGAGGATCGCTAAACCAGCTGCAGCCGGAAATTTCAAGCTAGGATACCAAATACTGGCGAGCAGCAAAATAGCTAGGATCACTTTGAGCGTGCCGATAACATAAGCCGACCACACGGGTAGGCCATACACTTGGAATTCTTCGATAATGGTGGTAGCGTCGCCACCACGCCAGCGTGTTGCCTTTTTGTTTTGTACCAGCCATACGTTTAAAATGCTGAGGCCGACGATAATTTGTAGGGCGATATGTATGTAGTCCATTGGTTATTTTTTTTGACATGAACAAAACTCCGTGAATGTAGGCAAAATAATTGAACTTGCTAAAATCCGTTGCTTTAAGCAGCGTTTTTATTTAGCGGCGAACCAGACGCGGCCTGCTTTTCGTTCCCGCTTAGTATAGTTGCTCGGCAAGTCGTCAAACGGCTGCAATCGGCAAATTTTATACTGCACTTCGTTAAAAAGCCTCGCCGCAGCACCACTGCGCCTACGTTTCGCTTCGCGGCTGTGCTTGGTACGGCTTCGCAGCCATATTTAAGCGCTCTGCGGCTACTTCGTGGTTTTGCCTCGTTCAGTATAAAATTTGCTACGCTTTCGCTCGTTCATGACCCGCTGAGCAACTCTAGTGAGTAGGCTATCGCAACCCAGTCGCCTTTCGTACTGTTTATTCTTCCTATGGAGACAAAGTATTTGGTGCTGTTGATAGGCAGTGTGTTGTTGGGCGGAGGGCTTAGCTTGTTAGGTAAAGGCGAACAGCTTAAAAAGTATTTGCCGCTGCTGTTGTCTTTTAGTGGGGCTTTTTTGCTAGGCATTGTAGCATTGGAGTTGATTCCTGAATATTTTTCAGATGAAGTTGGGCAGCCGGGCTTGTTCCTCTTGCTGGGGTTCTTTGTGCAGTTGCTGTTAGAAAATCTTAGCCAGGGCGTGGAGCACGGCCATATCCACGCGCAACAGAAGGCGGGTTTTGGTTTTGGTTTGCAGGTGATGATTGGCCTTAGCATCCATGCTTTTCTAGAAGGTATTCCGCTGGGCAGTGGTGGGAAGAGCCACGGCCACGTACACGCAGGGGGCGAGCAGCTCATCTGGGCCATTGTACTACACAAGCTTCCTGCTGCTTTTGCTTTAGGTTTACTGCTGCGGGCTTCGGATTATGGTTTGCGTTTTCGTTTGGCTTGCCTGCTTATTTTCGCTGCCATGTCGCCCTTGGGGGCTTCGCTGGGTCATGCGCTCTTGTTATCAGCTACTTGGCATCACAACATTATGGCCTTGGTAATAGGCTCTTTTCTGCATATTTCAACCACGATCCTTTTTGAGGCCGATAGTCGCCGCCATCACAACATTAGCTGGCAGAAGCTGCTGGTAGTGGTGGTGGGAATGCTACTGAGCTACCTTTCTACTGCTGGTCACGCGCAATAACCTCCGCTACTTGGTTGGCCTTTAGATTTTTGCCGATAATGATGCGATCAGGGTTCAGCACATACAGCTCTGGTGTTTGATCCACATAGTAGGTCTTGTAGATGCTGCGATTGCTGGGGTCGTGGACGTTGGTCCAGTTGCCAATACCAAATTGAGTGATGAATTTTTTCCAGGCTTCCGCTTCGGTATCCAGCGCCACTGCGAAGACGTCGATATCCTTGCGGCCCTGAAGAAAGCTTACTAGCCTAGGCGTTTGCTCGATGCAGTGGTCGCAAGTGGGATTGTACATATACACAATCAGGTAGGGTGCTTTGAGGTCGTAGAGCGTGCGTGGCGTGCCATTTACATCGGGTACGGTGATGTTGGGGCCTTTTTGGCCAACGAGGCTCTGGGACATTTCGGAGGCGCGTTGTTGCAATCCGTAAACGGTCATAGAATCGGCCCAGAAGGCTTTCTCTTTAGTAATATAGGTGCGGATCATGTGGGCATAGACGGCCTCGCCATCCATCAGCGTGGTGTTGCCCGGCTCATACATCAGGGTGATTTTGTTGGTAAAAAACTGGTAGTAGAACGGATTGTTCGCCACGCGCTCCATCAGATGATCGGCCGAGGCGATGATATCGTTGGCATTTTTGTTGGTGAGTTGAGTGAGGTAGCGCTCTAGCTTGTTGGTGATCACGGGGGTATGCAGGAGGCTGGTATCAGAAAAGTCTACATTGTCCCAAAATTCTAGGCGGTATTGCCGCACTTGGGCTTCGTTGTCAGGGCTGCCATCGGGCAGGGTGAGATCGGTGCGCAGCACGGGATTTTGGCCTGCTTTTTTGAAGCTGGTAAAGTAGTTGTTGGGGTGTTCTTTGAAGAGTTTGTCTAGGAAGTCTCGCCGCTCGGCAGCTAGTTGGTCTTGTTCGGCCTTGGCAGCTTGGTAGGCAGGGCTGCTAGGGGCTAGGGTTCTAATTTTTTCATTAACGAGGTCGAAAGCCTTTTGCTGCTCGAACTCAAACTGTAGGCTGTTGTAAAACAGTTCGTTGGCGAGGCTACCTTCTATGCGCGTAGTTGGAATCACATTTTGCTTATCGCTCACTTGGATAGTAAACTGCTGATCTTCATCCAAGAGGATTTGCAGCGCTGTCTTGTCAGGGAAATATACAATGTAGTAGCCTTTGGTGTAGGGCTTTTCCCGCTTAAAAACTAGGGTTTCGCCCGCGGTGGTCAGTTGGGCAGTATCTGCTCGGTATTGCTGGCCGGCAAAGGTGCCAATCAAATACACCGCGCCTGGGCTAGCGCCGCTCACCTGCACTTGGATCTCTGCAGGGTCGCTGGGTCTGGAGGGCTGCCCTTGCCCATTCTGCGCTTGGCAGGCCAATAAGAGCACTAAAGAAAGACTAGAAACGATCCACTTGGTGTAGGTTGCGAGCATATTCAGTATAATTTAGAGCGCAAAGATAGCTTTTTTGAGGCAGATTTACTGGCATAGCCGTAGCATTGCTACGTTTCTTGTACAGACGTAGCAATGCTACGGCTCTACGATTTATTTTTGCACCCAAACAGAATTTGCTATCATGTTGAAGGTTTATGACGATGTGTATTTTATGCGGCAGGCCATCGAGCAAGCCAAGCTCGCTGCGGCCGATGGTGAAGTGCCGGTGGGCGCGGTGATTGTCACCCAAGACCGTATTATTGCCCGTGGCCACAATGAAACAGAGCGGCTGCAAGACGTAACCGCCCATGCCGAGATCATCGCCATTACGGCGGCTGCTAATCATTTGGGTAGCAAATATTTACCAGATTGCACGCTCTACGTTACGCTCGAGCCTTGTGTGATGTGCGCTGGCGCGCTCGCTTGGGCACAGTTGGGCCGCGTGGTCTTTGGCGCTGCCGATGAAAAACGGGGCTTTATGCGGCATGGCAAAGAACTGCTGCACCCTAAAACCGTGCTCGCTTATGGCGTCCTACACGATGAATGTGCCGAGATGATGACGCGCTTTTTTCAAAAGAAACGCTAATTTCTTTAACAAGGCCGTTAAATTCTGTTTAAAGCCAAGAGAGAATAGTCCTATATTCCAATTTTTCCCGCTTATTTGCAGGAGGTAATTACACTAAACTAAGAAATTATGATAACGCGCACGCTAGTTTTTGCCATATTATTACTTTTCCTCAGCAGCTGCGGCCCTAAGCTCAGTCCTTTCACGCAGCGAATTTATGAAGACCAACAGTGGACAACAGCCGATCTAGAACGCATACAGTTCTATCTTTCGCAAGACATCGTCCTCACCCACGAAATCAGAGATGGCCGCTCGGAAATCCGACGCGGGCAAGTGAAAATTTTGGATGGCCGCGAGGTGGAACAGATTGTCTTCAAGCGCAATACGCCCGGCGTCTATGTCTTTAGCCCCAAGGAAAACCGCCTCGCCATTTCTTTCGAGAGCAGCAACGATAACTTCCTCATCTTCGGCCCCAACCCCAAGGCCGCCAACCGATATACCATCTTGGCCGGCGAATGGAACAACAGAGCCGGCTATGGCATGGTAACCTACGACAATCGGCAGTGGCGCATCAGCACCTCACAGGCCAACGCCAATATCATGATCCCCCTCAAACGGCTGCGCAACAAAGACGTAAGTGGCCGCGTGGTAGGCGGCAGAAGAGTAAATTAAATCCCCGCAGATAATTATCTTTGCGGCTGCTGTTGGCTCGCTACCCACTTGCGTAAGTGGATACAGGGGGGTACGCAGGCCGCTCAATGGCTGTTGGTTCCCAAGGGAGCCACCTATATTTGGGCTGCTCACGCCCCAATACCCAATACGGGCTGAGGGCGGGCACGGTGTGTACATCCATACGGACACGGTACGCACTCGCTGGCTCTCGCAGGAGCAAGCTGCTATTTTTGAGCAAGGCTTTTAAGGAGATATAGGCTAGCGTAAAACAAATATAGTAGGCCACAGCGTTATTAAGGATGTGTTCAATATGGATGCTTGAGGCCCCATATCCACTCATGGAAACCGAAAAAATGATAATTATGCGATTGCTACCTTTTCTTTCTTTGCTATTGTTGTTGGCAGCTAGTTGTAATACCGACACCAGCGGCGTTACCATCACTGGAAAATTGGCCAACGCCAACGGTTTAGATATTTTTATAGACAAAGCTAATATTGGCGGCGCGAACAATGTGCTCAGCACCACGCCCATCGCTACCGATGGAAGTTTTAGCCTTGCTTTCCCAGAAGGCCTAGAGCCGGGCATTTATCAGATCAGAGTAGGGGCGCAGCGCGCAGCCATTGCCCTAGAGGGCAATGATGGCAAAGTGACGCTCAATGGCGACGTAAACGAACTAGGCCGCTATGGCTTCACCGTAGAGGGCTCCCCAAGAGCAGAAGAAATTGTGGGAATCATGAAAAACTTGCTGACCAGCCCCGTCACCATCGACGGCCTGTCCGAGATAATTAAAAACACCAAAGATCCTGCTATTGGTGCCTATGTGGCTTTCCAAGCCTTGGGACGCTCCGGCGCGCAAGGCCTACCCGTGCACAAAATCGCCTTGGAGCGGCTGCCAGAAACGGACCCCATGCACGCTACCTATACCCAGTTCGTGAGAGGTCTGGAGATGCAGTATGCGCAGCAAATGGCCAATGAAAAGGTCAGGGTAGGTGAGGTGCCACCAGATATTAACCTACCCGACCCCAGCGGTAAAAAATATAAACTATCCGACCTGAAAGGCCAAGTTGTACTGCTCGATTTCTGGGCAAGCTGGTGCGGCCCCTGCCGCCGCGAAAACCCCAATGTCGTTAAAGTCTATGACAAATACAAAGACAAAGGCTTCACCATCTTCAGTGTTAGCTTGGATGGCATAGACCCCCGCCAAGCCAGTGGCATGAGTGCCGAACAGCTGGCCCAAGCCAACGAAGGCCAGAAAAAACGCTGGGTGGACGCCATCCAAAAAGATGGTCTCTCCTGGCCTTATCACGTGAGCGAACTCCAAAAGTGGAGCGGCATGGCCAGCACTTCCTATGGCGTTACGGGCATTCCCAAGACCTTTATGTTAGACCGCGACGGCAAAATTGCCGCTATCGGCCTCCGTGGCGCCGAACAAATCGAGCAGGAACTGCTGAAGCATTTGTAATCACCCGGGCTTCACCCCCCAAGTTATAGCTGTTTTTATGATGCGCTACCTACTGCTAGCCTTGTGCTGCTGCTACCTTGCTGTTGCCACCGCGCAGCACCCAACTGTCTTCACGCAGCAAGATAGCTTGCGGGGGAGCATCACGCCACAGCGGGCTTGGTGGGACCTGAATTTTTACCACCTTGATATCCGTGTGGAGCCAGATAAGAAATATATCGCCGGCAGCAATACCATCCGCTACCAAGTACTGGCTCCGGCCACCGAAATACAGATCGACTTGCAGCCCCCGCTGCGCATCGAACGCATCACCCAAGATGGCCAAGAGCTGACCTGGAGGACTATTGGGAATGCCCACTTCATACAACTGCAGAAGCCCCAGCTAGTAGGCGCCTTCAACGAAGTGATCGTGCAATACAGCGGCCACCCCAAAGAAGCCGTTCGCGCCCCTTGGGACGGTGGCTTTTCTTGGAAAAAAGATGCGAACGGAAAGCATTTTGTAGCCACCTCTTGTCAAGGGCTGGGCGCCAGCGTTTGGTGGCCCAACAAAGACCATATGTACGATGAGGTAGATAGTATGGCCATCAGTGTAGAAGTACCCAAAGGACTCATGGACGTATCCAACGGCCGGCTGCTCAGCGTGGAAGCAAGGGACTCCACCACCATCTATCATTGGTTTGTAGCCAACCCCATCAATAATTATGGCGTGAACGTCAATATCGGCGACTACGTCCATTTTGGTGAAGAATACGCTGGGGAAAAAGGCAAGCTTGATATGGATTACTACGTGCTGCGCGACCACCTCGATACAGCCAAGATCCACTTCACCGATGCTCGGAAAATGATGCAAGCCTTCGAACATTGGTTTGGTCCTTACCCCTTCTACGAGGATGGCTTTAAGCTGGTGGAAGTGCCTTATTTGGGGATGGAACACCAAAGCTCTGTTACCTACGGCAACCAATTTAGCAAAGGTTACATGGGGCGCGATCTATCAGGCACCGGCTGGGGACTGACCTTCGATTTTATTATCATCCACGAGGCTGGCCACGAATGGTTTGCCAACAACATCACCTACCGCGATATCGCTGATATGTGGGTACACGAAGGCTTCACTTCTTACTCCGAAAACCTCTTTTTAGATTACCATTCTGGCACCAAAGCCGCCGAAGATTATGTCATCGGCCTGCGCAAAAACATCCGCAATGACCGTCCCATTATCGGCCGATACAACGTCAATCACAGCGGCAGTGGGGATATGTACTACAAGGGCTCCAATATGCTGCATACCCTGCGGCAATTGGTGGACGACAACGAGCAATGGCGGCAGATACTGCGAGGGCTCAACCAAGACTTCTACCACCAAACCGTTAGCAGCCAGCAAATAGAAGATTACCTGAGCGAGAAAACGGGCAAAGACCTCCGTGCTTTCTTCGATCAGTACCTCCGCGATACCCGGATCCCCCAACTGGAATACCAGATAAAAGGCCGCAAAATCACCTACCGCTACACCCAAATCGTGGAAGGCTTCGATATGCCCATCCGCCTTTTTATCGGCGAGCAGCCCTTCTGGATTTATCCCAGCGCTGAATGGCAGAGCAGCCGTTTACCCAAGAGCAAGGCCAAGGCCGTTCAGTTAGATCGCAATTTTTATATTAGCACCCCTTGATTTTTGTCGAGGCTTTGACGCTGCGCGATCATTTAGCTAATCAAGCTCAGTTGGATGCGTCCAACCATCCATTTTTGGTCAGTTGGATACGTCCAACCGACCGTTTTTACTGGTTTTTACCCAGCAAAAGCTATTTTTACCGCACCAAACTAAACTCCCCATCGCGCCGCTCCAGCGCGGGATTATTCGGGAAGCGGAACTGCACTTGGTAGAGATAGACATCCATCGGCTGGGCGATGCCTTCTTTGCTGCCATCCCAGCTTTCGTTGGGGTTTTGGGAACTGAAGACCAGCTGCCCCCAGCGGTTGAAGATGCGCAAGCGGTACTCGCCGAGGCCGCAATTGGAAAACACCCGGAAGCCGTCGTTGATGCCATCGCGGTTGGGGCTGATGAGCGAAGGAATAGCGGCCTCGCAATCCAGCGGACAGAGCGAGTAATCCAGTTCTGGGCTGAGCACAATGGTATCTCCGCAGCCACTAGAAACAATGGCGATATAGACGGTATTGGAATCGGCCAGGATGCTTCTTTCGGGTAAAACACTGCTATCTTCCCAAAGCACTGCTCCTGCATTTATGCCCGTCTGGCCGTGCCCCAAAGAATCCTCCTCGAAAAATCGGTTGCTGCTAACGACTAAATTGACAAGATCGCCTTGGCAGAGGGGAGGGGTGAAATCGGTGGCCAAATCGGCAAAAAAAGGCGTTTCTTCCGGGAAAGTGAAAGCGGTATTGCGCCGACCACAAGGCGTTGCAATGCGCAAAATAAAGCTGTCTTGCGGGATATAGATGCGGCTGAAGGTGCTATCGCTGCTGCCATCTGGCCAAGTAATGAGCGAAGTGGGCGGCTCGGCTTGAAAGGTAAAAGTGACGCTATCTCCCACGCAGGCGCCCAGCAGATCGAGGGGCAATATTTCCACCTTGGGCAGCGTGACGGCCTCCACGGTATATTCTTCCACCGTGGGGTAGCAACTCCCGCTGATCGTGACGGCATAGATGCCTGGCTCGGTAACGACGATGCTGCGGCTGCTTTCCCCTGTTGACCAGTTGTAGGCCGCTCCGTTGGTAGTGGCGCGTAGGTTTTGGCTGCCGCTGGGGCAAAGCTCACTTGATTGAGCAAGGCGAACGGTGTCATTCACGGCTTCGGGCACAGCAAAGATGGCGTCCACATAATTAGGTAGGCCGGTATAAGCTAGTTCTTCCGTGGTGACTAAGCTGATCAGCAAGCGATTAAGGCTGGGCGTGAAGGTGGTGGGGCAGCGAATTTCTGACAGGCCAAAATTTCTGCTGGCCTCATCGAAATCTAGAAAATACAAATGCCCGTTGCTGGCCAACTGCATCTGGTAGGTGAAGCCTACGCCAAAATTCGACAATATCGAAGCCGAGGCCAAGATGTCGTCTGCTGCCAAATCGAAGCGGACGAGCTGCCGAATGCTGTTCTGGGTTCGCACGGTGAAGATATAACGGCTATCGTTGGTGAAGGAGGTGGTGAGGCCGTTAACATTGCCCAAATCCACCAAGGGCTCGGGGGTGATGCTGCCGTTTTGGGGATCAAATCGGAAGACGTAGCGATTGTTGAAGAGGAATTGGCCGTTGGGGCTGATTTTTATCTGTCCCTCTAGCTCAACGCTGCTACTTTGGCTACTGATGTTGCCCAAGCCTGCTGTGGTAACGGGCAGTACGATGAAAGCGTTGTTGGTGTTTCCATCTAGGCAGAGCACCCAGTGCCCCCCTGCTGCATCGCCAGCGATGGGCGTGGCGCTGAGGGCCTCGTAGCTCGGTACAAAAACGCGCTGATCGGCTAGGCTGACGCCGCCCAGTCCGCCATTAAGGGTCATATCTATGATGAAATAAGATAGGCCGCGCCCTTGGGGCTGTTCGGGGACGGCTCCGCCAGCGTCAAACTCCGTTTCTTCCATGGTGAAGAGATAGAATTGCCCCTCCTCTTGGCTAGGTACGGGGAAGGCAATGCTGCTTTGAAAGGCACTGAAGCCCCCGCCTTCCCGGCCGTTCATATTGTACATCACCTCGTGATTACGATTCCAGATGGTGCCGGGGTTTTGGTTGCCGCTTAGCTCGGGGATGCGGCCGCCGCCATTGGTGTAGAAGAGCAATTGCCCATTGGCATCGCAGTAGGAGACGCAGCCTTCGGCGGTTTCCATCTCGGAAGGGTTGATGAGCGCTGCTTCTCCCTCCAAGAAAGTGATGACAATGTTTTCTCCAAAGTGCCAAATCTCTGCTTGCCGTTGGGCCTGCACCGTGCTGGATAGCCCTAGCCAGAGCAGCCCTAGCCAGAAGAAAAGTAAGCTGGTGAAATTATTAAAATGTGTAGTAATCTGCATGGGATGATGAGTAATAAAAGCTGCAAACCTTAAAAAAACGCTACAAAAATAGGTAAATTGCCGCGCTTGCCTATCTTAGCGGATAAAGAAAACCAGAATCATGCCCCCTTCTTCAGATAATGACCAACATATGCCCGCCCCATTGCCGCCCGATCCCGAAAGCGAGGCCGCACCCATTTTGGGAAGCTGGCGGAATATCTATGCCTTTGTCTTGCTGTTGCATGCACTGTTGATACTATTTTTTTACCTCTTTAGCCGGGCCTACGCCTAGTTCCTATGAGTATATACGACTGGATCATCCTATGCGGCACCTTGGCCGCTATTGTAGTGTACGGCGTTTGGAAAACCCGCAATATTCAAACGGCGGATGGCTATCTGCGGGGTGCCCGCGACCTAAAATGGTGGACGATCGGCCTTTCCGTAATGGCTACCCAAGCCAGCGCCATCACTTTCCTGAGTACGCCCGGCCAGGGTTTTGCCGATGGCTTGGGCTTCGCACAGTTTTATTTTGGTTTGCCTATTGCCATGGTGATCCTTTGCGTTTTTGTGCTGCCGATCTACTACCGCCTCAATGTTTACACGGCCTATGAGTATTTGGAAGGGCGTTTTGATGTGCGGGTGCGCACGCTAACGGCTGTTCTTTTCCTGGTTCAGCGTGGTCTAGCGGCGGGCATCACGATCTACGCCCCCGCTATTATTCTGAGCAAAATACTGGAATGGTCGTTGGGCTGGACGGTTTTGTTAATTGGCGTGGTGGTCATTTTTTACACCGTCATAGGCGGCTCCAAAGCCGTATCGGTAACGCAAAAGCAGCAGATGATTGTCATTTTACTAGGGATGCTGGCGGCTGCTTTTGTGGTGGTCAACAAGCTACCGCCGGATGTTTCCTTAGCTGATGCCATGGGGGTAGCTGGCAAAACGGGCAAGCTACAAGTTATTGATCTGGAGTTTGATCTCAAAAACCGCTACAACATTTGGTCGGGCTTGCTTGGTGGGGTCTTTTTGTTTCTGAGTTATTTCGGTACCGACCAAAGCCAAGTGCAGCGCTACCTGACGGGGAAGAGCCTGGCCGAAAGCCGCCTTGGCCTCCTTTTTAACGGTATATTCAAGGTGCCGATGCAGTTTTTGATCCTCTTCGTAGGGGTTTTGGTGTATGTGTTTTTCTTGTTTACAGCGCCGCCCATACACTTTAATTCTGCCAATCTGGCAAAGGTAGAAGCCTCTAGCTTTGCACCGCAACTGAGCGAATATCAGCAGCAGCATCAGGAGCTGTTGGTTGAAAAAAAGCGTACTTCCTACGCCCTCATCGCTGCGATGAGAGAAGCCGACGAAACAGCACAAAGTCGCCTAGCCGAGCAGATACTGCTTTTAGATAAAGCAGATAAAAACATCCGCAGCCAAGTAAATCAGCTTATTGTTCAGGTAGATGGCGCAGCCCAGACCGAAGATAAAGACTACGTTTTTATTACCTTCATTGTAAATTATCTGCCCATCGGCCTAGTGGGTTTGCTGCTGGCGGTGATTTTTTCAGCGGCTATGTCTAGCACCTCTTCCGAGCTAAGCGCGCTTTCTACCACTAGCATGGTGGATATTTATAAGCGGCTCATTCGGCCCGATGCATCCGACCAGCACTATTTGCTGGCCAGCAAATTGCTAACGCTAGGATGGGGCTTATTAGCGCTGTTTTTTGCTTGGTCGGCCGATTTATTCGACAACCTCATCCAAGCGGTTAATATCATTGGCTCGCTTTTTTATGGCGTTATTTTGGGGATTTTCGTTGTGGCCTTTGGCTTAAAATCGGTAGGCGGCAAGTCGGTTCTGCTGGCAGCTTGCCTAGCGCAATTGTGCATTTTCGCCACCTTTTATGCCAGCCAGCAGGGATACATTGATCTGGCCTACCTCTGGCTCAACCTGATCGGTTGTGTGCTTACGGTTTTGTTGGCGCGTGTTTTTGCTTTGTTTGTAGGCCGTCAGTAGGGATGTCTTAGTCCGTCCGCCCCCCTTCCCACCGTTAAATGAACCAAAACGACCGTTGTGCGGATGGGGGTTTTTTGTGACTGTTCGGCTCTTACCTTTGTGTCAACGTATTTAAGGAAGCCTCAAATAAGGGAGAGGTTA
>DAITME010000017.1:0-60436 GCA_036835305.1 Lewinella sp.
ATGTTCATAGCGCAAATATACAAATGTTAATACATTTTTGTCTGGTTACTTATATTCACATTTACTTACAGTTTCAAACAATTATCTCATTACTCCTAAATCTCATATTCAAAATGATGATAACACTTCTACACACAGCGATTGGAAACCGTTTTTTTCAGCGTTTGGCTTTGCTGACACTGTTCTTGGCAACTGTCTCGTTCACATCTGCTCAAGACATTATCCATCCTACTACAGGTACCAACACGGTCTCTATCGATCAGGCTACTACGCGTAATTATTACGATTCTGGCGGAGCGGGATGTAACCTAAGTGTTAGTGGTCTTCCTGGTAGCTACTCTAGCGGAGAAAGCGGTGTCACTGTTCTATGTCCAACCGACCCGGGAATCATAGTTACGCTCGAATTTTTAGAAGTGGATGTGGAAACTCGAAGTGGAGGAAACGGCTGCTTTGATGTTCTGTACATCTATAACGGAGATTCACCCTCCGCTCCGCTTCTTTTTCAGGGCTGTGGCGAAGACGGCTTTCAGTCGTGCCCTGGGGGCGAACCTGGTGATGGTGATGACTGTTTGGGTATAGAAGGAGGCCCTTGCGACTTGGATGGTACCAACGCCCCCAACCCCAACAACAATATCTTTAGTTCTTCAGCGCCCGACGGTTGTATTACAGTACGCTTCACTACGGATGGCTCCGTACAAGAAGGTGGTTGGATTGCCGAGGTAAGCGCAGCACCAAGGCCGCTCGCGCTAACTTGCCCCCCTAATCAGACAGTTATCACCGATTTGCAAACGTGCACCTTTACTGTTGGGTCAGAGCAGGATGCAGTCTTCAGTGGTCCCGTGAGCGCTACGCTAACCAATGATTACAACAACACCTCTAGCCTAGTTGGAGAGGTGCTGACCTCTGGGCAGGTAGCCACCGTGACCTTTACTGCTACCGACGGAACGGATCCTGCCAACGACCTAATGTGCACAGTGGTGATTACGGTTGAAGAACCATTTTTTACATGTTTAAGAGATACGACACTCATTTTAGACCAAAACAACTTGGCGACCCTGCCCAATCCCTTCGTGATTCCGAGCCGCCAGATAAGTGATACCCTGTTTTCTAATGGGCAAGTTGACGGTTCGGGCATGATTCAAAACTATACGCTTCCCGCTGGGGTCACGGATATTACGCTGGAGGCCGCAGGCGGCAACGGTGGAGCGGGCGGAAGGGGAGCCCGATTGATGGCAGACTTTACCCTCAACAACCCCAATCTAGTGATACTGGTTGCTGCTGCGGGAGCGTCGTCTTCCCTCGGCAGTGGCTCTGGCGGCGGCGGCACCTTTATAGCTTCAGGGAGTGGAGACTTTTCTGGGGTTGACAACGCCGACGTTCTATTGATCGCCGGTGGAGGAAGTGGTGCTACTGTAGGCGGTTTTACTACTGACTTTTTCGGCCAAGACAGCGACCAATTTAGCAATACGCCAGATGGCAGTGCGGGATTTGGTGGCGGCCAAGAGGGGGGTGGCGGTGCCAGTTTACGAAATGAACGTAATACTTCTTTGGGTGGCGGTTTTGCCATCGTTAACGGCGGAGCAGGAGGTTCTGGTTCGGGTAGCGGTGGCGCTGCTGGCGGTTACGGAGGTGGCGGACAGGAAAATAGTGGCGGCGGCGGTGGTGGCGGCGGTGCTAGGGGCGGCGACGGTGGCACCTCAGGCGAAGGCGAAAGCGCTCGCGCAGCAGAACCTGGCACTTCCTACAGCGCCGGAGCCAACACAAGTGCCATCACCCCCAATCCTCGGCTTGACGGAGATGGTTTTGTGGTCATTTCCTATACGATCCCTGCTGAAACTTTGACTTTGAGTCAATCGACTTTCACTTGTGCTGATGCGGGGCAGCCTGTTCAAGTAACGGCTACTCGTGCGGGAACCAATTGCACGGCATCCTGTACCATCACAATAACGCTTGTTGACCCCAACAATACTTGTTCAGCGGTCTCTGGCAACATCGTCTGGGAACACAACCGCTTCGCTAATCCTGTGGGGGTGGAAAATGCCACGGTAACCCTCTCTGGCGATACGGACAATACTGATCTAACCGATGCCAACGGCGACTACCGAGTGGCGGGAGGCGGCAATCTCACCGTCACACCCGTCAAAACGAACGACTTCTACGAGGGTGTGACCGCCGCTGACGTCACCCGCATACAGCAGCACGTCACTTTTGCTAACCGCTTTGATGATGGCTACAAAGTTATTGCGGCCGATGTGAACCGGACCAATTCTGTTACGAGTTTAGACGCCTCGGTGATTTTCCACTCCCTGAACGGCAACCCCGATGCACAAAGTATTTTTCAGACGGCCTCTTGGCGTTTTGTGGATGCGACCTACAATTTCATAAATGAAAACGCTCCTTGGTTGCCCAGTGCCTTCCCCGAGGTCATTAATTTAATGAATGTGACAGCTGATGTCGCAGGCCAAGACTTCGTGGGCGTTAAAATGGGCGATGTGAACGGTAGCTGGGGCGTAGCAGTACCTCTCAACCGGCCCGCGATGGAGCTTCGGACAGACGATCAAGTATTGGTGGCTGGGCAGCGCATCCGCGTGCCTTTCCGTACCAATGGCCTACCAGACGTTGCTGCTTGGCAGTTTGCTTTGCGCTTTGATACGGATTATCTCCAGTTCACAGAGGCGATTCCAAGCACGGCTTTTCCTCTAGACAAGGAAAACTTCGGCACTTGGCAAGCCGATAGAGGAGAGCTGCGTTCTGTTTTTGCGGTTCCGCAGGGGCAAGGTTTACCCAAAGGAGCCGTGATTTTTGCGCTAGACTTCCAAGTAAAGCGGTCTGGTTTGCGCCTAAGCGAGGTGCTCCGCCTAGCGGAAGAGGTACTTCCTGGGGCAGTCTATGACACGCAGCTGCGCGGCGGCGAGCTTGTGCTTTCCTTCTACAGCAGCGGCAGCCTACCGAGTATTGGAATACAAGAGGAGGCAGCGCTTGGCTTTGTACTCGAGCAGAACACCCCCAATCCCTTCGGTGGCGAGACGCTGATTCGCTTCGAACTACCAGAGGCAGGAGAGACGAATTTTCTTGTCCACGACTTACAGGGTCGCCTGCTCTACGAAGAGCGTGGTTACCTAGATGCTGGGCAGCACTTTATTCGGCTAGATGCTGGGCGTTTGGCTACCACTGGCGTGGTGACCTATACCCTTCGTAGTGGTACCCACAGCGCCACGCGGCGAATGGTACTTGTGCGCTAGGCTGCAGTATGGCTAATCAAAAAGGGGGACGATGCAGTGCATCGTCCCCCTTTGCTTTTTGAGAAGGGGATAAGAACCGCTCATTAGGGGATGTGAATATCTCCCTGAAAAACTAAAGTGGCGGGTCCTTTCAGCCAGAGGTCTTTGGCGCCGAGGCCTTCGGGCGCTTGTTTTAAGCAGCCTTTCACACTTAAGCGACCTCCCAAGGCTTGGAGTTGGTAGCTAAATGCTTGCCCAATGGGTACTTGCTGCCGAATGGCCCAGGTGATGGCTGCTGCGGTTACCCCCGTGCCGCACGCTAAAGTCTCGTCTTCCACGCCGCGCTCGTAGGTACGGATACGAATTTCATCAGCGCTTGGCGCAATGAAATTCACATTGATGCCTGCTGTTTTGAAGGAGGCTCCATATCGGATGCTGTGCGCTTGGGGCACTATATCCAGCGAATCCAGCTCTGCTAGATAGCGGATATAGTGTGGGGAGCCGGTATCGAGCACAAAGTCGCCGTTGGGTAATATTTCTATCTGCCCAACAGCTTGCATAGAAAGCGATACCTCGCCATCTTCCTGAATTGTGGCCTCATGCGGCCCGTCGGAAGCTAAAAAATGATAGCTGGCCCGCTTGATGCCCAGCTGTTTGGCAAAGGCCACCATGCAGCGCCCGCCGTTGCCACACATCGACCCTAGCTTCCCATCGGCATTGTAATAGATCATCTCGAAGTCGTAGTGTGGATGGGCCTTCAGTAGCATCAGCCCATCGGCACCAACACCGAAGCGGCGATCGCAAAGCCGTTGCCGTTCTGATGTGCGCAGCTTTTCAATATGGGGATATTGACGCGCATCGAATAGAATGAAATCATTGCCAGCGCCCTGATATTTGAAGAACTGCATAGACTGGTTTGTTATTCGTTTTTGGCCGTGCTGTCGGTAGGAGCCGCTAGCTCAGTTGGGGGCGCCAGCGGGTCCTCAAAACCCATGGGAACATCCAAGTAGTAACTGCGGCCGATAGCTAAGAGTAGTAGGCCGCCAATCACAATGGCACCAATAATGGATATACGCCAGCCAAAAATGTTGCCAATGTATTCCCCGTCCATGGGGTCTTTTTTATTGAAGTTGAGCATTTTTATTCGTTTTGCTTGCTCTTTTTTAAAAACCTTGCTCCCGCACGCAGTGCCCGTCTGGGCGTGAGCCAGCGAGTGCGTACTGCCGTGCCCGTATTTAACCCGTATGATCCTGGGTGTCCGTATGGATGTACACGCAGTGGCCGTTTAGTAGGGCGTGAGCAAAAGACTGATAAAGCTTGTGAAGGCGCGAACCAAATTGTTGCATATTTAGACCTCGGATGAGCTGAGACACAGCCGAGGACAAATATGCACCGACAATTTGGTTTGCGCCCAGCTTTTGGATTGAGACAAAATGCCCCGCTAATCTAAGCTTCCGATTGCCCCCACAAAGGTAAGTAATAAGTTGGTAGAGGTTTCACCAACCTTCAGCGCTGCTGTCTGTTATTTAACATAAATTAACTTGACAAAGATGATTTTACTGCTCCGCTATTGTTCTCTTCCTGTACTACTTTTGTTATTGTTCGCTTGTGAGGAAGAATTTGTTCCCGAACAGGTGGAGGTACTACCACAAATAGTTGTGGAAGGCTACATCGAGGCTGCCGAAGATCGTTTTATCCCACCCTATGTGATTTTAAGTAGGAATTTGCCTTTTTTTACCAGCCTGGATAGCAGTCAGTTTGCCGACTTTTATGTCCACGATGCTTTGGTGACGGTGGATGACGGGACGCAGCGGGTGGTATTGACCGAGATTTGCCTAAACAATCTCAGCCCCGAGCAAATAGATTTAGCGACCAACTTCCTAGGAACGAATGTGGAATTAATCCCCATCAATTTCTGTGTTTATTTGGATGCCAGCTTTTCAATGCGCGGCGAAGCGGGCAAGACCTACACCCTCAGCATCGATGCGGAAGGGAAAAGCCTCCGTTCTGTGGCGAGCATACCGCTTTTGGTTGGCTTGGATAGTCTTTGGTTTGTGCCCCCTCCAGGCTTGGCGACCCGCGATTCGCTGGCACAATTACAGGCGCGTTTGAGCGATCCCCCCGGCAAGAACTTCTACCGCTACTTTGTCAATGTCAACAACACCGGCCTTCGGCGCGATGATTTCTCTGTTTTAGAAGATCTTTTTTTCGATGGTCAAAGTTTCGATTTGCCTCTTAACAGACCACGCGACCCAGCAGAGGAATTTGATCTATCCACTTTTGGTCTCTTTCGTTTGGGCGACGCGGTGACGCTAAAGTGGGTTAATATCGAAGCGGAAGGCTTTCGCTTTTGGAATACAATCGAGTTCGCATCCGCCAACCAGGGACCCTTCTCTAATGCCACCATCATTGATAGCAATATTGAGGGCGGCTTGGGTGTTTGGTCCGCTCAGTCGGCTGCTTATTACGATCTTGTTGTAGGCTTTTAGCCAGGCAAGCAGCGTTACCCGCCTGTCACGGAATTGATCAGGCGGCTACCGACGAGCTGGTCATAACGGCCACCGATAGGGCGGTAATACACCAGGATTTGGTAATCGTTTTCTGTTTCTGTGAAATCGCCTTCTGTTTCGCTGAGGATGGCCTCCTCTGGATTTTCGCCTCCTCTACCGAAATTATCGGTATTGGTTACGTAGTAGTAGTTGTAGAAACCTTGCTTGAGGAGTACCTTGGCGACATAAGCCCCCATCAGCTCGTCGTACATCATTCGGAAGGCGGGTTTTTTCTGGAATTCGGTAAAGGCACCAAAGAGATAAACTTCTGAAAAAAGTGGCTGTCGTGCCTGCAAAACAAAGGTAGTGGCGATGTACTCGCCGGTATATTCTAGGTTGAGGCGATCGAAGTTTTGCTGGAAGTAGTCGTCGCCCAAATTAAGTATTGGTCGGTCATCTCGGAAGTTGATAAAATCGCCATTCAGATCGAAATAGTTGAGATAAATGTCTTGGTTGCGGAGTCCTTCTGGTGCCAGCACCATAGCATAATGGTCTCCTTCGTTGGTGATGCTCGTGACGGCGCTTCTGGGAGCAGCGATAGAACGGATATCCAAGTTTCGGAATTCATTGCCTCCAGCGAAGCTAACGAGGCCCTGGTGATCGAAGCTGACCTGCTCTCCGCGGACAAGCAAAGGAGGAATATCGGTGACGGCATTATCCCAGCGGCCGTTTTGTAGTACAGTAGCCTTGATTTCCTGCTGGGGGTTGCGCAGCTGCAGCCGTCGGGTATTGACGGTGAAATCTACTTCTTGGTGGGTGGGTACTTTCCTGACCTCCATCGCGCGCGTAACGGTGGCACTGATGCTAGTAATATTTTCGCTAACCATAAAACGCCGGGTGATGGCTGGTACTTCATCGTTTTCATTATCGGTGATGAGCAGCAGGTAGTTGCCGCTCTTGGTAAGCTGCATATCCCGATGCGGGAAGGCTAGGGTGTAGTGTACATAAGTGGAAATGGTGCGGAAGCTGAAGTCGAATTCGCGAATATTATCTTGCGGCAGCCCGTCGATGTACTCTAACACACTCAGCGAGGAGGGTTCCCAGTTGCGGTCGCAGTGGATAAGCCGATAGCTGTAGCGGCGAATATCATCGTTGAGGTCATCGAAAGAAATACGCAGCTGTGCGCCTCCGTTCAGTTCAATCACGGGGTAAGACGAAGGAAAGCCATTCACGTGGAGCCGCACGTTCTTGATGTTTTCCATATAGGTCTTGTTGGTGTATTCGAACCCATCTTGGCTCGCGAGGGCACTAGCGAAGAGAAGGGATAGGAAAGAAAGGAGTAGATGGGATGACTTCATTTGGTTTAATTACGATGTGTAGCATTTACAGCCTGTATGCCTCAAAACGACACAAGAGAACAATTTAGTGGTGAAGTTAAAAAAAATCATCATTTTTGCGACACGATGGAGCAAAAAACGGCCATACTTTTATTTTCTCGTTCGGTAGCAGCGGAATCACTTAGCAAGCAGTTGCTGGGGGATAAGTTGCAGAATAAGCAATTGTTAAGCCGAATGATTAAGCAGACCCAGGCTACTTTAGGGCGCAGCAAATTTCCCGTTTTTTCTCTGGATGAGCGCCAACAAGTAGATGGTCATTTCGGTCAGCGCTTGAGTGCTGCTGTCCAATCTGTTTTTTCCCAGGGCTTCGATCGGCTCATCGTAGTGGGTAATGACTGCCCAGCGCTGAGTGTTTTTCACCTCCAATCGGCAGCTCGACGGCTAGACGAAGGCCAAAGTGTTTTGGGTGCCGACCAGCGCATGGGGGCTTATTTAATCGGTTTGCAGCGCGAAAATTTCCAGGAAGCAGATTTTGCTGCTTTGCCTTGGCAGACAAGCGATTTAGCAGCTGCGCTCGCCACTCACCTGTTGGGTAAAGGCGGGCTATGTAAGCTGCCTAGCCTGCGGGATGTGAATACGGCTGCTGATTTTTGGGCGCTTAGCGTGGTTTGTTTGCGCCTTCGTTTCTTGATATCCTTTGCCATGTTGTCCGAGGGTAAACAGCCTTTCGCCCATTTTATCAAACCCTTTTTGACGCTTCTTTCCCATGGGCTCAGCCTTTCGCGCCGAGGCCCCCCATTTTCTTTTAGTTAGTGGCTGCTGTCTGTTCAGACGGATCGAATACGGCATCAAAGTTTTTGGCAAGCCAACTATGGCTCACGCCGGAGCCATGTTCTCCATGCTGGAGCCATGTTTTAGCTGGGCTTCACAACTTCAGTCGTATTGGTACCTAAGAGTAATGCTCAGCATGGCTCTATAAGAGAAGACACGGCTCCTGCGAGAGCCATAGCGTGCGTACCTACACATGGTAAGCGCCCTCAGCCCGTATCGGAGCACCTACCAAATGTATTCCATTGCCAATCGTAGTGTCTAGGGCAAACATCTGGCAGCCTACCTTCTATCGTATCTTTCAATATTTCTCCTCTTAGGGGATCACTGCTTGTCCCATCCGGACAGGCGGCAAGCAAAATAATTTTATTTGTGAAAAAAATCAATATCGCGCTTTTAACAGTGCTGTTTTATATGAGTGCTAGCCTCGTATTGCTGGGGCAAGAAACGATTAATGGCCTCGTGGTGGATGCCGAAGATGGTGCCCCCCTCATCGGCGCTTATATCGCCTTAGTGGGTCATTCGCAGGGTGCTGTGACGAATCTGGATGGCCGCTTTAGCTTGGCGGTGCCAGCGGGTATTAACCGAGCGGTGGTCACTTACACGGCCTACGAAAGCCAAGAGGTAGAACTGACGACTACTTTTATGGAAATTAGCTTGCGACGGGCGGCCATTTTAGAGGAAGTGGTGGTGACGGCCCTGGGCTTGCAGCGGCAAAATCGCGAGCTGGGCTACGGCGTCCAATCGGTGAGTGGTGCGCAGCTGGCGGAGGTGCAGGCCATCAATTTTGTGGATAATCTCAGTGCGCAATTTGCTGGCCTCAGCGTCACAGCGGGCGCCACGGGCGTGGGGTCTAGCAGCAAGATCGTGATCCGTGGGGAGAGTAGTTTTACCAGCAACAACCCGCTTTTTGTGGTGGATGGCATCCCGATCAACAACCTGACGCTCATCAACCCCACCGATGAGGCGGCCGCAGGCTTTCAGGAGATAGACTTTGGCAACGGCGCCATGGACGTTAATCCCTCGGATATTGCCAGCGTGAGCGTGCTGAAGGGGCCAGGCGCTGCGGCCTTGTATGGCACACGGGCGGCCAATGGCGTGATCATCATCCACACCAAAAATGGCGGCAAGCAACAAGGGTTAGGTGTGAGTTTTAGCAGCAATTTTACGGTGGATAGCCCTTTTCAATTGCCGCGATACCAAAATACCTACGGCCAAGGGCAAGGCGGCGTTTTTGAATTTGTGGATGGTCTGGGAGCAGGCACGAGCGATAATATTACCTACAGCTTTGGCCCGCGCTTGGACGCAGGTTTGTTGATTCCGCAGTTCGATAGCCCTGTTACACTGCCCAACGGCCAAGTGGTGAGAGGTGGCGACGTGGCGGTACACGGTGGGCTACCCATTACGCCCACGCCTTTCGTGAGCCAGCCAGATAATGTGAAAGATTTCTACCGCACAGGCACCACCCTGATCAACAATCTGGCTTTCAGCGCGGGCAATCAGAAGACCAACTTCCGCTTATCCTTGACGGATTTACAATCGGAGAGCTTTATCCCGGGTGTGAACCTCGATCGGAAGACCGCCCACGCTAAGTTGCAGTTTAGTCCCAGCGATCGTTGGAAGGTACAAGCAGGCCTCACCTACATCCATACGGCCAGCGACAACCGGCCCGCGGCTGGCTATGGCTCGGAGAACATCAACTACGACCTCACGGCTTGGCTGGGGCGGCAAACGAACATCAACTCTCTGCGTGACTATTGGCAACCTGGGCTGGAAGGCGTGCAGCAGTTCAGTTACAACTATACTTTTTTCGATAATCCATTCTTTACCTTGCTGGAAAATCGCAATGCCTTTGCTCGCGATCGCTTCTTTGGCTTTTTATCCACCAGCTACCAAATTAGCCCGAGCTTGAGTATTAGCTTACGGTCGGGGATGGATTACAGTACGGAGTTGCGTAGCTTCCGCCGCAACTTTTCAAGCAACCGCTTTCCGAACGGCGCTTATGCTGAGCAAGAAGTGGGCTACCGAGAAATCAATAGCGACTTTCTGCTCGACTACCGGGCAAAAATTGGAAATTTCAGCATCAATCTTCTCGGTGGTGGCAATCGCTTGGATCAGCAAGCCGATAACAGGCTTACACAGGTACTGTCTTTAGCGCAACCGGGTATCTTCCGCCTTAGCAATGGCGCCAGCCCTGTGGAAGCCTTTGACCAACAAGCCAATAAGCGGATCAATAGCCTCTATGGCTTGGCCAAAATCGGCTATCGGGATTTCTTATTTCTTGACCTGACGGGGCGCAACGACTGGTCTAGTGCACTCGCCACACCCTTCAATGCTGGTAGTACCGCTTTTTTCTATCCTTCAGCTTCTTTGAGTTTTGTGGCCTCGAAAGTGCTATCGCTGCCAAAAAAAATCAGCTTTTTACAGCTCCGCGCCAGCTGGGCGCAGGTGGGTAATGATACAGATCCCTACCGCACGGCTTCTACTTTTGTGGCGCGCACGCCTTTTGGTGGGCAGCCTACTTTTAGCGAGCAATCGCTGTTGCCCAATCCCAATTTGGTGCCCGAGCAGACCCGCAGCCAAGAGTTTGGCTTCGATCTTCGCTTTTTGGATGATCGCTTGGGGCTGGATGTGAGCTATTATCAGCAGCAGACGGAGAATCAGATTCTATCCCTACCAGTGCCGTTCTCTTCAGGCTACCGTCAGCAGATCGTCAATGGCGGACGGGTGCGGACCGAAGGCTTGGAAGTGATTGTGTCGCTCACGCCCATTTACACACCGCATTTTCGTTGGACGAGCCGCCTTAATTTCAGTACCAACCGCGCTACCATTGAGGAATTGCCTGCTGGTACTGATCGCTTTACCTTGGGCTACAGCCGGGTGTACAACAGCATAAACCAAACAGTCTTCTTCATCGCCGAAGCGGGTGGCCGCCTAGGAGATATCTGGGGAACGGGCTACCAAAAGACAGCCGACGGCCAGTTCATTGTGGATCAAAACGGCCAATTTATTGCCAACAACGAGCTGCGCAAACTCGGCAATGCCAACCCTGATTTCATTCTGGGGAGCAGCCACCAATTGCAGTGGGGGTGCTTTGGGTTGCAGCTCTTGCTCGATTGGCGCCAAGGCGGGCAGCTCGTGAGTCGGAGCCTGAGCCTAGCAGCTGTGGGCGGACAGCTAGAAGAAACTGCCTTCCGCCCAGATGAAGGCATCATCGCCGATGCAGTGGTCAACATCGGCAGTGAGGAAGCCCCCAATTTTGTACCCAACACCACCGCCGTGACCGCCGAAAGCTACTATCGCCAGTTCTACGACCGCAACCACGAGGAGAACAATATCTACGATGCCAGCTATTTGAAAATACGGGAAGTATCGCTTTCTTATCAGCTGGATGCCAATCAGTTAAGGAACAGCTTCTTGTCGGGTTTAGGACAATTGAAAATAGCATTGGTAGGTCGTAATTTATGGGCTTTTTCTGCTATTCCTCACTTCGACCCTGAGCAATTTGCTATCCAAGGCCAAAGCCTTTTGGGTGGGGTAGAGGACATGGCTTATCCCAGCGCCCGAAGTGTAGGTCTGCAGTTGAACATCCAATTCTAAACTTCCAATAACCAAGTCATGAAAGCATTTTTCATACTGATTTTTATCAGTCTTTTATTCGCCGGCTGTACAAAAGATTTCAGTCAAATTAACACCAACGAGAACGCCCCTACGGAGGTAGCTCCGGCGCTACTGCTGCGCCAAGTCCTCTATGGCTTCGGCAACGATATGAGCTACGAAGGCTTCGTGGCTGGCAGTTTGTTGAGTCAGCATCTCTCGATGACGGATTTCAACCTCTTCGATCGGCATGCCCTCGCCAGCCCACAGGAAGGGGGCAATCCCTGGGATATCCTCTACCTGTATCTGCGCGACAACGAGAATATGCTCCAAATTGCCCGCCAAAATGCTGGCCAAGCCGTCTATGAAGGCCCTGCACTGGTAATGAAAGCCTATCTGGCGGGCACACTAACCGATCTGTTTGGTGACGTGCCCTACACGGAGGCGGTAAGTGGCCGCGCAGGCATTGTAAACCCCACTTACAATAGCCAAGAAGCGATCTACACGGGTAGCGAGGGCCTTCTCGCCTTGTTGCGCCAAGCCGTGGAGGTGATGGAAGCCTACAACGGTACGCTAGCACTAGACGGCGACCTCCTCTTCGGAGGCGATTTGGAGGCTTGGATACGTTTTGCCAATTCGCTGCGCATCAAGCACCTGATGCGAGCCAGCAGCCGGATAGCGGTAGCTGCTGAGCTACAAGCGATCTATGAGGAAGGCCGCTACCTTCGCGAAAATCAGCAAAATGCTGCCTTCGCTTTCAGTGAAAGCCTGCCGAATAATTACCCCATCGCTACCGTTCGGGTGGGGATTTTCAATGTTTTTGTGATGTCGAGCCTGGCGCAGCAAGTATTCGACGAACTAGCAGACCCCCGCTTGGGATTGCTTTACCGCCCTAGCGGCAATGGCCAAGTTTTCCAAGGCTTGATCAATGGTATTGATGCAGGTACCACCGCCATCACGGTGGATGATTATGCGCGGCCGGGTCGGGTATTCCGCGAAGAGGCTGGCCGCATGCGGTATAACTACTGCACGGCTTGGGAGACCAATTTCTTTCTGGCGGAGGCGGCTTTAAAAGGCTTTATTGCTGCAGATCCTCGGCTTTTATACGAGCAGGCCGTGGCTCAGGCTTTCGACTATTGGCAAAGTCCGTTGCCTGCCGACTACCTCCAAACAGGGCCAGCAGCTTATGATTCTGAAGAGGCACTTGAGCAGATCATCCAACAAAAATGGATAGCCAATATGGGCAATAACTACGAGGCTTGGACAGAGTGGCGGCGGACGGGCTTTCCGGCGCTCTTGCCCATATCGGCTAGCTTGAATGGTGGTGTTTTTCCCCGCCGGATGCCGTACCCCAACGACGAGCAGGCCCTCAATTTTGAGAACTACCAAGTGGCTGCCGAGCGCACCCAAGGCAACTCCATCAACGCCGCTGTTTGGTGGGATAACTAGTAATATGGACTTACTGACTGGACAATGGGTTTTGGTGATCGTCAGCAGCTTTGCCTTGCTGGCCGTCACGCCCTTTGCGCGGACTAAGGAGCAATTCTTCCGAGGGCGACTAAAGGAGAGCCTGCCCAACGCATGGGTCTTGTGCAGTAGTCTGGTTATTTCTTGGTTGTTCGCTAAATCCATCACCAATGCGGCCAATCTAGGGCTGGCTTTTGGCTGGTTGGGCGGCTTGGCGTATGCGGCTTATTACCTGTCTTTTATCACGGCGGGTTGGGTGATTTATCAGTTGCGAACGCGGGGAGGCTTCATGAGTATTCACCACTTTTTGCGCAGTCGTTTTGGCTCGGGCGCCATCGTTTTGTTTTCCTTGCTCATTGCCTTTCGCCTGTTCAACGAAGTGTGGTCCAACACCATGGTCATCGGTACTTATTTTGGCGAAGCGGGCAGCGATCTCTACTACGCAGCCATCCTTGTTTTCACCGCCCTGACGCTACTCTACAGCCTCAAAGGCGGCATGAGCAGCTCCATTCTGACCGACGTGATTCAAATGATCTTATTTGGCGTTTTATTGGCCATTATTTTGCTGGGTATTGGGCAGTTGGAGGATGGCTCACGCTCCGATACGGTCACCTTGTGCGGGAGTAGTGCCATCGTAGAGCGCCATGCTTTTTCGCTCGCTTCGGCCTTGGCTGGTGGGGGTAATCTGTTGCTAGTAGCGATTGTTCAGAGCCTAAGCTACCCCTTCCACGATCCGGTGCTGACGGATAGAGGCTTCATCAGCGACCCCAAGACCAGCTTGAAGGCCTATCTATGGGCGGCGCCTTTAGGGGGGCTTTGTATCTTTTTGTTTAGCTTCGTGGGCGTTTTTGCACGGCAGCAGGGCCTGAGCGGTGAGGCACCAGTGGAGGTGGCTAAGCTCTTCGGTCTCGGCATGATGCTGGCCATGAATTTCATTATGATCACCTCGGCGGCTTCTACTTTGGATTCTACTTTTTCTTCCTTCTCGAAGCTCCTGGTGGAGGACTTAGGCAAGGCCGAGAAAATCAGCCTCAGCCGAGGCCGCTGGGCGATGCTTTTGCTGGCCTTGCTGGGGTCTGTTCCGATATTTTTTGGGGCGGAGATCCTCTCAGCTACCACCATCAGCGGCACTATGGTAATTGGGCTGGCACCAGTATTTCTTTTGTGGCGCTGGCCAGCACCGCCTTTATCTTTGTATCTTTCGGTGGGGGCAGGCTTGTTGGTGGGGCTGCTGCTGCTGAACGGGCTGTGGCCAAGGGGCTGGCATTTCTCCGAAGGCAAATACGCCGATCTCCTGAGCGCCAACCTCGTCGGAACCATTAGCTGCTTTGTTTTGTATTCACTGCCTATGGCTTGGCATAGCAAACAGCAGAAAACAAAAAGCGAACTCAAAATCAAGGGCACATGACCATCGAAGAATACATGCAAAGCGTGGCTGCAGAAAAAAGAGAAGCTTTCGCTGCTTTGCTACAAACCATAAGGGAAAATCTGCCAAGCGGTTTTGAAGAAACCATAATCTACAATATGCCTGGCTTTGTAGTGCCCAAGCACCGCTATCCTGATGGTTACCATGTTGACCCCAAACTGCCGCTCCTTTTTATTAACGTGGCAGTGCAGAAAAATTTCATCTCTCTGTATCACTTAGGGCTCTACGCCCATCAGGAGTTGTTAGATTGGTTTGTGGAGGCCTACCCCAAGCACAGTAAGACGAAACTAGACATGGGGAAGAGTTGCATTCGCTTTAAAAAAATGGATGATATACCATTGGCATTGGTGGGCGAACTGGTGGGTAAAATATCGGTGGAAGATTGGATAACGCTTTATCAGTCAAATTTAAAACAGCAGCAACGAAAATGAGTAAAGACGGAAGAGAGCAGCACTTGGGCACGCTACAAGGGCCGCTGCTAGTTTTTGGGGGCATCTATTCCAATTGGCATGCGCTGCAAGCTTTGTATGCGATGGCGCAGCGGGAAGGCATTCCACCCGAACGCATCATCTGCACGGGCGATGTGGCGGGCTATTGTGCCTTCCCCGACAAATGTTTTCATTTTCTGCGCGACTGGGGCATTCACGTCATCTTGGGTAATGTAGAGGAAAACCTCCGCGATGGGCGCGACGACTGTGGCTGTGGCTTCGGCGATGATAGCCGCTGTGATCTCTTCTCGCGGATGTGGTATCCTTATGCGGCGGCTCATACGGGGGAGGAATCGCTGGCTTATATCCGACAATTACCCGCTAAATTGCGTTTCCGCTATGCCGAGCGGGAGGTGCTGGTCTTACACGGCCGCTATGCCGAGACAGCCGCCTTCGTGTGGCGCTCTACCGATTGGGCCATCAAAGCCCAAGACTTGGAAGCGGCCGGAGCAGATATGATTTTGGCGGGGCATTGCGGCTTGCCTTTTGTACATACCCAAGACGGCAAAAGCTGGCTCAACGCCGGCGTCATCGGCATGCCCGCCAACGACGGCACCACGAGGGTCTGGTATGCGATCTTAGACGATGCAGCCGGGGAAATCTCGCACCGCTTTCAGCCGCTGGAATACGATTATGCTGCTGCCCGAAAGGCTATGCTAGCGCAGCCGCTTCCCAAATCCTACGCCCTCACCCTGAAGACGGGCATTTGGGATAATACCGAAATCATGCCTTCCCCAGAAGCCGATGCGGAGGGAATGGCCCTGGACGCCGCCGCGCTAGACGCTGGTCTGTTGCCCGGGGAAAGCTTAGAGGCGGAGGGAGAAGACTTCTCCACCCACACGGCTCCCTATGAAGAAAACCTGGCTCCTGCACCTGGTGCCCGTATTGGGGCGAGAGCCAACATCAGCAGCGCCCCAGCGACCGCCCCGAGCTACGCCGCTCAGCGCTTGCAACAATCATTACCAACTAAAAAGAATAAGGCGATGGAAAAATCAAGCCCCACCTACTACGACCCCAAAGATCTCAAGCGCTTTGGGCAAATTAGCGCGTTGCAGCCCGAGATGGGAAAGCAATTTTTCGACTGGTACGAAAATGCTACCCACGGCGATACGGCTCTGACGCAACGGGAAAAATCGCTCATTGCCCTAGCTGTGAGCCACGCCATTCAGTGCCCCTACTGCGTGGATGCCTACACCACAGGTAGCTTGGAGAATGGCGCCGATGAAGAACAAATGATGGAAGCCGTGCACGTGGCTGCCGCTGTAAAAGCTGGCTCTACGCTGATTTATGGCGTGCAAATGAAGCGGCAAATCGAAAAACTAAGTATGTAATTATGGCTATCAAGCAACGAACAAAATCGCTACAATCCAAAGGCTCAGCCTTGGCTTCTACCTACATTCAGCTCGAAGTTCTGAGCGGTAAGGATGTGGCCGACGCCCAGTTTCAGCCTTTTGCCAAGCGACTAGCAGAAATGGGGCACCGCCCTTTTACAACCACCCAATTGGAAATTTTCCAGCTCAATATCGGTAAGCTTTGCAACCAGACTTGTGCCCACTGCCATGTGGATGCTGGACCCGACCGCAAGGAAGAAAATATGGACAAGGCCACCTTGGAGCGCTGTCTGGAGATCATCGCCGCTACGCCTAGCATCAAAACGGTGGACATCACCGGCGGCGCACCAGAGATGAATCCTTATTTCCGTTGGTTTGTAGAGCAGTGCCGCGCCCTAGGCAAACAGGTTATTGACCGCTGCAACCTTACCATCATCATGGCCAATCCGAAGTACAGAGATCTACCGACGTTTTTCGTTGAAAATCAGGTACATGTGATCTCTAGCTTACCCTACTTTAGCAAGTCAAAAACCGATAGCCAGCGCGGCGATGGGGTGTTTGAAGATTCCATCAAAGCCCTGCAATTGCTCAATGAAGTAGGCTATGGCAAGGAAGGCTCGGGGCTGCTGCTCGATTTGGTGTACAACCCCAACGGCGCCTACCTGCCAAGCGATCAAGCTACGCTGGAAGCAGAGTTTAAGCGGCAGCTAGACCGCAAATTCGGGATTGTTTTTAACAGCTTGTTTGCTATTACCAATTTGCCGGTGGCGCGTTTTCTGGATTATTTGCTAGAAAGCGGTAACTACGCCGAGTACATGGAGAAGCTGGTGAACGCTTTCAATCCAGCTACCGTGGCTGGCTTGATGTGCCGCAATACAATCTCGGTGAGCTGGGATGGTTATTTGTATGATTGTGATTTCAATCAGATGCTGGATTTGAAAATTGCGCACCCCGTGCAGCATCTTTCCGATTGGGATGGCCAGGATTTGAACCAACGAAACATTGTGCTCAATCAGCATTGCTATGGGTGTACCGCTGGCGCAGGGAGTAGTTGTGGGGGGACGGTGGTGTAGCCACTCGGCGACCGAGGTCGCTGGGCTTTTCAGAGAATGCTGTATTGCGTCTTGGTTTTTTGAAAATTTATAATTTTCTTGTGTCCTTTAGCTGCTAGGCCAGCGTAGAGTTTTTTGTCGCCTGTCCAAAGATACTCTTCCACATATACTCAGCCAAAGCAAAGAAGACCAGATCGTCTATGTCCACGTCTCTGGGTTTCGATTTCTTCGTCTGTGGCTTTGCTCTTGCGAACTAGGCTCACATACTCGGAGTAATTGAGCAGCTGTTGGATGTCAATAAAGTCGGTATCTAAAGGAAGTTTTATCAATATAGCCTCCTTTGTTCTCTCTACGGAAATGGCCATAAGCGATTGTTTTGCTTGTAGAACGCAACGCCTAGCTGGATACTTGCTTTGGGTGCTCAATAAGCGCTAAGTTAGCAAGTTTTTGTTTCTTTGTTTTATGAAAAGAAGAGACCTACTCACTTCCCTCGTCATTTTACCGCTGGCAACGGGCTGTTCTGCTGCCTCAACTAGCGTTATGGCTCACGCAGGAGCCAAGAATCAGGAAGGAGCCAAGAGGGGCCTCCTCCTTCCTCCGCGCCTCAAGGCTGGCGATTTGGTAAGCTTAATCGCGCCGTCGGGGCCAGTGAATGAAGAGCGTTTGCAGCGAGCGGTTAACAATCTGGAAAGTCAGGGCTTTCGTGTGGATGTAGGTAAACACATCTTGGCTCAATATGGCCATAATGCGGGTACCGACGAGCAGCGCTTGCACGATCTGCACGCAGCCTTCGCCCAGCCTGAGTCCAAGGCCGTTTGGTGCATTCGAGGCGGGGATGGAGCTTATCGGCTCCTGCCGAAAATTAACTATCATCTAGTTGCCCAGAACCCGAAATTGGTCATCGGTTACAGTGATATAACAGCGCTGCTACAAGCCTTTTTTGTTCAATTGGGTTTGGTGGGTATTCATGGCCCCATTGCCGCTTCTTCAGCTACCGACTTCGCGAATTTTTGGCCTGATCTATCGGCCATTGCCCAAGAAGGGGGCAAGGGCTACACCATGAAGGGTGATGAGCAGACCAGTAGCCTTGTTGAAGGTGTTGCAGCGGGCGTATTAGTGGGCGGCAACCTGTCTCTACTGGCTGCCCTAGCTGGCACGCCCTACGCGATGGATGCCAAGGACAAACTCGTTTTTATAGAGGATGTAGGCGAAGAACCCCGCCGTATAGATCGGATGCTTAGTACGCTCCGCCAAGCTTGCCGCCTGGAAGAAGCCGCTGGCATTATTCTCGGCCAATGGGTAGGTTGTGAGTGCGATATTGATCCCGAAAATGAGGGCAACTGCTTGAACCGAACGCTACCGCTCAGAACTATTCTGACAGATCATACCGCTCATTTGGGTATTCCCGTTTTATATAATTTCCCTTTTGGTCATGGGAACAAGTTATGCAGCTTTCCAGTGGGTATTCGGGCGCAGATGAATACGGAAAAGGCTAGCGTGCTGTTGTTGGAGGATGCTGTACTATAGACTAGCCTACAGCTCGTACTCTTTGATTTTCCGATAGAGGGTTCGCTCCGAGACACCTAGCTCCGCGGCGGCTTCTTTTCGCCTTTGGTCGTGTTTTTGCAGGGCCTTTTTGATCAGTTCACGCTCATTATCGGCTAGGCTGAGGTTTTCTTCTACTACTTCACTCACTTCGTAGGCGTTTCTGAGCGTTTCATCAAGTAGAATCGGCTGGTCTTCTTGTTCTGTTAGCGTGCTGTCAGGGCCGAAGTTGTAGCCTGACTGGGGAGTGAAATCTTCAAGGGGTTTGACATTACTGCTGCTTTTTTGCCGTTCGGAGGGGGCGTAGCGGTCTATTTCCTCAGCTGCTGCAGGGAACTCTCCGGGGAGTTGCAGCGCTCGGATACGCTGCATATTTGGCACGCTGAGGTTGTTGCTGCGGATAAGTTCGAAGATTAAGCTCTTGAGTTCGTGCAGATCCGATTTCATATCGAAAAGTACCTTATAAAGGATTTCTCTTTCGTTGAGGGAATCTTTAGTGCCTAATTCATCATTGCTTGCTGAATTTTTACGGATAGCCGGCAGGTTGCGCTTGAGTAAGCGGGGCATGATCTCGGCGATGTCTAGCATGCTCAGTTCCCGTTTTTCAGCCAGGATGGAGAGCTGTTCGGCCACATTTTTGAGTTCGCGGATATTTCCTGGCCAGCTGTAGTTTTCCAGTACGGCACGAGCTTCTGTATCGATACTAATGGGGTCGATATTTTGCTTTTCGGCAAACTCGTTAGCAAAATGACGGAAGAGTAGATATATGTCCTCCGGCCGTTCGCGAAGTGAAGGCAGATCAATGGGGACGGTTGCTAGGCGGAAGTAGAGGTCTTCGCGGAATTTCCCCTCTGCCATCCGCTCTTGCAGCTTGCGATTAGTGGCGGCTATTACCCGCACATCAGTTCGCTGGGTAGCAGAAGCACCTACGCGGATAAACTCACCGTTTTCCAGCACTCGCAGCAGGTATGCTTGCGTTTCGAGCGGCATTTCTCCGATTTCGTCTAGGAAAATAGTACCACCATCGTAGGTTTCAAAATAGCCTTTGCGGTCGCCAATAGCGGAGGTAAAGGCTCCTTTGACGTGCCCAAAGAGCTCTGAGTTAATGGTTCCTTCCGGTAGGGCGCCGCAGTTAATAGCAACGAAGCCTTCGTGTTTTCTGGGGCTGTTGTCATGGATGATGCGGCTAAATACTTCTTTTCCTACACCACTTTCGCCAGTGATGAGGATAGAAAGATCCGTGCTGGCCACCCGCACAGCTGTTTGCAGGGCGCGCTCCAAAGCCTCAGAGCGACCGATGATGCCATAGCGGCGCTTAACGGCTTGTAAGTTGTTGGAGCTAGCCATAGATTGTTTTAACACATTTCGCCCATCAGGGTAGCAGAGGTACTATCGGTGCATTTCACCCAGACGTAGTCACCAACTTGATGCTCTCCGATCTTGGGAAAAATCATCATTTTATTTTGGCTGTTGCGGCCTTTCCAGTCTTGGTCGGAGCGCTTGGAGTCACCTTCTATTAAGACTTTGAAGGTCTTGCCTATATCGTCGGCGTTTAGCACGCGGCTCATGGTCGTTTGTTTTTCAACAACCTCCTCTAAGCGGCGTTTTTTTACTTCCAGCGGCACATCATCGGCATATTTTTTAGCGGCCAAGGTGCCTGGGCGTTCGCTGTAGTAAAACATATACGACATGGAGTAGCGCGCATAGTCGATCATGCTCAAGGTATCCAGATGCTCCTCCTCTGTCTCGCTGCAAAAACCCGTGATGATATCAGAACTGATGGCACAATCGGGCATGATTTCGTAAATCCGGTCAATTTTCTGTTTGTACCACGCCCGGTCGTAGGTTCGGTTCATCAAATCGAGGATCCGACTATTGCCGCTTTGTACGGGTAGGTGGATATATTTGCAGATATTGTCGTGGTCGCGCATAGCAAATAGCACCTCGTCTGTAATGTCCTTAGGATGGCTAGTGCTGAAACGCACCCGCAAATTGGGGTGTACTTCGGCCACCATCACTAGCAGCTGTGCAAAAGAGACTACACTGTTGGTTTCTGGGTTTTCCCATTTGTAGCTATCCACATTTTGGCCTAGCAGGGTTACTTCGCGGAAGCCCTTGTCGAAGAGGTCGGCTGCTTCGGCTACAATGCTGAAGGCATTACGGCTGCGCTCGCGCCCACGGGTGAAAGGCACCACACAGAAGGAGCACATATTGTCGCACCCCCGCATAATGGATATAAAAGCAGTTACACCATTGCTTTGCAAGCGTAGGGGGCTGATGTCGGCATAGGTCTCTTCGCGACTGAGGAAGACATTCACGCCCTTTTCGCCTTCTTCGGCGCCGGCTACCAGCACAGGTAGCTCGCGGTAGGCATCGGGCCCTACTACCAAATCCACCAGCTTTTCTTCTTCTAAAAACTTGGCTTTTAGCCGCTCGGCCATACAGCCTAACACGCCCACCATCGTACCTGGTTTGTTTTGCTTTACCTTATGGAACACCCGCAGCCGCTTGCGCACCGTTTCTTCGGCTTTTTCGCGGATCGAACAGGTGTTGATTAAGATCAGATCGGCTATTTCCATATTTCGCGTGGGGCCATAGCCCGCTTCGGCCAAGATGGAAGCCACAATCTCGCTGTCCGAGAAGTTCATCTGGCAGCCGTAACTCTCAATATAGAAGTGTTTCGCTCCGGCCGCGGCATCCAATTCAGGGAAGTCTAATACTTCTCCTTGCCGTTCTTCTGACAGCGGTTTGCGGTCTAGTCCCTCCAATGTCGGGTTGTCGTTGTACATACACCTTTAATTAAGGTTGCAAAGATACAAACTACAACTGACTTTTTGGCAGTTGGTGTATTTATTTTTTAGCTGATCAGCGTTCTACTGCTAGTTGATACTTCCATGATCAAATCGGCACCGTAGCAGCCGGCCGGGGTTTGGTAGCCTGTTTTAAACTCGCCGGCCAGGACTTTCTTTGTAATCATCAGAGCCGTTACGGCGGTAAGGGTATAGCCTTCCAGGGTTTCTATGCGGGCAGCTATTTGCTCCCCTTTGGCATTGCGGACGGCACCGTACACAAAAGCGCGGGCCTTGGCGCGTTGGGTGTCGCTAGGACCAGCGGGCTGTGCGTCTATTTTTTTACTGAGGTACTTTTTTACGATTGGTAGCCGCAGAATAGGCCCTAGGTAATTAGCCCATCCCATCATTTTTTGCTGCTGCATGGGGGCGGCAAAGTAGGTCTCAATATTGGGAATCCCCGTGGTGTAGTAAGCCGTGAAGACGTCGCCCCAAGGTATCGTTACAGCCTGCAAGCTTTTCTCGGCACTAAATGGGAAGACCGCTGTTTTATAAGCTGACTTCACCGGCTGTATTTTTCCATCTTTTCGAATGGCTCCCGGGTAGCCCATTCCCATTAGCATGGTTTTGGCGGTGCCATGGCTTACTCCGCCGCCTTTCCAGGCAAAAGCCAGTTGAAGATGGGTAGCATCAGGCATTTTTTCATGTAGAAAGGCCGCCATACAATCGGTAGGAACCACATCAAAACCGACCCCAGGCATAATCATAATACCCGCTGCCTTAGCGGCCTCGTCTCGCTTGGCACCTTTTGCAAAAACTTGTATTTCGCCGGTAATGTCTAAATATTGCGTACCAGTAGCAAGGCAAGCATCCATCATGGCGCTGGCTGTTTTTATGAAGGGACCCGCAGCGTGTAGAACGGCAGGAGCTTCCTGAAGTAGATCCTCCAATGCCGCCCGATCCGCTAGATCTACTACCCGATAAGGATAGCCAGAGGAGACGGAAAGCGCTTGTAGCTTCTCTTCGCTTCGTCCCGCCAACAGCGGGCGGAGGCCATATTCTTCGGCCATTTTGGTGATGAGTTGGCCCGTGTAACCGTAGGCACCGTATAAAATGAAATCTACCATGGGGGAAAGATAGTAAATTTCAGTTCATCACCGCCGCTCCGCCAACAAATTTAGACTCAATACCGTGAAAAAGATAGCCATACCCGGAAAAATCGCTAGCCACCAAGCAGCGGCTTTACTCCTAGATTGCTGCAACAAGCTACCCCAGCTCACCTGATCGGCAGAAAGCCCCAAACCCAGAAAGGAGAGGAAAGCCTCCAGTAGAATAGCACCGGCCATCCCAAAAGCCAAAGCTACCACAACCGGAGCCATGGCATTGGGTAGGGCGTGGCGCAGGAGAATTCGACTAGGAGAAAAACCACTCAGTTGGGCTGCTTGTATGTAAGGCATGGCGCTAATCTTGATCAGCTCCCCGCGTACAAAGCGGGCTATACCCGTCCAGCGAACCAAACCAATGATGAGCATCACACTAAGAATGCTAGGCTGCCGGAGCATCCCCAATACCACGATGAGCAAAACTAGCGTAGGTACAGCATTGAAAATTTCTATAATACGCAGCACCAGATTATCTAAGGGTAAGTACTGGGCTTGCCGCCACCAAGGCCAATAGTGACCGAGCCACCGCAGCAACTGCTGGCTCAGCAAAACGACAAATAACCAACACATCGCACAGACTCCAAAGGCTATCAAAAAGCCACTACCCGCTAAAAAAGGCCACAACGCAGCTACACAATAGACCAAAGCTAGTACACTTCCCAACAGTCCACCCCACCAGCGCCAACGGCTACTGCGTAAGCCACGATTACCAAAATAGCCCCCCAGGCTTCCGAAGAATAAGCCAAGGAGCAAAGCCAATGACATGGCCACCACACCTACTAAGATGGCCGTTCGACTACCCCAAATAAGCCCTGCTAGTGTATCACGACCCAGTTGATCGCTCCCCAGCCAATGGCGCCAGCGAAGGCTACTGACTTTTTGAGCCCCGAGCGGTGAAACATAGGTATTAGCCATATCTAGCGAGGAGGGAGCATAAGGTATGAAAGGCCAGATCGCCCAGGCGGTCTCAGCATTTTTCCAGCTTCGGCCGGGAATATCTGTAAAGGGTGATAGACCAAGCCATTGCTCACCTATTTGCTTAAAAACTGGCCAGTGTAGCTCACCTTGATAACGCGCTATCAGCGGACGGTCATTCGCCAAAAAATTAGCAAAAACCGCTACCAATACTAAAAAAAGGAGATAGCGGGCAGCTCTACGCTGCGAGCGGCCTAAGTTTTTCCATCCCGTTTTTATGCTATTTTTAATCATGTGGGTACAGGGCTGAGCGCCGATTTTAAACGGGGATCTGCTAGCCTATATAGCACATCTGCTAGGAGTAGGCCCAAGACAGTTAGTAAGCCATTCAGTAGTAAAACGGCCGTTACTACCGGCCAGTCTTTAGCGAGCACCGCTTCTAGTAGGAGCCAGCCCATGCCCGGAAGATTGAAGATGTTTTCTATCAAAACACCGCCAGCTAAAAGTGCTGGTAGCAAACCGCCAAGCAGCGTGATAATAGGAAAAAGTGCGTTGCGCAGTACATGTCGCCAAAGCACTTGATGGACACTCAGGCCTTTGAGGTGGGCCGTTAGTATGTAGGCTTCCCCGAGCGCTTTCTGGGCAGCACTGCGCATCTGGCGGCTTAAAAAAGCTAAAGCAGGATAGGTCAAACAAAGAAGGGGGAGAAAAAGATGCCAGGCGCGCTGGCGGATATTTTCCCATAGGCTGGCATCCTCGGCCCAGCTTCCAAGACCCATCGTGGGAAAAATATCTAGTCCGTAAACAGGAGTCGTTAAGAAATTGCTGAGTAGCGTAGCGGCCCAGAAACCCGGCAAGCTAAAGAGCAAAAAAAGAAGCCAGGTGGTGAAACGGTCGAAACGCGAGCCAGCATAATAGGCCGCATACAAGCCAATAGGAATAGCCAGTAGATAGGCTAACAGCAGGGCTAGCCCATTCAACAAGGCTGTCCAGCGTAGTGCTGGCCATATCTTGCTCTTCACACTGCGCCGATCGAGGTAGGAGTTCCCGAAATCGCCTCTTAAAACATCCATCAGCCAATGATGGTATCTATTTTGCTTGCCATGCCAGCGCAAGCGTGGGATGAGCGCCCGGTAGCCGCTGTTTCCACTGTTTTTAAGTAGCTCCCACTCTTGTCGTATTGGGTGCTGGCCAGCTAAGGCTTGGAGGCTCCGCTCAATGTTTTCTGTTTTGCTTTTTAATAATAATTCTTGGGCGACAACACGGCCACTGTCTAGCTGCGAGTAGGCACTTCGGCGTAGGCATTGGTAATAGGCCTGAACTGCTTCCCAATAACCGAAGGTAGTTAGTAGCTCCATTTGCACTGCTCGCTGGTCTTTTCTGACTAGGCGATAAAGCGTATCAGGTTTAGACCGGTTGGAAAGCGTGAAATAGAAGGGCGGCAAATCCCTTCCTAGCTCCCGAGCCATTGTCCTGTAAAGTACATCGTAAGCCGCGGGCTTATCGTTCACTTGCAATAAGGCCTCTGGTAATAAGCTGGCCACAGGGTCGCCCGGACTGCATTCCTGCAAACCAAATGCCAGCAAACTCAGCGCCACAAGCGTGGGAGCCAACCATAGCAGCCGACGAAAAGCAAAAGCCAGCATGATACTTATTTTTCTGCCGCTGCCGCTGCCGTACGCCATACGCGGAAGATATTACCTGAGCAAATCTTGCCAACGTCTTCCGAACTATAGCCTCGCTCCAGCAAGACCCGGATAAGGTTGGGATAGGCTGCTACGTCCTTCAGCCCTGTTGGTAGGCTATCACCTACACCATCAAAATCAGAGCCTAAGCCTACATGGTCTATCCCTGCCAAGGCTACAATGTGGTCAATGTGATCCGCTACCGTTTCCACGTCGGCAAAGAGCATAGGATGCTGCTGCTGAAATTGCTCAATAAATTCCCGCGCACTACTATCTTTGCTACTCAGTCCCTTAGCCGTGAGTGCCTCGTTGAGCATATTTCGAAGGCTGTCGCGCTGTTGACTGATTTTTCCATCCAGAAAAGTGGTGCCGAAATTGACCATAATGACCCCACCATGCGCACCCATCTTCTCGATCATATCATCGTTCATATTGCGCTCGAAACCAGGCGTGAATTTTCGGGCACTACTATGGCTGGCAATACAAGGAACTTCGGTCTGCTCAATAACTTGGTAAAAGGTAGAGTCGCTCACATGGCTGATATCCACCATGATACCTTGCTTGTTCATTTCCGCTACTACCTGCCTGCCAAAGGGGCTCAAGCCATTCCACGTGCGGGTAGTATCGTAGCTGCTGTCGCAGATCAGGTTATCTTTGGCGTGGGTAAGTGTGATGTAACGGATACCGCGCTTAGCGAAATAGGCCACATTCTCTAGGCTATCCCCAATGGGTGCTCCGTTCTCCATACCGAGTGGCAAACTGATAATGCCTTTCCGGTGATTAGCCAGGATTTCCTCGGGGCTGGTAACGACCTTGAATTTATCGGGGTGAGCCGCAGCAATGCCCGCTACCATATTGATCAGGCTATCTGCCAACTGTTTGGCGCCGCCGCTTTCCTGATAGCTACTGGGGATATATATCGACATAAATGGCGCATCCAATCCACCTCTGCGGGCGCGCTCATAGTCGAAATCACCATCATCGGTCTGTATCGGAATACCCAGATATTCCCGCTCTAGCTTAAAATTGCGCACCTTTAGCCGGTAAGGTAGATCCACGTGCCCGTCCACAATCGGAAAGGCTTGTGCTAAGCGATTGGCTTCTTCCAGATAGTCGGTGATGGGAGCTGCTTTGTCCGAGCTGCAAGCACTGAACAGGAATAGTATGGAGGCGAAAAAAACGTAGGAAATCCATTTCATAGATAATAATTTAGATATGGAGGCGGGCACATATGTACGTCCATACGGATGCTCCCTCTATTCAGACACAGTACGTAGTCGTTGCGCTCGGCCTTTTATTAGACAAAATGTACATCCATAAGGACACCCAGGCTCATACGGGTAGAGTACGGGCACGGCAGTACGCACTTGCCAGCTCTCGCCCTACTAAATCGGGCACTGCGTGTACCTACTCACTCGTTGCTCTCGCAGGAGCCGTCTTTTCTATTTAGAGCCGTGTTTTAAGCGAGTTGGCCAGCTAGACGGGGAGGCTTTGCTTCACCAGTTCCAACGTAACCAGTGCCATAAAAAGTTGTTCTTCCTTTTCATTAAGGTCCTCAGGTATGAATTGGAAGGCTCTCTGGCTCAAGGCATCTTTTTGTTTAGGTCTTTCCGTGTTGAGTGCTCCCACTTCCCGATCACCCACCTTTATAGGTAAATAATTCTGCCGAGCTTGGTCGGAGATACTCGCCAAGGCTTTACCGCTTTTACTACCGTATAGAACTTTATTATCAATTTTTCCCACCGGCTGTTGGTCTATGGATAGCGTTGTTTGTCCGTTGTTTGTCCAGTAAACATATTCGTGTTCGCTGGTACGGGCATAAAGGAGCTCATTGACTTTATTTCCCAAGTAGCGCTTGTAGCTGTAGGCTACCACAGGTTCTTGGAAGATGGTTGTAAATACTCCTTTGGCAGTAGAGCCTATGCCCTTCGTAACAACCTGTTTGTCTTGGCTGAGGCTGAAGAGATCCAACTCGGCCTTATCAAGCGGCACTAGTTTATCTACCCACTTGTCCATATCTGCCTGCAGGGCGCTGAGCTCGGCAGCTTGCCGCTTTTTGCTCGGCATGCTGTTCTTGCTATAAAGGTTCAACAACAAAAGCAGACCAACCACTACCAAGACTGACAAAACAGCTAAAATAGGCATAAGTATATTTTAATTTTGCGCAAAGATAGGGAGGTAAAGTCAAAAGGCCATGCTAGCTAGCCCAAATACTTCTGCAAGCTTTTGGTTCTGATATTGAACTTGCGCAATCGCCGGATACTGCGGTCTTTAATTTGCCGTACGCGTTCGCGGGTGAGGTCGAAGCGCTCCCCAATTTCTTCTAGGTTCATCACTGCTTGCCCATCGAGGCCAAAAAAGCAAGCAATCACCTGCCGCTCTCTGGGAGCCAGCAGATTGAGGTGCTTTTCAATTTCTTTCCGAAGGCTTTCATTCATCAAGGCCTCGTCGGGGGTCTCGTAGCTGTCGCCCGTTAGCATATCGAGCATGGTCATATCGCTATCCTCACCACCCAGAGGGGCATCGAAGCTGAGGTGGCGTTGCCGTCCCTGCAGCGCTTGTTGTACTTCCCGGAGGCTCAGCCCCATGAATTCAGCCAGCTCGTGGGCTTCGGGCTCTCGTTGGTGCTCTTGCGTAAAAGCGGTAATGGCTTGGTTAAGCTTGCTGTAGGCCGCCGCTCGGCTGTTGGGAAGTCGCACCAGGCGGGAGTATTCCACGATGGCTTGCATGATGCTTTGACGAATCCACCAAACAGCATAAGATATAAACTTGAAGCCTCTGGTTTCGTCAAATCGCTTTGCTGCTTTCATCAGCCCTAGGTTACCTTCATTGATCAAGTCGCTTAGGCTCAGACCTTGGTTTTGGTATTGCTTGGCCACAGAGACCACGAAGCGAAGGTTGGCTTCCGTGAGCTTTTTGAGGGCTTCTTGATCTCCTTCGCGGATGCGTGCTGCTAGCTCAGACTCCTTCTCGGGGCTAAGGAGGCTGATTTTGTTAATGTCAACTAAGTATTTATCCAGAGCGATGCTTTCTCTACTGGTAATCTTATTGTTGATTTTTAACTGCCGCATAATTGGAGGAAGTTTGGGTATGTATTGGCTTTTTACTTGTTTGAGCTCGTTTGGAGCGTGGCTAAAATTTTAAGAACTGATAGTCAATGGCTTATGGTTTTGGCTGGGTAAAAAATTGCGCGCATCGTGAACGACGTAAGCCATTTTTTCGACGCCAAGTTCATAAGGACTTGGTTGTCAGGAAGTAAAAATTTAGACACGCTCTTAGTGTTGGTGCGAAAATAAACCCGATGTTTTTCGATCGGTACGAAGTAAGATTGGACTGAAAATCAATTTGTTGAGTGCAAATTGGAAAGCTTTAGATCGGATTTGATTGTTACACCGCGACTAACGAAATGCAAAGTACGAAGAAAAAAGCATATGCACTAAAAACACTGCTCTTTTAAAAAAAACATGGCTCCTGCGAGAGCAACGAGCGCGCAAGTACACGCCGTGCCCGCACATACACGTCCAAGGACCGGAACGCCCGCCGTGCCCGTCTGGGTCTGGGTTTTAGTAGGGCGAGAGCCAGCGAGTGCGTATTGCCGTGCCTGTATTTAACCCGTATGAGCCTGGGTGTCCGTATGGATGTACATTTATGCCTGCCTCCATATAAACAGGATGGGTGAGCGCAACGATTGCGTAGGCAGGGTACACATTATTGCCACAACACTTTCACCCAGTCGGCACCCAGCGCTTGCTGAAGGCTTTTTTGCCAAAGGGTCGTGGAGGTCCAGCGTGTTTGCTGAGGCCCTGCATCGCTACTATCGGATTCAGCGGCCAAGAACGCTGCTTTTTCTATCCAGCTAATCTGGCTTTCGGCGTCCAGTTTTTGGTTAATAGCTGCTACGTCGTCTTGTAAGATGGCTTCAAAACGGTCGAGCTCTTCCAATAGTTGCTTTCGGATGCGGCTAGCCTCCTGTACCTGACTCTCGGAGGGCTGCCCTGGGAAGGTACTGATATCAAAATACAAGTTTCCCATTTCCTCCCGTAGCCGGCTCCCTTCATTCACGTAGCCATCGCCGCCTAAGAATACGAGACTGGACTTCAAACGGCCTGCCTTAGTTTGTATATCGCTGGCCATGGCTTGTGTTTTTTTCTTATCTGTCTTTATTGCCGCAGCCTGTTTTTCTACGGAGCTCAATACTTCATAAACCCAAGCTAAGGTTTCGGTGTCTTCATAGATTTGCATAAGCAATTGCCGCTGAGCTTCCCGGGCTTTTAGGGGGTAAATATCATCTTCTGCCACATCCAAGACAAGCGTGGTTTCGTAGGTATCTTTGTTTTTGATTAGTTTTACTTGATATTCCCCTGCTGGCATGCTGGGCCCGGCGAGGGTGCCGAATAGTGCGATCCGGTTATCGCTCGGCGCTGCTTTGGGTTTTTTGATGGTGGTGGGCAAACTGAGTATATTGAGCCCTGCTCCTTTGCCCGCTTGAATGGTTCGGAGCAATTGGCCATCTTTCCAGATTTCTACATACATCTTACCGAAGGTGTGCCGTTTTTGATTGAAGTACATGATCCGGGCTGCAGTTGTTTTCCCTGGGCCTACGAAAGTTCCACTACCGCTAAAGTCGCCAGCACCTAGCCCGCCACTACGGCCGAGTAGAGTTGGGGCTGTCTGGAGAAAACTCAGTTTTTGCTGCATTACGGCTGCTGTAATTTGCCGTAGCGCCTCCAGGTCGTCGAGGATAATAATTCCTCGTCCGTGGGTGGCCATAACCAGATCGGCCTCCCGTGGGTGGATGACCATATCCCGAATGCCAACCATCGGAACGTTGTTGCGGAAAGCCGCCCAACTGCCGCCTCCATCTAGGCTAATGTATAGCCCCCATTCTGTACCCAGAAAAAGGAGATTGGGGTTGACCAAATCTTGGCGGACACTTAGTGCGTAGCCGCTCACATTGCCATCGGTAAGCAGCGTCCAGCTTTTGCCACCGTCGGTGGTTTTGAAAAGGTAGGGCGTTTTATCCCCTGTACGGTGGCCATCGAAGGTGACGAAGGCGGTATTGGGGTCGTGGGGGCTGGGCTCTATGAAGCTAACCCATGTGTTGGCGGGGAGGCCTCGGATGTTGTCGTTTAACTTTTCCCAGTTTTGCCCGTCATTGGTGCTGCGTTGGAGATTGCCGTCGTCGGTACCTACCCAAATGATTTGTTTGTTGAGAGGGCTTTCCGCAACGCTGTAAATGGTGGTATGGTTTTCGGCAGTTGAGTTATCGATGCTGAGGCCACCAGATAGGTGCTGTTGTTGCTTGCTTTTGTCGTTGGTGGTGAGGTCTGGGCTGATGCGCTCCCAGCTATCTCCATTGTCGTTGGAGCGAAAAAGGTATTGAGCGGCAAAATAGAGCCGTGCGCCGTCTTGGCTGAGATGTACAGGGGCATTCCAGTTGAAGCGCAGGGGCGCTTCCTGCTCGGTAGCGTAGGGGGAGATAGACTTGGCTTGGCCACTGCGCTCGTCGTAGCGGACGAGTTTGCCACCCTGGTATTCACTAAAAACGATGTGTGTATCGGTGGGGTGGCGAAAGCTATAGAAACCGTCTCCTCCGAAGGTTCTTGTCCAATCGGAGTTGCTGATGCCACGGGGCTTGGAGTGAGGCCCAAACCAAGAGCCATTGTCTTGTAAGCCACCATACACGCGGTAGGGTTCTGCTTGGTCAACACTGACGTGATAAAACTGGCTCAAGGGTAGGTTCATCCACATTTTGAAGGTATATCCCCGATCAAGGCTTTCGTAAACACCACCGTCGGTAGCAACTAGGATGTGCTTGCTGTTTTGTGGGTCAAACCAGATGTCGTGAAAATCGGAGTGGACGGCTTGGTCGAAGCTTCGCCAGCGCGCGCCGCCATCTTCGCTGATAATGCCGTTGAGGCCACATTTGGCCACGATATCTGGGTTGTTGGGGTCAACGCTGAGTGCGCTGAAATAAAAGGGGCGGATACTGTTGTTGCGGTTGTTGCCAGTTTTTGTCCAGCTATCGCCTCCGTCATCGCTGCGGTACATCCCTTTGGTGGCTTCGCTAGCCGTTTCTACACTGGCATAAACGATATTGGAGTTGCTAGCAGCGATGGCAATGCCAATTCGGCCTAAGGTTTCACTCGGGAGCCCTTTGCTGAGCTTTACCCAGTTTTTTCCGCCATCCGTAGTTTTGTATAATCCCGAATTGCCGTTGTAGCCGGAGTCGAAAGTCCAAGGCAAACGGCGATGGCTCCACATGGAAGCATAGAGGACTTCGGGCTTATTCGGATCCATTTTTAAGCTGGCTGCGCCAGCATCTGCATCCAAATAAAGAACTTTTTCCCAGCTTTCGCCGCCATCGGCCGATTTGAAGACGCCGCGCGTCTCGTTGCTGTTCCAGAGATGACCCAAAGCGGCTACGTAGAGGATGTTCTCGTTGCTTGGGTGGACAGCAATATCGGCAATTCTCTCCGAGTCTTCTAACCCAATGGCTGTCCATTGTTGGCCATTATCTGTTGATTTGTACATCCCATTTCCAATACTCACACTGTTGCGCGTCCAAGGTTCTCCCGTACCAACATAGATGGTTTGGGGCTTAGAGGCTGCTATGGCAATGGCTCCAATGCTTTGTGGATGCTCGTCGAAAACGGGCTGGAAAGCCCCCCCGGCGGAGGTCGTTCGCCAAACACCACCGCCCGCAGCGCCCACAAAAATAGTGGTAGGATCCTGAGGGTTGATCGCCAAGCAGCTAACGCGGCCAGACATGACCGCAGGGCCAATCTGCCGCGCGCGCAAATCTCCAAAAAGTGCAGTAGTAGTGGTGAAATCCTGGGCACCTATGCTAGTGATAAGTAGTATCCAGAAAAGGGTAGCAATCGTTTTCATGAAGTACAGACTCGGTTGCGATGATTAAAGTGTGCGGACGCGGCTGCAGGAGCAGCGCTCATAAAATTGCCCCACGCCGTGTTGCATAGTAGCGATGGTATAGCTGCGTCCGCACGATGGAAATGTGTTGTGTCTATAGACTACTGTTTTTTGGGCAGTGTGAACAGCTCATCTACCACTTCAGGGTTGAGCTCAACTTCCGTAATAGTGATTCTTTGCATGCTATTGCCATTGAATTTCACCTCTAGGAACATTGGCATAATAATATCTTCCACGTCTTGATAATCGCTCATGTAGGTTTCCACGGTGGCTCCTTTTTGGAGACCAGATTTTATAGTCGTCATCGTCATGATGGGTACCATAGACTCTTGGTCGAAGTAATAAGTGATGTCGTGGCCGTCCTGGTCGCTTACATGAATGCCGTAGGTGGGGGTGCCTTCTACTTCTTTACCTTCTACGAGTTCTAGTTTAAAGCCGCGGGCTTCTGTGTCGATGAATTCGGAAAGAAATTTAACGCTTCGCATAGACTCGGACTCGTCCTCGCTCATGGGGGTAGGTTCGGTGATGCCCATGAACGGCATCACTTGCCAAGCGGTGGTGCCGTCGTAGGCTTGGATCATGCTTTGCCCCTGAATATCTACCTTGAGGTATTGTTTGTCGCCAGCCGCAGTAGTGAGTTCCATCGGGAAGTCCATGCCTTGCATGGAGGCTTTACCCTTGATTTTTACAGCACTGATGGCTAGCCAAGCCTCTTTGCCGCCGGTGTTTTCCATGTAAGCGTCGCCAATTTCGCGGGCAGTGGGGGTGGTTTCCTTCTGTGCGCTGACGTTCAGACTGAAGACCAATAGAAAAGTGAATATTGCGATTGTTTTTTTCATCTTGAATGGTTTTTTGCTGTGCATAAAGGTATTTGATCTGCCCAGTAGGATTAAAATGATTAAAGTTTGTTTGTGAATATGTTGGCAAAATTAGCCAGTACCGAGCCAAGTACTTACTCTAATAGATTAACGCAGTGTTTTACTCGATGATTGGTCGTTTAAAGCGAGTAACCATTCTCAGTTTGGCTCACGCGGGAGCAATATTTCGACGCCGCTCAATACAAGTGGAATACAATTTTGAGCAAGGTTTCTTCTAAAAATAATGTAAAACGTATGGTTTAAAGTACGCAAGGAGCTAGGGCGCAAACCAAATTGTCGCATATCCAGACCTCGGATGAGCATAGACACAGCCGAGGACGAATATGCACCGACAATTTGGTTTGTGCCCCAGGAGCTAAGCCCCGACTAACTTGAGGATTAATGCCAAGCCAGTATCGCTGCCATCAGGAATAGGGGGTGCCTTTTGCGTCAAGGCACTGCTCTTATTCAACAACCTTTCTCCTGCGAGAGCCAACAAGTGCGTACCGTGCCCGTATGTGTGAACACGCAGTGCCAAATTTAATATGGACACGGCGGACGAGAACCAGCGACCACGCAGCCAAGATCCCCACGAAACCTAAGCAAAGCCAGACCATTGTTCATTGGTTATTGAGCATTAAACATTGTCCATTCAAAAGTCATTTCCAATTTTCAACCTTCAATCCCCTCGTCCATTGTCCATTCAAAAGTCATTTCCAATTTTCAACCTTCAATCCCCTCGTCCATTGTCCATTCAATAACTTAAGGCAGCAAAACCGTCCGACTAAACCAGCGGCCATCTTGCGTTTTGATACTAAAGCGGCCTAGTTGTGGCCCTAGATGGGGCGAACGTGGGGAGAAGCTGTGCAGCCCAGCCTCCAGCCATTGTTGGGCTGTTTGCTGTAGGGGCCGACCCAGCATATCCAACCACTGTATCTGTATCTCTACAGTCGCCTCGAAGCGGAACAGGGCAAAAGCACCTTGTTCATTGCGCCCTACACCGAGGTGTTCGAAAACAGCGGTAGGCCTAATTTCTTCGGTGGCAGACAAGCAGCTAGTAGGCAGCAGATCAGGACAATGGGTGCGCGCGAGCAGATTGCAATCCACTACGAAGGGATTGACCTTGCCGTCCTGCCTGCTAGCAATGGCTTCGGTACGAGCCAACTCGCGCGCGTCCACGGGGTCTAGGGCATGCCAATCGCACAAAGTTTGGATTTGGGGCGGAAAGAAATTAGGGTCTTCGGCATCACTTTCTGAGCGATAGATGGTGTAGAAATAAAACATGGCACGAGCAACATTGCCTTTGTGATCTTCTCTGGGTTCGAAGCGCTCGTTGGAGAGGAGCTCGCTGTATAAGTCCCGGATAGCTAGGGGTGGAATAGTGGCTTGGCTTTGCCCCAAGTAGTACCAACGGCTGGTTTGACCGTCGGCTATTTCACCAAAAGGCAGGCTTCCTCTATCTCCGTTTACATCAATTCGTGTAGGAAAGATATGATGAAGATTGGATCTGGGGCTGCCTTCGCCTGCGCCAAAGCCTTGAGGCCAAGTGTGTTCTGTATTGATACCCTTGTTGAAAGCGTCGGTTCGCGGCGGCAATCCGGGCGTTCGCTGTATTCCGAAGCCAGTGTAAACGCAAAAAATGGAGTCGTTGACCACATCTAGCTCGCCATACATAAAATCGCGAGCGTCGTTGTAATCTAGTACCGTGGTTGGGCGGTATTCAGCTGCTAGGGCATCAAGCAGAGCTTGGCCTTGCAAGCCGGGCAGAATATCCTGAGCTGTTAGCCCAGAGAGGAGGGGTAAAAAAACAAAAAAATACGCTATTTTCATATCACAAACTTACAGCTTATTTCCCAATACTAGGGTACTATCCACTGCCATTTCCAGGAGCCTTCCTTTTCGCGCCGAGCGCTGAGGCGCCTATGGCCTGCTCTGCTGAGCGATAAAATATCCGCCTTTTCTAACTTACATACGATTACACAAAAGTTTTCTTCGGCGTAATTGGTTGCTCCCAATTCGGCTGTTTCCCACTGAGGTGGTAAGCCATCGCCAGCAGCTGCCAGCGGCGTTGCAGGAGCGGCTAAGGTGGCATAAGTTTTTCGGCTGTGCTTGGGAAGTTGGTGGAATATAGCGGCGGCTTGCTCGGCATCCAAGAGTTTGGCTTGGCCGTGTAGGGCGAGCTGTATCTGAGAACCAGGATTCCAAAAGAGCCATTGCACACTGGCGCATTGTGCTATTTCCTTTACCTTATCCGACCGGATATCAGTATAGCACCAGAGTTCCGCTTGCCCTAGCAGCTTGCGCAATACCAAGGTGCGGGCATGCGGGCTGCCATCTAAGGCCGTGGTGCAAAAAACAGGGGTGCGAAAGGGATGCCGCTTATCGTGCACTGCACGACCTAGTTGCTTCCACGCGGCTTCCCATAAATCGGGTAGGGGAGGAGGAGGAGCCATGTTTTAAGCTGTAACACCAAAGCTTTGTTTCTTGTTGTGATGCTTTTCATGCTGGCGTACGCCTGTAAGGATGTCCAATCCCTACGGACGCGCAACGCACTCCTTGCTCTCGCGGGAGCCATGTTTCAACCAAGAGCTATGCCTCAGTACGATACAGCAGAAGAAAAAATGTAAGAAAAGTAAAAAAAATGTGACCCCCTCCGTAAAATGCGTCAAAAATGTGTATCCCAACGGGAAAAAGGCCAAACACTGGCGCAAAACAATAGCAATACTAGCCAAAAAGCTAGCAGAACTCCTGCCTCATTTTTTTTTGGAGCAGTGGTTATAAAGAGTTTCATGATAGAATATGGGTTTTAGGTGTTTTTCTTGGAGGGGCTAAACCATGTTTAGCCCCTTCTTTTAAAACTTATTCCTTTATTCTCTTGTATTAAGATAATCCTCCTCGAGCGATAGCTGAGGGGAATAAGATGAATATGGGTTTTAGGTGTTTTTCTTGGAAGGGTAAGGCTTGGCTTTACCCTTCTTTTTTTTGTCTATTTTTGCGGTATGAAAACTTTTAAGCTACAGGAATTTACCGATTTTTTACGGCGTATTTTAGCGCTCAATTTATCTGAGGCCGTATGGATAGAAGCCGAGTTGGGGCAGGTAAACACTTCCCGTGGACATACTTACCTGAGCTTAATTGAAAAATCTACTATGGCTGGCGAGCCCTTGCTGGCTCAGGTAGAAGCGGTCTTATGGGCCAATAGAATGAATGAACTGATCCGGAAGCACGGCTTGAGTATCCAGCAAGTTTTTCGGGAAGGTATGGCCGTGCGCCTACGCGTGACAGCCGATTTCCACGATCGCTACGGCTTCAAGCTAACGGTACAGGATGCTGATCCGCAGCACACGCTGGGACAGCTGGCGATGCAGCGGCAATTGGCCCTGCAGCAATTGCAGCAGGAGGGCTTGGTGGGGCTCAATCGGCAGCAGCCGCTGCCAGCGGCACCGCAGCGTTTGGCAGTTATCAGCAGTGAAACGGCCGCAGGTTATGCTGATTTTTGCCAGCAACTGGCGGCCAATCCTTTTACATATACCTTCCGCCATCGCTTGTTTTCTGCTGCTGTGCAGGGGGTGCTGGCCCCCTCAGAAATTACTCTGGCTTTACAGCGTATTAGAAGGCAAGCCCAGGATTTTGATGTGGTCTGCATCATTCGTGGCGGCGGCTCTAAAATGGATTTATTGGCTTTCGATGATGTATCCCTGTGCAGGATAGTTGCCGGCTTCCCGCTCCCTATCCTAGTGGGTGTTGGGCATGAAACAGATGAGGTGCTTCTGGATGCGGTGGCTTGGAGCGCCTTGAAAACGCCTACGGCCGTTGCGGCCTTCCTGATAGATCGCTTAGCAGCCTTCGAGGGATATACTGCTTCCCTCGGCCATCAAATTTCGCAGTTGGGGCAGCGGCAGTTCGCCCTTGAGCGACAACAACTAGCGCTGCGGCAGCGGCAACTCCGCCTGGCAGCTGGTGGTTTGTTACAAGCTAGTAGCCGTTCGCTGGAGCACTACAAAATCCAGCTGCCGCGCGCCGCTCGGCGTTGTCTTCAACAGGCCGAGCAAAATTTGATGCAGCATAGTACACTGCTGGCGGCATTGCGCCCGGAAACAACGCTAGCCAGGGGCTTCGCACTCCTAAGCCAAGCGGGAAAGTTGATCCAATATACGCAGCAGCTAGACCCTCAACAACCACTTACTATTCGTTTGCAAGATGGGACGGTGGATTTTGATACCACCAAGAAAAAATAAATCACTCCTATGCGTCTTCTTTTTGTTTCCCTGCTGCTTTTAGCCTTGCTTCCGCTTGGTGCGCAGCCCGATTTTTATAAGGCCTACCCCGTATCGGTAGCCGATATTTTACGCGGTAGCCTCCGGCCCGAACGAACTTGCTTTGATGTAACTTTCTATGGTCTGCATCTATCGGTGGATATGGAAAAAGAAGCACTGTCCGGCTACGTGGATATCGATTTTACCATGCTGGCGGACAGCCGATACATTCAGCTCGATTTGGATCCCAAAATGCTTATTGAGCGCATTGTACTCGACGGAGAAACCGTGAGCTTTTACAGGGGCGAAGCGCCTTCTAGGGGCGGCCGCGGCAAGCAAGACATACCAGGTAACCGGGCATTTTTTGTAGATTTTGGCAGGGAGCTGGCAGCCAACAGCTTGCACCGCGTGACGGTTCATTACGCTGGCTCGCCACAGAAATCCGAAAATCCGCCTTGGGAAGGGGGCTTTGTTTGGGCCCACGATGCCAAAGACCGAAGCTGGGTAGGGGTGGCCTGCGAAGGTGATGGGGCTAGCCTTTGGTGGCCCAATAAAGATCACCTCAGCGACGAGCCCGATAGTGTGCTCATCAGCATCACCGTGCCTAAGCGCTTCTTTGTAGCTGCCAACGGTAATTTACGTCAAGAAATAGAAATCAAAGAAGGTAATCGGAAACAATATGATTGGTTTGTGGCCAACCCCATCAATAACTACAATATTTCGATCAATATCGGGCATTACACCCATTTTTCGGATGTCTATAAAGCCGCTGATGGGGATGAATTATCCTTGGATTACTACGTTTTGGACTACAACCAAAGTCGTGCTGAACAGCACTTCAAACAAGTAAAACCCATGTTGGAGGCCTATGAACACTACTTCGGGAAATATCCCTTTTGGGAAGATGGCTACGCCCTCATCGAAACGCCCTATTTAGGGATGGAACACCAAAGCGGTATTGCTTACGGCAATCGCTACATGCGCGGCTACCTGGGCGGCATGATCCCGAAGGGGATGAATTGGGATTATATCATCATTCACGAAACAGGCCACGAGTATTTCGGCAACAGCATCAGCGTTGCCGACCACGCCGAAATGTGGATTCATGAGTCGTTTACCACTTATATGGAAGCCTTGTATATCGAGTATATCTACAGCAAAGAGCGAGCGCTGGAATACCTTCAAATGCAACGGCCCTACATCCAAAATCAGACGCCCATGCTCGGCCCCTTGGGTATCAATTTCGATGGCTGGGAAGGCAGCGACCACTACTACAAAGGAGCCTGGATGCTCCACACCCTTCGGCAGGTGATTCAGGACGATCCGTTGTGGTTTGGAGCGCTGCGCGAGCTGCACCGCCGCTTTCGCCATCGTATTGTCAACAGCCAAGATATCATTGATTTTTTCAATGAATATACCCAGGGCGATCACACGGCATTTTTTGAACAGTACCTCACTTATCCCCAGCTGCCGGTGCTAGAGTTGCAAGACCATCCCGAAGGTGTCGCCTATCGTTGGCGGGCTGCTGCCAAGGATTTCAATATGCCCATCCCGATTCTCTTTTCCGGCCAGCCCATTCGCTTACAGCCCACCACCTACCAGTGGCAATACCTCGATAAAAATCAAGGAAATGCCCGCGCTGTGAAGGCCGATAAAAGCCAAATGCTTTACGAGGTGGAAATACAGCGGTAGGGAGGCATTGCTCCTAAACAAAAGCACGGCTCCTGCATTTGTGCCCGCACATACGCGTCCAAGGACCGGCACACCGTATGGGTATTGGGGCGTGAGCCTTCGCTTGCAACAGTAAAATCAAGAAAATGTGCTTGCGAAGGAACGTTTTGCTCATTCCGGCGTTTATTGCTTCGTAGGTATTTGGCACCAAGTGCAGGAGCAATTCTTTCGGAAAAGAGCGGAGTAAGGCAGGTCTCCCTATTTGCTCCAGAGGTTTTTAGGTACCTGAATTATCCAACGGACTGCTGCGACGAGATCAGAAAAATAGGAAAATGAAATTTATTCCCAAGGATGCTTTTGAGAGTGTAGAGTTCCACAAACTGCGGGCGCTACTGGAGGAAAGTTGCCTAGGCGAGCAAGGGCGGGCGAAGATGCAACAACTGCAGCCCATGACGGACTACCGCCTGATTGAGCGGCGGCTGGATGAAGCGGCCGAGTTCAAGCAAGGGCTAGACGACAAGACCATGATGAGCCTCGGTGCCTACGATTCCATCGACGAAGAGCTGCGCCAACTGGCCGTTGAGGGCTATGTGTTGGCTGAAAGTGGCCTGCAAAAAATCAATATCCTGCTGCTGCAGGTGCGCGATATCTTCAAGTTCTTCAGCACCATCGGCCGCCAAGAGTATTTCCCTAGGCTCTACGAACTGGTGCGGCCAGTGGTCTTTCAGGAGATGTTGTTGAAGGAAATTGAAGCGGTCATTGACGCAGAAGGCAATATCCGCCCCGATGCTTCCCCAGAGTTGCAGCGCATCCGCCGCCTAATCGGAAGCAAGCAACGAGAGTTAGACCGCGCCTTCAAATCAGCCATCGAATCGGCTCGGAAAAGTGGCTTTCTGACGGATTCCGTCGAGAGTTTCCGCAACGGCCGCCGCGTGCTTTCGGTTCCCAGCGAGCACAAGCGAAAAATCCGCGGCATCATTCACGATGAGTCCGCAACGGGCCGAACGGCTTTCATCGAGCCAGAAATTGTGATCGATATCAACAACGATATATTCGATCTGGAGCAAGAAGAAAAACGGGAAATTTACCGCATCCTCAAAGCCCTCAGCGCACAGCTGCGGCCCTATACCAAAGACCTAGCGATCTACTCCGATCTGCTCATTACCTTCGATGTCATCCAAGCCAAAGCGAGCTTGGCTAGGCGCCTAAAAGCGCATCGGCCAAAACTCAAAGAAACACCGCACCTCGGGATCAAAGGGGGCTATCACCCACTGCTCTATTTAAAAAACAAGCAGTTGGGGCTAAAAACAGTTCCTTTCGATCTCCAATTGTTTGGTGAAAACCGCATTCTCTTGCTTAGTGGCCCCAATGCCGGGGGGAAGTCTATTGCTATGAAATCGGTAGGGCTCTTGCAATTGATGTTGCAGTGTGGTCTGTTGGTCACGGCTCGTCCTGATTCAGAAATGGGTATTTTTACCCAGCTATTTACCGACATCGGCGATCAGCAATCGCTGGAAGATGATCTTTCTACCTACAGTTCTCGCCTGAGCAATGCTAAGCAGTTTTTGCAGTCTGCCAACGAGGGTACGCTGGTTTTAATCGATGAATTTGGCTCCGGCACCGACCCGAAGATTGGCGGAGCTATCGCCGAAGCTATTTTACAGGAACTGCACCGAAAGTCGATCTTTGGCGTTATCACTACCCACTACAGCAATCTGAAAATCTATGCTTTTAAAACCAAGGGCATCGTCAATGGCAGCATGCAATTCGATCAGGAGCACCTTTCTCCTACCTACGAATTGCAGGTAGGTCGCCCCGGTTCCAGCTATGCCTTCGAGATCGCCCACAAAACTGGTTTGCCGGATCGGGTCATGAAGTATGCCCGGCAGCGGGTAGGTAAGCAAGAAGGTGCCGTCGATCAGCTCCTCATTGATCTGCAAAGAGAAAAACAAGAAACCGAAGAAGCGCTAGCGCAACTAAAAGACAAGCAGCGAACCCTCGATAACCTCACGCGTACCTACGAAGAGCTACACAAAGACCTGGAAGTAAGACGCAAACGCCTCAAACTGGAAGCCAAAGAGCAAGCGCTGCAAGATGCCGCTAGACAAAACAAAGACTTGGAGCGCTTGGTGCGGGAATTGCGGGAAGAAAAGAATCTCGAGAAAGCGCAGGCGGAAGCCCAAGCTCTCCGAGCAAGCCGAAAAGAGCTCGACGAGCAAGTGAGCGAGCTAAAAGAATCGATTTACTACCAGCCGCTCAAAGAAAAGACTGAGTTCGAGCTTGGGATGACTGTCAAACTCCGGGTAGGCGGCGCCACGGGCATTATCGAAAGCATCGATAAAAAGCGCGTCATCGTGGCAGTGGGCGATCTCAGGATGACCTTGCACCTACGCGATATTGAGCCGAGCCGCGAACAATTGGAGGTGCGTTCCACTAGAAGCATCAGCAGTGATATTAGCCGTGCTGCCAGCTTCGAGCACCGCTTAGATGTGCGCGGTATGCGCTTCGAGGAAGTCTTGGCCACCACCGAAGCTTTTGTGGATAATGCCCTAATGGCCAATGCCGATAGTATTCAAATCGTACATGGCAAAGGTTCTGGCGCTTTGAAGCGCGCTGTTTACAAGAAATTACAAGAATACCGAGGTGATTTTAAGTTGAGTCATCCTCCTAGAGAGGGCGGCGGCGAAGGCGTTACGATCGTACACCTCTAACACACCTAAAGCCAAGCACGATGAAAATAGCACTACTGGGATACGGTAAAATGGGCCGGGCAATAGACGAGCTGCTAGCAGACTCCACCGACGAGGTTGTCCTGCGTATAGATGCCGATAAGCGAGCCAACCTCCGAGCGGAAGATCTACGAGCCGCCGATGTGATCATTGAATTTAGCCACCCCGACGCCGTCTTGGACAATATCGCACTAGCCTTGGAGGCGGGGGTGCCGATGGTATGTGGCACCACAGGCTGGCTAAAGGAGCAAAGCACCGTAGCGCGCTGGGTGACAGAAAAGCAAGGCAGCTTCTTCTATGCCTCCAATTTTAGTGTGGGCGTTAATATTTTCTTTGCCCTCAACCGCTACTTATCGAAAATGATGGCGGGCTTCGCAGCTTACCTCCCCAGCCTATCGGAAACTCACCATATCCACAAGGTCGATGCCCCTAGCGGCACGGCGGTTACGCTGGCGGAAGACCTGTTGGCTCAGCACTCGGGTATCAAAAGCTGGCAACTACAAGCCACCCATTGGCCCGATAAAGTGGTGAAGGAAACGGAAGCGGATGCTTCTTCACAGCCCCAAAACGAACAGCTGCCCATCACCTCCTACCGCGAGGGCGAAGTGCCCGGCACCCACCAAATCCGCTGGCAAAGCCCCATCGACGAAATCAGCATCGAGCACAAGGCACACTCTCGCGCGGGTTTTGCGCAGGGAGCTATCACCGCTGCCCGCTGGTTGGTGGGTAAAAAAGGCTATTTTGGGATGGAAGATATGTTGAATATACACTCATGACCAAGTCCCCACTCCTCCTTGCTTATTGGGCACTTTGTTTACTACATTTATTGGCCACCGTTGTAGAGCATGAAATACTGATTTTATTCACCAAGCCGGCTTTGATGAGTTTGCTGGGACTTTGGTTTTATCGAGCTTTTCCGGACAAAAATCAGGCTTTTTTTTCTTATATCTTGCTGGGATTGGTCTTTTCCGTTGCGGGCGATAGCTTGTTGATGTTGGTTGCTTATGGCCCTCGGCAGGATCATTTTTTCTTGCTAGGCTTGGGAGCTTTTTTGATTGCGCAGCTTAGTTATGCTCGCGCATTTTGGGGACTTAGCCGTGGGCGAAGGGGCCACCTACAGGTAAAAGTAGTGCGATGGCTTCCCTTATTGCTCTATTGGGGCGGGATGCTGCTGTTGCTACTGCCGGCGGTGGCAGGAGAGATGCGTATTCCAATCGCCATTTATGCCACGGCCATTTGCGCGATGGTGGCGGGAGCGCTTAATTTGTATGGCCTAGTTCCCTCGGCTATTTTCCGCGCTCTTTTCACAGCCGTCCTGCTTTTCCTCCTGTCTGATTCTCTGATAGCGGTCAATAAATTTTTACTTCCTTTTCCACTTTCGGGCTTAGCGATTATGAGCACTTATTTGGTGGCACAGTATGGGATTGCTCGCTCGGCAGTGGCATTGGGTAATCATTTTTGGCTCGCGCCCAATACGGGCACATACGTGCAGGAGCAGAAATCACGCTTATCATGAGCCGTGTTTTAGAGATAGAGGGGGGACTTTTCGTAGAAACTAGCTTGATCGCGCCTAAGCTGTTTGAGGTTTACTAAAACATACGCTCAGCGCCTGCAGTATTGCGGATCGTGTACCCCCTAGACAAATACAGGTTCTACTTACGTTTCGACGCCTCCATTGTCAGCCAGATGGAACGTGCTTGTTAAGATGATGGGGGATCTAAGGCTGGGTTCCTCTATCAGGGAATTTGGTGAAGCAGGAGCTTTACTTTCCCAGGGAGCCTATGGCACCTCCACCACATTCAGTACGCGCTGTATGATATCTTCTTGTCTGATGTTTTCGGCTTCGGCTTCGTAAGTGAGGCCAATGCGGTGGCGCAGCACATCGAAGCAAACGGCGCGAACGTCTTCGGGCGTAACATAGCCGCGGCGATCGAGGAAGGCGTGGGCTTTGGCCGCCAGGGCGAGGTTGATGCTGGCTCGGGGGCTACCGCCGTAGTTGATGAGGGGCTGGAGGTCCGCTAGTCGATAATTCTCGGGCTCGCGGGTGGCAAACACGAGGTCTATGATGTATTGCTCGATGCGTTCGTCCATATAGACTTTGCGGACGCTTTCGCGGGCTTTTAGTAGTTCTTCGGTGGTGGCCACGGCATTCACTTGCTCGAAGCCTTGGCCGAGGTTGCGGCGGATGATTTCGCGCTCGTCTTCTTTGGTGGGGTAGCCGATGTTAACTTTCAGCATGAAGCGGTCAGTCTGGGCTTCGGGTAGGGGGTAGGTACCTTCCTGATCTATGGGGTTCTGGGTAGCCATCACGAGGAAAGGCTCCTCTAGGCGAAAGCTCTCGGAACCGATCGTAACCTGCCGTTCCTGCATGGCTTCCAGTAGCGCGGCCTGTACTTTTGCGGGGGCGCGGTTGATCTCGTCGGCGAGGACGAAGTTGGCGAAGACCGGGCCTTTGCGGACGCTAAAGTCGTTTTTAGCTGGGTTGTAGATCATGGTACCTACAATGTCGGCGGGGAGTAAGTCAGGGGTGAACTGTATGCGGCTAAACTGGCCGCTTACCGTCTTTGACAAGGTGTTAATAGCCAGCGTTTTAGCGAGTCCGGGCAGCCCCTCCAGTAGAATATGCCCTCTACTAAGTAGGGCGAGCAAGAGGCGATCTACCATTTCTTCCTGCCCAACAATGACTTTGGCCGTTTCTTGACGAATCCTGACAATGACCTCACTATCAATACGGATTTGCTGGTTGAGTGCCTCAATATCCAAGGCAGGCGATGAAGATTGATCTGACATAAGGCTAAGAGCTATTATTGTGGTATTTTACAATCGGGCTGCAAGATAGGAAGAAAATAGCTATTCTACCAACCACATATCCAAGCTTCGCCCGTGTTCCTCGTAGGTGCCGTGGGGCGTGCAAGCGAAGGCGCTACCGACCAATTGTTTGGTGCGCTCGGAAATGATAATGGCGCCAGGCAGGCCGAAGCTTTCCATGCGGGCTGCGATATTGACCGTCTCGCCCCAGATGTCGTAGGCAAATTTATGGGTGCCTACTACACCTGTCACCAGGGCACCTGTGTGCAAACCGACGCGCGCTCTGAAAACGGGTTTGCCATTCCGCTCAGCCGCTTCGGCATGTTGCTTTAAAAAGCGCTGAATGTCGCGGGCAGCGCGGATAGAGGCAATAGCAGCACTAGCACCATCTTGCTCTAAGCCGCCTACAAAGAGATAGGCATCGCCAATGGTCTTGATTTTTTCTAGACCGTATCGAGCAACGATCTCGTCGAAAGTGCGGAAGCAGTAATCGAGTTCTTCCACTAGTAGGGTAGCGTCTATGGCATTGGCAATAGCCGTAAAAGCCACAAAATCACTGAAAAAAACCGTCACTTCTTCGTAGCGGCGGGCAGTGGCCTTGCCGTTTTCTTTTAGTTCTCTGGCCGTTTGCGCAGGCAGGATGTTGAGCAGCAGCGCTTCGCTTTTTTCTTGTTCTTTTTGGAGTTCGGCCGTGCGTTCTTCCACCAGTTCTTCTAGTTCTCTCCGCTTTTTTTCCATGGTGTAAACGCGGTAGCGCAGCATAGAAAAAGCGCCCAGCAAGACCAAGGCGGCCAACGAAGCCCAAAACCACCAGCTGTAATAGTAAGGCTGTTGGATGTAGATCGGTAGGGAGAGTTGTCGGCCCAGCCAGTCTTCGTTGCCGACCCTGGCACGGAGGTGGAGGGTGTACTCACCTGGCGGCAGATCATTGAGGCGCAAGCGGTAATCCGTGGATGCTGCCGACCAGCCTTTATCGTAGCCTTCCAGAAAATAGCTATAGCGGTTTTGGGAGGGGAAGCGATAATCAGCCAGGGAAAAAGTGAAGAGGAAAAGCCGGTCGCTGTGTTTAAATGTTAGGCTTTCACCTTGAGAAATATCGGCTAGTGGGATACTTTTTAGGCTGTCGGTATATCCATCGATATAGTCTATTTGGGTTAGTAGCAGAGGGACTTCGGTTCTTTTTTGTCTTTGTTCCAGTAGCCGTTTGTCGGGTGTAAAGGCATTGATACCATTGAGGCCACCGAAGTAGAGCCGGCCATTGCTGGCGCGGTGGAAGCTAATGCGGTTGAACTCGTCGGCACTGAGCCCATCGCTGGTGAAAAAGTTGGTACAGCGGCCGTTCTGCAGGCCATAACGGCACAGACCATAGTCGGTACTGATCCAGAGCACGGAATCGCCCTCGGGGAGGATACCGTTGATGAAATTATTAGGCAGTCCTTGGGCTTCGTTGATGCTACTCAGGGCACCACTGCGCAGGTTGATGGCTTGGAGTCCGTTGGCCGTTCCTAGGAAGAGGTGGGGATCGGTGTAGTTAAAATCGTATTGTTCGCAGGGGGCAAAATCGGGCTCCGATGGGCTCAAGCTTGGTTTGAGCTGCCGCCAGTTGCGCCATTTTTCTTTGCTTTGTTGCTGGCCAGGATAGAGATAGAGGGCATTAATTCGGTTGGAGCAGAGGGAAAAGCGGCTGCTGTCCACGTTCCAATGCGTTAGCCGGTTGGTAGTCAGATCGAGGTGATAGAGTCCATCATTCTTGCTCCCTATGAAGATACTTTGCTCCTGCGGCAGCAAAAAAGAAATTTCTGCTCCTGAAATATTTGCCCAGCTCTTGCCTTCGCTATTGCGATAGAGGCGCAGGCTGTCGGTAGCGGGATCGTAAATGAGCAATTGGCGATCGTGGCTAAACCAGATGAGGCTATCGGGGGATAGCGCCACCACCCCTTCACTTTCGCCCACATCAGGGAAGATCGTGCGGCGCTGCAAATCGCTAAGACGGATGCTATGGCCATCGCCTGTATATAGGTGCTGTTGATGATAGACTAGGCCGTAAGGATAGTTGAAATAGTCGTTGGCGGGGAAGAGCGGCCGAATGTCGTTGGTATTGGGATCCAAGACGTGGATGCTGTTGTAATAGCTGATATAGATTAGCCCTTTTTCATCTTCGGCGAGGCCTCGGGTACTGCAGTAAACGTTGCTACAATACTCGGAGCCGCCACTGAGATACTGCGTGAACAAATGGTCGGAGCGGGTGATACGGATGGCGCCAAAATCGCTAGCAACCCAAAGTACGCCGGAGAGATCGAGTAGAATATCGCGGTAGGTGCAGGTGTTGCGCGTCAGTTGGCGAATGGGGGCATCGAGGTCTTCCCAGTTTTTTGTCCAGGGGTCGTAGAGCAATAGGCGGCCGAAGCCTCCTACTACGAGGCTGCCATCCTGGCCAACGTATAGACTTTGCATACTTTGGTTCCCCAAGCCGGGGGCTGCGGGAAGGAAGGCTTGAAAATCGCCATCATCGGCTTGCTGGCGGAAGAAAAGTCGGCCATCATCCATGAGCACCCACAGCTGGTTGTTTTGGCATTGGAGGTCGGCAATTCTAGCTTTTCGGCCTTGGGTATTGGGTGGGAAACGGTATGTTGCTGTGGCATTACCCTGCGAGGCGTTGAGTGTCCAGAGCTCATTTTCCAGCGCCCCGAAGTAGAGGTGGTCTTTGTCTCGGGCAAAGGGGCGCTTGGTGTATTGCCCACCCAGAGCCTTCAGCAAAAGCGGTGTTTCATCCATGCCGGGGCGAAAGCGGTAGAGGCCTAGCTGCCCGTTGGTTTCGTCCTGGAGCACGAGGTAAATTTCTCCTGTCGGAACCACTTCCATTGCGGTAGGCACCAGATTTTGCCGGCGTTGGATAGGGCCTTTTTTTAGCGAATAGCGCATCCAGCTTCCGCGCATCAAATCGCCTACCATTAGAAAGTTGGGGGCGGCGGCGAAGAGCTGCTGCCCATTGGGGCTGAGACGAAGGAATTTCACCAAATCGGTACCTTCAAAAGCGGGCAGCTGCTTGTAGTCTCGGAAGCCATAGCCATCGAAGCGGTTGAGACCATCCATGGTGCCTAACCAAAGCAGACCGCTGCTGTCTTGTAGTAGGTCAAAAACATTGCGGTGGCTCAGCCCATCATTGAAGGTATAGACTTTCAGCTCTGTTTCGGTATATTGTGCTGATAGGCCAGATAGCCCAAGGCTTATTAGCACTAAAAGCCATGTTCTTAGCATGCGACAAAAGTAGGGAAAAATCGGGAAGGTGGAAATCAAGCAGCTTGGTAAAAGCAGCTAATTGCGTACCTTGCGGCCTGGTTAGGGCAAAAAAGAAAAAGCCGACCCTTGCCACATGGCGCGCATAGCAAGCAGTTTTTATGAATAGAATGAATATAGAAGGTGTAGATTTTGAAATAGTAACTACCCAAACAGATTTAATAGCATTTGCTGAGGCGGTAAAAGGCTGTACTTGGCTGGCTTTTGATACCGAATTTATTGGCGAGAAACGCTATTATACCTTGCTTTGCTTGATACAAGTGAAGTGCGAAGTGGGTGTTTTTCTGATAGATCCGCTGAATCTGGATGATTTATCGCCCTTTCTGGCGCTAATGGAAGACCCGGCCATCTGTAAGATTACCCATGCAGGAGACAACGACTACCGGCTTTTGAACACGCTCTATGGGACCATCCCCAAAAACTTATTCGATACTCAGGTAGCAGCGGGCTTCTTGGGGCATCGCTATCCCATCAGTTTTGCAAAGCTGATGGAGGAGGAGCTAAACAGAAACCTCACCAAGGGATTTGGCGTCACCGATTGGCAGCAGCGGCCCATGAAGCAAAACCAGCTCAAGTACGCGCTGGAAGACGTCCTATACCTCAAGGATTTGTACGATCAGATGATGCAAAAGCTTGAAAAAGTAGGGCGTGCGCACTGGGCTCTGGAAGAGTGTAACACGATGGCCGATCCCGATTATTACGAAAAAAATCCCCATCACGAGTTTTTTAGCAGTCGGCTGGTGCAAACTTCCCGTGGCAAAGACCAGCTTTTCCTGCTGCGGCTTTATGAGTGGCGCAGAAACGAAGCCGAGCAGAAAAATTATAGCAAAGAGATGATTTTACCCAGCAAAATCATCGGTTCGCTCACCAAGGCCGTGCGCTCGGGAAAAGAAGCGCTGATGGGCGACCGTCGGCTACCCACTAGAACCGTTCAGCGCCACAGCGATTTGTTTCTGCAAATGTATAGCCAGGCCGCCAGTGAAGAAGAAAAGTCCCTGCTTAAGCGCATTCCGAAGCAAGAACGCGAAGAGGAAGAAGACGATATGCTGCTGGAGTTTCTATACATCCTTATGAAATACCGCTGTGGCGAGCAAAACATCAGCCATCAGCTGGTGATGCCTCGCTCGGCGATCAAGAAAATGAAAAATGATGCCCAAGTACGCAAAAGCCTCTTGGGTAGCGGCTGGCGCAACGAACTGATGGGCGAGACCTTCATCACCTGGCTCAAAGATTTCGATAAGCTCCACCTCAACATCGAAGGCGGACACATCAATTTGTATTTTGAGGACTAGTGCTCTAGTTCCTTATTTCTGAGAAAAAGTCTTCTTCTAGTTCGGCAAAATTGTACATCCATACGGACACAGTACGCACTCGTTGCTCACGCCCTACTAAAACGGGCACAAGTGCAGGAGCAGTGCTCATTTGGAGGAGCAAGGTGTGTTCAATCCCCTAATTTTGCTTTAAGCGTAATAGGGCTAATTTTTGTCGGGCAAAAGCCGCATTTTCGATTTCCTATTCGTTGTAATTCGGAAAAGTACTATCTTGGCCTTTGTTAACCACAGGTTAAGCGCTTGTTCATGGAATTTCTAACTAATCACTAAATTTTTTCTGTATGCAGTATATGCTACGCAGGGTGCTACCGCTGATAGTGGTCTTGTGCTCCTTTAATTTTGGGTTGCTGGCGCAGTTTAAAGTCAGCGGCACCGTCACCGACGCCAAGTCGGAACCCCTCATTGGAGTCTCTATTTTGGTAGAGGGTACCACCACGGGGACTGTTTCAGACTTCGATGGCAATTTTTCCATCAACGTACCAGCAGGCTATAATGCTTTGGTGCTGAGCTACACCGGCTTCCGGACGCAGGTAGTGCCCGTGTCAGCGGCTTCGGATGGCATATCCGTTGTGATGGAAGAAGATGTGGCAAGGCTCGACGAGGTAGTGGTGACCGGTTTGGCTTCGGGTGTGAAACGCTCCAACTCCGGCCATTCGGTAGCCACCATTTCTGCGGCGGAACTCACGGGGCAAACCCAAATCCAGACGGTTGATGGCGCCATGAATGGCAAAATAGCAGGGGTGAATATTAGTGCCAACAGCGGTGCACCAGGTGGAGGTGTCAGCGTACAACTTCGAGGTATTAGTACGTTGGGTGCTGGCTCTAGCCAGCCTTTGTATATTGTGGATGGGGTCTATATGGACAACTCCAGCATTCGGACAGGCCGTACGCAGGTAAGTGGTGCTTCCGGTGGTGCCAGTGTAGCAACGCAGGATGATGCTGCTAACCGCATCGCGGATCTAAACCCCGATGATATTGAGCGCATCGAGGTCCTCAAAGGGCCTTCGGCAGCAGCTATCTATGGAACTAGAGCCAACGCGGGGGTCATCATCATTACCACCAAGCGTGGGCAGGCCGGCCAAACCAAGGTGTCTTTCTCCCAGGATATTGGTGTGGCAAGAGGCCAAAATTTCCGGAATTTTAGCAGATTCGATGAAGCTCACCTCACTGCCCGCAATCAGAGTCAAGCCGAATTTGATGCCCTTCGCGCCGCACAAGCTGCTGGTACGGAAGTAGATTGGGAAGAGGAGATGTACGGGGAAACACCCCTACTTTCGAATACTCAACTTAGTATAAGTGGCGGTACCGATAAAACTATCTTCTATGTGAGCGCAGGCGCCACTTCCGAAGGCGGCATCATCAAAAACACGGGCTTCGATCGCTATTCTATTCGGGCCAACGTTGAGCAGAAAATAGGTAGTAAAATCAAGCTGGGCTTGAATACCAACTACATGCGCTCGGATAGCGACCGCGGCTTCACGGGCAACCAAAACAATACAGGCGGTAGCTTGGGCTATGCCATCGCTTATACGCCTACCTACGCCAGCTTGCAGCCCGATGCCAATGGAAATTACCCCAACAACCCTTACTTCAACGACAATCCCTACGCCATCCGCGATTTGGGTGTGAACAATCAGTTGATAGATCGCTTCGCCACGGCGGCGGTTTTAGATATAGACCTTTACTCCTCTTCTAAAAGCTTCCTCAAGTTCAAAGCGAATGGTGGGGTGGATTACGTGTCGGGCAATTCCTTGGTCTATTTTCCTGAAATCCTCCAGCATCAGCAAGCCAATGCCAATCCTGGCGATGTGATGTGGGGGCGCCAAGATAATTTAAATACCAACTTACAAGCCTTCTTAAGTTACAATACCCAGTTGGGAAGCGTTAATTCCAATACAACTCTGGGAGCCGTTCGCCTAGACCAGACTTCTGACTTTCTTTTGCAGAGAGGTAGAGGACTCACCTCCGGGCAGCGCAACTTGGCTTGGGCTCAGGTTGTGAACACCCAAGAGCAAACCTTCGCTCCGGTGACCGACGTTGGCTTTGTAGTCCAAGAGGATTTGAACTGGGATGACAAACTGATTGCCAGTGTGGGTATTCGCTTCGATAAATCTACCCTCAATAGAGAGCAGGAGCAGTTTTATGCTTTTCCTAAGGCATCTTTAGCGGCCAATCTTCACAACTTCGGTCTCTTCAAAGGCGGAGCCATCAGCCAAATGAAATTAAGAGGTGCATACGGAGAAACCGGTGGTTTGCCACAGTTTGGCAGAACTTTTGAATCGCTAGGATCTAGCCTGATTGATGGTCGGGTAGGAGCCGTTGTTGGTACTAGGGGAGTAAATTCCAGCTTAGTGCCAGAAACGGCTAGTGAAATTGAATTTGGACTTGATCTAGGTTTGTTTAATGGAAAAATCAATTTCGAGGCTACCTACTACAACAAGCAGGTTCGTGATTTGATCCTCGATCAGCGCCCAGCGGAATCAACTGGTATTACTGCCATAGCCACTAATGCCGCAGACCTAGTAAATAGAGGTTTTGAGCTAGGACTTTCCGCTAGCCCCGTTAGAAGCAACAACTTTGAATGGACGACCCGCTTGCTGTACTGGCAAAACCGCAGTGAAATTACGCGCTTGGATGTACCCGCCTTTACACAGGGAGGTTTTGGAGCATCCTTGGGCGCTTATCTACTACAAGAGGGTTATTCTCCCACAACTATTGTTGGCAACCCCAACAACCGCAACGACCGACCAGAAACGCTGGGGCTAACTGTCTATGGCGATCGGCAGCCTAATTACACGATGACTTGGTTCAACTCTTTCACCATTGCTAAGAACTTGGAAGCGGGTATTTTGCTGCACTATCAGAATGGGGGTAATGCTATCAATCTTTCCGCTTTTCTTTGGGACGGCGGTGGTTCCACTCCCAATTGGGCTGGTGATGATGATGGCGATGGCATCCCGAATGGCCGAGAGCGCCCGATTGCTCAGTCTGGCGGCAATACAGGCGTATATATCGAGGAAACCAGCTACCTGAAAATGCGCGAGGCCAGCCTATACTATACCTTGCCTCAAGGTATCCTAGGTAAAACTATCAAGCGCCTGCGCCTAGGCGTGTCAGCCAACAATTTCTTGCTCTGGACAAACTACGGTAGCTACGATCCTGAGGTCTCCAACTTCGGCACTCAAGCGGTTACCGGCAATATCGAAGTGACGCCTTATCCAAGCGCTCGTCGTCTATTCTTTCATATCAAAGCTGATCTGTAGATCGCTAATAAAATAAATGATTATATGCACACAATCATAAAATATGCGGGGCTTTTTTGCCTACTCTGTGGGGTAGTTCTTCTAACGAGCTGCGAAATCGAGCCCGTTAATGACCCCAATAACCCTTCTCTGGGTGCGCTTACATCAGACGCCTCTAAAGCAGAACTTCAGGCATTGGTGTCTGGTCTAGAAGCCCGCCACCGAGGTTACTACGGAAATGCCAGCGAAATGCTGGGTGTTTTTGGCCGCGAGAATTGGCCTTTCTTTCTATCTGATCCACGTTTTACCGAAGACTGGCTGGGTATTGTTCTTACCAGTACTTACCCTGATTTCTTTGGCAGTGCCGGTACCTACGTTACGCCCTACCTCGCGGTTAAGCAAGCCAATGTACTAGAGGTGGCTGCCGACCGCAGTAGCGCTCTAACCCCGGAAGAGGCCAACGGCTATAAAGGTTTTGCGAGAACCATCGAAGGCTTCCAGCTCCTTTGGCCCTACTTACAACAGGGCAGCAACGGTATTCGCGTGGATGTGGCCGAACCACTCAATCCAGGACCTGTACTGGCGCCCGCTCAGGCAATAGCGGCTATCCAACAAATACTGGATGATGGAGCCACCGATCTGCGGAATGCCGAGTTTAGCTTCCAACTCACTTCGGGCTTCGATGGTTTTGATACCCCCAATCAGATGCTGCAACTCAATAGGGCCATCGCTGCTAAGGCTGCGATGTATGCGCAAGATTGGCCTGCTATGGAGACAGCCCTCTCCGAGAGCTATATCAACCTCAACGCTACTAATGAAGACGAGTTGAATGCAGGTCCTAGCCATCCCTTTGGAAACGCGCCCGACTTGCCTAACCCCTTATTTTATCCTTTCGATCGGCCAACAAATACGATCTTGATCGTTCACCCAGCTCTGATTGAGGATGCACTGCCAGGCGATGGCCGTTTAGCTAAATTTGGCGAACGCGTCAATATACCCGAGTTGTCTACCTCTGTCGGCACCATCCTGCGAGGCACCCACCAAGACGTGCGCTGGTCAGGCCCAACGGCCTCCATCCCGTATCTGCGCAACGAGGAGTTGATCTTGATGTGGGCAGAGGTAAAGGCACAGCGGAATCAGCCTGACCAAGCTGTTACGGCCATCAATATCGTGCGGAATATCTGGGGCGTAGGGGACTACACAGGCCCTACCGATCTGGAGTCACTTATTGATGAAATCCTTTTCCAGCGCCGCTATAGCCTATGGGGCGAAGCCGGACAGCGTTGGGTAGATTTGCGCCGCTATAATCGCCTGAATGCCAACTACGTAGATTTACGCGATGGTGGCAACCTGTTCACCGAAGTAGCCCGCCGCGTGAGCGAGATCGCTTGGGATGAAAATTAGTTGTTTTAGTTGTCGGACAACTACGGTTGTCCGACAACTTACTTTCTTAGTTTCTCAACAAGAAAACACCGCCTACAATCAGCAAAATACCGATCACTTTTTCCCAGCTTATAGGGGTGCTGGCCATTCCTAGCCAGCCGTAATGATCCATCAGCAGACCAAAGGCCAATTGAGCTGCTACTGTGATGCCTAAGGTAAGCGCCATGCCTAATCGGGGCGGTGCCACAATGAGCGTCGAAACAAAAAAGGCACCCATAAGGCCACCTGTCCAGTAGTACCACGGCAGTTGCCCGGCGTTTTTGATCAGGCCAAATTTGGTTTGGGCAGCTACGGCATACAACAAAAGCCCCAAAGCCCCAACCAAAAAGGATAAGAAGGCACCGTAGATGGGGTTTTTTACGGCTTCCCCCAACTTGTAATTCAAGCCAGCCTGTACGGGGATCAGTAAGCCCGCTACGATGGCCAAGAATAAAAAAAATACCGTTGGCATGCCATTTCTCCTTAAGTATTCAGACCATTCTGAACGAGGCAAAAATACGGCTTATTTTTTTATCTGCTTCGGCGGATGGGCTTGTAAGAAACGGATGACCTCCTCCGGCTCATCCGTAATGGATAGGTAGTCAAAATAATCTTTACCGTAGGCCAGTTGGCGCAGCAGCGGGAAGATCATTGTTTCAATCTGATAGCGTTTTCGGCCCAAGAAGACCATAGGGCTGACCCAATGGTGGGTAATATAGTGATTTTGGGCAGCCTCTTGGAAGATTTCCTGGGTAGTACCAGCGCTGCCTGCTGCAAAGACGATGCCATATAGAGAAACGGCCAAGAGCGTATCTTCCCGGATACTGTTGCTGAAATACTTAGCGATGTAGGTGGCGAATAAATTGCTAGGTTCGTGCCCATAGAACCAAGTAGGGATGGCTAAGCTTTCAGCGCCGCTGGGGTATTGGTCTATCACTTCAAAGGCCGCCTCATGGTAGCCAGGATCGGTGTAATGGGGTGCTTGGGCAAGTTTATGGAGTACCTTTTCTAGGCTTTGCATTGGTTGGCCAGCTAAGTAGGCTCCTAGGTTGGCGGCTTCCATAATGCCGGGGCCGCCGCCTGAAACTACAAAATAGCCTGCTTCGGTAAGCAACTTGGCGGTAACAACGGCATTTTTATAGGCTGTTTGGTCGCGGCCCGTACTGTGACCACCCATAAATCCTACGCTTCGGCGTTTGCTCATGCCTTCGTTATCGAATTGGAGGAGGCGACGCAGGGCTTCGTCGATGCTGTAGTCGTGGAGCCGCTGCCAAAGGGCTTCATTAAGGTTGGGCTTACGGCGACTGCCGTCGAAATGCTGGTAGATGAGCCAGTCTTTGCTCTGGTCGTTGCCGGGATCGTAGCCTGCCATCAGCTCCTGATAGCTGTACAAATCGCGGCGCAGCGGGCGGTAGGGAAGATTTGTAGGGGCATTCAGGAAGTTGGCTTGTCTTTGGCGCAGGGCTATCTCAGTGTCTAGGGGCAGTTGGCAACCAATGAAGAGGGTAGAGGCATCGAGTGTGAAGCGACCCCAGTCTAGCTGCACCTGCCGAAGGTCTAGCTCAATAAGGGTCGTATGGCGCAAATCTTTATGGCCATTGAGCAGCCAGGCGTTGTCGATGGTGCGAATACTAGGGTAGGGAGTGGCTTTACAAAAGGAGGTAGGCATATGGCGGAATTATTGTAGTAGTGCTTGGTGAATATGCAACACTTGTGGCAAGAGCAAGCTTTTACCGTCGTTGTGGATAACAAAATTGGCCAAAGTTACTTTTTTTTCTTCTGTCCATTGTTGAGCCATGCGTTCCTGCACTTGCTTTTCGCTGCTGCCGTCTCTTTGCATGCTACGCTGCAAGCGGATGGCTTCGGGGGCTGTAACGACAATCACGGCATCGAGGGCTTTTTCCCCGCCCGTCTCGAAGGTAATGGCCGCCTCGTGGAGGGTGTAGGGCACGCCTTTCTGAGCTTGATGCCAAGCCAAACTATCGGCCGCTACAGCAGGGTGGACGATGGCATTGATGGCTTTCAGGGCTGCTGGATCAGAGAAAATGACCGAAGCCAAGCGTTTTTTGTCCAGCGAAAAGCCAGCGGACGAAGCTTTTTCATGGCTCTCATCAAAAGCATGGCTCCTGCGTGAGCCATCCGTCAAAGATTCGGGGATGGCTGGAGCATTGTTAGCTGTTTGCTGATAAATATCGGGTCCAAAACGCTGAATGAGGGCGTTCCTGACACTAGGGCTTTCGATCATCAGCCTTTTAGCAGCTTGGTCAGCATAGAAAACGGGGATGCCGAGGCGCTCAAATATCCCCGCTACGGTGCTTTTGCCACTACCGATATTGCCCGTGATGCCAATGCGCTTGGGATGCATAATTAAATTTCTGGCTGCAAGAGTACAAATTTTTGTGCAATTCTGCTAGCTTTGAGCTATGCTTAAAGGAATTGATCGGTTGGTAGCTTTTTTTGGTCGCTTAGCGGGGGGCTGTACGGCCTTGCTGATTATGTTGATCGTGGGGGACGTTTTGCTTCGTTTTTTGTTCAACCTCACAGCCGTTTGGGTGGTGGAGCTGGAGTGGCACCTATTTGCGCTGATTTTTCTACTTGGTTCGCCCTATGCTTTGCAGCAGAACAAGCACGTGCGCGTGGATTTATTGTATGAGAAATTTAGCGAAGCAGATCGGGCCAAAGTCGATTTTTTTGGCACGCTATTACTTTTATTGCCTTGGTCGGCGCTGCTTTTTATGACGGCTTGTTATTTTTTGCAGGCTGCTTGGCAGGCGGGGGAGGGCTCACCCAATCCGGGGGGATTACCCACTTTTGTGCCTATTAAAGCGGTTATTCCTTTCTCTGCTTTGCTTTTATTTTTGCAGGGCCTAGCAGAGGCCGTTCGGACTTATAAGCGCTGGCAATTGCCACAAAAGGAAGAAGTATGAGCTTGGCGATTATTGCTTTACTGCTGTTTGCGAGTATCTTTTTGCTGATTTTATACGGCTACCCAGTAGCTTTCACGCTGGGTGGTTTATCGCTTTTGTATGGAATATGTTTTCTCGATTTTGCTGATCTCAACCTCTTGCCTAGCCGCATCATGGGGGTGATGGAAAACTACCTCCTGTTGGCCGTGCCGCTTTTTATTTTTATGGGTATTATGCTAGAAAAGTCTGGTTTGGCAGAGCGACTATTGCACACCATGACGGCGCTGTTTGGCAAGCTACATGGCGGTATGGCTATTTCTGTGGTGGTGGTGGGCGCTTTGTTGGCTGCCTCCACAGGCATTGTGGGTGCTACCGTGATCACGATGGGGCTCATCAGCCTACCGCCGATGCTGAGAAGCGGCTACAAGCCGGATTTGGCCACGGGGGTAATTGCGGCTTCTGGCACTTTGGGGCAAATTATTCCGCCTTCGGTGGTGTTGGTGCTGCTGGGTAGTGTTTTGGGGGTGAGTGTGGGGCAGCTTTTTGCCGCTGCGCTATGGCCCGGTCTTTTTCTGGTGCTGGCTTACATCTTGTATATCCTACTTTATGGCTGGTTTCGTCCGAAGGCTGTGCCGCGTTTAAAAGATGAAGACCTAGCTATTTTCCGGCAGGGAAAAGCAGGCGAGCAGCGCCCTTTTGCCTGGAGATTGGTAGAAAGTATGGTTTTGCCACTGCTGTTGATCCTGGCGGTTTTGGGTTCTATTTTTGCAGGCATTGCTTCACCTACGGAGGCGGCTGCCATTGGAGCTGCGGGTGCCACGATACTCACTTTCAGCCAGAGTTGCCTCACCGGAGATGTGATGCGCAGTGTACTGCGTGAAACCACCCATCTGACGAGCATGGTTTTTATGATCTTACTGGGGGCAACTACTTTTTCGCTGGTCTTTAGGCAGTTGGGCGGCGATCATTTTCTGGTGGAAATGGTGGTGCAAGCCGACTTGTCGCCGATGGTCTTTCTGGTTTTGGTGATGACTGTTGTTTTTCTGGCGGGATTTTTTATCGATTTTATAGAGATTATCTTCATCATCGTACCGGTGGTAGCACCTTTGTTTGTGGCTTTGGAGATGGATTTAATTTGGATTGGTCTTTTATTAGCGCTTAACTTGCAGACTTCTTTCCTCACGCCTCCTTTTGGTTTTTCCTTATTTTACCTCAAGGGGGTGGCGCCGCCGGAGGTAAAAACAAGCCATTTGTATCGTGGGATTATCCCATTTTTGCTTATTCAGCTGTTGGTCATGATTGGGGTCATGGTTTTTTATTAAATGAAACTATCTTTGCCCCATGAAAGCATACATTTTTCCGGGCCAAGGTGCCCAATTCGCGGGCATGGGCGCCCAGCTTTCGGATTCTAATCCGGCAGCTAAAACTTTATTCAAACAAGCCAATGAAGTACTGGGCTATGCCCTAACGGAGGTGATGTTCAAAGGTACAGAGGAGGATTTGCTGCAAACGCAATATACGCAGCCAGCCATTTTTGCCCACTCGGTGATCACTTATCTGGCCACGGAAGACTTGCCAAAGCCCGCAGCGGTTGCTGGCCATAGTCTGGGAGAGTTTTCCGCTTTAGTAGCGGCAGGGGCGCTGGATTTTGCCTCGGCTCTTCGCCTAGTGCAGGAACGTGCCTTGGCTATGCAAGAGGCTTGTGATCAGGTGCCGGGTACAATGGCAGCTGTGTTGGGGCTGGAGGATGAGGTGATTGAAAAAGCTTGTGCAGAAATTGAGGAAGTGGTGGTGGCTGCCAATTACAATAGTCCGGGCCAATTGGTCATGAGCGGTAGCAAAGAAGGCATACAGAAAGCCACTGAAGCGCTGACGGCCTTAGGGGCTCGTCGGGTGGTGCCGCTGCCAGTGGGAGGGGCTTTTCACAGTCCTTTGATGCAGCCGGCTCAAGATCGACTAAAAGCCGCTATCGAAACTGCTTATTTTCGTCCGCCGCAGTGCCCGGTTTTCCAGAATATAGATGCTAAGCCGAGCTTGGATCCTGATGAAATTCGGGCCAAATTGGTGGCACAACTCACGGGGCCTGTTCGCTGGACGCAAAGCATACAAAATATGGCCGCTGCTGGTTTTCAAGACTTTATAGAAGTGGGGGGTAAGGGAAATATTCTAGCAGGCCTTGTGCGCAAGATAGATCGTAGCTTGCAGGTGGAGCAGTTGGGGAATGTTTAGTTGAATGGACGATTGGCGAGGGACAATCGACAATGATTGGATTCTCTGGGGGTTTGCTTGGATTTTGAGCGGGCACCTATTACGGGCACGCAAGTGCGGGAGCAGTGCTTTCTGAAAAGAGCAAAGAAGGTATGGTCGAATTTGTCGGTCAGCCGTCAAATCTTGCAGTTGGTTGACTTAATAAGAGAAATTGCTATCTTTGCATGGGCTTACCTCTGTTCATGGGACTCGTTTTCATCTGAAAGATATTTTTGTTTATGCGTTTTTCTGCTTTTGGTGTTGCTGTATGCTTTTTGTTCATCGCCGCTTGTGGGCGGGATGACGACGATGTGCTTATGCCTCCTGTTATTCCACCGCCGCCACCAGTGGAGGAAGAGACGGACGTAAACTTCGATTTGGCCACGGCTCCTTTCGATAGCCTATCCACCTACCGGTTTTTTACAGGTAGCTTGCGCGAGATGAACCCCAACGAAGGCTTACTGGAGTACGAACCGATCTCCACACTCTTTGCTGATTATGCTCACAAGACGCGCTACATCTGGTTGCCACCCGATACCAAGGCCAGCTATCAAGGAGATGGCCGTGTTGTAGATTTTCCGAACGGCACGGTCATCCTTAAAACCTTCTTCTACAACCAAGAACTACCCGCCAACAACAAGCGCATCATGGAAACACGCATGCTCTACAAGGAGGCTGGCGAGTGGAAATTCGCGGAGTACATCTGGAACGAAGAACAGACGGAGGCTACCCTAGACCTCAGAGGCAAAAATGTACCCTTGGAGTTCATAGACGACGCCGGCAACGAGCGCAGTATCGTGTATCGCATCCCTTCCGAAGCCGAATGCCTTACTTGCCACAAAAGCAATGGCGAGGCTACCCCAATTGGCCCAAAGCCACAGAATTTAAATGCCGACTATACCTATCCGGATGGAAGTCGGATGAACCAGCTCAGCAAATGGCAGGCAGCTGGCTATCTGGCTAGCGATTTCGACGCCAGCAGCATTCAAACGGTTGTGAGGTGGGATGACCCCTCCCAAGACCTCTACCTTCGGGTTCGTTCCTACATCGATATCAACTGTGCCCACTGCCATACGGCGGGTGGGCATTGTGATTACAGACCAATACGGCTAGCTTTCGAAGAGTCGGCCGATGAAGTTAATATGGGGGTTTGCGTTACGCCAGATGATTTCCTCGGTTCTTCCCTAGTGAATATCGTTAGCCCGAGGAATACCAACAAATCAGCGCTGTTCTACCGGCTAAACTCCACGGCCGAAATGGTGCGGATGCCACTACTAGGCCGTACCCTTGTTCACGATGAAGGGCTGGCACTTATTGAAACTTGGATCAATAATCTCACCACTGTTTGCGACTAACAATGGTTCGTGAAGGGATCAAGCCCTTATTTTGCCATAATTAAGGACGTAA
>DAITME010000018.1:0-47769 GCA_036835305.1 Lewinella sp.
AACCACCAGGGACTGCCCCAACGGGGACGGAATCGCCCAACAACGGGCAACCACCAGGGATTGCCCCCGCGGGAACGGGGAAAACATTGGGGGATATAGTTGGTGCATTTGAATCCATCACCACCGTGGAATATATTCGCGGGGTGAAAACTAAAAATTGGCCAAGGTTCAATAGAAAATTGTGGCAACGCGATTATTGGGAACACATCATCCGTAACAAAAAAGCCTATCAAAATATCTTGAAATATATTATCAACAATTCAGAAAATTGGAAAAAAGACAAATTTCGTAAATGACACGGATTGCCGAACATAGCCATTCGCCTTCCCCAAATCCTTGCTCAAAAACACTATCTTTGCTCCTGCACTTGTGCCCGCCTTCAGTCCGTATGGATATGGGCGAGAGCAACGAGTGCGTACGTACAATTCTGCAACAAAACAAGCCCCATATGACCATCCAAGACCTCCGACAAGAAGGACTTATTTTACTCGAGTGCCTCAGCGGCAGCAAGGCCTATGGCTTGGATACGCCCAGCTCGGATACGGACATCAAAGGCGTTTTTTTGCTGCCCAAAAAGCCCTACTATAGCTGGGAATACACGCTGCAGGTGAACAATGAGAGCAACGATTGGATGTTCTACGAGCTGGGGCGATTCATGGAGCTGCTGGCGCTCAACAATCCGAATATTTTGGAACTGCTGAGCACGCCGGCGGAGGCCGTGGTGTACAAGCATCCGCTGCTGGAGGAGCTGAAGCCAGCCTGGTTTTTGTCGAAGCGCTGCCGCGATACCTTTGGGAAATTTGCTGTATCGCAGATCAAGAAGGCGAAGGGGCTGAAGAAGAAGATTGTCAATCCCGTGGCGGCGGAGCGGAAGAGTGTCCTGTCTTTTTGTTTTGTGAGCCACGAGCAAGGCGCTATTCCGCTGGAGCAATTCCTTGCGGCCAAGGGCTGGCAACAGCAGCATTGCGGACTGGTGAGCATCGCCCACATGAAGGATGTGTATGGCCTGTATTATTCCGAAACGCTGGGTTTTAGCGGCATTGTGCGGGGGCCGGCTTCCAACGAGCTGTGCCTGAGTTCGGTGCCCAAGGGGACGCCGCAAGTGACGCTGCTGTATTTCAATAAAGATGGCTACTCCACCTACTGCAAGGAATACCGCGAGTACTGGGACTGGGTGGGCAAAAGGAACGAGGCGCGCTATGAAAACACCCAGCGCCACGGCAAAAACTACGATGCCAAGAACATGATGCACGTGTTCCGACTATTGGACATGGCAATCGAGATTGGCTGGGAGGGGCAGGTGAATGTCAGGCGGCCCAACCGCGACTTCCTGCTGTCCATCAAGGCGGGGGAGTTGGAGTATGAGTCGCTGCTAAAAATGGCCGAGGAAAAGCAGTTGGAAATGGAAGCGGCCTTCGATCAGTCCAGCTTGCCAGAGGAGCCAGATGTGGCTTTTATTCACCAACTGACCTATGAGCTGCGCGATCAGCTATACCGCGCAAAGACAAACTGACCTGACAAGATGCCCCTCTCGGCTCCTTGGTCTCTTTCTTGCAATAGAGGTGGGGTAAATAGGATAAAACCATGAGTAAAACAAAGCAAGAAGTGCCTCAGCCAGAGCAAGAAGCGCCCCTCACCGATGAAACGGCAGCGGAAAGCGCAGAAACAGCGGAATCCTCAGCTACTGCCGAAGAAGCAACGGAGGAGCAAGGCACGGGCTCTAACTGGGAGGCGATGTACTTGGAAATGGAAGACCGCCTCAAGCGATTGGCAGCAGAGTTTAATAATTACAAGAACCGCGTGGGTCGCGAGCGGCTGGAGCTGATTGACACGGCGGGGAAGAAAACCATGTTGGCCTTGCTGCCAGCCCTGGATGATTTCGATCGGGCGCGGCAGGCCGTGCAAAATGATGAGGAAAAACGTGCTGCGTTCGAGAGTGGCGTAGGTCTGATTATTAAGAAATTATACGATGGCCTCGCGAGCCAGGGACTGAAAGCGATGGAGAGCAATGGTACTGATTTTGATGCAGACCGCCACGAAGCCATCACAGAAATCCCCCACCCAGAGATGGCAGGAAAGGTAGTAGATACCGTGGAAAAGGGCTACACCCTCAATGGCAACATCATCCGCTACGCTAAAGTGGTGGTGGGTAAGTAAGCGCTAAGGTATCCTGGTATATAAGGCAGGAACCCAAGAAAAAGAACAATGGCAAAAAGAGATTATTATGAGGTGCTAGGCGTGGGCAAGAATGCCAGCAACGATGAGATGAAAAAGGCTTATCGGAAACTGGCAATGCAGTACCACCCCGATCGCAACCCAGATGACAAAAAGGCAGAAGAAAAATTCAAAGAGGCCGCCGAGGCTTACGAGGTGCTTAGCGATGAAGATAAGCGGGCGCGCTATGATCGCTACGGCCATGCGGGGGTAGATCCCAATGCAGGTTTTGGCGGCGGCGGTGCTGGCGGGATGACGATGGATGACATCTTCTCCCAGTTCGGCGATATGTTTTCGGATGGCGGCGGCAGCTTTTTTGGTGGTGGTGCCCAGCGGCGCAGCTCTGGCGAGCGCGGCAGCAACCTGCGCATCAAAGTAGCCCTTAGTTTGGAAGAAATCGCTAAGGGCGTTACGAAAAAAATAAAGGTCAAGCGGCAGGTCATCTGTAATGTCTGCGACGGCAGCGGAGCTAAGGACAGCAGCTCTATTGAAACTTGCCGTACTTGCAACGGAGCCGGCGCGATTCGGCAAGTGCGCTCCACTTTCCTCGGGCAGGTAGCCACCACTTCGGTTTGCCCCACTTGTTTGGGCACGGGCAAGCAAATCAAAGCCAACTGCAGCAATTGCCGGGGCGAGGGCCGCGTCTATGCCGAAGACCTCGTAGAAATCCCCATTCCCGCCGGCGTGGAAGACGGTATGCAACTGAGCATGCGTGGTAAAGGAAACGCCGGCCGCCGGGGTGGCCCTGCTGGTGATCTGCTGATCAGTATCGAAGAAAAACCCCACGAAGAACTCCAACGCGATGGGCAGCGCGTCATCTACGATCTTTTCCTCAACTTCGCGGATGCGGCTTTGGGCACCACCGTAGAAGTGCCAACCATCGATGGGCGGGTAAAAATAAAAATACCTGCAGGCACCCAAAGCGGTAAAATTCTGCGTTTAAGAGATAAAGGCCTACCCGCCGTGCAAGGTAGAGGCAAGGGCGATCAGCTTGTCCATGTGAACGTTTGGACGCCTCGCAACCTTAGCAAAGAAGAAACCGCCATGCTGGAAAAAATGCGCGATGCCAAGAATTTCTCGCCAGAGGTTGGTAAGAAAGAAAAAGGCTTCTTCGAGCGTATGAAGGAATACCTCAGCGAATAGGCTAATACACTTCTCGTTTATGTCCCGATTTTTGTGCTTGTTCCTCTTGTCGATCAGCTTAGCTGCTTGCGGCTCTAATTTTGTGTACGAAGAAACACACCGCCTGGCAGCAGAAGGCTGGCCATACGGAGAAGAACTGGCCTTCGGTTTTGATATTTCCGATACCGCCCAATTATACAATTTGCACTTAGTGCTGGAGCATAGCACCCGCTTCGACTATCAGAATATGTATGTGAAGATACAAACCCGTTTCCCGAATGGTGAAGTACTGGAAGAGCAAGTCTCTTTAGAGCTAGCCGATAAATTTGGCCGCTGGTCAGGGAAATGCCGCGGCGAGCAATGTAAGTTGCCGATTGTTATCCAGCAAAAGGCCTATTTCAACCAAGTGGGCGAACACAAAATTGCCATCGCGCAGTGGACGCGAACGAATCCCCTACTCGCTATTCAATCCCTCGGGTTTAAGCTGGAGGCACTTCCAGAACGCCGAGGGGAGTAGCTAGCCCAGGCTGGCTAGAAAAGCAATCAGATCCCTAATCTCCCGCTTGCTGAGCTTTGTCTCTGTGCTAGGCATGCTCGAGGGGAGGCTTTCTGTCTCCAGCAGCTCCTGATTGGATATTTGCAGAATATCTTCTTTCCCTACTTGCAACTTCAGCCCTTGGCGGTCGCGGCCAAGCAGTGTACCCGACACGGCGCTGCTGTCTTTCAGGGTCACGATCAGTGTTTCATAGCCGGGGGCGATTCGGGCGCTGGGGCGGATGAGGGCCTCTAGCAATTCTGTTCGGCTAAGCTGCTTGCCGATACCCTCTAAGCCAGGACCTACATTACCACCGTATTCCCAAACGGCATGGCAGCGAACGCATTGGGCGGCTTCGCTTTCATAAAAGAGCCTCCGTCCTTTGTCGATGTCTCCGCCGGTCAGCGTAGTATGGAAGAGGCCGTAGTCTCCTGGCATTTTTTCGGTATAAGCGCTTAGCTGAGCGATCAGGTGGCTTTCTTTTTGCAGCTCGAGGGCTTCCAGCAGTTCTAGTTGTAGAGCGGGGGCGAGTTTTCCGTTGCTCATTTTTTGTACGAGCTGCGCCAGTAGGTTGCTAGCAGCAGGGTTTTGTATTTTTCCTAGTCCTTGCAGGGCTGTTTGCTGTTCGTAGAGGCTCCCTTTTTGTAATATCTTGGAATAGAGCGCTACGGCATCCGTAGCAGGGATGGCGGAGGTGGGCAGAATTTCGAGTCCTTTGGCGCGGACGCTACTTTCCCGATCGGCTAGGGCGCGGGTGATGTCGGCGGTGAGGCCTTCGGCTTGGAGTTGGTGTAGGCTTTGTAGGGCTGCTGCGCGCACGCTGGCAGCTTTATCGGTTTGCAGGAGTTGACGGAGCTGCGGAATAGCCGCTTGGGTATTGAGTTGGCCAGCCGCAAGAATGGTGGCGGCTTTTACAGCCGCGGAGGGGCTGGATAGCAGGGCGGGTAGCTCGCTGCTGATGGCTTGTGCTAAGGCTGCGCTTGCTCGGGGGCTGCTGCCTCGGTAGCGGCCGTCCACGCGGTCGAAAACGGAGGGATTGGCCCAATGGGCAAGGGTATGGATGGCTTCAGCGCGCATGGCTTCTGGCGCTGTAGGCTTGGCGGCGTAGCGAATCAGGCGCTGATAGTGTTCTTCGCCGCCGAGGCGGTTATTGGCGTTGATGGCTCTGCGCAGTACCATTTCCGATACTAGGCGCTCATCGTCTAGGCAGGCGGCGAGGGCAGGTAGGGCAGCTTCGATCGAGAAATCATCGTTGATGCCCCTGGCGGCTTCTGCCACGATGTATTCGTCAGCATCTTGAAGGAAGACAGCGATGGCGGGAGATTCCATCCGGCGCAGCGCTACCACTGCAGCTGTGCGCACGGCTTTGGAAGGGTCGTCTTTGAGGGCGGCCAGCGGTTCGGACTGTCCAATTCTACCCAGTGCAATCATAGCGGCTGCGCGTAGCCAGGTATCTTGATCATCGTTGGCTCTTAGGAGGGCTATAATAGCAGGTAGCGCTGGGGCATACGCCGTCCGCCCCAATGCCTCCGTGGCGAAGAAGCGTACCCGCGATGCTGGGTGCTGTAGTAGTGGTATCAGTGTTTCTCCGGCACCGCTAAAGCGGATGTCGCCGATGAGTTTGGCCGTTTGTGCGATGATCTCAGGATCTTTGTCTTGCAGGAACGGAAGGAACTGAGCAGCTAATTCCTCGTTGCCCCGCGCCAGCTGGGTCATCCCCCACAAGGCATGGATGCGGGCGAGTTGGACGCTAGCAGATTGGGCTACACTGAGTAGCAGCGGAAATTGCTTTTTCCCTCGCCCGGCCAGTTCCCATTGGGCTTTTTGGCGCACTCTTTGGTCTTGGTGAGCAAGTAGATCGGCCAGGGCTGTTGGGTTTTTATCCGAGAAATCGGCTTGGAGGAGTGCCTGGGTGGCTTTTCGGATAGGGAGTTGCTGATCGGCGGGTACGTCCAGCTTCCAGATGCGCCCTTGCTCTTTGGGGCCCCAGCCATTGATCCAGTCGGCAAAGAGGAGGCTGCCGTCGGCTGTCCAATCGATACCCGTAGGAAGGAGGCCTTTGGCAATTTCCTTGCTTTTTCCTAGCTGGAAGCCAGCGCCGTCAGCCTCCAGCGTGAAGGCATGGATAGGTGAGTTGGTGGGCGAGCCTCGGAACTCAGCAACAAAGAAATGCCGGTACCACTCAGGGCCCAGTGCGGTACCAGGGTTATAAACCATACCTGTGGGGCCATTGACATAGTTGGTGATGGTGGGCAGGATGTAGGCTGCTTGTCCTTCCCAGCGCGGCAGGTGGAGTTGTTCATCCATCCATACTTTGTAGGTGTTGTTGCTGGGGTCGGTGTATTTACCAAATTGCCAGTTGATGCGCCAGCCAGTGTCGGAGCCATCGATCAGATATACGAGGCGTTCGCGTTCGCCAGAGTGGTCGCCGTCGTTATCAACGGAGATGAGGTTGCCGTATTCATCGAATACAAACTCGTGGGTATTGCGCACGCCCATAGCGAAGACTTCAAAGTCGCTGCCATCGGGTTGCGAGCGCACGACCACGCCTCGGTTGGGGTATTTCCAGTGCTTGCCTGATTTATCCACCACATTCATTCCAATATCGCCAATACCCCACCAGATACGCCCCAGCGGGCCAACGGTTACGCCCGACATACCGTGGCCACTAAAGCCAATGTGTACCGCATAACCGTGGGAGATAGAGCTTTTGGTATCGGCCACGCCATCGCCATTGGTATCTTTGGTGCGCCATAGATCGGGGGCGACGCCGATATACACTTCGCCTTGGTGGTAGGTGAGCCCGTTGGCCACGTCGGTTACTTCGTCGCCAAAATCTTCCAGGTAGAGCTGAGCCTGGTCGGCCACGCCATCGAGGTCTTGGTCGCTTACAAACCAGACTCTTTCCTTTTCAACGGCTAGGTCGCGCCAATCCAGCACGCCATCTTTGTTGAGGTCTTGTAGGAAGCGTTGGGACTGACTGCTGTCTGGGGCGAAGGTGGTGCGCAAGAAGTCGCGCCGCTCTTCCACAGTTTGGAAGGAGATGGAGGCGGTGATCCAGTCGCGATGCCCACGGATATCGAACTCAGAATTGCGCTGGCGGGTAGCGGAAGTATAGAATACGCGCCCATCGGGAGCCACGCTGATGGCAATAGGGTCTGTTACCAGCGAGTCGGATGCCCAGAGGGATAGCTCGAGGCCTTCATCGATGCTCACATTGGCTTCTTGCCTAATTTTATCGGCGAGGCTGGCAGCTAATTGACTATTGAGACTTATTTTTTCGTCGGGGTAGTCTAGGTCTGTATGGCCTTCTGAGGGAGCGGAGTCGCAAGCCAGGAGAGCCAAGAGCAGGACAAGTAGCAGGCTCGTTACCTGAGAGCATTTGGAGGAAGTAAATAGCATGATCGACTTGTTGAGGCTGGGGTGCCAAGATAATTGTTTGTGTTTGGCAAATCTACCACATTTGTCCAATGCTTACAAGTGCTTTTACCAACCTTTCTTCGCCTAGGCTGTTAGCCTTTCATATCGGGAGGCTGGAGACCGGGTTTTAGGTAGAAAGCCTGGCTCCTTCCGTTACAAACTGGCTCCTGCGAGAGCCACAGAAAATGACCAAGCTCAGCGCTTGATCCTCTTATTTTCAAACAGCCGCAGTCAATACAAAGCGGCATAAAACAGGGTGTGATGAAGCAACTACTGGGTTTTCCTCTTTTTTATTTCCTTTGTGTATTATCGCTAGCGGCTCAGTCTAGTGTGAAGGACTTCCTGCTGGGTGGTACGGCTAGAATACTGGACGAGGAGTGCATAGAGCTCACACCGGATTTGTCTTATGTAGGCGGTTCAGCTTGGTATAAGAATGCTATTGACCTGAGCCAGCCTTTTGAGATGATCGTTTGTTTGGTGCTAGGGGAAAAAGATACGGAGGGCGCTGACGGGATCGCTTTTGTTTTTCATCCCAGCATGCGCACGGGCTGGCGGGGGGAAGGAATGGGCTTTGCTGGCCTGGTTCCTTCCTTGGGTATAGAGTTTGATACGTATCAGAATTTCCACTTGGGGGATCCTGCTGAAGATCACTTGGCCATCATGCCCAACGGCCGAACCTACCACGGCAGCAGCCTGCTAGGCCCCCTCAAGCTCCCGAATCTGGAAGACGGGCAAAAGCACCTGCTGGCCATTGGCTGGGATCCTTACCGGATGCAGCTCCTGATTACGCTAGACAATGTGGAGCTGGCCACTTGGGACTACGATATTGTAAAGCAAATCTTCGGCGGCAACCCTGTTGTGTATTGGGGTGTTACGGCCGCTACGGGGCGATTGAGTAATTACCAACAAATCTGTATCAAAAAACTAGTGTACGCGGCGGCGAACTGAGCACCTGCGATCTACGGCTGACCTGCCAAAGTGCTAGCGCGTCAAGTAAATACTTCGGTTGCGATCCAGCTCGCGGAAGAAGGGGTCGGTCATATCCACCACAAAACGGATCATCTCACCAGTGCTCTTCATTTCAGGGCCGAGCTGTTTATCTACATTCGGGAACTTGTTGAAGCTAAATACAGGCACTTTGATGGCGTAGCCGCTTGGCTGCGGATTGATGTGGAAGTCTTTGAGCTTGTGGGTACCCAGCATTACTTTGGTAGCAATGTTGAGGTAGGGCACTTTGTAGGCTTTGGCGATGAAGGGGGTAGTGCGGCTAGCGCGTGGGTTGGCTTCTATCACATAGACGATTTCCTTGCCAGTCTCTTTGTCCGTTTTAATAGCAAATTGCACATTGATGAGGCCTTTGATCTCTAGGGCAAAGGCCAGTTTTTCGGTATATTCCTTCATCAGGTTGACCGCTTCCACGCTGAGGCTATAGGTAGGTAGCACGGCGGAGGAGTCGCCAGAGTGGATGCCCGCCGGCTCGATGTGCTCCATGATGCCCATGATGTGTACTTCGTCGCCGTCGCAGATGGCATCAATTTCGGCTTCCTTGGCTCTGTCGAGGAAGTGATCTACTAGGACTTCGTTGTCGGGTGATTTTTTGAAAATCGAAAGCACATGCCGCTCTAGCTCGTGGTCGTTGATGACGATGCGCATATCTTGGCCGCCGAGTACATAGCTGGGGCGCACGAGCACGGGATAACCGACCCGCTTGGCTACCAGCAGGGCTTCATCGGCATCCTTAGCAGTACCGTAGTTGGGGTAGGGAATATCGAGTTCTTTGAGGAGATCACTAAAGCGCCCTCGGTCTTCGGCTAGGTCGAGACTGTTGTAGCTAGAGCCAATGATTTTGATGCCTCGCTTATGAAATTCTTCCGCCAGCTTGAGCGCAGTTTGCCCGCCTAGTTGCACGATGATACCCTCTGGTTTTTCTAGTTCGAGGATTTCGCGTAGGTGCTCCCAGAAGACAGGCTCAAAGTAGAGCTTATCGGCCGTATCGAAATCAGTAGAGACCGTTTCAGGGTTACAATTGACCATGATGGCATCGAAGCCGGCTTCTTGGCAGGCTTTTAGACCATGAACGCAGCAGTAGTCGAACTCAATTCCCTGGCCAATGCGGTTGGGGCCACTGCCAAGCACAATGATTTTCTTTTTGTCGGAAGGGAGCGATTCGTTTTCCTGATCGAAAGTGGAATAGAAATAGGGGGTTTTAGCTTCGAATTCAGCGGCGCAAGTATCCACCATTTTATAGGTTCGGCGGATGCCCAGTTCATAGCGCCGTAGCGTTACGGCTTCTTCGTCCACCCGCAGTAGCCAAGCGATTTGCTGGTCGCTGTAGCCCACCTCTTTGAGCTGTCGGAAGAGATCGGTGGGGATGTCTTCCGGGACATTGTAGCGCATCACTTCGGTCTCAAAGTCCACCAAACGTTTGATTTGATTGATAAACCAGGGATCAATTTTGGTGAGTTTGTGGATGGTACGTTTGGGTACGCCTAGGCGTAGGGCATCTTTGAGGCGGAAGATGCGATCGTCGGAGACCTTTTCAAGCCGCTCTAGGATATCGTCGGTCTTTATCCATTCCTTTTTGTCGGCGCCTAATCCTGCCCGTCCGATTTCGAGGCTTTGGCAGGCTTTTTGGAGGGCTTCGAGGAAATTGCGGCCGATGCCCATCACTTCCCCTACGGATTTCATCTGCAGGCCGAGTTGGTGGTCGGCGCCAGGGAACTTGTTGAAGTCCCAGCGCGGGATTTTCACGATGACATAATCGAGGGTGGGTTCGAAGTAGGCGGAGGTGGTTTTGGTGATTTGATTTTTGAGCTCGTCGAGGGTGAAGCCCAGGGCCAGCTTGGCAGCGATCTTCGCGATGGGGTAGCCAGTGGCTTTGGATGCGAGGGCCGAGGAGCGGCTTACGCGGGGGTTGATTTCGATGACGATGAGTTCTTCTGTTTCGGGGTTTTGGCTAAACTGTATGTTGCAGCCGCCGGCAAAGTTGCCCATAGCTCGCATGGCCCGGATAGCTTGGTTGCGCATATCTTGATAGGCCGTATCGCTCAGAGTCATGGCGGGGGCTACGGTGATGGAGTCGCCGGTGTGGATACCCATGGGGTCGAAGTTCTCGACCGTACAGATGATGACTACATTGTCGTTGGCATCGCGCAGTAGTTCCAGCTCAAATTCTTTCCAGCCCAGCACGGCTTTGTCAATGAGCACCTCGTGGGTGGGGCTGGCTTCTAGGCCTCGGCGGAGTAGCTCGGGGTAGTCTTCTTCTTTGTGGCAGAAGCCGCCACCGAAGCCACCCAAGGTATAGCTGGGGCGGATAACGAGGGGGAAGCCAATTTCCTGAGCTGCTTCCATACCCTCCAAGAAGGAGTTGGCAATTTTAGCAGGCGCTACGGCCAGGCCAATATCGATCATGTGTAGGCGGAAAGCTTCGCGGTTCTCGGCCAGCTCGATGGCTGCCAGATCCACGCCGATGAGGCGGATATTGTACTTTTCCCACAAGCCAATTTCTCCACACTCCAAAGCGAGATTGAGGGCACTTTGGCCACCCATGGTAGGGAGCACGGCATCAATTTTTTGCTCGCGTAGGATGTGCTCTACGCTCTCTGGCGTGAGGGGTAGGAGATAGACATGGTCGGCCGTCATCGGGTCGGTCATGATAGTAGCCGGGTTGGGGTTGAGGATACTCACCTCCACGCCTTCTTCGCGTAGGCTGCGGCTGGCCTGGGAGCCAGAGTAATCAAATTCACAAGCTTGGCCAATAATAATGGGCCCACTACCAATAATGAGAACGGAACGAATAGAAGTATCTTGAGGCATGCTGAGGCAGGTTGGTGTAGCTTGCTCTTAGCCCTCGCTGCGGGGTAGTGGTTAGGGGAAAAACTAAACAATTCAGCGATAGGAGGCGAGAACCAGAACAGCTACCGTACAAATTGCTCGCAAAGGTAAGTGGTGTAGGCCGGATAGCCTAAGAAAGTACTTGGAAACAGTGATATATTTTATCGTCTTGGCTCTTTTTGAAGAACATTGCTCCTGCGTGAGCCATCCGTGGCGGTTGTTGCTCTCGCGGGAGCAAAGTAGAAGTAAAGAGCCGTGTTTCTTCACCAAAGAGCCGCCTACTGTCCGTTTTGTTAATTCCCAAGCGTAAGCTTTAAACAAAAAAGCCACCGAACAAGGCTGTTCGATGGCTTTTTTCGTTAGGTGGCATCCGTTTCTACCGGATACTCAGCTTTTCTGTGTGGATACGGTCGGCGCCCACTACCTGAATGAGGTAAACACCGCTAGGGAGCTCACCTACTTGTAGTTGCGTTTGTAGCGAACCGCTCATGAGCTCCAGCTGCTGCTGTTGGAGCAAGCGGCCGTCTAAGCTAAAGAGCTGTACGCTTACTGGGCCATTCTGCTGACTGCGGATGAATATTTTCACCAAATCATCGGCGGGGTTGGGGAATACTTTTACTTGGGTCTCACCCAGCACCGGATCCGTAGTGTTGGAGGTAAATTCCGTACCTACCATGATACCCCCTTCTGGGAGGCTGGCGGTGGCTTCGTCTCCTTCGTCGCTACTGAGGGTAGCCGTGGGGGTATAGCGGAAAAGATCGAGTTGCTCGATATTATCCACCCACCAGCCCTCATTGGCTACCTCGGCATCAGAGCCAAAACGCCAGCGAAGATAGACGGATTGGCCTGCCATATCAGAAAGGTCAATGTAGGCATCGAAATAGCCGCCGCTATTGCCCCAGTAGGCATCCAGGCCTGTGGCCGGCGCGGTGAAGGCAGAGGGCTGAACACCTCCTCGATAGCCTCCTCTGAGGAAGCGCTCCTTGGGGACGTGCGTCCAGTTGATGCCGTCCGTTGACATTTCTACTACGCCGCCATCCCAACCAGCTTCCGTATTATAGCTGGTGTAAAAGCGCACGGCTGGGTTTTCGCCTACCAGCTCGAGGGGTTCGAACAGGCTGAGCACCTGATCGTTGGCTTCCTCTTCGTTGGATACAAACCAGGCAAAATCGCCCTCGTAAACATTTTGATCGGATTGCTCCCAGATGAAGGTTCCCGTACCTTGCAGCGGCTCTATCGTCCAGTTGTCATCGCCCTCCTCTGCGCCATCAAAGAAATAGCTGAAGGAGCGTAGTTCAGGGCTGGTGCTAACGCGGTAGGAGACGGACTTGCGATCTTCTGGCTCCAGATCGCCTATTTCGAAGGTAATGCTACCCGCATTGAGCGTGAAGTTGTCGGCTCCCTGCACTGAGCCGGGCACAAAAGTCATCCCTTCTGGGATTTCGTCGGTAATGCGAATGTTGGTGGCCGCTTCGTCCTTGTCGTTGTCCACCCGAAGAGTAAACTGCACCTCATCGCCTGCTTCGATCGCGTCGATGTTGCTAGTTTTGGAGAGTTTTACGGTTTTGAAGCAGGAGGGTAGTACGTCAAAGTTTTCCCTTCCGTCGTCGGTTGCATCCGAGCTACCTTGATCAGCTTGGTAGCCCAGGCCTCGGCGGGCGAAAACTTCGTAGATCAGACAGGCATTAGCGCCATCGAAAAGTAGTTCGTCGGCTGCTAGGATGCCATTTCTGCCGTCCACCATGCCGGGAGTGCAGGCGGTATTCTTCATGCCTTCGATGACGAGTTCTACGGCGATGTTGTTGCCACCGGAGCCAGTGACGAGGTCTTCGTCGAAACCATATTCCTCCACGAATGCCCAGTAAAGATCCCAAAGCGTAGTTGCCCATATTTCACCGAGTGGGTGGGGTACGCCAGAGGTAATGATGCGGTCGTAGGTATGGTTGTTCACGGACATATCAGTGGAGTAGGGGAGGCGGCGAATACCGCCACCGGTGGGGCCGCGGTTGGTAGCAAAGTTGCCAATTGCCCGGCGTTCGGTGCCGTTGGGCATCGTGGCTGCGCCGTTGATGGGGCTGGTAGCGAGGCTGAAAAAGTCAGACCAACCTTCGCCCATTTGCTCTTGGTTGAACAAGCAAGAGGTATTGGCAGGCCCTCCTACGGTACGGTTGCTGATGCCGTGGCCAATTTCGTGGGCGATGATGCCATTGTCGAAATCGCCTACGATGGGCTGCGTGAGCTCGGTAGCGGGGAAGGTGATCGTGACGGTATCGCCGGCGGCGATGGCTGCCCGGAGGAGGGCACAGTCGCTTTCGCGAAGGAGGGCAGCGGGGATGGTGGGCTCATCGTCGTCCACACCACCGGCCATATTCAGAATGGTGTTTTCTGGGTTGCAAATGATAACACCGATGGCACCAGCCGCTTGGGCATTGAGCACTTTTTCTTCGAAGAAACATTCTCCTCTTCTGATGAGGGCAATGTTGCCGCTCACTTCATCGACATTAACCACGTCTTCACAGACCAATGCTGGTAAGGCGCTGCCGTCGAAAGCTACTACCGCACGACCCGTGACGGCTTCGGACAGCTGTTGAGGCCCAAATATCGCCGAGCCAGCTTCGTAATCGCCAGCTAGGCCTTCGGGTTCGTTGACTACTAGGAAGCCACCGCCCGTGTTGGTCCAAAGGAACATTTGCATACGGCCTGCTCCGCCATCTTCAGGGGTAGAAAAATTGGCATTGTTTGTCCCACTGCCATCTTGTGCTTCTGCACGGATCGCATCGCCGCCTGCGCCCCCTCTACCGTAGTTGTTGGTTTGGAAATTACCTGCCTTTTCATCGAAGCCATGATGATAGGAGAAATCGTGTACCATGTTGGTCATGTAGAAGGATTGCACCAGAGCCGCTTGTAGCAAAGTATCTGGTGTGGCACCATTAGCATAGTAAAAATCGAAGCGCAGAGAGTCGCCTCCATCCGCTACTACATCCGGATCTGGGGTGTTGTTTCCTAGTCGATCTGGGTAGGCATACACATTATTTCCTCGGGTGATGGTAAATTCTGCTCCGGGGCTACCGTTGGTATCGTGCCAGCCATAGGGCGAGGCCTCTAGGTCGGCAGGCTCGCTGATGAGTTCACGGCCACCATAAGTAGGAGAATCCACGCCAAAGGGAAAGACGTTGTAAACGGAGCCATCAATCAGCGCTGCTTCCAGCAGCCTTTTGTGCGCAGCCGGCTGGGGACTTATTGGAGCGTGGGTAGTATGTGTGGCACAAGCCGCACTATGGGTATGTTTGCTGCTTTGCATACTCTTGTCTAAACCATTAAAGCTGCAATAGACCGTGCGGTTATAGCGCGCCAGCATTCGGCCGCTGTGGCCGTCTATCTGGATGAGCCAAATATCGGGGGTGTTGATCTGGTCAATAACAAACTGCCAGCTAATCAGGCGGCGGCCAGCTGTAGGAACCAGTTGTAAGCTAGCTTTGATTGGTTCGTTGGAGATTTCTGGCCACTCGAAAAGTGCCGTATTGCCTTCCTGGCTGAGAAGACGTGGTCGCTGCCGAGTGCTGACATCCAAAGGCTGAGCCGCTAGGAGCAGGGCGTCTGCCGCACTCAGGCTAGGAATAAGGCTCGGCTGCTCTTCTGCTAGCTTTGCTTGCAAACGGTTGGTCTGGTAGCGCAATTCGCCATTTTTAAAGTGCAAACTCGCTTGGGCATTGTAGATGGGCACACCGCCATAGTATTGTTGTACATAAACGTGTTCAATACCCTTTTTGGAGGTCACTTGGCTGCTAATCCGAAGTTCCAATACATCGTCAGCCGCTAGGTCTAATGCTGCATAATTTGTTTGCAGCTGCTCGATAGCGAGCCGAGCCACATCCTGCGCCCTCAATTGAAAGGCAGCGATGGCAAGCAGGATAAAGAAAAAAGTAATTTTTTTAAGCATCGTGTAAATTTGTTCCCTGAATTAGCAGAGAGGGGTGAAATGGATAAAGACGAAAGAAAATTGGGCATTATTAGTTTAGTGAGCGTCAAAATTAGTTAAAAACCTTGAACTGAGCTATTAGTTTTCTAACTTGTGGCCGATATTTGAGCAGTTTTACTTTCCCCAGCATGAAAATACTTCAATTCTTATTTTTGGCTGCTTTGTTGATCTTGCTTTCGGGCTTTATCATCAAAGCCAAACCGGCAGATTTTGCTACCCTAAAGCTTGGGCTGAAAATATCCGAACTTAGCCCTATGCCGCCGGCCCCCGAGCGAGAACTCCGTGGGGCTTGGATGGCTACGGTAATGAATATTGACTACCCTCAAAGCCCAACTGTTGATGCTGCCCGCTTGCAAGCTGACTTTCGCTCGCAGTTGTATCGTCTCAAAGCCATTGGAATCAATGCCGTATTTGTACAAGTACGGCCGGCGGGAGATGCTTTCTATCCTTCTAAGCTGGCGCCGTGGTCGAAATGGCTCACGGGACGACAAGGCACGGCTCCTGCCTCCGGCTTTGATCCTCTGGCTTTCATGATTCAAGAAGCGCATACCCGTGGAATGCAGTTCCACGCCTGGGTAAACCCCTACCGCGTGTCGATGGATCTCGATTCTTTTTCCCTAGCGCACAATCATGTTTTTTACCAACACCGCGACTGGGTGAAAATCTTCGGCGATAAGATGTACCTAGATCCTGGCATCCCTCAGGTACAAGACCACTTACTGACGGTGATCAGGGAAATTTTGAAAAATTATCAGGTGGATGGCATCCATTTCGATGACTATTTTTACCCCTATCCCATCCCGGGGACTACTTTTCCTGATAGAGATACCTATGCCCGCTATGCAGGTGCTGGACAGACGCGGGAGGGCTGGCGCAGGAGCAATGTGAACGCTTTCGTTAGCAAAGTCTCTAGACTCATACAAGCCGAAAAGCCCTGGGTGCAATTTGGCATCAGCCCCTTCGGCGTTTGGCGCAATAAAGCCCACGACCCCAAAGGAAGCCAAACCACTGCCGCCGCCACCAGCTACGACGATCTTTTTGCCGATGCCCTCCATTGGGCTAGAGAGGGTTGGGTGGATTATCTGGCACCACAACTTTACTGGAGCATCGGTTACCCACCAGCGGACTATGCCCATTTGTTGGCATGGTGGACAGCCAACACCCATCCGTCGGTGAAATTATACATCGGCCAGGCTTCTTACAAGGTGGCCAAAAACCCCGTTGCCGCTTGGAATGATCTGGAGGAAATTCCTCGCCAGATAAAACTCAATCGGCAAAATAAACGGGTACAAGGCAGCATTTTTTTCAACACCAATAGCCTACTCGCCAGCCCCGTAGGCCTCGATCAGCGCCTGGGGGACATCTACAACGATCAGCGACTCGTGCCCCCCAAGCCGCGAAGCGCGCTGCCAGAAAAAATTGTACCCAAACTTAAAAAGCCCAAAACCAGCAAAGACCAAGGAACCCTGCTGAGTTGGAAAATCAACAAAAAAATAAGGCCCGATCAGCAGCCTTATTACTATGCTATCTTCAAAGCCCAGGCCGATGGGACCGAGGAACTCATTCACGTAACCCCCTTCGAGCTAGGTGGCTACCGCTTCGAATATATCGACAAGGCCCCAACAACCGATAAGAAGCCAGCAATTTACAAGGTGATACCCATTGATCGCTATCACGAATTGCTTAACTAAAAAAAATATCCTGGCAGCACTTGCAAAATTAGAAACAGCCACTTATCTTTGCGTCCGCTAAAAGCAAAAGGGGGATTAGCTCAGCTGGCTAGAGCGCTTGCATGGCATGCAAGAGGTCACCGGTTCGACTCCGGTATTCTCCACTTCAAAAAGCCGCTTTCCTTCGGGGAGGCGGCTTTTTTGTTTTCTTCTCTAGTGTGGGGTTTTTAGCCCTTTCTGAGGAAGTTCCTCCCACAAATACCCCTCTACCTGTTTTTTCTCCGTCGAGAAATTGATGCCCACGGCGATGCGCTCCTTCTCGGAATCGGCATAAGGCTCCAGGTAGCCGCGATCGTAGATTTGTTGTAGCGCTTCTTCTGCCGTTTTATCGAGTTTGAACTCGAAGGCGTAGATGTGGTCGGCTGTTTCCACCAAAGCATCGCAGCGGCCACGGGCGGTGTGGGATTCCGAGCGGAGATAGGTATTGAGCAGGCTGAAAATCAGGTGTACGAGTGCGTGGTAGAAATGCTCATTCTCCTTCTGCCAATGCTCGTAGGGGATGCCTGCGAAGGCGGCGTTGATAATTTCGATAACGGTATCGAGGTCTTTTTGGCGCAGAGCCTTCATGATGTTCACCACTCTAGGCAGTGCCCCGTGAACAGGCCTACTCATATAGTCGTTCATGAGCAGTTGCTCTAGGGAGTGACGCACTTCTTTATTAGGATAATCTAGGGTGTAAAGAAAAACTTCAGGGTCGTATTCCTTTACGGTCAAGTAGCCTGTTTGAAAGAGTACGGTAATGGGATTCAGATGCACGAAATCGAAATTGCTCAGGTCGCTACTGACCGTTTGAATATTCGAGATGTTAAACAAGCCCTGTTTTTTCATTTCCTTCACCAAAAAAGTAGGGGTGCCGGTACTAAACCAGTAGTTGTTGAATTGCCCGCTATCGAGGTAGCTTAACAAAGGAAAGGGATTGTAAACCCTGGTCTTGCCATCCCAGGAATAGCCATTATACCATTGGGCCAATTCACTTTGGAGGTCGTCTAGGGTTTTATTTTCCTGTATGGCCGTTTTAGCTAAGACTTCCGTGAAGTAGTGGCTAACCTCTTCGTGTGTTATACCCAATAGGCTGTTTGTTAGTGGGTGGAGGGAGAGGTTCTTCAGATTATTCAAATCTGAAAAAATACTGACCATGCTGAAGGCCGAGACGCCCGTCATAAAGAGCAGCTCGATATGCGGGTCGCTGTTCTTGAGTACGGAGTAGAAGCCTTTCAGAACATCTCGGTTTTTCTCTGCTTCTGGTACATCATCCAAGTAATCAATAATGGGTTTGTCGTATTCGTCTATCAGTAACACCACTTGCTTTTCTTTGGCAGTTTTTTGGATCAGTTCCTTAAATTTTAGGCTATAGTCTTCTTGCTCCAACACCACCCCTAAACGTGCTGCTTCACTATCCAGCATATGGTGAATACCTTTCAAAATACCTAACGAACGCATGCCTTGGCTGGCAAAGCGCAACCAAATCACCGGCCGCTTCTGCGCCTCAAAGTCCCAATGTTTTTCTATCCAAAGTCCTTGGAAGAGCGCTTGGCTATCAGAGTACAGCTCATTTAGCGTTGAACAAAGCAAGGACTTCCCAAAACGCCTTGGGCGGGAAAGGAAGAAGTAATTCCCATTACCTATAAAGTTACAGATATGCTGGGTTTTGTCCACATAAACGTAGCCCTGCTCCCGAATTTTACGGAAATCCTGTATGCCGATGGGGTATTTCATAATGGCAGATGTACGGCTTTTTGGGGTTTTTTCTTCTTTCTTTTCCTCTCCCGCGAAGGGGGGGAGTGACGCTCGGCAGTGTGAAGATGTATTAACACGGCTATCGAAGTAAAAGCACGGCTCCTGCGAGAGCAACGACTGCGCACCGCGTCCCCGTCAGCACGCTCGGCTGGGCGGGGGTACATGCAATGCCCATTCTTACAGAACGGTAGCCATGGTGCCCACATGGATGTGATTCACGGTCACATCCAGCGGCTCCATCGGACGGTATTCAAGGAGAAAGTTGCTTTAAACGTATATATATAATATATACAGACCAACTTTGACGGTACTTGGTGGAATCGTGCTAAGTACCCTGTGTCGCTAGGTTTTTAGGGCTTTTATTTGGTTTTATTGAGCCAATATGAATTTTTATTTGTTTATCTGAGCAAGGCTACCGTTAGTTTATACGGAAAATATAATGTAAATTTGTGGCAGAGTTTAAATGTTAACGATATACAAGTCGATCATATTATGAAATTGAAACAGCTACTCATGCTGTGCCTGCTTTTTGGCACATCCTTGTCCTTGGCCGCGCAAAACAGTCGTGTCACTGTTGCTCAAGATGGTGATGGGATAAAGCTTATGGTGGGAGGAGACCCCATCATGATAAATGGAATGAACTGGGACTACTTCCCGGTTGGCACTAACTTTTCCTACAGCCTGTGGAACCAGCCAGATGATTTCATCAAGAAAGCGCTGGACGACGAGATGTCTCTGCTACAGAATATGGGCGTTAACGCTATTCGTGTTTACACGGGTATTCAGCCCAAGTGGATACAATACATCTACGAGCAGTATGGTATCTACACCATGCTCAACCACTCTTTTGGGCGCTATGGCCTCACGCTGGATGGCGCTTGGTTTCCGAATACAGAATATTCGGATAGAAGAGTGAAGGCCCTGCTCTTGAAAGAGACAAAAGAGCTAGCCATGGTTTACCAAAATACGCCAGGGCTATTGCTCTATCTGCTTGGTAATGAGAACAACTACGGTTTGTTCTGGGAGGGAGCAGAAACGGAGGACATCCCCATCGAAGACCGAAAATCGACGGAGCGCGCCCGATACATGTACAAGCTTTTCAATGAAGCGGCCTTGGCGATGAAAGCGTTGGATCGCAACCACCCTGTGGCACTCTGTAATGGTGATCTACTCTTTTTGGATATCATTGCGGAAGAATGTAAGGATGTAGATATCTTCGGTACCAACGTTTACCGAGGCGTATCTTTTACTGATTTATTCGATCGGGTAAGGAACGAGTATGGCAAGCCAGTGCTGCTAACAGAGTTCGGCAGCGATGCTTTCAATGCCGTCACGGGAGAGGAAGACGGTGCTGCACAAGCTCAGCTGGATGTTGCCAATTGGAGAGAGATCTACGAAAATGCCGCGGGCATAGGCAAAGCCAATAATTCTATCGGCGGCTTCACCTTTCAGTTCAGTGATGGCTGGTGGAAATTTGGCCAAACGAAGAACCTCAGCGTACACGATAGCAATGCTTCTTGGTCCAATGGCGGTTATGCTTTCGACTATGTGGAAGGTGAAAATAATATGAATGAGGAGTGGTTTGGTATTTGCGCCAAAGGGCCTACTAATCCTCAAGGCTTCTACCAGCTCTTCCCTAGGGCGGCTTACTATGCATTGAAAGATGCACACCAGTTTGATCCTTATGCGCCTGGGGCAAGCCTGAGTACTTTACAGCAGCATTTTGCCCGCATTCAAGTAGCCGACGCAAATCTACGCGCTCGGGGAGACAAAGCTGCCCTAGAGACCCAATCGCTGAAAAAACTCAGCATCAGCAGAATGAGCGCGATGCTGAGCACCTTTAGTACGGGCGGAAGCCTGATCGCTACGCCCGATGATCCCGACCCCACTTACAATACCTTCCCCAACCAGCTGGGCTTCGATCATATGCAGTCTTTCTTCGTTGGCGTAGAAGCAAACCCATCTGCTAATTTCCGAGCCAATGTGGACTTCAACATCTTGGGCAATGTGGCTCAAAACCCCATCGATCAGATCTTCTATGAAAACCGTGGCCGACCAATAGATTTCAATACCACGAACGGCAATGTCCGCGTGGAATCTGTAAACCGATTGGCCGTCTATCAGGCCAGCTACGAGTGGAACCACAAGGACTTCGACATGAGAGGCTTCTATCGTACGGGCCACTACCACTGGGCCTACGAAGGCGACTTCTTCAACCTTTACCCCGAAGCCAACTACGGGCCTATTATTGATGTCTATAACGGTATTGCCCCCTTCGGCTTCGAGGTGGATGGCAAGAAGAAGTTCAAAAACTTTAAAATGGCTTTCGGCCCTCAGCTTTGGTGGGGAGCCAACCCGGCCTTCTTGATGAAATACAGCAAGCAGTTTGGGAAATTTGGTGTCAACGCCGTTTTCCATGAAGATTTAGATCAGTTGGGCCTCACGGAGAGTTCGTTTGCGATCCCGCAACCTAGAACAAGACGGCTGGGCTTGCATATAGATCGCAAATTCGGTGACTTGAAAGTAGATGCTGGTGCCTTGTGGGGTGGACAGCCGCTGCAGGGGCGGGAGTTCCAAGTGGTAAGAGAGGTGGATGGCCAAGAAACGGCTTACAAAACCCAAATCGAGGCTCGAGACAACTTTGGTGGCAAAGTGAAGCTGACCTACCAAAAAGGCCTCTTCAATTGGTATGCCCAGTCTGCTGTGATGGGCTTGGTAGCCAATGGCGGCTTTGATCAAACGCTCACCTTCACCGGCTGGCGACTGAAAGATAGCGGCAGCGGCAACCAATACAACTTCCTCTCTGGCTTTACCTATACTTTGGGCAATCTGCAAATTGCCCCCAACTTCTTGTGGCAAAAACCAATGGAAGGTCCGCTCTCTGCCGATATGGCTGCTCCGGCAAGACCGCGGAATATCCTTACCGATCCCTTTGTTGTAAGAGGAAACAGAGAGCAAGTAGCGGGAGAACTGCTATTCACCTACGACCCCACGCCTGGCACTTGGATGTACGACTGGGATAGTGACCGCAGCGAAGATGCCAAATTTGCCTTGAGTGCAGGCGTCATCTACCGCCACTTGCCTACTACCCAGGATGCTGCTATTGGTATCTTACCCGATGGCCGTACTACTTTTGCCTTCCCCGGTGCGGCGCCTGCCCAAGATCTTTGGGAGGTCTATGCCCGTTTGGTGGCCAAAACTAGTAAAGACTTCGCCTTCATAGCCAACATTTACGCAGGCGATGCTCAGGCGAATGGCAGCGACGCCCGCCTCGTGCGCCGCTTTGGGGTAGATGGCCGCGCGATCTACAAGCAAATGAAGCTCACGTCCTTCGTTAGGTTCAACGACTGGGGCCCTTATGATTACCACCGCGACTTTAACCTCACCTTCCCGCTACAGCTCATGGCCGATGTGTCGCTTTCACTAGGGAAGCCCGACTGGTTTGATATGCCCGATACCCGCATCGGCATACGTGGCAGTTACCGGACGCTCGATCAGTTCTCGCCACGCTACGCACCGACCTTTACGCTAGATCCTTCTGGTGCCTTGGTTCCAGACCCTACCGCGCTGGGCTTCCCCAACGGCAACGAATGGGAAATTAGAACCTACGTTTTTATCAACATCGCAAAATAAAAAAAATAGTAACTTAGCAGCCCTAGGCGTAAACCAGCCGACGGCTACTAAGCTACTGACCAATATAAAACTGGAATACAATGAATGCATTAACTTTCAACTTTCTACAAAAGTGCTGCTGGCTTTTTGGCCTGCTGATACTCTTCTTTGGTTGTGAACGCGAGATAGATGAACTCTCGCCCGTCACCGCCCCCACCAACCCCGAGGTTTTTATCAATTCTTTTAGCCCCGGACTCAACTACGCGGCTTTCGGCGGCTCAGTACCTACCGCTTTTCAGGTAGATGAGGAAGTGACTTACAGTAATCTCTCTACGGCTTCTATGCGCTTTGAGGTGCCGGATGTGGGCGATCCCAGAGGAGCCTACGCAGGCGGCACTTTCTTTACAGAAGCAGGCAGGGATTTATCCGGCTACAATGCCCTCACTTTTTGGGCCAAAGCTTCTAAAGCCGCTAACATCGATTTGGTGGGCTTCGGCAATGACCTAGGTGCTAATACCTACGTAGCTACGGTTGCTGACCTGCCTGTTACCACTAGCTGGCAGCGGTACATCATCCCCTTGCCAGACCCCTCCAAGCTCACGAATGAGCGCGGTATGTTCTTCTATTCTGAAGGTGCCGAAGAAGGCCGTGGCTACACTTTCTGGATAGATGAAGTGAAGTTCGAAAACCTAGGCGGCGTGGCTCACCAACAAGCCAGCATACTAGGCGGCCAGGATCAGACCGAGACTTCTTTCATTGGCGTCTCTAAGGGAATTGATGGTCTGAGTGTTGCCTACAATCTTCCTAGTGGGGTTAATCAAGCTGTGAATGCAGGTCCTGCCTATTTCAATTTTTCCTCCTCCGACCCCTCGATTGCTACCGTCGGTGCCAATGGCGTGATAAACGTAGTGGGTGGCCCTGGCTCAGCTGCTATTACAGCTACTTTGGGTGGCTTACCCGTCCGGGGATCGCTCACCGTCAACTCAGTCGGGAACTTTGTACGCGCCCCAACGCCCACCCGCAACCCCGCTAATGTGATTTCCATCTACACAGAGGCCTATCCCAATGTGCCCGTCAACTATTACAATGGTTATTGGCAGCCTTTCCAAACTACAGGATCGGCAGACTTTTCCGTAGATGGCGATAATGTGCTACACTATACCGATTTCAACTTTGTAGGGATTGAATTTAGTGCGCCTACGGTGAATGCCGCTGCCATGACGCATTTACATGTAGATATCTTTATCCCGAATACGCTGCCAAATGATGCCCGTTTCAAAATAGAAGTAGTGGATTTTGGTGCAGAGCAAACTGGTGCATTCACTACTACCATACCCGTGGCGCGTTCGCAAGAATGGATCAGTTTGGATATACCTTTCTCTAATTTAGCTGGACTGAATGTCAGAACGGCACTAGCACAAATTATTTTCGTGGATGACAATGGCATGATCTCCAATTTCTACGCCGACAACATTTACTTCTACAATTAAAATAAGGACAATGAAGAATAAAAATCTCCCACTACTCCTGCTTTCGCTGCTATTTATCACCGTTTACAGCTGCAAAGAAGAAGGAAAACAAAACCTAGAGGCCCGCAACTGGCAGCTCAGCTGGAGCGATGACTTCGAGGGCCCAGCCGGGGAACTACCCAATGCCGCCAACTGGACCTACGATATTGGTCGGGGCCAAGACGGCTGGGGCAATCAAGAGTTGCAGGCTTATACCAACGATCCGGCCAATGTATCGCTGGATGGCAATGGCAATCTGGTAATCACCGCCCTGCGCAATGGCAACAGCTTTAGCTCGGCTAGAATAAAAACGCAGGGCTTATTCGAGCAGCAATATGGCCGCTTCGAAGCTCGGATGATTACCCCCTACGGTCCGGGCTTGTGGCCAGCTTTTTGGATGCTAGGCAGCAATATTGAGACCGTGAATTGGCCACAATGCGGGGAAATCGACATCATGGAGCTCAGGGGGCAAGAGCCTAATATCGTGCATGGTTCTATCCACGGCCCTGGCTACTCGGCGGGCAATGCGATCACCAAAAGCTACAGCCTGCTGAATGGCCGCTTCGATACCGATTACCATATCTTCGCCGTGGAGTGGGACAAAGACAAGATTGACTTCTTTGTGGACGACTTCCTCTATCAGCGTATCAAAAGAGAAGATGCGCCCGGGGAATGGGTCTATAACCAGCCCTTCTTCTTGATCATCAACGCTGCCGTGGGTGGCAATTACGTAGGTTTCCCTAATGATGGAACGCCCTTCCCGCAGCGGACGATCATCGATTACGTGCGGGTTTACACCGAAGCAAACTAGGTTCGCATCAAGCGGATTTTTTTGGCTCACGCAGGAGCAAGGTTTTCTAAGTAGAGCAAGTATGGCTCCTCATTCCAAACCCTGCTCCTGCCGGAACACCCGCCCGGGCGACAGCCACAGAGTGCGTATTCACACAAAGTGTCTCTATGCGCGTGAGCAACTAACTTATGCCGCCCCTGCCCTACGGATTACCAATTTGTAACCACCAACAGCATTTCTAGCTAGCAAAAAGAGCACGGCTAACAATCTGATAGTTTATATGACAGACAAAGCATTTTCAAGTACAAAGCCAGCCACCGCCAAAGAAGTGGAGATGAGTTTGGTAACCTACCAGCGGGAGCAATACTACAAGATTGCTCACCATGATTTGATGCGCCCCTTCTTTATGAGTATTGTGAGCGATGCCAACCACTGGATGTTTATCTCCAGCAATGGGGGACTCACCGCTGGCCGGAAAAATGCGGAGTTTGCGCTATTTCCTTACTATACGGATGATAAAATTGCTGAATTTGCTGACATCACGGGCAGCAAATCTATCTTTCAAGTTACCTTGGGCGAAGCTTGCCGTATTTGGGAACCTTTTTCCGACCGATTCGTCGAGGCCTACGAGCTGGAGCGCCACCTCTATAAGAGCATTCGCGGCAACAAGGTGATGTTCGAGGAGGTCAACCACACTTTGGGGCTGACCTTCCGCTACCAATGGAGCAGCAGTAAACTGTATGGTTTCGTCCGCAAAGCAAGCCTGGAAAACCACGCTGGCGAAGACCGCAGCATTCGTTTACTGGATGGTATTCAGAACATTATGCCCTACGGGGTGCCTAGCGATTTACAGCGTGCTAGCAGCAACCTAGTAGATGCCTACAAGCGCAGCGAACTGGCTCAGGAAGCTGGCTTGGGGATTTATGCCCTCAGTGCCATTATTGTGGACCGGGCCGAACCCAGCGAAGCGCTCAAGGCCAATGTCGTTTGGGGGATGGGGTTGGAGGCAAAAGCGTACTTGCTTTCTTCCTTGCAGCTCAACAGCTTCCGGGCGGGTGCTGCGGTAGCTTCAGAAACAGATATTAAGGGTGAGAAAGGTGCTTATTTTCAGTTAGCCGATCTCTATCTCACTTCGGGCAGCAGCCAATCTTGGACGCTGGTGGCCAATGTCAATCAAGGCCATAGCCAGATCATTGAGCTGTGCGAAGCCCTGAAACAGCCCGAGGCGCTGGTGCAAAAATTAGAAGAAGATATTGACCACGGCACCGAGCGCTTGGTGGATTTTGTGGCTTCGGCCGACGGCTTGCAGCACACAGCGGATGCCTTGAATGATACCCGGCATTATTCCAATGTGCTGTTCAACATCATGCGGGGCGGCATTTTTGATGAGGATTATCAAATCAGGAAGCAAGACTTCTTGGAATACCTCGCCAAGGCAAACCAAGCGCTTTCTGACAAGCACAAAGGCCTGTTTGAAAAACTCAGTGCCGACTTTAGTATCACAGACCTCCGGGCACTAATCGGAAAGGCTAATGACCGAGATCTAAGCCGCCTGGGCATTGAATACCTTCCCTTAAAATTCAGCCGACGCCACGGCGATCCCAGCCGTCCTTGGAATACCTTTTCGATCAATATTCAAAACGAGCACGACGGGACGGAAGTTTTAGACTATGAGGGCAACTGGCGCGATATTTTCCAGAACTGGGAAGCGCTGGCCTATGCTTATCCGGATTTTATCCAGGGCATGATCTTCCGCTTCCTGAATGCTTCTACTTTTGATGGCTACAACCCTTACCGAGTTACCAAAGATGGCTTCGACTGGGAGGTGGTGGAACCAGACAACCCCTGGTCCTACATTGGCTATTGGGGTGATCACCAAATCATCTACCTACAGAAATTTCTGGAAATTATCGAGAAGCACCAGCCAGGTGCTTTGGCGGCATACTTTGATCAGCCCAACTTTGTTTACGCGGCTGTTCCCTATCTCATCAAGTCCTACGATCAGCTCTTGGCCGATCCGCAAGACACCATCGTTTTCGATGAAGCTTGGGACGAGGCTATTCGGAAACGGCGCGAAGAAATGGGTGCCGACGGGGCCTTGCTGCATACCGCTGATGGAGATATTTACCGCGTCAACTTCTTGGAAAAGATACTCGCCACTGTCCTCGCCAAGCTATCCAATCTGATTCCGGAAACGGGTATTTGGATGAATACGCAGCGGCCAGAGTGGAACGATGCCAACAATGCCTTGGTGGGGAATGGCGTCTCGATGGTGACGCTGTATTATCTGCGGCGCTTTATGTATTTTTTCCAAGATCGCTTGGAGCAGCTAGGGGTGGATGAGGTAGAAATTTCGGCCGACTTGCTGGATTTTTATCAGGCCATAGAGGCTAGCTTGACCAAATTCAAGCCTTTGCTAGCGGGCAGTATCGGAGATGCAGACCGGAAAAAAATAGTCGATCAGTTAGGGCAGGCAGCTTCGGGCTATCGAACGAAAATATACGAGAAAGGCTTCAGTGGAAAAAAGAAAGCGATTCGGATCGATAGCCTCCGCGCCTTCAGCCGTTTGTCTTTGTTGTATATGGAGCACAGCATCCGAGCCAATCAGCGGCCCGATAAACTCTACCACGCCTACAACCTCATGGCGGTGGAAGGCGATAAGATTACGCGCGCCCATCTGAGTGAAATGTTGGAGGGGCAAGTGGCCGTGCTCAGTGCTGGCTATTTGAGCAGCGCCGAGGCTTTGGAGGTCTTAGATGCCTTAAAAAGAAGTGCCTTATTCCGGGCAGATCAGTACAGCTACATTCTTTATCCTAGAAAGGCTTTACCGGGCTTTTTGGAGAAGAATACCTTGCCCGCCGATGCGGCGGCTGCTAGTAAATTAATTGCGCAGTTGCTAGCCGATGGGAATAGGCAACTGGTGGAAAAAGATTTGCGCGGCAGCTTACACTTCCACGGCGACTTCAAGAACGCCCAAAATGTGAGCCAAGCGCTAGACCGCCTGGCAAAGGCTGGCTATGCTACGCTGGTAGAAAAAGAGCGTAGGCTCATTCTGGACATCTTCGAGCAAGTGTTCAATCACAAAGCTTTTACAGGGCGCTCGGGAACCTTTTATGGTTATGAAGGCTTGGGATCTATTTACTGGCATATGGTTTCTAAACTGCTGCTGGCCGTGCAGGAGTGCTGTGTACAAGCGATTGAATCTGGTGCAGCTGCGGCTGTGGTAGGTGGTCTTTTAGAGCATTACTACGAAATAGAAGCTGGTATTGGCGTGCATAAATCTCCTAAATTATACGGTGCTTTCCCCACAGATCCATACTCGCACACGCCATGGCATCGCGGGGCGCAGCAACCGGGTATGACCGGGCAGGTAAAAGAAGATATTCTGGCTAGAATGGGCGAGTTGGGCGCGGTAATTAAGCAGGGGTGTTTATCCTTCCATCCTTGTCTATTGCGAAAGGGGGAGTTCTTGAAAGAGGAGGCCACTTTCCAATATGTGGATGCCGAAGGGAAGAAAAAGGAACTTGAGATGAGCAAAGCCTCCTTGGCCTTTACTTATTGCCAAGTACCTATCATCTATCAGATCAGTGACAAGGCCGGGATGTCGGTACACTTCGTCGATGGCCAAACACGGGCATTCCCAGCAACAGAACTAGACGAAGCCACTAGTCAACAGATCTTCCAACGGGCAGGAACGGTGCACTTCATCGAAGTGGCAGTGCCACGCGATACTTTAAAAGGCTAGATTGCTATGAGACTACTTATCCTCCTTTTGCTGCTATCATTGGCCGTTTGGCTGTTTCAGGCTTGTGTTTCTTCCGCGCCAAAAGCAAGAGTGGTCACGGCGGCAGACATACTCGGCAACCCTGATTACCCCGCTATTTCTTACGGTGGTTACCGAGAAAAAAGCCGGGATATACAGCCTAGTGTAGCACAACTAAAAGAGGATATGCGGATCCTATCGGCTATGGGCATTCGGATTATCAGAACCTACAACCTCCACCGGCCGCATGCTGCGAATGTGCTAACGGCTATCGAGGAACTCAAAGCTGCCGACCCCACCTTCGAGATATACGTGATGCTGGGTGTTTGGATAGACTGTAAGAATGCTTGGACGGATCAGCCGCTCATCCACGATCAGGAGAGCGATCGCAACGCTCGGGAAATAGAGGAAGCGGTTCGCTTGGCTAATAAGTACACAGATATTGTAAAAATAGTAGCAGTGGGCAATGAAGCCATGGTTAAGTGGGCTGCTGCTTACTATGTAGAGCCGCCTATTATCCTGAAGTGGGTTAGACATCTGCAAGCGCTGAAGAAGGACGGTAGGCTACCGGCTTCCTTGTGGATTACTTGCTCTGATAATTTTGCCTCTTGGGGTGGGGGAGATGCCATCTATCACGTACCCGCTCTGGATAGTTTAATCGAGGCGGTAGATTACATCTCGTTGCATACCTACCCTATGCACGATACCCACTACAACCCCGCCTTTTGGGGTGTCTTGGCTGATGAGGAGGAGATGGAAGATACGCTGAAGATACAAGCCGCCATGCTGCGCGCCAGAGACTACGCCATGAGCCAATATGAAAGCGTAGTAGATTATATGCGCGCTTTGGGAATCGATAAGCCCGTTCACATTGGTGAAACGGGTTGGGCTACGAGGTCGAATGAGTTTTACGGCCCAGAGGGCTCCAAAGCGGTGGATGAGTACAAATCTGCGCTCTACTATCGCTACATGCGGGAGTGGACCAACAAAGACAGCATCAGCTGCTTCTATTTCGAGGCTTTCGATGAGCAATGGAAAGATGCTGCTAATGAGCTGGGCTCAGAAAATCATTTCGGGCTATTCAACCTACAAGGCCAGGCAAAATATATGCTGTGGGATTTGGTGGATAAGGGGGTTTTTCAAGGCCTCCGCAGAGATGGGAAGCCCATCACCAAAACTTTTGATGGGAACGTGGAGGCCTTGATGGAAACGGTTGTAGTGCCGCCCCCGCATCAACTGCAGCTGGAAACAGATTAAAAAGCTTCGTATGAGAACTACTATCTACTTTACTTACTATACAATTGGCTGCTTGTTGCTGTGCCTATTAGCAGCTTGCAGCCCAGCGCCGGGAGCTATGGAGATAAGCGTTTACGAAACCAATGCGGCGGGAAGGAAGCTAGAGAAGCTAAGCGAATTTGGCTCGTCCGAAAACCCCTCCGTTATCAAACTACTGCCCAAGGATAGCTTCCAAACCATCACGGGAATTGGCGGCTCTTTTACAGAGGCCACCAGTCATCTGCTGATGCAACTAGGCGAAGAGAATCGCCAGAAGGTCTTGGAAGCTTATTTCGGAGAGTCAGGCGCTCGCTACTCGCTCACGCGCACACACATGAACTCTAGTGATTTTTCGCTCTCCAACTACAGCTATGCTCCTGCGGCAGACAAAAACTTAGGTGACTTTTCGGTAGAAGAAGACCGCGACGACATCATTCCCATCATCAAAGCAGCCCAGGCGGTTTCCAAAGATGGTTTTAAGATCATCGCTTCGCCCTGGACGGCTCCGCCCTGGATGAAAGATAACCAAGACTGGAAGGGGGGAAAGCTGTTGCCAGAATACTACGACACTTGGGCACTGTTTTTCTCCAAATACCTTACGGCCTACCAAGCAGAAGGCATCGATATTTGGGGCTTTACGGTAGAAAACGAACCTCTAGGTAACGACAGCAACTGGGAGAGTATGCATTACACCCCCGAGGAAATGACCGATTTTGTGGAAAATCACCTCGGGCCGCAGCTAAAAAAAGATGGCCAGCAGGTGAAAATCTTGGGCTTCGATCAGAACCGCGACGAGCAGCTCAAAAAATGGGTGGATGTCATGTTCGATGAAGAGCGCGGCAGCCAGTATTTCGATGGCACAGCGGTGCATTGGTACGCCAGCACCTACGACCACTTCCCAGAGGCATTGGAGTATGCCCACCAAAAAGCACCAGATAAATACCTCATCCAATCAGAAGCCTGCGTGGATGCTCAGGTGCCTCGCTGGCAAGACGATGCTTGGTACTGGTCTAAAGAGGCCACTGATTGGGGCTGGACATGGGCACCAGAAGATCAAAAACACCTCCACCCGAAATATGTACCCGTGTTTCGCTATGCTCGCGACATTATCGGCTGCCTCAACAGCCACGTAGATGGCTGGATCGACTGGAATATGGTGCTCGATCGGCAGGGCGGCCCCAACTGGGCGAAAAACTGGTGCGTGGCCCCCGTCATCGCCGACCCGGAAAACGATGAGGTGTATTTCACGCCACTGTATTACACCTTGGCACATTTCAGCCGCTTTATCCGCCCCGGCGCCGTGCGCATAGGTTTCGAGAATAGCGACGATCAGCTCCGCGTGACAGCCGTTAAAAACCCCGATGGGAGCATAGCGGTGGTGGTTTTCAACCAAGAAGCATCGCCCAAAAGCATTAAGCTACAACTAGGCGAACAAAGCCAAGAGCTGTCCATAGCCGGCAGTGCCATACAGACGGTTCTCATTACCAACACATAATGTTCCACTTATTTTTTGAAGCTTAAAGAAAAGATTGCGATCATGTCAGTAGTAAATAATACAGTAAGCACGCAGGGCGTGCCCTTCGGCCAGAAGGTGGCCTTTGGACTAGGAATGCTGGCCAACCAAATGTTTCCGGCTGCATTGGGGATATTCATGGTGGTCTTGGTACAAGACCTTGGCTTTCCCGGCTGGATGTGGAGTGCTATCTACTTCTTTCCGCGCATCTTCGATTCAATCACGGATCCTATTATGGGCTTTATTTCGGATAATACCCGCTCTAAGTGGGGTCGGCGCAGGCAGTATGTTTTCCTAGGTGCCCTCATTATGGGGGCTGCTTTTATTATCATGTGGCAGCTGTACCGAGACAATGGGTTGGAGTACAATTTCTACTACTTCATGCTCTGGTCCTTTGTGTTCTATCTGGGCCTCACCATTTTCAGTGTGCCCTACGTAGCGATGGGCTACGAGATGAGCGACGATTTCCACGAGCGTACCACGATCATGGCAACTGCCCAGTGGATAGGGCAGTGGGCTTGGGTGATTGCTCCCTGGTTTTGGGTAATTATGTACGATCAGAACTGGTTCCCCAATGCCGATACCGCTACCCGTACCTTGGCTGTTTGGGTAGGAGTGGGTTGCGCCCTTCTTGCAATGGTGCCCGCTATATTCATCAAGAGCAGTTCTACTTTACATAGGGAAGATTTTGCGCCGCTTAATATCAGAACCGTCGGCAGCAGCCTTACACAGATATTCCTGGGCTTCAAAGAAGCCTTTCAGTCGGTACCTTTCCGGAAGCTGTGTATTTCTACTTTCTTTATCTTCAACGCCTTTAATACGGTAGCTGCTTTCTCTTTCTTCATTGTGGTGTATCACCTGTTCGAGGGAGATGCGGGGGCAGCAGGTATCTGGCCCACGCTTTTTGGTAGCTTGGGGGCGCTGGTGACTACCTTTATGGTGATTCCCACCGTAGCCTGGATGTCTAGAAAATTAGGAAAGAAGCGGGCGTTCCTATGGTCGCAAGGCATTTCTGTTTTTGGTTATATACTGCTGTGGTTTTTATTTGTACCCGGCAAGCCGTGGATGTTCATTTTTGCTTTGCCTTTCTTTTCCTTTGGTATCGGCAGCTTATTTACGCTGATGATGTCAATGACAGCTGATGTGTGCGACCTAGATGAACTGAACACGGGTAAGCGAAGGGAAGGTATCTTTGGTGCTATTTACTGGTGGATGGTTAAATTCGGCTTTGCCATTGCTGGCGGGCTGAGTGGCCTCATCATCTCCTATGTTGGCCTCAATCCCGATGCTGTTGCGCAGCCAGAGGGGGCTGTAACAGGGCTTCGCCTGTTCTTTTCAGGTGTGCCGATGGCGGGTACCTTAATTGCGATGTTCATCATGCGCAATTACGCCCTAGATGAGACCAGAGCCATGGAAATCCAAGCCGAACTCGCCAAGCGCAAAAAGCCCAAGCCTTCTGGTTATGCCAAAATGCGCTTGCTTTCTGGTTTGGGTATGGAGGGACTTTCAAAAGCGGAAATTGTTCGCCGTTTCCCCCAATTCTTCCACTATTCACTGGATACAAACCAGCTAGAGGGAGCCGAATTGGAGCAGCATTTCCATCAGCAATTAGCGCAAGGCTTGCAGGGAATCTGTTTTAGTGCCTACGAAGAAGGACAAAACCCAGGGGATAAAATAAGCGAACAACAAATTCGCAGAAGATTGGAGGTGATACGACCTTACACCCAATGGATCCGAACGTTCTCCTGTACCAATGGCCACGATTTGATTCCCAAGATAGCCAAAGAAATGGGCTTCAAAACCATGATTGGTGCTTGGATTAGCAACGACTTAGCACAAAACGAAAAGGAACTGCAATCGCTGCAAACACTCATCCGCGCTGGTTGGGTAGATGTGGCCACGGTGGGCAACGAGGTGCTCTACCGCGAGGAACTTAGCGAGGATGCCATCTGTGAATACATAAGCCGCGTAAAACAGGTGGCTCAGGGTGTTCCAGTGGCTTATGTGGATGCTTACTACGAGTTCATCAACCGCCCTAAACTGGTGGAAGTATGTGATGTCCTTCCGATCAACTGCTATCCCTTCTGGGAAGGAGCTAGTATAGAAAGTGCTGGTTTGTACCTTCAGGAAATGTATCGCAAGGCAGCAGCCGTAGCCAAGGGTAAGCGCGTAATGGTAGCAGAAACTGGTTGGCCTAGCATCGGTGAAGCTGTGGACGAGGCGGTTCCCTCCCCCGATAACTATATCCGTTACTTACTGGAATCGCAGGCATGGGCTAAACACCAAGGGGTGGATTGTTTCCACTTCTCTTCCTTCGACGAGTCTTGGAAAATTCACGCAGAAGGCTGGGCGGGCACCTCTTGGGGTATCTGGGATACACGCGAGCAAATAAAATTCATCAATAAAGTGGGCGCTTAAATTTTTTATTCTATATGTCATTCAGAAAAGAACAAGTCCTGACGGAGGAGAAGCTCCACGACGTGGCCAAATACAAAGGCATCGTGTATGGCTACGAACAGTCGGAAAAAGACCTGAAAAATCTATTCTTAGAGATTCTTCAGAACGGTATTCATGGCTTCTGCTTTAGCTTATATGAAGATGGACAGAAGCCTGGAGATATCATCTCAGAGCAGCAGATTCGTCGGCGCATGGAGATTATCAAGCCTTATACAAGCTGGGTTCGCTCCTTTTCTTGCATAGAAGGCAACGAAATTATTCCCAAGGTGGCCAAGGACATGGGTATCAAAACCTTGGTCGGAGCCTGGCTGGGGGATGATCCTGAAAAAAATGAAGAAGAAATTACAGCCTTGATTGAACTTGCCAACCAAGGCTTCGTTGACATTGCAGCAGTAGGGAACGAAGTGATGTACCGGAAGGACCTCACTGAGGAAGAGTTGCTGGAGCATATGCGCTTCGTGCGGGAGCGCATCCCTGCGCACATCCCGATTGGCTATGTGGATGCTTACTACGAGTTCAGTCATCGACCTGCCATCACAGCCGCTTGCGATGTGATTTTGTGCAACTGTTACCCCTATTGGGAGGGTTGTCCTTTCGAGTACTCCCTCGAGCACATGAATCAAATGTATCACCAAGCACTGGCCGCTGGCGGAGGCAAAAAGGTGATCGTTACCGAAACGGGCTGGCCTAGCCAAGGAGAAGGACTCGGCGGAGCTGTTCCAGCGCGTGCCAATGCGCTAAACTACTTCCTGCGCACACAATTATGGGCGGCAGACAACGATATTGAAGTTTTCTATTTTTCCTCCTTCGACGAATCCTGGAAGGTGGGGGCAGAAGGCGAAGTAGGCGCTTATTGGGGTCTATGGGATAAATTCGAGAACTTAAAATTTGTGAATGAACACTTTTAAAGCATTGGGGGTAAAGGCAGCAAATGCTATTTGTTATTCCGGTTTCCGGGATGGGCAATGCCCTGGCTTTGTCTATCCTACCTACGCGCAGGTGAAAGAAGATCTATTGCTTCTGCAAGGGCACTGGAAGTACCTGCGGATGTACGACTGCGATCCGCATGCCGAAATGGCGCTGCGGGTCATCAAAGAAGAGCAGCTGGATTTTCAGCTCATGCTAGGCGCTTACATCAATGCTGAAATGAATAACTTCAACTGCCCTTGGGGCGGTGGGGTATATTCCGAAGAGCAGCTGGCGACCAACAAAAAGGAGAACGACTACAAAATCAAGAAGCTCATCCAACTAGCGCAAGAGCATGAAGATATTGTTGCCTTCCTCTCAGTGGGCAACGAAGCTTGTGTGGAATGGACGGATCATTACGTGCCGCCGCAAAGGGTACTAGCTTTTGCGAGGGAAGTGCAACAACACTGCCAGCAACCGGTTACTTTTTGCGAAAATTACGCGCCTTGGCTCCACAACCTCGAGGCTCTAGCTGAGCAACTAGATGTGATCTCTATACATACCTACCCCGTTTGGGAGTACAAGCACATCCATGAGGCCCTGGACTATACCAAGCAGAATTACTATGCGGTAGCTAAGAAATACCCCCACAAACCCGTTATCATCACCGAAGCGGGCTGGGCCACCAACTCCAACGGCCGAGGTATTCACCCAGAGAATGTGAGCGAGACCTACCAAAAAATCTACTACGAAATGCTCATCGATTGGGCAGAACGAGAAAATATCCTTACCTTCTTCTTCGAAGCCTTCGACGAAAGTTGGAAAGGATCGCCCGAACCGCTAGAACCGGAAAAGCACTGGGGGCTGTTTAAAATAGATAGAAGCCCTAAAATGGCGCTGCGCAATATGATGCGGGCGGCCAAATAGAGGGTGGCTCACGCCCCAGTACCCAGACGGGCTGAAAGCGGGCACTTTGTGCAGGAGCCGCGTTCGATATTTGAGCAAGGCTTCAAGAAAAAAATACTAAGCGTCGCTACCAGCATATTCCTAGCTGGAAGAGATCAAAAAAAGCATGGCTACCCTTTGAGCAAACATTGCTCTCGCGTGTAGCCCAAAATATTGGAAGCTTATTGTTCGGACCGCATCTCCGAATAAGCAACCAAGACTTGTTTATTAACCATTAAATTGTTCGTTTTATGAAACATTGTTTATTTATTTGCTCGATGCTGCTAGCAGTAGCGAGCTTCGCACAAAACGCGCCTATCACCTTCGAAGCAGGGGAGCCAGGCGCAGACTGGACCTGGACGGTCTTCGAGAATGAAACCAACCCGCCCTTGGAGATCATTGCCAACCCCGATGCCTCTGGTATCAATACTTCTGCTACGGTGGCCAAGTTCACGGCTCTACAAGCAGGCGCACCCTTCGCGGGCTGTGAGTCACAACATGGTGCCGATTTGGGCCCATTCGTTATAGATGCCAACACATCCACCATCAAGATCATGGTCTGGAAGTCGGTCATTAGTAATGTGGGCATCAAGTTTGCTGCCCCAACTGGCTGGGCCGAGCCTGAAATCTTAGTGCCCAATACGCTGGTGAACCAGTGGGAAGAAATTACTTTCGATTTCTCTGCCCGCAACAACCCGCCCGCTAGCGAAGGTGCGCTGGATCAGATCATTATCTTCCCCGATTTTGATGCGAGATCGCAGGATAATATCGTCTATTTCGATAACATCACCTTCAGTGAAGGCGGCGGCACCGGCAACCCTGATGAGCCCATGACGGCAGCGCCCACCCCCACCCGCAATGCTGCTAATGTGATCTCCCTGTTCAGCGATGCCTACGATGATGTGCCTGTGGACACTTGGCGTACCGAGTGGTCAGCAGGAACGCTAACCGATTTGGAAATTCAAGGCAACCCCACCAAACGTTATACCGCCCTCGATTTCGTGGGCATCGAAACGGTGGCCAACCAGATTGACGCTACGAACATGACGCACATCCACTTAGATGTCTGGTCGCCTAACTTCACCTTCTTCCGAGTGAGATTGGTCGATTTTGGACCAGATGGTGGATTTGACGGGGGTGACGATACTGTGGGTGACGAGGACTACACCACACCTGCCCAAGGCCAATGGCTGAGCTTAGATATTCCGCTGGCCAATTTTGAGGGGCTCAACAACCGAGTCAACATGGCACAGATCATCCTAGCTGCCGAGCCATTGGGAGGTGCTACCATCTTTGTAGATAACGTCTATTTCTACAACGAAACGACCAACACCCGCTCGCCATTTGCTGATCAGGCGAGCATCCAGTTGTTCCCCAACCCCACCAAGGTAGGCGAGCAAATTCGCTTGGATGATGTGGCTGCTCAGATCGAAGTATTTGATGCTAGTGGAAGACTACTGAAGACGGCTTTCAACACCGCTATCGTACCTACCCAAGGCATCGTTACGCAAGGTGTTTACCACGTCAAAATTCGTTTGGCGAATGGTAAGTTAGTGACTAAAAAGGTAGTACTGCAATAGTAGTCGCATACCAACCAATTTTATAGGAGTGCTCCTCCAGTTGGCCTCTTCGAGGCCAACTGGAGGAGCCTCCTTATTTTATGCTCATGAATAGAAGTATTTGCTAAAAAAACTGGCTAGCTTTTTATGCTTCCTGCTCTTTGGAGTTCTTGCTGCCCAAGCACAAGGCACTCCCGAGAAAGCTATGCCCCTTTTCTACAACTTTGCTCCCGCCGACTACGGCCACAAAGGGAAAGTGTGGAGTATTGATTCCGCCCCTAATGGCATCATTTATATGGCTGCCGATAAAGGGCTGCTGGAGTTTGATGGCCAAGCATGGAACAGCTTTAAGGGTAGTAAGGGCTTCACTCGCTCGCTACTAGTTATCAATGATTCTCTAATTTATACCGGCTCGGACCACGATTTCGGCCGCTGGCAAAAGGATGTCTATCAGCAATGGCAATACCAATCGCTGTATCCCTATCAAGAATTAGTACAAGAGGTGGTTGAAGAGTTTTGGCAGGTCCACCGCCTCAAAGAGGATATTATCTTTGTCTCCTCTCAGCATCTATATGTGGCTACCGCAAAAGAACTCCTCCAGGTAGCCGCTCCTTATAAAATAACCAAAAGCTGGCAAATTGCAGGAGCCGTGTTTGTTTCGGATGAGCAAAAAGGGCTTTTTCGCTTCGATGGCCGCTCCCTACAGCCCGTTTTTGTTTATCCTCCGGACGATCCACTGCAAATAGAAGGGCTTTACCAAGACCAAGATCGCTTGGTGCTGGCCACTCGTAATGCCGGACTGCTGCGCTATGAAGAAAATACCTTCACCCCTATACACCCCGAGCTATCTGGCTATCTGGAGGAAGCTAAAATATTTAGCTTCGAAGAAATCGGAGAAGATAGGCTCGCTTTCGGTACCGTACTGAGCGGACTTTTTATTACCGATAGAGCTGGCCGGATCATCCATCAAATCAACAAGAACAAAGGCTTACTCAACAATACCGTATTATCTCAGTACTACAGCCCAGGCGGGCAGTTGTGGTTAGGGCTTGATTATGGCATTTCTTCACTCGACCTTCATAGCCCATTTACAGCTTTTTACGATAACAGGGGAGCGGTAGGCGCGGCCTCCTCTGCTTTGCTCCTTCCGCCACATTTTTATCTGGGAACCAATCAAGGCTTATACCATTCTAGTTGGGCAGCCCTCGATAATAGCTCAGCCAGTTTCTCTTTTCAACTCCTTCCTAAAACAGCAGGCCAAGTCTGGACGATGGAAAAGGTAGGGGAGCAGTTGCTCATAGGGCATGACAAAGGTCTCTTTCTAGTGGAGGGCAATCTTGTGAAGCAGCTCGATAGCCGGCAGGGCGTTTGGGATATATTACCCTACAAGGACTATTTGCTCACCGGCAATTACAACGGCATTGCAATCTTTGAGAAAGTAGGCGATACTTGGAAGTTTTTGCGAAAAATGGCGCATATCGCAGGCTCCTGCAACCAGTTGCTGATGGAGGCAGATTCCATTCTCTGGATCAACATCCCCAACTATGGTGTCGTCCGTACCCTATTGGATCAGAACCTAATACCCATCAACAGGCAGCTGTTTAGCAGCGAAACTTTCCAGGGTGAGGAGTTTTTTTTACAGCAATCCCCCAGTGGTATTCAATTGCAAACCGATGCCTTCTTATATACTTATCAGCCTCAGAAACAAACTTTTATAGAGGAATTGATGCTGCCTCATCCGCTGGAAGCTATTCTGGATAAACCCACGGCCAAGCAGCAAGCGCGCGCACTGGATACCAGCTATGTCTTTTACCCATTACAAAATGGCTTTCTGCTCCAGCATACGGCCAGAGTAAGCCTTAGTGCCGAACTAATTTCCCAATTGGTTATCAGAAAAACAGTCTGCTTCAATACCCATGAAAAGCAAGCGATTCGGCAGGGAAGCCGTATTCCTTTTTCCCACAATAACGTCCGAATAGAATACATCGTTCCCCATGCTGACCCAACGGTTTGGTACCAGTACAGAACAAATCGTGGAGACTGGAGTACATGGACCAAAGATACCAAGATCGAGCTGCTAGGGCTGAGAGCAGGCAAACACCTGGTGGAAATAAGAACAAAAATAGCAGCTTCCGTTTCCGAGCCGATAAGTACCTATTTCTTCGTAGCCCCTCCTTGGTATCAAACCAGGCTCGCTTATGCTTGCTACTTCCTGCTGGCAGCGTTAATAATATTCTTGCTGATACAGCGCTGGACAAAATCTTTGCGCAAACAAGAACGTCAGATGGCCTTGCAAAAACAAAAAGCCCTTGGGGAGCAAGCCGAAAAACACCAACAACAGCTACTGCTGTTGGAGCAGGAACGCCTCGCGGCCGAGAACAGACAGGTTAAGCAAGAACTCAAAAGTAAAACCATCGAACTGGCGGTAAAAGCTAAGGAAAACGAAGAAAAAAATCGCTTGCTAATTGCGTTGAAGGAGAAAATGGAAGCTGCCCAAGCCAAACCCAACCAATCGAAAATGAACTGGCGAGATATCGAGCGGCTGCTGGATGCCCATCTGGATTCAGACGACAAAACCTTCGAAATCCAGATGGACGAGCTGCACCAAGACTTTCTCCGTGCCCTAAAGAAGCAGTTCCCCAACCTTTCCAGAAACGACCTGCGCCTTTGCGTCTATCTCAAAATTGGAATTAGCTCCAAAGAAATTGCTGAGATTTTCAATATCCAGCCTTCAAGTTTCTACATCAGTCGCTCCCGTCTAAGAAAAAAACTCAATCTCGAGCCTGAACAGAAACTCTACGACTTTCTCAACACAGTCGAGTAGCTACTGCCCTGAGGGGGCATCCTACCGCTAGAAGGGCGTTAACCCTTCGATCTAGCCCTGAAAGAGCTGCGTCGGCCCTGACAACTAACCACCGATCATAAAAAACTGACTAAAACTGAAAAAAACTTGAAAATCAATACCTAATCGTTTGGTGGAATAGATAAGATTCACTACCTTTGCGGTCGCTTTTTCAGGAGGTAGGCCTCTGGTGAACGAAAAAGCGTTGAACAAACGCAGTAAAAACGACTAATAAGCGTATGCCTACTATCAATCAATTGGTGCGGACAGGCCGCAAGAAAATCGTGGAGGCTTCCAAGTCCCGCGCCTTGGACTCTTGTCCACAAAAAAGGGGGGTGTGCACTCGTGTGTATACGACAACTCCAAAGAAGCCGAACTCGGCGCTTCGGAAGGTAGCTAAAGTCCGTCTCACAAACGGTATCGAGGTGATCGCCTACATCCCGGGTGAAGGCCACAACCTTCAAGAACACTCCATCGTGTTGATTCGCGGTGGGCGTGTAAAAGACTTGCCAGGGGTTCGTTACACCATCGTTCGAGGTGCACTCGATACAGCTGGTGTGAATGACCGCAAGCAAGCACGTTCTAAATATGGCACTAAAAGGCCTAAAAAATAATTAAGTTTCTCACTAAGAAACCGCTGATACTATGCGTAAAAGAAAACCAAAAGTAAGAGTAATCGCACCCGATCCCCGTTACGGCGATCCGATGGTTACTCAGTTTGTCAATAACTTGATGTTGAAAGGTAAGAAGAGCACTGCTTTCGGCCTTTTCTACACGGCGATGGACAACATCAAAGAGAAAGTAGGTGGCGAAATCACCGAGCACGAGGTTTTTAAGCGTGCCGTCAACAATGCCATGCCTCAAGTTGAAGTACGCAGCCGCCGGATCGGTGGGGCAACCTTCCAGATTCCAACCGAAATCCGTCCGAAGCGCAAGCTGGCTATCGGTATGAAGTGGCTCATCAAGTTCTCCCGCCAGCGTTCTGGCAAAGGAATGGCTGAAAAGTTGGGTGCTGAGTTGTTGGCTGCCAGCCGCAATGAAGGCCTGGCCGTTAAGCGGAAGGAGGATACTCACAAAATGGCAGAGTCCAACCGTGCCTTCGCCCACTACGGAAGATAAAAAACAATAGTTATTTCTGTTTTGCACCAAGTGCAGGAGCAGAGAACAAATTTCAATAGCCATGGCTACCAGAGATCTCAAGTTTACGAGAAATATCGGAATTGCTGCGCACATCGATGCCGGCAAAACCACTACTACCGAGCGGGTACTCTACTACACCGGTATTAGCCATAAAATAGGGGAAGTGCACGACGGTGCTGCCACTATGGACTGGATGGAGCAAGAGCAGGAACGTGGTATTACCATCACTTCTGCTGCTACGCATACCCACTGGTCTTGGAAAGATCAAGAATATACTTTCAACATCATCGACACCCCAGGCCACGTGGATTTCACCGTAGAGGTGAATCGCTCCCTGCGTGTCTTAGATGGTTTGGTCTTCTTGTTCTGTGCGGTTTCTGGCGTAGAACCTCAGTCTGAAACAAACTGGCGCCTAGCGGATAATTACAAAGTTCCCCGCATTGGCTTCGTGAACAAAATGGATCGCTCTGGTGCCGATTTCCTTTCCGTCGTACGAGACGTAGAGGAGAAGCTGGGCTCTAAGTCTATTCCACTCCAGTTGCCAATTGGTGCCGAAGAAACCTTCAAAGGGGTTGTTGACCTCATTACTATGCAGGCCATTGTCTGGAATGAGCATGATCAGGGTATGACCTACGAGGTCATCGACATGCCAGCCGATATGGAGGAACTGGTGATGGAATGGCGCGAAAAACTTTTGGAAGCCGTTGCTGAATACGATGAAAGCCTGTTAGAGAAATTCTTCGAAGATCCGGAAAGCATCACCGTAGAGGAGGTGAGAAAAGCCGTCCGTGATGCTGTTATGGATGCCGCTTTCGTGCCCATGATGTGCGGTTCTGCTTTCAAGAATAAAGGTGTTCAGGCGGTCTTGGATGCGGTTTGTGCTTACCTCCCTTCTCCTTTGGATGTTCCACCTGTAAAAGGTACTGACCCAGACGATGAGGAAAAAATACTGGAAAGGGAAGCTTCTGTATCCGCTCCCTTTGCTGCGCTGGCTTTCAAAATTGCCACAGACCCCTTCGTTGGTCGCTTGGCATTCATGCGGGTCTATTCTGGTGCGCTCGACGCAGGCTCTTATATCCTAAATACGCGGAACGGCAACAAGGAACGGATCAGCCGCCTGTATCAGATGCACGCTAATAAGCAAAATGCTATCGATCGTGTAGAAGCGGGTGATATCGCTGCAGCAGTAGGCTTCAAAGACATTCGCACGGGTGATACGCTTTGCGATCTCAACCACCCAATCGTATTGGAGTCTATGGTTTTCCCCGATCCTGTAATTGCGATTGCAGTGGAGCCAAAGACGCAGAAAGATCTCGATAAATTGGGCATGGCTCTAGCTAAGCTAGCCGAGGAAGACCCTACTTTTAAGGTGAAATACGACGAAGATACCAATCAAACCGTTATTTCTGGTATGGGCGAGCTTCACTTGGAGATTATCGTAGATCGTCTGAAAAGGGAGTTCAAGGTGGAAGCCAACGTAGGAGAGCCTCAGGTTAACTACAAGGAAGCCCTCTTTACTTCCGTAAGACACCGCGAGCGTTTGAAAAAGCAATCAGGTGGTTCTGGCCTTTTCGCTGATATGGAATTCGAGTTAGGCCCAGCCGATGCGGAATTCCTAGAAAGTGAAAACTTCAAGAATGGTAAGGAAAAGCTGCAGTTCGAATGGGGTATCGTAGGTGGTGCTATCGACAAGAACTACCAGAAGCCTATTCGTGATGGTTTCAACTCCATGATGAACAACGGCGTGTTGGCAGGCTACAACATCGACAGCATGAAAGTGCGCGTGGTGGATGGCTCTATGCACTCTGTTGACTCTAAGCCGCTCGCTTTTGAATTGTGCGCTAAAGAGGGCTTCAAGGAAGCTGCTCCGAAGTGCCAGCCGAAGCTTTTGGAACCTATCATGGCGCTAACGGTGGTTACACCAGAAGAGTATGTCGGTAACGTGATCGGCGACTTAAACCGCCGCCGCGGCTTACCGAAAGGCCAAGAGGGTGTTTCTGGTGGTGCTGTTAAAATCGAGGCAGATGTGCCGCTGAGTGAGATGTTCGGTTACGTGACTGATCTTAGGACCATTACTTCTGGCCGTGCCAACTCCAGTATGGTTTTTGGCCACTATGCCGAGGCGCCAGCTGGTATTGCCAAGGAAATTATCGAGAAATCTAAAGGCGCATAAGTAAATATGACCAGGAGGAGGGGTATCGCCATGAAACGCTACGCCTCCTCTACTTCATCTAAATAGTAGGGAACGCCCGCTATCATACAATTATCATTGACAATTAATCTGGCATGAATCAGAAAATTCGCATCAAACTGCGGTCCTACGATCATAACTTGGTAGATAAATCTACTGAAAAAATCGTAAAAACCGTAAAAAACAGTGGGGCCATCGTAACCGGCCCGATTCCGCTGCCCACCGAGAAGAATATTTACACCGTTCTGCGGTCTCCGCACGTAAATAAGAAATCCCGGGAGCAGTTTCAGTTGCGTACCCACAAACGCCTCATCGAAATCTACACCCCCAACCAGAAAACGGTTGATGCCCTAGCGAAGCTAGAGTTGCCGAGTGGGGTGGACATTCAGGTGAAGCTTACCTAAATAAATACTTTGGCCTTTTGGCCACTGTATAGGTGTTCAATCATTTTATAACTGTTCCAAGTCTTGGGTGTGTCCTAAGCGGGAATCTTCCCAGTGTTTCAAAGCGATAAAGCAGGAATATTGGGCTAAATTTCAAACCGATGAACGGTATTATTGGTAAAAAAATCGGTATGACCTCCATCTTCGATGAAAACGGCCGCAACGTGGCTTGTACAGTAATCGAAGCGGGGCCTTGCGTTGTAACGCAGGTTAAAACCGAGGATAGCGATAAATATTATTCGCTTCAATTAGCATTTGGTGAGGCTCGCGAAAAGAGCACTACCCAGTCCTTGCAGGGACATTTTAAAGCTGCTAACACCACACCAAAGAAAAAGGTAGTGGAGTTCCGCGATGCTACCTTGGATAAGGCAATCGGCGACCTTGTAACGGTGACGGATGTCTTTGTTGAAGGCGATAAATGCCACGCAGTAGGCACTACCAAAGGAAAAGGTTTTCAGGGTGTTGTAAAGCGCCACGGCTTCGCTGGTGTGGGTGATGCTACACATGGTCAGCACAACCGACTTCGCGCCCCGGGCTCTGTGGGTGCAGCCTCTTATCCAGCTCGTGTTTTCAAAGGCATGCGTATGGCTGGCAGAGACGGCGGCGATCGTGTGAAGGTCAAGAACCTCAAAGTACTCAAGATATTCCCAGATCGCAACCTCATTCTCGTGAAGGGGGCGGTGCCAGGGCATAAAGGTGCTTTCATCATTCTCGAAAAATAATCTTAACTATTCTATCTTTCTGCTCGTCATGGCGGAAGGGTATTTAAAATAGCACAACATGAAACTTGAAGTGCATAATGCGCAAGGAACTGGAACAGGCCGCCAAGTAGAATTACCCGAAAATATTTTCGGTGTAACCCCCAACGAGCATGCAGTTTACCTAGCGGTTAAAGCCTACTTGGCTAATCAGCGCCAAGGAACTCACAAAGCAAAAGAGCGAGGTGAGGTAGCAGGTTCTACCAAAAAGCTGCACAAGCAAAAAGGTACAGGTGGTAGCCGGAAAGGTGATATCAAGAACCCACTTTTTCGTAGCGGTGGTCGTATTTTTGGCCCTCGCCCGCGCAATTACAGCATGCAGCTGAATAAAAAAGCTCGTTTGTTGGCTCGTGCCAGTGCCTTCTCTAGCAAGGCACAAGAAGGCAAGATCAAGCTAATAGAGGATATTCAATTTGAAAGCCCACGCACTAAGGAATATCTGCAGTTGCTAGCCGCTTTACAGTTGAGTACAGAGAAAACACTGATGATTACAGCAGATCATAATCAGCAGGTGTATCTATCTAGCCGTAACATTCCCAACGCACAGGTAGTAGCGGCCTCAGACGTAAATACTTACGAACTGATGCATGCCAGTACTGTCATCTTAGCAGAGGGAGCTATTGAAAAACTGAAGGAAACCTTCGCCTAAACTAAAATACGATGGCTAAGAAGCAAATTCTAATCAAGCCCCTAGTGTCAGAGAAGGCGGAAATCCTTGCCGGCGCTCAAACACAATATACTTTTGTAGTAGCTAAAACTGCTAACAAAGTAGAAGTGAGAAAAGCGATAGAGGAGCGCTACGGTGTGACGGTGGAGGGTGTCAATACCCTTACCATGCCCAGTAAGACAAAAAATAGAACGACCAAATCGGGTCTGATTCGCGGCCGAGTGCCTGCCTTTAAGAAGGCAGTGGTTACTTTAGCTAAAGGAGAGGAACTCGATTTGTATAACGAAGCCTAATTTAAGGAACCCTTCTTGGGTGGGGAATAGCAGGCAGTGGTCGTTCGCTTCACCTTGCTGCTCCGAGATCCGAGAAGACAATCATTTACCATGCCAATTAGAAAGCATAAACCCGTTAGTGCCGGTTCTCGCTTCCACGTTGGTAATCGCTTCACAGAAGTGACTACCGACAAGCCAGAAAAGAGCCTAACAGCCCCTTTGAAAAAATCGGGTGGCCGTAATAGTACGGGTAAAATGACTGTACGCCAAAAGGGTGGCGGTCATAAGCGCAAGTATCGTATCATCGATTTCCGTCGTAACCGTGATGGTATCAAGGCTACGGTGAGCACCATCGAGTATGATCCCAACCGCTCTGCGTTCATCGCCTTGTTGGAATACACTGATGGCGTCAAGACCTATATCATTGCTCCTCATGGGCTGAAAGTAGGGGATACTGTTTCCTCAGGTGCGGGTGTCACCCCGACAGTGGGCAATACAATGCTACTGTCTGAAGTGCCTTTGGGTTCTAGCATCCATGCTATTGAGTTGCAACCGGGTAAAGGCGCAGCGCTGGCTCGTTCTGCCGGCACAAACGGTACCCTAATGGGTAAGGAAGGTCGGTATGCCTCTGTTAAGTTGCCTAGCGGTGAAGTTCGCCGTATTTTAATTACTTGCCGTGCGACGATCGGTGCCACTTCCAACCCTGACCATGGCCTCACTGTGCTAGGTAAAGCTGGTAGAAAGCGTTGGTTGGGCCGCCGCCCACGTGTACGCGGTGTGGCTATGAACCCGGTCGATCACCCTATGGGTGGTGGCGAAGGTCGTGCATCTGGCGGTCACCCACGTAGCCGCACAGGTATCATGGCGAAGGGACAGAAAACCCGCAATAAAAATAAGCCAAGTAGCAAATTGATCATCACCCGTCGTAAGACCAAGAACAGAAAATAGACTATGGCACGTTCATTAAAAAAAGGGCCTTATGTGTTTCACAAGCTGTATGACAAGGTAATTGCCGAACAGCAAGCAACGCGTAAGAGCATTATCAAAACTTGGTCTCGTTCCTCGATGATCTTCCCAGAGATGGTGGGCCTGACCATAGCTGTTCATAACGGTAAGACGCATATTCCCGTATATGTTACTGAGAATATGGTGGGTCATAAGCTAGGGGAATTTTCCCCAACGCGGTCCTACCGAGGTCACTCTGGAAATCGTAAGAAGTAAACTAGGGTAAGTACCTTCTTGCTATCGATAGATTGGACTTTGCTCCCGCACTTGGTGCCATTCTTAATAGAGAAAAACACACAGAAGTTGGAGCCAGAGAAGCCAATGACTTTTCAATAGCGAGGTTGCGTACCTCTCCAAAATGTGAAATAATGGAAGCAGTAGCTAAACACATTAGTATCCCGATGTCAGTGCGCAAGATGCGGCTGGTTGTTGATAATATCCGTGGTAAGCGGGTGGGGGATGCACTTGATATTTTAAAATATAGCAAGCAGGAAGCTGCTCGGTGGATCGAAAGAGTACTGGTATCTGCCATTGCTAACTGGGAGTATAAATTGGATGGGCAGGAAAGCGCAGACGATTATGACCTAGTGGTTTCGGAGATCTTTGCAGATGGCGGTGCGCAGCTGAAGCGTTTTCGTCCTGCTCCTCACGGCCGGGCGCATCGCATTCGCAAGCACTCCTGCCACATCACAATCAAAGTTGCCAATCGTAAAGCGCTGCCTACAGACGGTGCTAGCGAGGAAGTAGCAAAAATCAAGCAAGAAGCATAAACCATGGGTCAAAAGACAAATCCAATCGGCAACCGCTTAGGCTACATCCGTGGCTGGGATAGCAACTGGTTTGCCGACAAAGACTACGGTGTTAAGGTAATTGAGGACGAGAAAATCCGTCAGTATCTTGGCAAACGTATCCCGAAAGGCGGTATTGCTCGCATCGTGATTGAGCGTACGCTAACGCGCATCACGATCACTTTGCACACTTCTCGCCCTGGTATCATTATCGGTAAAGGCGGGAAGGAAATTGATCAAATCAGGGAGGAGCTTCGCCGAGTCACGGGCAAAGAAATCCAGCTCAATATTGTGGAAGTTCGCAAGCCTGAGCTAGACGCGAATATCGTTGCCGAGTCGATTGCAAAGCAGATCGAGTCGCGTATCAACTACCGTCGGGCGATTAAGTCTTCGATACAATCTACTATGCGCACAGGTGCAGAAGGTATCAAGGTACGTATCTCTGGCCGTCTGAATGGTGCGGATATGAGCCGCACGGAAGAGTACAAGGAGGGGCGTACGCCACTGCATACTTTCCGGGCAAATATCGACTACGCTCAGCATGAAGCCCAAACGGTGTATGGCAAGACGGGAATTAAGGTTTGGATATGTAAAGGCGAAGTACTTGGCAGACCCGACCTGAACCCAAATGCAGGTATGCTTGCAGCTGGCGGCGGTAGTGGTGGCGGCGGCGGCCGTGATGACCGAGGCGGCCGTGATGACCGAGGCGGTCGGGATCGTGGTGGTCGTGGTGGTCGCGGTGGACGCGGCGGCAACGAGCGCGG
>DAITME010000018.1:47869-57212 GCA_036835305.1 Lewinella sp.
CGCGGCGGCAACGAGCGCGGTGGCAACGAGCGCGGCGGCAACGAGCGCGGCGGCGGCGGACGCAACCGCAACTAGACGAGCGCTTCCGATAGGTAGCATCTAGTTCAGCAAAATATCAACCGGCTGGAGTTTTTCCAGCAAATGGTCATCAAAGCTTCTGACTTTGCGCTGGCCAATAAGCAGACCAAGCTGAAAGGGGGCGTTCCCGTCCGTTTCGGCTTGGTCTGCCATTTAATGAAAGAAAATCTTTCTAGATTTCTTTTTTTTATCACAATAAAAGCGTACCTTTGCCCCGCTTAAATAAGAGCGGATGAAAAGGTGCTCCTAATAGAGCCTATTAGGAGGAAAATAATGCATCATGTTACAGCCAAGAAGAACAAAGTACCGTAAGCAGCAGAAAGGCCGCAACACGGGCGACGCAAAACGCGGAACCGAAGTTTCCTTCGGCTCCTTTGGGCTTAAAAGCCTTGATGCTGGTAGGATAACGAGCCGCCAGATAGAGGCTGCACGTATTGCCATGACGCGTTTTATGAAACGTGAAGGCAAGGTGTGGATTCGGATCTTTCCAGACAAGCCGATCACTAGCAAGCCACTAGAAGTACGGATGGGTAAGGGTAAGGGTGCGCTAGATCATTGGGTCGCACCTGTACAGCCGGGTCGCGTTATGTTCGAGTTGGATGGCGTACCGCGTGAAGTGGCTGTAGAGGCACTTCGCTTGGCTGCTCAGAAGCTACCCGTACAAACAAGAACGATAACCCGCCCCGACTATGTGGGATAGTTATTGAGGCTAGCAGACAAAAGCAATATTGAATAGTAAAGACCGCCTGCTCGCAGCGCGGCAAAATGATAAACGATGGCAAGCAATAAATTTCTGGAACTGCAGGCACTAAGTGTGGAAGACCTACAGGCTCAATTAGATGAGGGTACCTCGTCTTACGAAAAAATGAAATTCGACCACGCGGTCAATGGCATTGAGAAGCCCTTACAACTGCGCGAAAGCCGCAGAGACCTCGCCCGTATGCGTACTGAGTTGCGTCGCCGTGAGCTAGGGCAGATGTCCAGTGAGCAATTGGCAAAGCGCGATCAGATTCTACGCCGCCGTCGCAAATCCAAATAGTAGTAAACCATGAGCAACGAAAATAGCTTAACAAACGAGGCAACCGATCGCAAAGTGCGCAAGCAACGGGTGGGTGTAGTTGTTTCCAACAAGATGGATAAAACCATCGCCGTTACTGTAGAACGCCGGATTAAGCACCCGATCTATGGTAAATTCATGAAGAGAAATAAAAAATTCATCGCTCACGACGAGCAAAACGAATGTACTATCGGGGATACCGTTAGAATCATGGAGACTCGTCCGCTGAGCCGCCGTAAGCGCTGGCGCTTGGTAGAGGTGATTGAGAAAGCTAAGTAAGCTGCCATTCTCACACTGTTCAAGAAAGTTAGTTTTTAAGGCATTAAATAATTAGTTGTCATGATCCAACAGGAATCACGGTTACGAGTAGCCGACAACAGCGGAGCGAAAGAAGTACTTTGCATCCGTGTGCTAGGGGGCTCAAAGCGGCGTTACGCTAGTATAGGCGATATGATTGTCGTCTCTGTAAAGGAGTCCACGCCTAGTGGAAACGTGAAGAAAGGCTCGGTCTCTAAAGCCGTAGTGGTTCGCACGAAAAAGGAGATCCGTCGTAGAGATGGATCCTATATTCGTTTCGACGATAACGCCGTAGTCTTGCTTAATGCAGGCGGTGAACCCCGGGGTTCTCGTATTTTCGGGCCGGTGGCTCGGGAGCTGCGCGAGCGTGACTATATGAAGATTGTTTCACTAGCCCCTGAGGTATTGTAACTTTAGGTGCGCTAAATCGTAAACAAAATGGCGAAGAAAAATCAACAACACGAGCAGAAGCGCTTTGCGCCTAAGCTCAAAATTAAGAAAGGCGATAGTGTAGTCGTCATTGCTGGTGCCTACAAAGATCGCTCGAAGGTTCGGGAGGTCATGGAAGTTTTCCCCAAGGAAAACAGGGCTATTGTGGAAGGCGTAAACATTCGCAAGAAACACCAAAAACCCTCTGAGGGGCAAGAAGGTGGTATTGTGGACAAAACGGCTCCTATTCACCTGAGTAACTTAATGATCGTTGATCCGAAAACCAACGAATCTAGCCGTGTAGGCCGGAAGTTGGACGAGGGCGGCAAGATCGTGCGTATTGCAAAGAAAACTGGTAATATCATTTAATCATGAGCTACGAACCAAGATTGAAAAAGAAGTACCGGGACGAGGTACGCGCAAAGTTGCAGGAGCAATTTGACTACAAAAGCCCTATGCAAGTTCCACGCTTGGCTAAAATTGTAATCAACCAAGGTGTTGGCGCTGCAACGCAAGATAAGAAGCTGGCTGAAAATGCGATTAAGGAAATGACCCTCATCGCTGGTCAGCAAGCCGTGCCTACAAAGGCCAAGAAATCTGTTTCTAATTTTAAACTTAGAGATGGAATGGTTATAGGCGCTAAGGTGACTCTTCGGAGCGAGAGAATGTATGAGTTCCTTGATAGGCTGATCTCTATCGCGCTTCCGCGCGTTCGCGACTTCCGGGGAATTAACGACAAAAGCTTTGATGGCCGGGGTAATTACTCCATGGGCGTGGCAGAGCAGATTATCTTTCCGGAGCTGAGCCTAGATGAGGTAGCTAAGATTACTGGCTACGATCTAACTTTCGTTACTACTGCAAAAACAGATGCTGAAGCTTTAGCACTCTTGAAAGAGTTGGGGCTTCCGTTTAAAAAATAAACTACAACAGCATGGCTCGCAAATCATTGATTGCCCGCGAACGCAAACGCGAAAAAATGGTGGCAAAGTATGCCGAAAAGCGCAAGCAGCTTAAGGAAGAGGGAAGCTGGGACGAGCTGGATAAGCTGCCCCGCAACTCCAACCCCATTCGCCTGCACAATCGCTGTGGCCTCACCGGACGCCCCAAAGGCTATATGCGTAAATTCAACCTCTGTAGGGTGAAATTTCGTGAAATGGCATTGAGTGGAAAAATCCCTGGCATCACCAAGGCTTCTTGGTAGGGTAGTGCCTACTCAAAGGAGGGTGGCATCCCTGTCTTCCTTTATGGCATTCAAAATTCATTTTTAACAATTCTGTAGGTTCTCATTTTCAGCAGAATACCACAGAGTGAAACTAGTACTTATGCAAGTAACTGATCCGATTGCGGATTATTTAACCAGGATTCGCAACGCCCAAACAGCTGGCCACCGGGTGGTCATTATTCCCGCTTCCAACCTCAAGAAGCGCATGACGGAGATATTGTACGACCAAGGATACATCCTCAAGTACAAGTTTGATGACGAAGCAGGAAAGGGTAAGCAAGGCGAGATTTCTATCGCTTTAAAGTACGAGAAAGACACGAAGCGGCCGCTCATTCGTAAGCTCATTCGGGTTTCCAAGCCAGGCTTGCGGAAGTATGTCGGAGCCGAAGATCTACCACGAGTAATCAATGGCTTGGGCATTGCAGTAATTTCCACCTCTCGCGGTCTTATGACAGACAAGCAAGCTCGGCAAGAGCATGTTGGTGGAGAAGTGCTCTGCTACGTTTACTAGCGTATCCAATTAACCAATCCGATCAGTGATTAAGGCAAATTGCTTCCCCCGCTGATTGCAAAAATAAACTAGCATGTCTCGTATTGGAAAAAATCCCATCAGTGTGCCTGCCAATGTGCAGTTAGAAGTCACCAAAGGCAACTTGGTAAGTGTAAAAGGTCCTAAGGGGCAGCTCTCTCAGCAGGTAGATCCTGATTTGGGTATAACGTTTGAAGACGGTACCCTCACGATCAATCGCCCGGAAGATAGCAAGCGCCTACGGAGTATGCATGGCTTGTACCGCACGCTAATCAATAATATGATCCTTGGCGTAACGGACGGTTATGAAATCAGTCTAGAAGTCATCGGCGTAGGTTACCGTGTGGAGAACAGGGGTAATTTATTGATCCTCACCCTGGGTTTCTCTCACCCTATTTACTTCATCGTCCCGAAAGAAGTGGAGGTAGAGGCAGTTATGGAGAAAGGTAAGGCGCCGGCCATCAAGCTAAAAAGTAGCGATAAGCAGCTAGTTGGGCAGATTGCAGCCAAGATCCGCGAGCTGCGTAAGCCCGAGCCTTACAAAGGCAAAGGTATCCGCTTTGTCGGCGAGCAAATTCGCCGTAAAGCAGGTAAAACAGCTGCTAAGAAAAAATAGGTCAGCGGCTGCCTAGTAGCTAAAAATCGTTCTTTGCCCTTGCTAAGATTGATAGGCAGGGAAGCGGTTGCTAGACATGCTAAGCGTTTTCTTGAAAATAAATACCGGCGAGTTGGCGTATTTTCGTATATTTGCGCCCCCGCTTGGTAGAAGCGTGTAACGGGTGTTGGGTTTTTCCGTAGGGGATTACACTAATGCCGCAATTTATCCAAACTAATGCAACTTACCAAAATTGATCGGAGAAAGCGAATCCACCGGAGAATTCGCAAAAAAGTACGGGGTACTGCCCAGCGGCCACGCCTCAGTATCTTCCGCTCCAACAAATATATTTACGCTCAGCTCATCGATGATGTAGCAGGTGTTACATTGGCTCAAGCCTCGAGTTTCGAGGCAGCCGTAGCGCAGGCGGGCAACAAGTCGGAGCAATCCGCCGAGGTGGGCAAGCTCTTGGCCGAGCGGGCGAAGGCAGCTGGCATCGAAGTAGCCGTTTTTGACCGCGCAGGCTATTTGTATCACGGTCGGGTTAAGTCACTTGCTGACGGTGCCCGCGAAGGTGGTCTTAACCTTTAAAAAGCTACACAGTAATGGCTAATCAACAAAGAGGGAACAACCGCGACCGCGGCAATAAAGGCAACGATCGCGGTGCTGTAAACGTTCCGGAAACTGATATTCAGGAAAAAACAGTTGCCCTCAACCGGGTAGCGAAGGTAACCAAGGGCGGCCGTACTTTCAGCTTCGCTGCTGTAGTAGTAGTGGGCGATGGAAAAGGCAAAGTAGGTCATGGTTTGGGTAAGTCCCGGGACGTTGCTGGGGCCATCCAGAAAGCAACCGAGATGGCTAAGAAAAGCATGGTGAAAGTTCCGATCATCAACGGTACTATCCCCCACGAGCAGCTCGGTAAGTTCGGTGCAGGCAAGGTACTCATCAAGCCTGCATCCGATGGTACTGGTGTAATTGCGGGTGGTGCTATGCGCGCGGTGTTAGAGATTGCAGGAGTACAAAATGTACTGGCCAAGTCTCAGGGATCTTCTAATCCCCACAACGTGATCAAAGCTACCGTTGATGCGCTAACGAAACTTCGTAGCCCTCACATGGTAGCGCGCCAACGGGGTATTACGCTGGAGAAACTGTTTCAAGGATAGGTAGCGTGCCAAGCAGGAGTTACCAGTCGGTAGCTGTTTGCGAAGCCCCACCATAAAAGCTAGAAAAATGGCAAAGGTAAAAATTACCCAGATCAAGAGTTCGATCGATCGCCCAAAACGGCAGAAAGATACGCTAAAGGCTCTGGGCCTAAGAAAAATCAACCAAACTGTTGAGCACGAGGCAAACCCTCAGATCCTCGGTATGGTGGTAAAGGTGAATCACCTGATTAAGGTAGAGGAAGCTTAAAAAATAATAGCTGTACTGCTATGGCAGAAACAGATAAAATAAAGTAATCATGGATTTGCACAATCTCCAACCAGCAACCGGCGCTACGAAGTCGGAAAAGCGCATCGCCCGGGGTCAAGGTTCTGGCCGTGGCGGCACTTCAACCCGTGGCCACAAAGGTGCTAAGTCTCGTTCGGGTTACAAGAGTAAACGCGCCTTTGAAGGTGGTCAGATGCCACTACAGATGCGCTTGCCCAAGCGTGGCTTCAATAGCCCCAACCGTGTTGAGTTCGTAGAACTCAATTTGGGTCGTTTACAAGCAATTGCCGACAAGCACGGTCTCACGGATATTAATCCGCTTTCACTGGCACAGGCAGGTATTGTCCGGAAAACAGACATTATTAAGGTGCTTGCTACCGGCGAATTGACTACCGCTCTCACCATCAGTGCACACGCTGCTTCCGCTACGGCAAAAGCAGCTGTGGAAGCAGCTGGTGGCAGCATTACCCTCCTTTAATCCCACTGCCCATGAAGTTTTTTGAAACCATCAAGAATATCTGGAGCATCGAGGAGTTACGCAAGCGTATTCTCTTTACGCTCGCGCTCATGGCCATTTTTCGCCTAGGTACTTTCATTGTCCTTCCTGGTGTGAATCCGGCTGCACTCGATACGCCAACGACCGGTACGAATGACTTGCTGGGCCTTATCAACCTCTTCACAGGTGGGGCTTTCAGCAACGCCTCCATCATGGCGCTGGGGATTATGCCCTACATCACGGCTAGCATCATCATACAGTTGTTGGGCTTCGCGGTACCCTACTTCCAAAAGTTGCAAAGCAAAGAAGGGGAGTCTGGTCGCAAAAAGCTCAACCAGATCACGCGGGCGCTCACGGTTGCAATTACCCTAGTTCAAGGCGCTGGTTATCTCACTTACATCAAGAGTCAAGGTGCTATGGCACCGCAGGTAGATCCTTTCATCTTCTGGATTTCAGGTATCATCACACTCTCCACGGGTACGATCTTTGCGATGTGGCTGGGTGAGCGTATTACAGACAGAGGTATTGGTAATGGTGTTTCTTTGTTGATTACCGTAGGTATCATCGTGGGGCTTATTCCCGCTTTCATCTTCGAGGTTCAGGCCAATACTAGCAATTTGCTGTTGTTAGTTGCAGAGATATTCGGCTTCTTCCTCGTTACGATGGCTACCGTGCTTATCGTGACGGGCATCCGTAAGATACCCCTACAATTCGCCAGCCGTATGGTGGGTCGAGGCGGTGGCGCAGCAGTTCCCCAAGCAGGTGCTCGCGATTATATCCCACTGAAGGTGAACGCTTCTGGTGTAATGCCTATTATCTTTGCACAGGCGCTCATGTTCCTGCCGGCTACGGTGGTACAGTTCGCAGGTGGTGATCAAAATAGTTGGGTGGTACAGAAGTTCAATGACTTCACTTCGCTGCCTTACAACATCGTTTACTTCTTCCTAGTGGTGGCTTTCACCTATGTTTACACAGCGCTAACTGTTCGCCCGGATCAATACACGGAGTATCTGCGCCGTCAGAACGCCTTCATCCCGGGTATTAAGGGAGGCGCACCCACAGAAGAGTACATTGATACAATTACTAGCCGGATCACTCTGCCGGGTTCCATGATACTGGGTCTGATTGCCATCCTGCCAGCCATCGTTGCGAGCCTAGGAGTCAACATCCAGTTCGCTATCTTCTTTGGCGGTACCTCGCTGCTTATTATGGTAGGAGTGGTACTCGATACGCTTCAGCAAATTGAGAGTTATCTGCTCATGCGAAAGTACGATGGTTTGGTTAAAGACGGTAAAATGATTGGTCGAGGTGGCGGGAGCCGGATGCAACAGATCGGAGCAGACTTCTAGCCAGCTTTCTCTATCTTCGGAAGAGGATGCCTACAAAAGACTACAAACGAACGGCAGCGAAGGAGCATTGGGCTTCTTCGCTGTCCTTGTTTTGGAGGAGGGGAGGAAACGAACTAAACAGCCGTCGCCTTTTAAGTGGGAATGGCTGGCAGAAAGTTTACGTCCATATGGATGTTCCATACGCACTCCCTAGCTCTTGCTCTACTAAACCCATGCGGGCGTGTCGGTGGGCACTGTGTGTACGTACGCACTCGTTGCTCGCGCAGGAGCCATGCTTTTAATAGGAGCCATGCTTCCCGAAGGAAGTTAGCCATAGGCAGCCCTGCTCTCCCCTTGGGGAAGAAATCTTTGCTCCTGCGTGAGCAGTTAACTTGCTTACGGCTCCCCACCAGGATACGAGACCTCTACATCTGTTGAAAAACTGAAAGCGTCTATTTTTGTTTCCCATGAGGCGATTCATATCTGTTACATCTACTATCGAGATCAGCCATGACTGTTAAAAGAATGATATTCAAAACACCAGAGGAGATTGAACTGTCGCGAGCGGCCAACCTCCTGGTTTGTAAAACCCACGCGGCTGTTGCAGAAATGCTTAGACCTGGCCTCACTGGGCAGGAGATTGATCAATTTGCCGAGACCTTTATTCGCGATCATGGAGCAGTACCTGGTTTCAAGGGGCTGTACGGATGCCCATCCACTCTGTTAGTATCGGTGAATGAAGAGGTGGTACATGGCTTGCCAGATAGCAAGCAGGTATTCAAAGAAGGCGATGTTATTTCTATTGATTGTGGCACGGTTTTGCACGAGTTTTATGGGGATGCGGCTTACACTTTTTGTCTCGGAGAAGTAGCAGAGGAAGCCATGGAGCTATGCCGAAGAACCAAGCATGCCTTGTACCTCGGTATAGATCAGGCGCGAGAAGGCAAGCGAATTGGCGATATCAGCTTCGCGATTCAAGATTACACAGAAGGTTTTGGCTACGGAGTTGTTCGTGAGCTAGTGGGGCATGGTGTGGGGCGTAAACTACACGAGGCACCAGATGTTCCCAATTTTGGCAAGCGCGGCAGAGGGCCTAAGTTACAGGGAGGGCTGATTATTGCAGTGGAACCAATGATCAACATGGGCACGAAGGCGGTTCTTAGCAGAGCAGATGGCTGGACCATTGTGACGAAAGACGGGGCTCCCTCTGCCCACTACGAGCACTCTATAGCGATCCGTTATGGGGGGGAGGCCGCAGACGTTTTATCAGATCATCGGCCCATTGAAGCAGCGATTAGGAAGAATAGCAACCTACAATTTGTGGACAATATCGATGAAGAACTGGTGGAAACCTATCAGCCTAGATAGGCAAATTAGGATAATTAGATAGTTTTTTAAAAAAATCTTCTAAGTACTTGTGTACTAAATAAATATTGCCTACCTTTGCCGACCGAAATTTCGACTATGTCTAAGAAAAACCTAATCAAGCAAGATGGAGTGATCGAGGAAGCCTTATCGAACGCTATGTTCCGTGTAAGGCTAGAAAATGATCATGAGATCAAAGCAACGATCTCGGGTAAGATGCGGATGCACTTCATCAAAATCTTGCCAGGCGATAAGGTTTCAGTTGAAATGAGTCCCTACGATTTATCTCGTGGTAGAATCACTTATCGTTATAAATAATCGTTGGCTGTTTTGCCGCTGATTGCAAAATTTTAATATTATGAAAGTTAGGCCCTCAGTAAAGAAGCGTTCTGTCGATTGCAAGATCGTACGTCGCCACGGGAAGGTTTACGTTATCAACAAAAAGAACCCTAAGTTCAAGCAACGACAAGGGTAAGCAAACCATAAAGTAGCTATGGCAAGAATTGCAGGTGTAGATTT
>DAITME010000019.1:0-57114 GCA_036835305.1 Lewinella sp.
ACGTCCTTACGGGCTGGGCCGCCTTCCCAAGTGGTGGCCAGCAGGTAGGGCGTTTCGTTGTAGGTGAGTATCCAGTCGTGATCCCCCTCCAGAGCCAGGCGGCTTTCGGGCCTATCCGGGCTGCCGATGGGGCGGATGTCATTGCGCTGCCAGTCGTATAAAAACAAATAAGTACGCTTTTTCTCCCGATCCAGCAGGACGTTTTCTTGGGTGTACATCCGAGGGGCATCGCTTTTCCAGACCTCCACATCTACCATTTCTTCGTCTAGCAGGGCCGTATCTTTTTCGGGCCTTTTGGGCGCGATGCCGAAGTAGAGCAGTTGGCCACTATCGCTGAATCGGAGCTTACCGTCGTTGCTGATGCGGTAATTTTTCGGCAGCCACTCGTTGGCTCGGCCGGAGACGATTTTGGGCAGCGCATCCCCCACGGCCCAAGTGTGGAGATGGAAGGGGGGCTGCTCTAGTTTCAGCGTATCGAGGTAGGAGAGGAAGGCCGCTTTCTGGCCATCGGGGCTGAGCGTGATTTGGGCATATTTTCCTTTTTCCTCCATGATTAGGCGGGGCTGGAGGTTTTCTAAATTGATGTAGTGCACCCCATCCGTCCAGAGGCTATCGTGGGCGGCGCGGGTGTATAAGAGGGCGGGGGCATCGCGGGCGAGGGCAAAGTCGCTGACGCCTTCGATGCTCAGGGAGTCTTGGCTATCTAAGCGACGTACTACTAGGCGATAACTCTTTTCGGCTAATCCCTTTTGCAGGGAATCGGGCAATAAGCTGCTGGTGAGATAAGCGAAAGCGCCCGACCATTTTTCTCCCGTCGCCCAGCGCCGCACGGCTGGGTAGTGTTGACGCTGGCCGCTGGCGAGCGCATAGACGAGCAAGGTATCTAGCTCCGCAATTTTTTTCTGTTTTTTAGCTTTCTTGAGGCTTCGCTGCTGCGCCTCACTGGGGTGGGTGGTGGCGAAGAAGTGTAGGCCATCGTAGCTAAAGGCGGGTCGGTCGGTGTGGTGCCAGCGCTTTTCTTCGGCACTTTGGGTATTGACCAGCACGGTGGTGGGGTCGCCCTTATCGGGCTGTAGTACGTAGCCAGCGTGGGTAGCGGTGGCATTGAGCCGCACATTTTGTATTTGCTGCCAGCTTTCGAGATCGCTGATTGCTAGTGCTTTCTGCCCTTGGATAGATCCTAGCCACGAAAGGGAGAGGACAAAAAATAAGACGCATTTACGAGGGGTGATTGACATGATAGTTAGAATTGTAAGAAGTATGCCTTGCTACTAAGGAGGAAACACGGCTCCTGCATTTATTGCTCATTTCAGTAGCGCGCGGGCCAAAAATAGCTGTATAGATATTAAAGGTACTAACATTTGACTATATTTACGTTGATAATAGCGTCTTCACAAATTCACCCCTGATGATTCTTTGTCGATTTACAAAAGCAGTCAAATGTTAGCATACACCCAAACAAAAGTGTTTTGCTTTACAACTACTTCGTAGTGGGATATAAATAGCTATCGGATACTACTATTGCCGATAGTTTAGTGGCTCGGGCGAGGCCCGAGCCACTTCGTTATGAGTTTACCCACTTTGAAAGGGGTCCGAAATTAATTTTTCCGATTATTTTCAAATGATTTATCCGGATAACTTGGCACGAATGGTATACTCCTAGGGTCTTCTTCGATTTTTTCTAGCAGGATTTTTATAGCTTTATCCAGCTGAGCATCTTTCCCGTTAAACGACTCGAGCGGAAGGTTATCTATTTCGATATCGGGAATATGTCCATATCCTTCAATCAACCACTGACCATCATCGCCATAAACACCGTGCATAGGTGCACTAGCCACCCCATTATCTGATAAGCGATTTCTAGTATTCAACCAAACTTGTCCTCCCCAAGTCCGCATTCCGATGGTTGTTCCTAATCCGAGTCGCCTAAAACCTTCTGCAAAGGTTTCTCCGTCTGAACCTGTTCCTTCATTAACTAACACTACGATATGGCCTCTAAAAGCGTAGTCCATATTCCAGTAAGGCTCTCCCGTTCTATCTTTCCAATACATCCATGCTTTTCTCAATAACTTTTCCAAGATAATAGCATCAACGTATCCACCAGCGTTATACCGCATATCGATAATCAAGCCCTTTCTGTTGAATACGGGATAGAACTCGCGATAGAACTGCCCAATATCCCAGTCGCCCATGCCACTAAGGTGTAGGTAAGCCAGCTGCTTATCGCTTTCTTTTTCCACCTTTAACCGATTAGCGTATTCCCAATCGCCATACCTTAACCAGTATGAGTTTCCCTTGGGTGTGATAATGACATCTCTGATTGTGGCATCTCTTTTCAAAGTCAATCTTACTTGTTTTCCAGCTTGATCCCTAAGTAACTCACCAATATCCATAACGCTTAAGGCTTCTCTTCCATTTACTTTTGTAATAATATCGCCTTCTTTGATGTCGAGGTAGGGGTCATCCAATGGAGATTTTGTCTTCGGAAAATCTGGATCTGTTTTATAGATATAGTCGATTCTAAACCCGCCATTTGCTTGGTCTATGCTTGTATTCGCCCCTAGACTAGCGACTTGAACACTTTTATTGTCGTTGGGTATATCGCCACCATTTGCAAAAGCGTGTAGAACAGATAGTTCTCCAATCAAACGAGCCAGCAAGTCATTTAATTCGTTTCTGGTGGTCACCCGATCAACCAATGGGAGGTACTTATCATACATCGCCTCCCAATCTACACCGTGCATGTTCTTGTCGTAAAAGTAATCTCGCTCCATACGCCATGCGTCTTTGAAAATTTGTTTCCAGTCTTCTCGGGGATTAATAGAAAACTTACAAGCACTCAAATCGATTTTCCCATCATCCAGATTTACACTTCCTGTAGGCGCATTCACCATGTAATAGGACTGCCCTTTGTTAATGAGTAATTTCTTACCATCCTGCGTTAGTTCGAACCCGCTAATTGCTGGAGCTAGATCGGTCAACTCGACTTTTTCGGTAGTGATCTTAAGCCCTTTAAGATGAGATTTGGCGTCCAAGCCTGCTTCTTGAGCCAAGAGATAAATTGCCTTATCATTGACTGCTAGTTGTTTGTAATTTCCAGAAGGGATGGGAACTTCTATGGTTCTGGATTGAATGTCCGTTGTATCAATTTTAACTACTAATTTTCCCGTGGGCTGATCCTTCATATCATTTTCATTGGTGAGTTCATCTTTTTCTCGGAAGGGTGATCTAGAGTCTTTTTCTAAGCCCACATGATATATACTTTCGCTCTTATCCCAGTGTACCCCTCCTAGCCTTGCCCCACGCGGATTACCAGCCAAGGTGCGAAAGCCTCGATCAGAAAGGTAGTATATGAACCGGCCATCTGGGCTCCAGTTTACGCTAAAGTTATTGGATCTATCCGTTGTCAAGTTGAAAATCGAGTCATCGTTGACGTTGAAGATTTTGATTTGAGCCATCCCATTTGAGGCTTTTTGTACAAAGGCCAGCCATTGACTATCGGGCGACCATGCGAAATCTCGAAAGCCTTGCTGGTTGGTAGATACTTTTTTGCTTTCTCCCGTACTCAACTTGAGTATATACATATTATTTTCAACATCATTATAAGCTAACCACTCTCCATCGAATGATGGTATGCCTTGATATCTCAACAATTTACCACCCTTAGAAACCGACTTAACTTCGCCGAGGTCAGTGGCAGCAAACTGAACAAACTCAAATTCCCCACTCTTATCTGATAGCGATAGGATATTATTACCATCGTAAGAAAAAATGGCATCACGATACCGAAAAACTGCACCTTTTTGCGCCGTATGTTGTATTGTCCTACCTGATTTTGTTGGAACCACAAAAACCCTTCCTCTAGTAGTGACTACAACCTTGTCCCCTGTTGGATTTGGATGCACTGAGGTAATATACGGCGCAGGATTTTCTATCCACTTTTCTCTTAAGTGTTCCAAATCCGAGGCTAAATGGATATCAATTTTAGCATACCTCCCTGAAGCAATATCCAATAGCCAAAGGTCTGCAGCGTGTTGATATACTATTTTACCATCGTGAAGATTAGCTGAACGAACATCAAACTCGGTATGTGCAGTATGCTGTTTAAAATCTTTACCATCAGCATTCATTGACCAGATGTTTTTCATACCATCCCTGTCGGTAATGAAAAACACCCTGCCTTCGAACCACATAGGATTAAAACTTTCCCCCAAATGGTCTGTGGTTAACTTTATCGCTTCATTTTTCCCGTCAAATTTCCATATTTGACGAGTCCACCCACCTTTGTACCTTTTGACATTATCATTTAAGTCACTGAGTGGTACAAAAAACCAGGTGCCTACCGAGTTTTGCACCCCTTGATTCGCTTGATGTAGTGGAATGATAGACCTTTCTTTTGTGGCCAAGTCAAGCGTTAATAATTGTGCGTTTGGTAATTTACTGAGTTCTGAAGTGCTATAAATAATGTCTCCTTTTGGGGTCCATCCTACTGCTCTAGAACCTTCTGAATAGGTCCATCTTATAGGTAAGCCACCATCCACTGGGATGGTATAAACTTCCCTTGGTCCTTCATAACTAGCGGAATAAACAAGGGTTTTCCCATCGGGCGAAAAGCGGGGATATTGCTCTTCTTCCACATGTGTGGTCAGCCTTTGAGCAAGGCCTCCATGAATGGAAACTTTCCAAAGGTCACCTTCTGCAGCAAAGACAACATTACTTTGGTAAATGTCAGGAGATTGATAGTATCCCTCAAATCCCTGTGATGTGGTTTGGTTTAATCCAAGCCCCATCAACAGCATCAACGCAACTTGTTTTAGCTGTAGCATCCTAAATAAAGTAGGAGTATCCATTTCTGACTATTTTAATGCAACAATGTCGCAAATATAGTCGAAAAATCACTAGTGCTAATAAACTTGCTTCGCGCATCTTTGTGCACGTGTTTGGCCTCAATAGCAGCAGTGGTCTGTTAAGGCTAAAACTTCTGGTTGCCCGTGGCGTCTTTTGCTTCCAGCCAGCGTTAAAAAGCCTCGTCTTAGTATCACTAAGCTTACGTTTTTTGCCTCGGCTGAAAGCAAAATCTACTAGATTGAAAAGTCGCATTAGATTTGTCCGAGTACTTACTACAATAGCTGCCTCACGATAATCGATAAAACCTAGGCTGCTTTAGATCGCTTGGGGGCTTATGGCTCGGGCGTTGGTGCAGGATTACTTTGGGGAATATATTGCCGCAAATAGGCATAACTCATCCGCAAGGCGCGCTTCCGATCGGCCAAGCTAGCCTCATAAGCGCGGTCTTCTACTTCCACACAAACGGCCCCCCGATAACCGGCATCGTTGAGTGCGGCTACGAAACGCCCCCAATTGACATCGCCCAAACCAGGTAATTTTGGTGTGTGCCACAGCTTTGGCCAGGCAAAAACCCCGTGTTGGTCCAGTGCTTCGCGGTCTATGCGTAGGTCTTTAGCATGCACGTGTACCAAGCGATCGGCATACCTTCGGATGGCGTTTTCATAGTCCATAAACTGTAAAACGAAATGGGAAGGGTCGAAATTCAAGCCGAAGAAAGGGCTGGGAATATCGGCATACATTTTATCCCATACGGCAGGGCTGACGGCTAGGTTTTTCCCGCCTGGCCACTCGTCGGCGCCGAAACTCATCGGGCAGTTTTCTATACCAATTCGGATATTTTTGCTAGCGGCATAAGCGACCAATGGCTGCCAGGCCTGAAGGAAGCGCGGCCAGTTGTCGGCGAAGCTTTTGGTTTGGTCTCTGCCCACAAAGGTGGTTACACAGGCCAGTTTCAGCAGAGCTGCGACGTCTATTACTTTTCGGATATGTGCCTGATAAAAATCGGCTTCTTCTTTGTTTTCAACCAAGGGGTTGGGGTAGTAGCCCAGGGAGCTGATGTTCACCCCATATTGCCGGCACAGGGCCCGGGTAGCATTTGCTTTTTCTGAGCTGAAGCTTGTTACATCCAAGTGGGTGACCCCGGCATAGCGCCGCTCTGCTTTTCCGGATGGCCAGCACATGAGTTCTACGCAGTCGTAGCCAGTTTCGGCGGCGAAGGCCAGCACTTCTTCCAGCGACAAATCGGGTAAAATAGCGGAGACAAAGCCTAGTTGCATGATCGGTATTGTTTTAGCGAGCAATATAAGAAATATGCCGTTAAGTACTTGGACATAGTTAATGATCTTTCTAGTGTGGTTCGGGCGAGGCCTGGGCTGCCAACAATTTGGGTTAGTAATTGCGTGTAGGCATTTGCATCCGAACCCCAATTGGTTTGGGGTTCGGTTTTGCTAGTACGCGTTACTGGTTTGGCTTCTTTGGCAGCAATCGGAGGAGCAAATCCAACTGCTGTTGGTAGGCGGGGCGCTGAATACTACTACAAATTTCTGCTTTCTCTCGCTCGGTGAGGTGGAAAGAGATGGCCGCGCGCAGTTTGGTTTGGTCATTGGCCTGATAGTTAAAGCGAATCAGGTGGAAGTGTTCGCTTCCAAGCAGCTCATAGAGGTAGCCCAGTGAGTTGTCTTGCTCTTGTACTTGTACACTGGTGAAATTGCCTGCTAGCCCAAGGGGGGCAAAAAGGCTGCCCAGTAGGCCTTGTTTTCTTTTGCTCGGCGTTTTATCGCGGCCACCAAAGTTGGTACTGGTTTGAATCAGGATGACCTCGCTGGTGTTTTGCCTGATCCAATCGGAAAAAATTTGGATAAACCTTGCGGCTGTGAGGACGCCATAGTTGTCGCGGAAGCCCGCATCCATCACACTGAGTTCGGGTTCGGTGGGCAGATCAACAAAGGGTAGCACATAAGGGTAGGTAGCATTCATGCGCAGCGCGGTAAGGAAACGGAGGCTATCCCGTTGTTCGGTGCCTAGCAGGGCAGCCATATCCACAGCGTCGGGCACGAGGGGGCTGCTGGCTTGTTTTCCACTGGAGGCAATCATCAGGTGGCTGGTGCCCTGAGCCGAGATCAAGAGCCGCCTCCCATCGTTGACGATGCTGGGCGTGAGGATAAGTTGGGGTATTTCAGCTGTCTGCTCGGCAGCCCGATAGGCGGCCATGGGCTTATCGAGCCGACCAAAAGTATTGATATTGAATTGCTGTTCGAAGCCGTAGGCGCGGTCGCGTTGGTAGGCGCGGTTGCCTATTTGTACTTGGGTGAAAGGTAGGAAAATATCATTGCTCACAATGGAAAAAGCAATGGGGTTTAGTAAGTCGCTGGCAACGTGGTTAATCAGTTGTGGATCCCTATAATCGAGTGCTTCTCCCTGATTATGACGGTAATAGACTTCGCGCAAATAGGCCAAGCCTAGCATACCGCCCGAAGCACCCGTCATTAAAACGGTAGCGGGCAAAAGCTGCCCACCGCTGTGTTTTTCCAGTTGTTGCACCACGTGCATCGCCCAAGTAGCAGAAGCCAGCCCGCCGCCACTGGAACAGAGAATGACCATCGGTGGCTTTTTGCCATTTTGCTTGGCTTTCCAGTTGTTAAGCATCTCGATGGTAGAGAGGCTATCAATTCGGGGTTGCCCCCCCGTCACCAGCTCGTGTAGTACTTGCCCGCTGTAAGGTACTGCTGTCTGTTCATAATCCAGACCATAGGCATAATTGGAACGCTGGAAAACGGGCATCGATGTTACTAGCTCCACGGCTACAAAAAAGAGTAATAAAATAAGCGGCCACCAAGATTTGAACCAATAAGACACCGCACCAATAAAAAACATTAGTAAACTAAAAAGAATGAGGATACTAGCACCTGCCGGCAACTGAAACACCGGCACATCAATCAAAAGCCCCAACAGTACCAAAACCACCAACGAAAAAAACTGTAAGAAAAGCGCATTCCAATGATTTTGCCGAAAAACGTTTTCCAAAGTCTGCCGATCGTAATGCGCTACGGACCGAACAGGTCTGACACGAAGGCTGTTGTTCAGGTAATTCGTCACTTGAAAGGGGTTCTCTTGCTCCGTTACGGCATCCAGGGTTTGCCCCACCTGCCGTCCGAAGGGTTGTAGGACGTGTATATTGGGCGCCAAGGGGCGTTTGCCACTGTAATAGTAAATATCGCGGTTCGTCAGATAAAAATAGAGCATATAGATCATTAAGCTCAGAACGAGCCCGCCTAACAGCGCTCCTAAATGTAGCAGAAACTGCCGACCACCACCCTCACCCACCCACGGCGCATTAAAACGAAAGAGCATGACGCAGTACAAGACCAAAACGATGAGTGGCAAGAGCGCATTGTTGATCGAAAATTTCAAAAAAGGCCTGGATAAACTCGCTAAAAAGCCAAAGTACTTAGCATAAAGTAGATAGGTCGTTAGGTTCCAACTCATCACCAGATAGCCAAAAAATAAACCCATCAGTAAAAAGCCAAAAAAGCCCACCTGCCCCAAATACTCCGGGTCTAAAAACAAGTACTGAAGACCCAAATAGAAGCCTAGCCGACCCGCAACCAGCAGCGCCAGTCCCAACCAGATGAGCAACAAAAACAACTGTCGCCGGAAGTGCAGCAAAAATAACTGCATGGCAAAGGAGCGGTACCACTGCCTTAACCCATCTCGTAGCGACCGAGAAACAGCCAGCATGTCTTCAGACACATTTTTGCTTTTTAATGCGGCCATAAAAACGCGAATTATTCGTTTAGCCTTATATTTGCACTCCAATTTACTACGGCCAAATTTCAGCAGTATCAAAGCTTATAATCGCCTGCTTTATTTTTGGCCATCATCAAGATAACCATTGAACGGTTTTCACCCATCAAATGGTTGACTACAAATCCCTTTGCCATGAAAATAGCAGTGGTAGGTACCGGCTACGTCGGTTTAGTAACAGGCACCTGTTTTGCCGAAACAGGCAATGAAGTTATTTGTGTCGATATCGATGCCGCCAAAGTAAAGCGTATGCAAGCAGGCGAAGTGCCTATTTACGAGCCCGGACTGGAGGTTATCTTCGAGCGCAACACCCGCCAAGGTCGCCTTACCTTCACGACCAACCTCAAAGAAGCCGTAGATCATGCAGAAATTATTTTCCTCGCCCTCCCAACACCTCCTGGCGAAGATGGCTCCGCAGACCTATCCTACATCCTAGGCGTGGCGCGCGATCTATCTAGCCTGATTGAAAAATATACTGTGATTGTGGACAAAAGTACCGTACCTGTAGGAACCAGCGAAAAAGTCCACGCTGCTTTGGCGGAGCGCCTCGATACAGCGCTCTTCGATGTGGTTTCCAACCCAGAATTCCTGCGCGAAGGTGTAGCCGTAGAAGACTTTATGAAACCAGATCGCGTGGTAATTGGAACCGATAGCTCACGAGCCAGAAAAGTAATGGAGCAGCTCTACGCCCCTTTTGTCCGCTCTGGCAACCCTGTTATTTTCATGGATAAGCGCAGTTCGGAAATGACCAAATACGCTGCGAACTCCTACCTGGCCACCCGCATCACCTTTATGAACGAAATCGCCAACCTCTGCGAAATTCTGGGAGCCGACGTGGATATGGTGCGCAAGGGAATGGGCTCCGATAGCCGCATTGGCAAACGCTTCCTCTTCCCCGGTGTGGGCTATGGCGGCAGTTGCTTCCCGAAAGATGTACAAGCCTTGGCTAAAACGGCTGCGGATAATACCTACGACTTCCGCATACTCAATTCCGTAATGGCCGTCAACGATCAGCAGCGCTATCGCATCGCCGACAAAATCACCGCCTATTTCAAAGGCCAACTGGCCGGTAAGACCATCGCCGTTTGGGGCTTGGCCTTCAAACCTAATACCGACGATATCCGCGAAGCGCCCGCCCTGTACACGATCGATCGACTCCTGGAAGCAGGTGCCCATATCCGCGCTTTCGACCCCGAAGCCATGGAGAATATCCGTGCCATCTATGGCAACCGCATCACCCTCGTTAATGACCAATACGAAGCACTCATTGGTGCCGATGCGCTTGCTATTATGACCGAGTGGCAAGTATTCCGGACCCCTAGCTTCGATGTTATAGCCAAACTCTTGCAAGAACCCCTCATTTTCGATGGCCGCAACCTCTATGATACTGTCGATATGGCCGAGCGCGGCTTCTACTACGATAGCATCGGCCGACAGACCGTAGCAGAACAGCAAGAAAAAAAGACCCGTCAATCATGGGAATAGGTTACCAAAAAGCCACGCCTTTTGTCTAAGCCAAATCGACTAGCCACCCGCCTCACCGCCAACGGGGAGCGCCACCTCAAAGCGGGCCACCCCTGGCTATACGATCAAAGCATAGAGCAAATCAAAGGGAACGGTAAAAGCGGCGACCTCGCCGTCCTATTCGATCGGCGACACAACCGTTTCTTAGGGATTGGGCTATACGACCCCGACTCGCCTATCCGCATAAAAGTCATCCACCAAGGGAGTTCGGCAACGATAGATGCAGCTTTTTTTCGCCAAAAAATCGAAAAAGCCTATGCCCTGCGTGCACCCCTACGTGCCACTGATACCAATAGCTATCGGCTGTTGCACGGTGAAAACGACGGTTTCCCCGCTCTCGTTGCTGATGTCTATGCCGAGGTGCTGGTACTGAAGATATATTCCCTCATCTGGCAGCCTTATCTGCCGATTATTTTGCCGGCCTTGTTGGATACAACGGCTTGCCAGACGATTGTCCTTCGCCTAAGCAGACAAGTGGCTCAGCACCCCGAGAAACCAGCGGACTGGGTGGATGGGCACCTCCTCCACGGTCATTTAGATCATCCGGTGGTCATTTTTCGGGAACATGGGCTGCGCTTCCAAGCCAATGTCGTAAGCGGCCACAAGACGGGCTTTTTTCTTGATCACCGACACAATCGGCTCCGCGTGGGGCAGCTCGCCAAAGGCCGTAAGGTGCTGGATATTTTCGCCTATGCGGGCGGCTTTTCGGTACATGCGCTAGCCGGCGGTGCTAGCCACGTAACGAGCCTAGATATTAGTGCACAAGCTTTGGCAATGGCCGAAGCCAACGCCGCCCTCAACCTGCACCATCCTCCGCACAGTATTTTGGCGGAGGATGCCTTTGTAGCGCTCGATAGGCTCGCCAAAGCAGGGCAGCATTTTGATCTGGTCATCGTAGATCCACCCTCCTTCGCGAAGCAAGCCAGCGAAGTAGCCAGCGCCCTAAAAGCCTATCGCCACCTCAGCCGCCTGGCGCTGAAAGTGGTGAAAAAAGGTGGCATTTTGCTCCTGGCCTCCTGCTCCGCCCGCGTTGATACCGACGACTTTTACTCCCTACAGCTCGACGTGCTGCAAGCAAGTGGTCGCCGCTTCGAAACACTGGAAAAAACTGCCCACGATATAGATCACCCCATCACCTTCCCCGAGGCCGCTTATTTAAAATCTTGGTGGGTGCGGATGGTGGATTAGGCATTCCCCCCCTTTACAAAGCCACATCGAAGCCTTGGAAAACGCTGCTCCTTTTAGGTTGGCGCTGCTCCCGCATTTATGCCCATCTCTAGCCCTTGTGAATCTTGGCGCGAACCTCCTCAACAATTACTGCTCCACGATCCGCTTCAAATAGCTTCTTTTGGCAAAATTGTCCATACGGGCTTGTTGCTCACGCAGGAGCAAAGTTTAAGAAAAAGAGCAAGCCTCATTGGGCACTACTGCTATTCCAATGCCCTACCTCTTAGCCATTTTTCCAATCTTTCTTTTCCTGTTCGATGTGTTGTAGCTGCACTTGGATACCATATTTATCCTGCAGGTGCCGGGCGAGCTGATCGGCGGCATAAACACTACGGTGCTGCCCACCGGTGCAGCCAAAAGCCACTTGTAGGTGGGTGAAGCTCCGCTCGATATAGTCTTCTATGGCAGCATCGACAATCCGAAAAACGTCTTGTAGGAAGCTAGGCATTTCGCTGTGGTGCTGTAGGAAATTGATCACGGCCTCGTCTCGGCCGGTTTGTTTTTTGTAGGGTTCGTAGCGGCCGGGATTATGCAAAAAGCGGCAATCGAACACAAAGCCGCCACCGTTGCCGCTCTTGTCGGGTGGGATGCCGCCTAGCTTGTAGCTAAAGCTTTGAACACTAACTTTCAGCAGGCTGGAACTGGCTTTGATCTTATCGAAAGGCTCAAATTGTTTGCTTTCCAGCAGCTGCCGTAGAACGCGATACAGCTCGGGAAGGTGTAGGCTAATTTTTTGATTGTCTAGCAGCCACTTGATGTTCCGCAGTGCAAAGGGAATCGATTGCAAAAAGTGCTCCTTGCGCTCATATAAACCCCGAAAGCCATAAGCCCCCAAAACCTGTAAGGATCGGATAAACACAAAGCCATAAAAATGATCGATGAAGGCTGCGCGGTCTATTTCCGTAAGCTGACTCGCCTGATCGAGGTAGTGGGCTAGGAGTTCATCGCGGATATCGTCGGGCAGATTGGCTTTGGCCTGAAAGAGCAAGCTAGCCAGATCGTATTGCAGCGCCCCGCGCCGGCCGCCTTGGTAGTCGATAAAGAGCGGCTCGCCACTTTTTATCATGATGTTGCGTGTTTGGAAATCGCGGAACATAAAAAAGTGCCCGTCTGCTTCTAGCAAATAATCGGCCAGGGTATCAGCATCCGCTTCCAGCGCGCCTTCGTCGAAATCGATGCCAGCCAGCTTGAGGAAGTAATATTTGAAGTAGTTGAAATCCCATTGAATACTCTGCCTGTCAAAAGCCTCGCGCGGGGTACAAACGGAGTAGTCCAGCTCTTCCCCCCCAAGGATCTGCAAGCGCGCGAGCTGCTCCACCACTTTTTTATAGATGTTCGTTAGGTAGTCTGGCCAGTAGTCGCCTCGTTGCAGCAAATAGCTATACAGCGTAGTACTGCCCAAGTCTTCCTGAAGGTAGATGTGGTGCTCGAAATCGGTGGCGTAAATCTCCGGTACGGGCAGCCCCAAGGCTTTAAAATGCCTAGAAAAAGCCACAAAGGCCTTGTTTTCCTTCGCTTCGGTATGGTAGGCACCAATCGCTACTTTATCGCCAGCTTGCAGGCGGTAGTAGAGGCGTTTGGAACCGGAGGGTGCCATGGGCAACAGCAAAGTGGCTGGGGTGCCTGCCCATTGGGTGAATAGCTCGTTGAGCCTGTTTTCGATTGCTACATTAGACATGTGGCGAAGGTAGGAAATTTTACTATTTCCCTCCCCCCACGCGGCTCGCTTCGTTTTCCAAACCGGTTTTGCGGTTGCGGCTTTTTACTTTTTCGTTGCCGAAGTTATAGCTCAGGCTGATGGTAGCGCGGCGGCTATCCCAGTTGCCCCGTCCCCTGCCCTCCAGACCGTTAAAGGTAGAAGTGCCGCGCCAACCCGTGGTGAAAAACAAATCGCTGCCACTGATTCTTACGTTTAGCTGATCGACGAGAAAGCGCCGCTGTAAGCCTACGTTGAAAGAACCGCTGGTTTGGTACTCAAACATGCCCCCCCAAATGCCGGGGCCGGAGAAATAACCGGATAGCTCCCCCGTCAAATCCCAAGGTAATTTGAAGGTCTGCTGGCTGAAGATACTGTAAGTAAAGGCTTGCAGGTCAATAACAGCCCCGTCGCCATAGTCTGCCTGATTATCTATATAACCAGCCGACACATTAAAGAAGGCATCCCATTTTTTAGTGACGGTAAACGGTAGGCTAGCATTGAAGCTGTAGTTGGTTTGGGTGGCGAGGTTATCCCAGGAGATGAAGCCCGCTCTGGGGTCTATTTCGTCTGGGCCGATGAGACGGGTGATTTGGTTGTTGGTGCGGCTGTAGGCCAGTTTAAAATTGTAGCGGTAGGCGAGGGTGTAGCCCAACTCGATATTATCTACAATCTCAGGACTCAGGAAGGGATTGCCCCGCTCATAGTTCAACTCGCTCATTTGGTTGCGGAATGGGTTGAGGATGTTGTAGTCGGGGCGGTTGATGCGGCGCCCGTAGTTGAGGCTGAGGGTATTGCCTTTGGTGGGATTGATTTGGTAGGTGAAGCCTGCTGAGGGAAAGAAGCTGATGTAATTCAGCAGTACCGGGGCTTCTTCTAGGTCGGCTCTCAGGGTCGTGAGCAGGCCATCGGCATCAGTAATTTCAGTTCTCATTCCCGCCGAGAAGCTCCACTGTTCGCTGAATTTGCCCGCATAGTTGAGGTAGGCCGCATAGACATTCTCGTTGTAGTCGAAATTATTAGAGCGGCGGTCGTTGATGAGCCGTTCGCCTTGCAGCACATCGTAGAACTCGAAAGTATTGGAGGTTTGTACTTTGCTGAACTTAGCACCGCTGCCCAGCAGGCCCTTGCCCAGCGGCATCTCATAATCGGCCCTCGCCGTGTAGATGGCGATATCGATGGGCGTATCGAAGTAGTTGATCACCTCCGAAAGTGGGGTGTTGCCGTCGGGGGCAAAATAACGGTTGGGTTGGTCGCGGGTTTGCTCGTTGTTAAACTGTCCGTAGTCTAGGTCGATATTCAGAGATTTCCCCTCCCCGATATCGTAGCGGTAGTTGATGTTGTAGGTCTGTTGTGTGCGGCGGCTTTCCTGAATGTTGCTTGCCCGAAGCAAGCTATCGGCTTGGTTGGTAGGATTGGCGAGGGTAAAAATATCGACGTCATTGATCGTGATACCTTCGCTCTGGTTCATTTGGCCGCTCACAAGGAAGCCCAAGGTATGCTTTTCGCTCAAGAAAAAATCGGTTCCCAAGCGGAAACTAGGCGTTATTTGATCGTTGAGGCCTAAAGTATACTCATCCAGCAACAAGCCATTTTGGAAGTTCATAAAGATCGTCTCGTTCCAGTTTTCGCTGCTACCATAGCCTAGGGAGCCGAAGGCGTTGAAGCTGCGGTTGCGGTAGTTGCCCGTTAGGTTGGTATTGGCGCGGCTGTATTTTCCTTGGCTGAAGGTAGTGGAGATGGTCCCATTAGCACCTTCGTTTTCGTTCTTCTTGAGGCGAATATCCAAGATGCCCGCATTGCCTTCCGCTTCGTATTTTGCTCCGGGGTTGGTGATGATATCGATGCGGTCTATTTGTTCGGCATTGAGGTTGCGCAGGTAGTTGCTGAGGTCTTCGCCGCTGAGGGGGAGGCGCTTGCCATCCACGTACACTAATACGCCTGACCGGCTCAGCACATTGATGTTGTCGTTGTTGTCTATCGTTACGCCCGGGGCTTTGCGGAGCAAATCCAGCCCATTTTCGCCCACGGCATTGATGGTGCCTTGCACGTTGAAGACGGTGCGGTCGGGTTTTACCTCCACCATGGCGCGGGTGGCGGCTACGGTGGCCGTGGCTAGTTCGATGCCGGCGGCTTGGAACGTCAGGACGCCTAGGTCGGTATCTGCACCGGCTTTTACCACCAGCCGTTCTATCACCAAATCAGGCATTCCTAGATAGGTAGCCACCAAGCGGTAACTGGCTGCAGCAACATTTTTAAGCTGAAAAATACCTGCCTCATCGCTCGTCTCTACTTTCACCAAGCTACTATCAGCCATGGAATAAAGCGCTACATTGGCATACAAAACAGCTACCCCATTACGCTCTTGCAATTGTCCTTTGATGCTACCATTTTGGCTCAAAAGCATACCGTTGACGAATAGGGAAAATAGGATAAATAAGTTGATTTTCATAACCGGATTTTGATCTTTTGGGGAAGAGACGAAGCCTGAGGAAAGAGCGTCTTGAGAAGCGGTCTTGTAAGAAGATTTTCTAAAACACGGTAAAAGTATTGCGATCCGTGAAGCCGCGTAGGCAAGTATTCGACCAAAGGCCACACAGCTATGACGAATAGAACAATGGAAGGTTGCAGGCTAAGGCACAGCCACTGAAAATAAAAAAACTGCTAAACCGAAAGCGGTTAGCGAAAATTCGCTACCTTGCCATTCCAAAACGACGGTATAAAAAATAAAGCAATTCGATCATGACCAAATTTAACGGCAAAACAGTTTTTATCAGTGGCGCCAGCCGCGGCATTGGCTTGGCTATTGGCCTCAAAATGGCAGCAGCAGGCGCCAATATCGTGGTAACAGGCAAGACAGTAGAGGCGCACGACAAGCTTCCCGGCACCATCCACTCCGCAGCCGAAGCCATTGAGGCCGCTGGCGGAAAAGCCCTCGCCATACAGATGAATGTGCTGGATGAAGAGCAGGTGAGCGCCGCCATGGCACAAGCCGCCGAGCGTTTTGGTGGCATCGATATCTTGGTCAACAACGCCAGCGCCATCAGCCTTACACCCACCGAGCAGACCGCGATGAAGCGCTTCGATCTTATGTTTGGCGTCAATGTCCGTGGCACTTTCATGTGCAGCCGCCTAGCCATTCCCTACCTCAAAAAATCGGACATTGCCCACATCCTCACCCTCTCGCCGCCACTGAACCTCAAGCCCGAGTGGTTTGCCAATCACTTGGCTTATACCATGAGCAAATACGGCATGAGCATGACGGTGCTGGGCCTAGCCGAGGAGCAAAAACGCAACAACATCAAAGTGAACGCACTTTGGCCACAAACCACCATTGCCACGGCTGCCGTCAATAACCTACTAGGCGGGGAAGCGCTCATGAAACAGAGCCGACAGCCTGAAATCGTGGCCGATGCGGCTTATGAAATCTTTAGCGGCACGGAAAGCGGACAGTTTTTTATCGACGAGGAAGTCTTGCGCCAAGCAGGAGTGACCGATTTTGATCCCTACCTCGTTACGCCCGGCGTGGAACCTTTCAAGGATCTTTTTGTGGAGTAAAACCGGGCTTTGCCAGCTTTGCTAGCAGCTGTTCGTACATCACTTGCCAGCCGCCCCAGCCATAGTGTTCCGCAAAACTGCTGTTGTGCCACAGCAAAATAAAGCTACCTCCGTAGGGCTCAACGCCTTCGTGGAGCGCCGTGATGCGCTGTGCTGCCGTTGCCCAAGCAGGAGGCTTTGCAGTAGATAGGTTAGCTTTTGTGTGGCTATACGCCCATACGGGCACAAGTGCAGGAGCAAAGTTTTCATATTTGAGCAGGGTCACATCCATGGCCGCAAAAGGATGTACCCAAAGGCCGCTTGCTTCCTCGGCCTCCAGATCATACCAGCGGAAGGCTTGGTGGGTGCCTGCGCGCCAGCCAACCGCATCGGCATAGCCCATCGAGTAGTCTTGGGTGATCCCAGCCAGCAGCAGTTGCCGATAGGTGCTAGGCAGCGAAAAACGCAGGAAGTGCTGCCGGCTGTGCGTCACTGGTTGGCCGAGAATATCGATCAGGCAAGCTTTTTCCCGCCCTGTAAGGGCGGCATCTTCGGAGCTATAATAAGAGGGATGAATGCCCACAGACGCCCACCTAGCCAGCGACTGCAACAGGCTCCGATAGGCAGGGTGGTGGGGCGACGGGTTAGGGTCTTGGCGCGTCTGCCGCTCGGATAACAAACAGAAAAAACGCGCTGCCAGCCCCAACCGCTGGTGCAAGGACTGTAGCCATGCGAAGGTATCGTAAGGATCTTTTTCTTGTACCCAAATACAGCGCCATCGCGCTAGGCTGCGCCGCCCCTGCCCCCTAAAAATATCCAAGAATCCTGCTGCCAGTCCCCGCCAGCCTCGGTGTAGGTAGGCAAAAGGGAGGTCTATATCGTAGGTGGGCAAAAGTTGAAGCGGTGGCGCTTTTGGCGGATAAAAATTGGAAAACTGTGCTTGCAATTCTTTTTTTAGCCCCTCCAGAATGTCGTGTACAATAGGGCGCTCTAGATAGCCATTGCGAAAAGCGTGGCTTTGGTGAGCAGCAAAGCGGCCATGCTGATCCCTAGGGCCCGGCTGGTACTCTTCCCAGCGGCTGAGACAGAAGAATATAGCAGCGAAGGGATCGGCTTCGGCCAGCATGGCTCTAAAGGAATGGCCTTGCTCCTGCGAGAGCCAGCGAGTGCGTACCGCCGTGCCCGTCTGGGTGTCCGTATGGATGTACACACTGTGCCAAAAATCAGCTGCCAGATACCGGAAAAAAACTGCCTCCTCTGTCTGTACGCAACTATCTTTACCCGCTAGGAAATCGCTTGCCGCCACAGCTATCTCTGCCACCCCGCTGGGAGGCGCTCCATAGTTGATCCGAGCCGACACGGTGAGGGACTGGTACTTGGCAGCGTCTAAAAAAAGGCGAAAGTGGCAATCCAGCATGCGGCCGCATTCCCCCAGCACATAGCGCAGCCGAGGATGGCGGTGTAAACTAAGCACAGCGATTTCTGTTCTTGCCATACAGCTAAGGTAGCATCTTTTTTGCTTGCCGCTTTGTTTTATCGAGTAGAGCCTAAAAGCGATTAACAAAATATTTTGCAAATATGGAAACTAGCACAAAAAAAGCCAAGCAGCCATTGCGGCTGGAGGGAGCCCTGGTGGTGCCCCCAAGGCCTGAGCGCAGGGAGGAGGCCTTGGAGGCTATTCCTTACCCCACGGCTTTTTGCTTCTTGCCGCTGATTGAGCAAATAGAAAGTTGCTGCGATAGCGAGCACGCGGGGGAAGCCTTCCTGGCCAATGAGATCAGCCAACGGCTCGCCGCTGCGCCTGCGCTACGGGCACCTATAGAGGATCTATCCTTGCTCCATTCGCACAAAGCGCTGTTGGACATGATGCTGCTCTTTTTGTTTTCGCCCGGGCGGCGGCAAGAGCATCTCTTCAAGATATCCGTGCCTTTTCACCACGAGGCCGCCTTTTCTAGCCATGCCATGAGCCGCTTTATGCAGCTGGAGAACGTGCGCATCACCTTCAATAAACTAGCCGAAGACTTGCGCTCTGTGAGTCTGATGCAGGCTTGGCTCACGATATTGCGCAAATGCTATGGCCGCGAGATCGATCTTTCGCCCGCAACACTACTGCAGATTCGAGACCCCAAAACCCACCTAGCGCGCTTTTTCAAGCCCCTCAACAAAGAAGACTATATCCGCGTAGTGGTAAAAGGCGAGTTGCCTCCTTTGCGAGAGGAAGACTTCCAGAAATTGCTGCGCAACATCCACCACGAGGAGCTGTGGTTGGCGATGTTGCCACCCGATAAGTTTGCCTTCGAAGGTTTCTCGCTCAGCCAATTCACCGAAGTAACCGAGGCCGAAAGCCTTAGTCAGATGAAGCATAAACTGCTGCGTAGGGATGCTGTTTTGGACATAGAAAAAGTGCGGGAACAAGCCGACTTGCTGCGCATCTATTTCCAGCGCCCCGATTTGCAGTTGGGTCTAAGTGCTATCGACTACCCCTCGGAATACCGGGTGGATCACCAATATAAAATCCGTTTCAACCTGCTGGCCGACCACATTGATCGGCTCACGGATACCGCTTATGCCAACAGCGTATATCACAGAGCTTTCACCAGCAAAGAAGTGGTGTTGGTAGAAGATTTGGCTAGTATCCCCCAGCCGGCTAAGCCAGAAAAAAAACTGATGGCGATGGGCTTTAGAGCCCTACTGATTGCGCCACTACTAAATGCCGAGGAGCACGTTATTGGGCTGTTAGAACTGGCCTCGCCGGAGGCTTTTGGGCTCAATTCTTTTGTGGAGCTAAAATTCCGAGAGATCGTGAGCCTCTTCCGGACGGCTCTGGCGCGCAGCCGGGAAGAAGTGGACAACAGCCTGGAGGCCATCCTTCGGGAGCAATATACCAGCCTGCACCCCAGTGTGGAATGGCGCTTTATAGAGGCAGCCTATCAAGTGTTGGAACAACGCGCCAACGGCCAAGAAATTAGCCCCGAGCCTATCCGTTTCAACGAAGTATATCCGCTATATGGGCAAGCCGATATTGTGGGCTCCACCCGCCTTAGAAACGAGGCCGTTTACGGAGATTTAGTAGAAAACTTAAAGGCGACCAAAGCGATTTTACAAAAGGCGGCGATGCTGGTTACCTTCCCCTTGGTTAACCAACGGCTGCTGGAGATCAATGAGGCGCTCAGCATGAGCTTAGAAGACTTCAACAACAGCGACGAGACCCGCTTGGTGGAGTTTTTGCTAAAGGAAGTACTGCCTTTGCTACAACAACTAGGCAAAGATCATCCCAGTTTGCGCCGCCTTATTGCGATGGCTCTCCCGGGCGACTTCTACGCTGGCCTACAACTGCTTTCTTCCCGCCGGCAAGCCTACGATACCAGCCTGAGTGAGCTCAATAGATCGCTGAGCAAATTTTTTGAAGAGCGCAACCGCCAAGCCCAGGAAGTGTTGCCGCACTACTTCGAGAAATACAAGACCGACGGCATCGAGTACGAGATTTTTGCCGGCCAAAGCTTGCTCCGGAAAAATGCCTTTAGTGAAATTCACCTGCGCAACCTCCGCCTGAGCCAGCTCATAGATTTGTGTGATGCCACCAGGCTCGTGCATAAAATAGGGGAGGATACGCCTATCTTGCTCCAAACCGCTCAGTTGGCTTTTGCCTACACCAGCCCGATCAACATTCACTTCCGGATGGATGAAAAACGCTTTGATGTAGATGGCTCCTACGATGTGCGCTACGAGATTCTAAAAAAACGCATAGACAAAGCTACGGTGCATGATGGGCGGCAACGGCTGACACTGCCGGGCACGGTGAGTGTCGTTTATCTCCACGATCGGGATCGGCGGGAGTACTTGGCCTACCTCGATTATCTGCGGCAGCTGGGCTACCTAGATGGCGAGCTAGAGGAGTTCACGCTCGATCCCTTACAAAGTGTTCAGGGCCTACGAGCGATGCGCTTCCGGGTGGCTATCTAATAGCCTTGCTAGGTGGCCTATTTCGGGCGATTGGGTTTCGTTTCTTCAAAAACGTGTGCTAATACCGCTTTTTCTGCTTCGCTCATCTCGCGACCTCGGCGAGCGATTACTCGCTCGGCAGTGGCGGTGGCCTTATCCAAGCGGTAGGTTTGTAGGCCGCTAGCGCCGCCCCAGCTGAAAGAAGGAATATAGTTTCGCGGAAAGCCTTCGCCGAAAATATTGGCACTCACCCCCACGACCGTACCCGTGTTAAACATCGTATTGATGCCCGCTTTGCTGTGATCGCCCATAATAAGGCCATGAAATTGTAGGCCCGTGGGTATGAAACGCTTTTCAGGATAAGACCAGACTCTTACCTCCGAGTAGTCGTTTTTGAGATTGGAGTTGTTGGTATCAGCCCCGAGGTTGCACCATTCTCCGATTACAGAATTCCCCAAATAGCCGTCGTGTCCTTTATTGCTATTCGCTTGGAAGACAACATTATTGATTTCGCCGCCCAGTTTGCAGTGCGGGCCCGTAGTGGTGGGTCCATATAGTTTAGCGCCCATTTTTACAACCGTATTTTCCCCAAGTGCAATGGGGCCGCGCAGTAGGGATCCTTCTAGCACAACTGCATTAGTACCGATGTAGATGGGGCCCGTTTTTACGTTGAGTGTGGAGGCTTCCACCTCGGCGCCAGCTTCCATAAATAACTGGTTTGGATCACCCAAAAGGGTATTGGTAGGCGATAATGGCTGAGAACTTCTACCCTTAGTGAGGAGGTCAAAATCGGCTTCAATTTCTTGGCCGCAGGCCGTAAAAATATCGGCTGGCCGGCGAATGCGGCGGATGTTTATATCGCTAAGTTCAAAAACTTTTAAAGGCGCCAATTCGCTACCGCTGATGAGTGCAGCCGTTTGTGCTCCATCCAGACAAACGGCTAGTAATTCATCTTGGCAGGTATAAGCCTGGCCCAGTTGAAGCGTTTCTAGGAGTTGTACCCAGTGGCGCTCGGGGATATAACTGCCATTGACCAGTAAGTTCCTTTCTCCATGAGCAATAGGGAAAAGGGGCATTAAGTAGTCCTGTGTTAGGTAGCTGGTGGATAGGCCTAGTATGTTCTCCCATTTTTCTTTGATGGTCAGTATCCCTAGTCGCAGCGCCGCTACTGGCCTGGTGAAGGTGAGTGGGAGTAGATGGTCGCGGGCGTCACCATCGAATAGGATGAGGTGGGTCAAAACAAGTATGCTTAAAGTTATTCTTCTAGGGCTGCTATTTTGCCCATTCTTCTTTTTTGCCGTTCTAAGCCTTGGTAATTGGCTTGCAAAAAGGCATCCAATAATTCCTGTGCCAAGGCAATGCCAATAACCCGACCGCCGAGGCAGATCATATTCATATCATCGTGTTCTACCCCCTGCCGAGCACTGTAGGTTTCTGTAACGAGGCAAGCGCGCACGTTTTTGATCTTGTTGCCAGCAATAGAGGCTCCAACCCCACTTCCACACACTGCCACTCCGCGATCTACGGCACCGCTACCAACAGCCTTGGCCAGTGGAATAACAAAATCGGGAAAATCATCTTGGGCGTCGTAGCTATAGGCTCCGAAATCGACCACCTCATATCCTTTGGATATTAAGTACGCTTGTAGTTCTTGCTTGAGTTCCAGCCCACCATGATCCGTAGCGATACCTATTTTTAGCATTCGTTCATCTGTTTGAGGGCAAAATTAGTACTTAGCAGCCTGAATTCATAGTAAATGTAGTAGTAACTTAGTTACCTTTGTCAATATAGACTGTTTTACCACCTTTACATGAGTAATTCCAAAATACCACCGCATATATTAGTCATCTTTGGCGCTTCTGGTGATTTAGCCCAACGAAAGCTCATCCCAGCCGTCTTCGAGCTTTTTAAACTAGGCTTTTTACCTGACAATTTTGCTCTGCTAGGCTGCGGCCGTACGGTGCTGAGCGATGAGGAATTCCGCGAAAAGACGGTTTCCCAGAACGAACACTTCGATAACAGCGGCACTTCCGAGACGGATATAAAAAAGTATGCTCAGCAGCTATTTTATCAAGAAATTGGCTTTTACACGGATTCAGATGACATAGCCGTGCTGCGCAAACGCCTACATCAGTTAGACGAGGAACGATCCAACCAAGGAAATTACATTTTCTACCTCAGTACCCCGCCCAAGCTCTATGCCGGCATTCCAGAAGCCCTACATGCCCAAGGGCTGGCGCACCAGGAAGGAAGCTGGAGACGGCTAATTATCGAAAAGCCCTTTGGCTACAACGAGGCTTCTGCTCGTGAACTCAATGCCAAAATACAACAGTTTTTTCCTGAGGAGGATATCTACCGAATAGATCACTACCTAGGAAAAGAAACCGTACAAAATTTGTTGGTTACCCGCTTTGCCAATGGTTTTTTCGAGCCGCTTTGGAACCGCAATTACATCCACTCCGTACAAATTACCGCTGCCGAAACCGTTGGCGTTGGCAGCCGAGGAGGCTACTACGATGAATCGGGCGCGATGCGGGATATGGTACAAAATCACTTGCTTCAAGTCTTGGCACACGTAGCGATGGAACCTCCCATACGCGCCGATGCGGAAAGTATTCGCAACGAAAAGCTCAAGCTCTTCCAATCACTTCGTCCTATTACCAAAGAGGAAGTGGCCCACTACGTAGTAAGAGGCCAATACACGGCGGCTGGAGAAGAAACTACCGACTACCGGCAAGCTAGAGGCGTCCCACCCGATAGTAAGACAGAGACCTACGTGGGGATGAAATTTTTCATCGACAATTGGCGCTGGGCGGGTGTTCCTTTTTTCGTCCGTACCGGCAAGAATCTTCCCCTCAAACTCACCGAGGTGGTCATTACCTTCAAGAATCCGCCTCAGCGCCTATTTTACGATATGAACGCCAAGGACATGGGCTGCGACAACCAACTGGTTATTCGCATCTACCCCCATGAAGGTATGGCGCTGGGCTTCGGGATGAAAGTGCCGGGCGAAGGTTTTAGGGTCAAGACCGTAGATATGGATTTCTTCTACGCCGACCTCACCTCCGCCGATGTACCAGAGGCCTACGAACGCCTATTACTAGACTGTATGAAGGGCGATGCTACGCTCTATGCTCGAGGGGATAGTGTGGAAGCTGCTTGGGCCTTCATAGACCCTATCCTCCAGGCCTGGCAGGAAGACGAAAGCATCCCGCTACACACCTACCCTGCGGATACCTGGGGCCCCGACGCCGCCGATCGGCTCTGGGACGAGCACAGTGGCGGCTGGCGAAACCCCGAAATGGCCATTATTGAAGGAAAACACTACAGCAAGCACTAGGGTATGGTAGAGGAGCAGCAGCCGGATAAAATGCTGGAAAAATGGCGCCTCATCCTTGGGCGGGAGGCGGATACCGAGCAGCAAGTATCGTTAGACGACCAAGCAGCAGCTATGGACGATACGCTGGAGGCCATTTATAATAGCGATAGAAAAGGCGGCTTAGGGAGCTCCTCTCCCAACGTTAACCGCTGGTTGGGCGACATCCGCAAATACTTCCCGGCCGAACAGGTGCAACTGCTGCAAAGAGATGCTTTAGAACGCTTAGGCCTGCAACAAATGCTGTTGGAACCAGAATTATTAGCAGCCGTTGTGCCTGATGTGCACCTCGTGGGTACTTTGCTGAGTTTACAAAAACTACTGCCCGAGCGCAGCCGCGAAACGGCCCGCATGGTGGTCAACAAAGTGGTGGAAGCTATCCAAAAAAGACTGCGCGAACCCACCGCCCGCGCCATCCAGGGGCAACAGCGAAAAAATGATCGCGACCGCCGGCCAAGGCCAGAAGACATCGACTGGCACCAAACCATCCGCGTGAATATGCAGCACTATCAGCCTGATTACAAAACCATTTTGCCCGTGCAGCTGCGCGGGAAATCGCGTAGCCGTCGCAGCCTCAAGCATATCATCCTAGTAATAGACCAAAGCGGAAGTATGGCCAGCTCGGTGGTATATGCGGGGGTTTTTTCTTGCATCCTCGCCAGCCTGCCAAGTATCAAAACGCATATAGTCGCCTTCGATACCAGTGTGGTGGATCTCACCCATCAACTCCCAGACCCCCTAGATTTGCTTTTTGCTCTACAGTTGGGCGGCGGGACGGATATTGGCCGCGCCTTGCGCTATGTAGAAGACTTAGTTACCCAGCCCAAGGATACGCTACTGGTACTGATCAGCGATCTTTTCGAGGGCGGGAATGTTGGGCAGCTATTGCAAGTGGTCCAACGCCTACAAAACACGGGTTTGCGCTTCCTCCCCTTGCTGGCGCTCAACGATGAAGGCACCCCTGCTTTTGATCGGGAAATAGCCGAGGAATTTAGCCACCTGGGTCTGCAGCCCTTCGCCTGTACACCGGATGCCTTTCCAGAGCTGCTGGCCAGGCAGTTGTATGGTGCGGTGTGAGTTCTTACACGTTCACCACCCCCTAGCATTCCCAAAAATACACTATTTTTACGCCGTGAGAAAACCACAAGACATCATCGACTATGGCCCCAGCGCCATCCTGCTACAATGGGAGAACCTGATTGATATCCACATCAACCAGAGTGTTCATGCCTATGCCCAAGCCGCCCAAGCCCAGCCTGCACTAGTGGATATCGTACCGGCCTACGCCTCTTTGCTACTGCGCTTCGATCCCCAAAAAATATCGGCTTACCAGCTCCGGGAATGGATCTATGACCTATCGGTTGCTCCCTTGGCTACCAAGAAGGTAATCATCCACCGGCTGCCCGTAGTGTATGGCGGCACTTTCGGGCCAGATATGGAAGCGGTAACAAAAGCACTACAGCTATCGGAAGCCGATATTATTGCGCTGCACACTGCTACCATATACCATGTCTTCCAACTGGGTTACCAGCCGGGCTTTGCTTTTTTAGGACTCACGGACACGCGCCTGGCCGTGGAGCGCCTCCGCAACCCTAGAACAAAAGTCCCTGCTGGCAGCGTAGGCCTAGCAGGTAGGCAAACAGCTGTTTACCCCCACGAGGCTCCTGGCGGCTGGCAGCTTATTGGCCGCTGCCCTATACCCTTGTGGCAACCCGAAAAACCACCCTACGCTCGCCTTCAGCCCGGGGACCAAGTAACATTTTACGCCATCACGCCCGAGCAATGGGCTCAAGACCATCCGCTTTAAATATGGGCAATTCACAAATGAATATCTCTTGTATGCAGCCAGGTGGCGGCGCTTTCCTCGTCGATCACGGTCGGCCAGGCCTAGCGGCTCTAGCCATTCCTGCTTCTGGGGCAGCCGACCGCAGAGCCGCCATCCGCTTGCGCGACATCCTAGCACTCCCCTCAGAGGCCGTGATGATAGAGTGCAGCCTCCGCGGAGGGCAATGGCTACTCAGTGGCCAAGGGCAAATAGCTATCGGCGGCGCAGATATGCCCTGGAAACTCAATGGTCGGCCGCTGGAGGCCTATACCACCATCGATATGGAAGGCGATTACCTGCTGGATGGCGGCACGGCTAGCTGCGGCTGCCGCTCCTACATCGCCATCCGAGGGGAATGGCAAGTACCCAAAATAATGGGCAGCGTTAGCCCCGGTATCCCCGGCATCGGGGCCATCACCAAGGGCTGGCAGGCCACTATCGACACTTGGCCCGTATTGGATTATTTCAGCGATTTTGATCCCTATCAGCATTGCCCTAAATTCCCCCTCCACTTCCCTGTAAGCCCAGGGCCAGAATGGTCGCTACTACAAGCCGAAGAACAAGCCCTGCTGCTGGGAAAAGCCTTTCGCGTATCGCCAGAAAGCAACCGCCAAGGCCTCCGACTGCAGCCCGAGCGCGACGCTCAAAACAACTGGCCACAACGAAGCGAGCTCCGGCGAATGATCAGCTCGCCGGTGTTGCCCGGCACCATACAACTCACCCCCGATGGCCTGCTACTGCTGCTCTGCGACGCCCAATCGGTGGGGGGATTTCCGAGGGTACTGCTGCTCTCCGATGCCGAAGCTACCGATCTGGCGGCTCAATTGAAAGCGGGGGACGAACTTCATTTCTCCAATTCTTATTTTCAATCTTAGATACCGCTTAGCGCCCCAGATCTATCCAAATTCTGGAGAAAATTCCATTGTCAATACTTCGACTTCGCTCAGCACGACCTTGTCACTTGTCCATTGTCAATTCAATAAATCTATTGAAAACGGTGGCACTCGGTCAAGACAGTTGTTTACTCGAAGCCCCTCAGCGTGCTTGATTAAACACGGCTCCTTAGAAAGAACACGGCACCTGCAATTTGCCAACCCTTTTATGGCTCACGCCCACCGCGCCCATACAGAGGCGGGCACATACGTGCAGGAGCAAACATCTCTTTTTTGAGCAAAGTTTTAAAAGTGCCTCACCGCTTCGGAGGAGGATAGCAAAAATAAAAACGAACTTTCCTCGCCTCCAAAATGTTTTATGCGAATAGAATGATGCACCCACACCCCCCTTTTATACTTTATACTAAAAAGAATGTCGAAACACTCAAAAATTAAGGGCCAGAAACTCAGCGCCCGCGAATTGGAACGCGCCATCTACAAACACCTCAAAGCCAACGACCGCAAGCAATACAACCCTAAACAAATTCTTCAGAAAATTAAGGTTGATAACAGCATCGACGCCGTACAAAGCGCCATCGGTGCCCTCGTGAAAGCGGCTAGGATTGTGCCTACCGACAACCACAAGTACCAGCTAAACAAAAGCTTCGAGCAGGAAAAATCCAGCAAATATCTCGAGGGCCGCGTGGATATGACCCGCAGCGGTGCCGCCTACATCATCGTAGATGGCCAGGAGGACGATATCTTCGTGAGCCCTAACCGAACCGGTACTGCTCAGAATGGCGATACGGTTAAGATACGCACCTGGACCGCCCGCGGCCGCCGCAAGCCCGAAGGCGAGGTGGTGGAAGTGATTAAGCGAAGTGTTGATCACTTCGTGGGCACTTTGCACCTCTTCAACCGCATTGCCGTGGTGACGATGGACGGTGGCGCCCAGCTAGACGTCGTGATCCCACCCGATAAAACGCGCAGTGCCGAAAATGGCGAGAAAGTAGTGGTGAAAATCACCAACTGGGAAAGCGACCGAAACGGCGCCCTCTCTGGAGAAATAACGGCTATTTTGGGCAAGCCCGGCAGTAGCAATATCGAGATGCAAGCCATCCTGATCAACAACGGCTTCAATATTGCCTTCCCCGAAGAGGTAGTACTGGAGTCGGAAGCCCTACCCAGCCACATCAGCCAAGAGGAAATTGCCAAAAGGCGGGATATGCGCGAGGTCACCACCTTCACCATAGACCCGCTAACGGCCAAAGACTTTGACGATGCCCTCTCGATACAGCATTTAGAGGATGGCCGTATCGAAGTGGGTATTCACATTGCTGACGTCAGCCACTATGTGCGCCCCAACAGTGCCTTAGATCAGGAGGCAGCGCGGCGCAGCACCAGTGTGTATCTGGTAGATCGGGTATGCCCCATGCTACCTGAAAAAATCAGCAATGAACTCTGTAGCCTCCGCCCCAACGAGGACAAACTGAGCTTCAGCGCCGTTTTCGAGTTTAATCCCAAAACCCTGCAAATCGAGAAACGCTGGTTTGGCCGCACCGTCATCCACTCCGATCGGCGCTTCACCTACGAGGAAGCTCAAGACATCTTGGACGAAGGAAAAGGAGAACTGCATAGCGAGCTGGCAGAGCTCAAGAAAATAGGCGATAAACTGCGCGAAAGGCGCTTCAAGGAAGGTTCCATCGATTTTGCCAGTGATGAAGTCCGCTTCGAGCTAGATGAGCAGGGCAAGCCGCTGCGCGTCTATGTTAAAAAGACCATCGATACCAACCGCCTCATCGAAGATTTCATGCTGCTAGCTAACCGCGAAGTGGCCACCTACATGGTGCAGAAGGCCGCCAGTGCCAACACCAATATTCCCTTTGTCTTTCGGGTACACGACGAGCCCGACCCCGAAAAAGTGGAAGAACTGGCTAAGTTTGCTGCTGTGCTAGGCGTAAAAATAGACCGCAAGAGCCCCGCTACCATCGCCCGATCCTACAACTACCTGATGCAGTTGGCAGAAAAAGATGCCTCCGTAAAAATGCTGGCTCCCCTCGCTATTCGCACCATGGCCAAAGCCATCTATACCACCCAAAATATTGGTCACTATGGTTTGGGCTTCGAGAACTACACCCACTTTACCTCCCCCATCCGCCGCTACGCAGATGTGCTGGCCCACCGCATCCTAGATAAAAACTTACAGAAAGGAGCGCCCTTCACAGCCAACCCCGTAAAACTGGAGGAAAACTGCAAGCACATCAGCAACCAAGAACGAAAGGCCACCACTGCCGAGCGCGAGAGCATCAAATACAAGCAAGTGGAATTCATCCAAGACCATGTGGGGGAAGAATTTGACGGTATCATCAATGGTATCGCCGATTTTGGTGTATTCGTGGAGCTTTCCGACAACTATGTGGAAGGTATGATTGCCTTTCAAAACATGGACGAAGGTTACCAGCTCGATAGCAACAAACTCACGATGACAGGCAGCAAGACAGGCAAAGTCGTATCTATGGGCGATCAGGTGCGGGTACGCATCTTGGAAGCTGACCTCAGTCGCCGCCGTGTAGAGTTGGCTCTTGTAAGCGTAACGGAAAAAGAAGGTGCTTCCAGAGCCAAAACCAATAGCTCCGCCACTGATAACAAAAGCGCTTCGCCCCGACGCAGTGGCCCTCCAAAGCGTAGTAGTAGCCGAAGTAGCCGCCAGCCTCGGCAGAAGAAGAACTAAAAAAAGGGTTGGAGCCTGGCTCCAACCCTTTTTTTAGTCCCGCTTTTGCCAAATCCCGAATAGTTCATTGCCCATGCGTTCAGGAATGGAGTTGTGGCAATCTTCGAAGGTGCGTTCCTTGAACCAAGGTTTAAGATAGGTCAGGTATTCCTGGCGGCTACCGCCATAGGGTGGCCGCCCTCGCTGAAGATCCAGCGGGAAACAAAACCATAAGCCCACCAATTTTCCGCCGGGCTTCAATAGGCGGTACATTTGCTCGGCATAGCGGCTGCGGTTCTCGACAGAGGGGTAAAAGGAGCAGAAAAAGGTCTGCTCGATGATGAGGTCGAAGCATTCTTGCAAGGCAAAGAAATCTTGGTGCAGCAACTGCTCTGGAGGAAAACCGGGCACCCGTTGAGCGAAAGCCTGCAAAGGTGCCGCAGCAATATCCGCGATATAGACGTTTTGAAAGCCTTTTTTCCAGAGGTATTCGGCTTCGTAGGCATGGCCAGCGCCAGGGAGTAGGATGCGTAGGGATTTATCTTCCAGCTGATCTATATAGGTTTTCAAGGGGGTAGCGGCATAGCCTACATCCCAGCCTGTTTGTTCCAGGGCGTAGCGTTCCTCCCAGTAGTCGCCTTGGCTGGGGGATATTGGTGGGGGTATTTCTTCTTTGCTCATTTTACTTTTCTTTGCTCCTGCGAGAGTCATCAACACCCTCTTCTAACCCACCACATTACCAAAGGTTCCCCGGAAGCTCCTTATCTTGCAGCATGTTTAATTTCCCTTCTCATTTAGCAGCTCCTAAGGTATATGGAAAAAGGGAGTTTCGGCAAGATGTGTTGGCTGGGCTCACGCTGGCTGTATTGCTCATCCCACAGGGAATGGCTTATGCGATATTGGCGGGTGTGCCGCCGATATATGGTATTTATGCTAGCTTGGCTCCCATGCTGGTATATGCGTTGCTCGGCAGCTCGCCACATGTTTCGGTGGGGCCCACGGCTTTGGCGAGTATCCTATCCATTTCCGTCTTATCCCAAATGGAGGAGCCTAATACCGCTGCTTATCTGGAGGCTATTTTGTTGCTGGCGGCCATGTCGGGGGTTATTCAGTTGCTATTTGGCTTGTTTCGCTTGGGAGTGCTGGTGAGTTTCTTGAGCCGGCCAGTGATCAATGGCTTTGTTTCGGCCGCAGCGATCTTGATTATTTTTTCACAGGTCAAAGATATTTTAGGGCTTAGCTTAGGGCGAAGCCAGCATTTTTATCAGTTGCTACTAGAGATTGCCCGTAATTTAGGCACGGCGCATCTCTTCACGGCCTTGGTAGGGGTAGGAAGCATCCTAGCTTTGTATGTATTACAGCGCTGGCAGGGGCATCGTTGGCCCGTTACTTTCTTTTGGTTGCTCATTACGGGCCTGGCGGCAGCTATTTTCAACTGGGAAAACGTAGGTATCAAACTCATTGGCGATTTACCTAGCGGCATTCCAGCTTTTTCCTTACCGACCTTCCAGCTCAGCCAAGTTTATGCGCTACTGCCAATGGCTTTTGTACTGGCACTGATCAGTTTCGTGGAGACCCTCTCTATCGGCAAAACCTTAGCAGAGAATCACGACTACTACGACCCTTTGCCCAACCGAGAGCTCCTCGCCCTGGGAGTCTCCAAAATAGTGGGTGCTTTTTTTCAGGCTATCCCTACTTCTGCCAGCTTTAGCCGCTCTGCGGTAAACGAGCAGAATGGCGCCAAGACTTTCATTAGCAGCCTGGTTGCCTTTGTCATCTTATTGCTGGCGGGTGCTTTTATTATGTCCCTGTTCGAGCCGCTACCCATTTCGGTCCTAGCGGCCATCATCATTCTCTCGGTTCGCAATCTGTTTGATGTAGCCGAGATGCGCCGCCTTTGGCAGCAAGACAAAAGAGATTGGGCGGCTTGGGTGGTAACTTTTCTCTTTACCCTTTTTGGCGGCTTGCAGATAGGGATCAGTGCTGGTATTTTACTGTCGCTTTCGTTTTTTATCATGAAATCAGCCAGGCCGCATATTGCCGAGCTAGGGCGCATCCCAGGCACCAATGCTTTCAGAAATATCGAACGCTTCCCGGAAGCGCTGGTGGAGGAACACATCCTTTTGGCGCGTTTTGACGGAGAACTCTACTTCGGCAATGCCGATTTTTTCCTGGAAAACCTCCAAGGGCTTATTCGTCGAAAAGGGGGGGGCCTGCAGCTCGTTGTACTGGATGCGCACACCATACATAGCCTCGATACGAGCGGTGCCTATATCCTTAAAAAGTTGCTGGAGCGCTTGCAACAGAAACAAGTGGACTTTTATTTGGTAGGGGCTATCGGGCCGGTGAGGGATAAGCTCTATCAGATGGGTATTATGACCTCCCTTGGCCCCGATCGGCAATTTCTGAGTGTGCAGGATGCCCTCACCTACTTCAAATCACAGGGAGGCGACAACCGAGATTGGCAGCAGCCCGCTCTGCAGCACAGCTAAAAGCCTTACAAAAAACAAAAACCACCCCCGCTGGAAGGCGAGGATGGTCGGAGGGTGTTCACCCAGTGTGTGGGGAGGGTGAACTCAAAAAGTCTTTGCGTAGCTCAGCAAAATCTGCTGCGTCAGGCTCACGCGTTTGCCAAGGCCGCTCACGCCGCCGGGCGCATCGTAGTCGGTAATTTGCATGAGCATATCGTCGTCGTAGAAGACATTGAGCAGCATTTGCAACTGAAAGTTCTTGAACAGCGTGTAGCCCAAAGCACTGTTCCAATCCACATCAATATTTTTCGGATTGTTGAGGTAGTTGGAAAACAGCAGCATGTTGCTAGTGAAGGTTACTTTGCCGTCTTTGAAAGAATCGGCAAAGCCCAGCCGCACCGTAGAACCCAATTGGCTATCTACATTTTCAAAAGAAGTCACCATGCCCGCTTCGTTTCTCACCACCGGATTGCCGTGCACGCCCAGGGCAGCGATGCGGTCATTACCTACAATAATAAACTTAGCACCCAAGGGTGAGTAATAAAGACTAAATTTTTCGCTAGGCTTGTAGTCTAGCCCAATAGAAAACTGCAGCGTGGCGGGTGAGAACAACTTGGATTGCAAGCGATCTTCCCCAAATACATCGCTGATGAAATTACCTGGATAGGCATCATTACCTTGGTAGGTAGGTGTCATTTGGCTTAGGAAATTCAGCATGCCCGCAAAGTATAGCTTGCTGTCTTGCTTGATGCTTTGGCCATATTTAGAATTGAAGCGCAGCTCATCCAACGACTTCTGAAAAGGCACTTTAGATGTGCCAGAGGCCTGTGTGATGATACCGGAACCAAAGCGCTGCATCCCAAACTGCCAAGCGGCCTGGTTTTCCCAGCTATTGCGCTTGCCGGTGTAGTTGGCAAAATAGGTTGTAGCACTCCCAAAGCCCACCCGATTCTGTCCCGCTCCTTGCCTAGGGTTGATTTGCAGCAACTGCGCAAAGTCTAGCCCAATGCCTGCACCGCGTTTCCAGCCCAATTTGGATTCTTCCTCCGCTTCCTGTGCACTCAGTAATTGCGGCAAAGAAAAAAGTAGGAACAGAAAGAAAAAATGCGGTTTCATAAACAGTTAAATGAATGAGGTAAATGCTGTGATAAGTTGTTTTATTTGGCTTTCGCCCTTAGGGGCGCGCGGGAGCCGTGCTTTAATATGAGAGCAAAGGTAGTACAAATTGACAAACCAAGATAAAGACGGCTTTTTAAAGAAGCGGTCACCAAAAGGCAGCGTATCTTTGCATTTCCATACGCGCCCCAGCATCTTCTGTGGCGCAGCCAAATTTTGCTTTATGCCCACTACGCCACCCTCCTCCGAGGAGCCATCCATCAGCCTCAACAAGTATATCAGTGGCACCGGCCGTTGTTCTCGGCGGGAAGCCGATGCCCTCATCGAAGCTGGCAGCGTCCGTATCAATGGGCAGCCTACGCGCAAAGGCAACCGGGTCTTTCCGGGCGATGTGGTAAGCATCGACGGCGAAATCATCCAAACCCCCACCGCTCCTCGGCTCTACCTGGCTTTTAACAAGCCAGTAGGCATTGTTTGCACCACCGATCCACGCGAACGAAAAAACATCATCCGCTACATCAAACACCCCGAACGGCTCTTCCCTGTGGGGCGTTTGGATAAGGACTCGGAAGGGCTGATCTTCCTCACCAACGACGGCGATATTGTCAATAAAATTCTCCGCGCCGGCAATGGCCACGAAAAGGAATACATCGTAACCGTCGATAAACAGATCACCAACCGCTTCATCCGCCGCATGAGCGATGGGCTACCCATACTCGATACCATCACCCTGCCCTGCGAAGTAATCAGGATAGACGATCGGAACTTCCGCATCATCCTCACTCAGGGGCTCAATCGCCAAATACGGCGTATGTGCAATTTCCTGGGATATGAAGTAACGAAGCTCGTCCGCGTCCGCATCATGAACATCTGCCTAGACGGCATCAACACCGGCAAATGGCGCCTCCTCAGCGAGCAGGAGGTGAAAGACATCGAAGCGGCTGTGGCAGATTCTTCCAAGACCGCTCCGGAGGAGGAGTGAGAAGAAAAAGGTATAAAAGTGCTAAAGCGGCCGAGTGCTAAAGTGAGGGCGGGGTGTGCCTCGTCTGTGATATTGTGTGCTTTGGCTGAATATTCAGTACGCTGACCGGCGATGCACATCAAAAAAAGTCACCTTCCATTACGAAACATTTTTTAAAAAAAGTTGCTCTTAAATTTTGTCATTTAACTCGTTGGCCATATTTTTGAAAGGTAAAAACATTTTACAAACCAATTAAATGCCCTCTTTATGAGAAATTTTCTTCTCTTCTCTTCCTGCCACTCGTGTTAACTGCACAGTTTGATGAGGTTGAACAACAACTTTTTCGCGGGGAGCCAATAGGTGTTGGCGATAATCCTCTGACCAACCCTTGGGGCTGTGCCTTCGAACACATTTGCGTAGCAGATATTCAAGACAGATGTCTAGAGACTTACATAAACGTAAATCTGCACTTTTTTTTAGATGATAATTGCGAAGGAGCAATAGCCTTTGCAGACAACACTGTTTCACATCTGGCATCAGACGTCTATCAACTGGCTGATGATTTCGTAGCAGCCTGTAATGCTTTCAATGAGCGCGCAAGCACGAACACACCGTGGCACCAAGATCGCTGGGGTGCACCAATTACATCCGCCCAGTGTATTCCCCTCCGATTTGTTTTGAATGGTGTATATTTCCATTGCGAATCGGCAGCCCAGCTTATTTCGCCTGGTGGTTTCATATCTGGTTATTCTTCTATCTATGATAATCCAACTTATGCAGCTGGATTCAATATGTTCTTGTTCGATATAAATGCTACTTCCAATGGCTTTGTACCTTTTTATGGTGCACGTTGGGGTGCTATTGAGACTTTCTCTAGAGGCTCGTTTATTCACGAAGTAGGGCACGGCTTGGAGTTAAGGCATACACACGATGGTAATAATACACTTTTTGATAACTGTTTGGATACTTGGTGGCGACCGCGAGAAGCTTACGATGCCAATGGTGATGGTTTAAATGAGTACTTTAATAATCGTTGCTGGGACAATACAACTGCAACAAGGGGGCGTTTGGCAGGAACACCACTAGGTGCCCCTACCTATGATTTTTGTGATACCGACTTAGCCGTTGTTAATACTCAGCATCCTTGTTGTGATTGGCTGCGACAAAATAACAATTTGATGACGCATTCATCCTGGACGATTAACCCAGATTACGCCTCTTTACCCCCCTGCCAAATGGAGATATTACTCACTGATTTAACAGAGACAAAATGTGATTTGATAGAGGCCATCAACCCAAGCTGCCCACCCCCCTCCGCTTTTGTAGGGCTGTTACCTACGGTGAATACCGATGAAGACTGTGCTTTTTGCTTTCATACCGAAGCGAGTATGCACGATGCCAACCATCGGATTACCATCCAATTGCAAACAGCAACGGGCTATGTGAATTTTCATTCTACCAATTGGGAAGTGGGCGCAGCTGAGAAATTTTGCATTGCCGTAAGCACTACCGCACATGATAAATTTGCTAAAGCTTTACTACTACCTGATGAGGGTTATCGCTTTATTTTAGAAACTAGAAACCAATGTGGGGATATAGCTAGTTACAGTCTGGATTTTTCTACCCCAGCAGAAGGTTGCGATATAGATGTTCCTACCTCTCCTGTTATACTAGAGTCAGAAATAGCCGTTTTTCCCAATCCCGTTTGGGGAGGAGCTACCCTATCTTACCGTTCTTTAGAAGAGGCCGACATAAAGATATACAAATCTAGCATCGGCACCAACGGTACTGTCACCAGTCCAGTTTTGAAAGCAGAGGCCAGCGGCATCAAAGAGGCAGGCAACCATAGTGTACAATTTAGCCAATATGAGATGGTTCAGGGCGTAAACTACATCATTATTGTAGCCGACGACGTATCCTACATCCGTTCCGTCATAAAATACTAAAGCCATGAAAAATCTATTTAATTTATTCGTTTTTGTGGCGATGTGCTTAGTGCTTTCTTCTCCTGTTAGAAGTCAAAACGACAGCATTCTCTACACCACGGCTTTCTACTTCGAAGATGCCATTGGGAATAAAGATACGGTATATGTGAGTGGATCGCCTTATGTAGAGCTGTTCAATTTGCTACCGCAAATGGGATCAGTAGCTACTGTGGAGCCTTTCGATAGTGTCTTTGAAGTCAGATTGGTTAGGGCTCGTGATGTATCTGCCCTTCCTCAGTATTTTGTTGATTACACCTACAAGCATTTAGTGCATCCGTTTGACTATCGGGAGGAGGAAATATTTTGTGGTTTTGATCTGGCAGAGTTTGACTATTTCGATTTTGCTATTCACGCTAAGCATTTGCCCGTGCGGATGACTTGGGATAATAGCTTGTTTGATTACGGCGCTCCACTCGGATGCCATTGGGGAACTTTTCTGATTCAATCCCGATTCTGAGGACCCAACCACTGGTGGTTTGAAAGCTTCCCAAGGGAGCGGTTCGTCTGTATGTACGCTGCCGATGAATTCATGATTCAATATGAACCCACACCTAATATGTGGGCTGATCATATCTTCTTCCAAGTAGAAGGGTCTCCTTACTCCTACGATACGCTTATTGCTGTCAATCTAGTAAACGAAACTTTTTCCCACCCCGCTTGTGAAGAAGAGGTGCGTGCGGTACCCACTACCTCACCAGATAAAAGTCAGCTGAGTGATTGGGTTGTGTCGCCTAACCCGGCTACTAGCCGTTTGGACATACAATTTGCTGTGGCGGAAAGTAGCATCAGCCGTGTAGAAGTAATCGATCAAAGTGGGCGCGTTTTGCATGTCTCAACTATCACAACTTCTTCACTAGACATTAGCGGTTTAGCGTCGGGCTTTTATTTTCTTCGCCTATTCAAGGCTGATGGGAAATTGGGGGTAAAAAAGTTTGTAAAAAACTAAATCTTTCACCACTTAGCGGAATAAGGCATAAAGGCGCTAAAATGGCCGAGTGCTAAAGTTGGGAAAAGTGTAAAGGATAGAAAGGCGTAAAGCCCCCCTACAAAATAGAATACTGCAAAAATTTAGAAATCTCCGGGTAGTCGGTCGTGTAGTGTAGGCCGCGGCTTTCATGCCGCAAGCCCGCTGATTTGGTTACGACATGGCAGATCGTAATGAGGTTGCGCAATTCGCAGAGCTGTGGCGAAACGAGGTTGTTGCGGTAGAGCTCTTCTGTTTCGTCGTGCAGTAGCTCCAGGCGCTTCTGTGCTCTTTCAATCCTTTTGTCGTTTCTTACGATGCCTACATAGCTGCTCATAATTTCCTTGAGTTCCTTGATGCTCTGTGTGATGAGCACCAGCTCTTTGGGGTCGGTAGTGCCTGTTCTGTTCCAGGCGGGGATGTCTTCCCGCAAGCTGATGCCATCAATATTTTCGTGTATGTCCATAGCGATGCGATGGCCAAAAACCATGGCTTCCAGCAGGCTATTGCTAGCCAGGCGGTTGGCACCATGCAAGCCTGTACAGGTACATTCCCCCACGGCGTGGAGTTGTTGGATATTGGTGCGGCCCATCGCATCTACCCGGATACCACCGCAAAAATAGTGGCAGGCAGGCGTGACGGGTATCATTTGCTGCATCGGGTCTATCCCTAGGCTTCTACACTTTTCGTAGATGGTGGGGAAGTGATCCAGGAACTTATCTCGGTCTAGGTAGGTACAGTCCAAGTACATGTGCTCCACCCCGCCCAGCTTCATTTCATTGTCTATGGCTCGGGCTACAATATCCCTGGGGGCGAGGCTGCCGCGCGGGTCGTAGTCGTGCATAAACTCGCTGCCGTCGGCTCGTTTTAGCACAGCCCCGAAGCCCCTCACAGCCTCTGATATGAGGAAAGCTTGGTTTTCTATACTCGGTGTGTAGAGCGAAGTGGGGTGGAACTGCACAAACTCCATGTTTTCCAGGTGGCCTTTGGCTCTATAGACCATCGCCATGCCATCGCCAGTGGCAATGATGGGGTTGGTGGTGCTGCGATAAATCTGGCCTGCGCCGCCAGTGGCTATAACGGTCGTTTTGGCTATGATGGTATCGATGTCGCCGTTGGTCTTGTTGAGGACGTAGGCGCCGTAGCAACGGATGTCGGGGGTGAGCTTGGTGACGATATGCCCCAAATGGTGTTGGGTGAGCAAATCGAGGGCAAAAAAATGCTCGTGTACCACTAGGTTTTCGAGCGTAGCGGCTTTGGCACTCAGGGCGCGTTGTATTTCCCAGCCCGTGAGATCTTTATAGTGGAGGATGCGGTGCTCGCTATGCCCGCCCTCCAGGCCAAGATCGTATTTCTTGAACTGGTTTTTATCGAAGCGGGTGCCCCATTCAATAATTTCTTCTACCCGCCGAGGGCCTTCCTCCACCACGATGCGCACGATGGCCTCATTGCAAAGCCCATCGCCAGCAATGAGGGTGTCTTGGATGTGCTTTTCATAGGAGTCGGCACCGTGATCCCAAACCGCCGCTACGCCCCCTTGGGCATAGCGTGTATTGGACTCCCGCTCGTCGGTTTTTGTCAAGACATCTATCTTCAAGTCGGGCCGCAACATAGCCAACTTAATCCCTGTACTAAGACCCCCAATACCGGAACCAATAATAAGCACATCTGTGCGAAGCATAGCAAGAATTTTAAGCTTTAAATTATACCTGTTGAGATATAACCGCAGTACAAAAACGCATATTTGAGATCAGAAGAATTTGGGCTCCGCTTAGATAGCTATACGCCTAAACTACAAATGTCGCTCGGCATGGTAAGAACTTCTTACCAGCGGGCCGCTCTCCACAAAAGCGAAGCCTTTCTCTAGGCCCACTGCTTTGTAGGTAGCAAACTGTTCGGGAGTGATAAATTCCGCTACTTCCAAGTGCATCTTGGTAGGCTGCAAATATTGGCCAAGGGTGAGCACGTCCACACCCACGGCGATGAGATCATCCATAAGCGAAAAAACCTGCTCTTCGGTTTCTCCCAGGCCTACCATAATACCCGTTTTGGTGCGTTTGCCGTATGCTTTGATGCGGCGTAGCTCTTCCACGCTGCGTTGGTAATTTCCTTGTGGCCTCACCTTTCGGTATAAGCTTTCTACGGTTTCCATGTTGTGAGATACCACCTCTTGACCCCCTTCAATCATGCGGTAGAGCGCATCCCAATTGGCGCGAACATCGGGGATGAGGCTCTCGATGGTTACCTGTGGGGTTCTTTCCTTGATGGCTCGGATGGTTTGGTACCATATTTCGGCGCCCCGGTCTTTTAACTCGTCGCGGTTGACGCTGGTAATGACCGCGTGCTTCACCCCCATTAAGTCGATGGCCTCCGCCACTCGGCGGGGCTCGTCGGTGTCGTACTCATTTGGTCGGCCCGTTTTTACGGCACAGAAACTGCAAGAGCGGGTACAAGTATTGCCTAATATCATGAAGGTGGCCGTACCGGCACCCCAACACTCGCCCATATTAGGGCAGTTGCCACTTTGGCAGATGGTGTGTAGCTTGTATTCATCCACTAGCTGCCTCACCTTTTTGTACTCTGGCCCAATGGGTAGCTTCACGCGCAGCCAGTCGGGCTTGCGTTGTCTTTGTTGCTCGGAAGGTACTACGGGTAAATCAATCATATTGCCTTGGCATTATCGCGAAGCTGGGTGGCTTACCCGGCCTTGCTCCTTTCTTAAAATATTGCTCCAGCGTGAGCAAGGCAAATGCTCACACATTTTGCCTACCACTAAAGACAAAATTAGGCATCAATAGTTGAAAATAGGCGCGGAGGCAATCCCTTTAAAAAAAAAAACAGCTTGAAGCACTTACTTTTTGCCAAAACTACTGTATTTTTGTCTTCCAATCTGAAGCATTGTTGCCGCCCTAGCTCAGTTGGTAGAGCAATTCATTCGTAATGAATAGGTCGTCGGTTCGAGTCCGATGGGCGGCTCAGGTAGGAAGGAGAATTTCTCATTTCCATTAGGACACCAGCCTGAGGAGGCTGGTGTTTTTTTTTGCTATCTTTGCAAGGGAGGCCAAAGCACATAAGCAAACGCGATGAATTATATAGAAGAGTTACTGGATCATTTGCAGTTGGAGACCCTCGAGCAAAATCTTTTCCGGGGCGATAGCCGCTCGGTGGGTTCCGCGCGGGTGTTTGGTGGGCAGGTGCTGGCGCAAGCACTCAGCGCAGCCTACGAAACGGTGGAGCCTGGTAGGCAGGTACACAGCCTCCACGGCTACTTTGTCTTACCTGGCAGCTTAGAGCGGCCCATTATTTTTGATGTAGAACGCATCCGCGACGGCGGTAGCTTCACCACCCGGGCCGTCAAGGCAATTCAAGACGGTGCCACCATTTTCATGCTTACGGCTAGCTTCCAGAAAGATCAGCAAGGCTTCAATCACCAGATCGAAATGCCGAAGGTATTGCCGCCCGAGGAGCTGGTTTCCTACGAAGGCATGGCCAAACAATTCGGCGACCAACTGCCACCTAACATCCTTAAGCTGCTGAGTGTAGAGCGCCCCTTGGAGTTCCGGCCCGTGGAGTTCCACAACCCTTTTGCCCACGAAAAATACGAGCCTTACCGGAATGTTTGGCTAAAGGCAAAGGGCAAAATCCCCGCTCGCGATCGTCGCGTACAGGCGCAGGTATTGGCTTATGCCAGCGATTATAACCTCCTCACCACCGCCCTGCTGCCCCACGGCCGCGCCACTGACTACCGCAACCTCCAAATGGCTAGCCTAGACCACGCTATGTGGTTTCATCGGCCTTTCGATCTCAGCAACTGGCTGCTCTACAGCATCGATAGCCCATCGGCCAGCGGCGCCCGGGGCTTCACGCGCGGACACTTCTTCAACGAGGCTGGCGAGCTAGTAGCCAGCGTAGTGCAAGAAGGACTGTTGCGCGAAAAATTAAGCCTAGCAGGAAATTAGGCCTTTCAAAAATTAGGCCTTTCAAAAAGGAAGCAGCCCGCGATATGAGAAGAATTTTGCGTACTTTCGCACCCGTACCTACACTGGGCTTTTTTGGCTTATGCAGCCCTCTACCTAGCTAGCTCTAGCCAGGTACATCGGTTTGAGTAGCCAAACCTCAAAGGCCACGGCGTGTGTGTATATATTCCTCTTGCTCCAGTATCCATATTGACTAAGGACCCAAGTGGGTTAAATACGGGCACCAAGTGCAGGAGCAAAGTTTTCTATAAAAGAGCCATACTGACGGAATGCAAGAGACCATCGAATACGAAACCATCCTAGCGGAAGCCGCCGCTTATGTAGAGCACTTCATCAATGATAAGGTGCGGGAGGACTACGTATTCCACAACTTCCAGCACACGCTGGCCGTAGTGGAAGCCGCCGAACTCATCGCCGAACAGTACGAACTCGATGCCAACGAGCACTTTATCGTGACGGTAGCCGCTTGGTTCCACGACACCGGCTACGCGCAAAACTGGCAAGGCCACGAAAATAGAGGCGCCGAAATTGCTAAAGAATTTCTGCAAGCCCATGAGGTTGATGACAGCACCACCCAACAAATCATGAACTGCATCCTGGCCACCACCATGCCCCAGAAACCCCAAAACCTCCTGGAGCAAATTGTTTGCGATGCTGATCTGAGCCACCTGGGCCAAAGCAGCTACTGGGATCGCTGCGGCCGCGTGCGCCAGGAGTTTACCCTCACGCGCGACACCTTGATGTCGGATCAGGAATGGGTGGACTTTGAACTCAGCTTCATGCTCTCGCACCAATACCACACCGAGATTGCCCGAAACCTCTTCGACGAAGCCAAAGCCCGCCACATCAAGCAGCTCTACAAGCGCAAACGCGGCTTATATCCCGACCAAACCCCCAAGACCCTAGCCGATTTTTCCCAAGAAAACCTCGGGAACAAAAAGGCTAAAAAGCGAGCCAGAAAAGAGGCCCGTGCCCTGGCCGTGGAAAAAGACATCAAGCTCGGGAGAGGAGTAGAAACGATGTACCGCGCCACTTACCGCACCCACGTCAACCTTAGTAGCATTGCCGATAATAAGGCCAACATCATGCTCTCGGTGAATGCCATCATACTGAGTATCACCGCCGCCAACCTCTTTCCCAAGCTGGATAATAGCCCGCAGTTTATTGTTCCCACCGTACTACTGGTGGCTGTTTGTTTAGGCTCTTTATTCTTCGCCATACAAGCCACCCGCCCGAAAGTAACAGAAGGCAAGGTAACCCGCGATGATATCGAGCAACGCCGTAGCAACCTCCTCTTTTTTGGCAATTTTTATAACATGAAGCTAGAGGACTTCCACTTTGGTATGCAGGAAATGATCCGAGATGAAGACTTCTTGTATAGCAGCATGACCCGCGATTTATACTACCTGGGCGTAGTGCTGGCTAAGAAATATAAATTCCTGCGCAACTGCTATAATGTTTTCCTCTACGGCCTCATCGTTGCCGTTGCCAGTTTCGTTATAGCTGCGATGTGGTAATAATTTTAGGATATAGTCAGAAATTATTATAATAATATCAGGATATACTCAGAAATTATTATATTCGTGGCAAATAATAGCCTATGCTTATTCCAAGACTTCTAAGCGCCACGGTTCTTTCTCATCTCGAAGTGGGTAAAGCGCTCATCCTAATTGGCCCTAGGCAAGTAGGAAAAACCACACTTTCAAAGCAGCTCACGGCCACTTCCCAAGGCAAAGTGCTTTGGCTTGACTGTGATGAGCCGGATGTACGGAAACGACTCGTGGATATCAGTTCGAGCGATTTGCGAGCTTGGATTGGTGACCACCCATTAGTTGTGATTGATGAGGCGCAACGGGTAAAAAATATTGGTCTTACCCTGAAACTACTCACAGATAAGATAAGCGAGGTAAAACTAATTGTCACGGGCTCTTCCTCCTTGGAAATAGCCAACCAAATCAACGAGCCATTAACTGGCAGGAAGTGGGAGTTTATGCTTTTACCCATCTCAACAGAAGAGCTTTGCCAATATCATGGAAGCATGGAAGAGCAGCGCATGCTATCGCACCGAATGATTTATGGAATGTATCCTGAGCTTATCCAAAGGCCAGGAAAAGAAGAAGCTTTGCTGCGGCAACTCAGCAGTAGTTATCTTTACAAAGACATCTTTTCATTTTACGACATCCGGAAGCCTGAGGTGCTGGAAAAAATGCTTCAGGCGCTAGCGTTGCAACTTGGAAGTGAGCTTAATTTTCATGAATTAGCTAAGCTGGTTGGCACCGACCAATCAACCGTACAGCGCTACTTAGATCTGCTAGAAAAAGCTTTTGTTGTCTTTCGTTTGCCCGCACTGAGCCGAAATTTACGCAATGAATTGAAGAAAAGCAGGAAGGTCTATTTCTATGATAATGGCATAAGGAACGCCATTATCAACAATTTCAAACCGCTGGATCTAAGAGTGGACAAAGGAGCCTTGTGGGAGAATTTTTTACTAAGCGAGCGAATGAAGTGGTTAAACAACCACCAGCATTACGTAAATCAGTTTTTCTGGCGCACCACCCAACAACAAGAAATTGATTACATAGAAGAACGAGACGGCCAGCTGTTGGCTTATGAATTTAAGTGGAATACCTACGCGCGGGCAAAATTCCCCATCACCTTTCTGAAAGCCTATCCCAATTCCACCACGCAACTCATTACGCCAGAGAACTACCTAACCTTTGTGGGCAGCTAGTTTATTCGGGTTTCCAAAGCCTGCGAAGAAAGAAGCTTAGTAAAAGTAGGAGCACGGTGCCGCCAAGCAAGGGAAGGTAGTTGGGCTTTGCTTCCAGCAGCTCTAGCGTATCGGGATTGCCATAGAGGGTAAAGGCAGACCAGTAGTAGGGGTGGGCGAAGAGACTGCTGCCTGTGAGGTTTTGCTGTGCTTTGGCTAGTGCTTGCGCGCGGCTATCCTTGTTTTTCAGCGCTGTGTAGTAGGCAAGCATAAAGGTTTTGGTGGCTTCGTCGTCCACTTTCCAGAGGCTGGTGAGGGTAGATTGAGCACCAGCGTGGGCGAAGGCTCGGGCTAGACTGAGCACTCCTTCGCCAGGGACAAAAGCACCAAGATTGGTTTCGCAGGCTGAAAGAACGGCCAAATCGGCAGAAAGCTGGTAGTTGTATAAATCGTTGAGGTAGAGGACTTCTGCTGTTTGTAGGCTATCCCCTTGCTGGGTGAAGGCAATGAAGCTCCGCTTGGGTTGGTCGGCATCTACTATTGCATGGGAGGCTATATGAAGAATGCGGTAATAAGCTGCCTTTTCTTCAAACAAGCGGCGTTGGGCATCTGACCCCATAAAGGCCTCCGACTTCGGGAGGAGCTGGCAGATAGCCTGTGCTTCCTCGGTATTGTAGCGCAGGGGTAACAGCCCTGGAAAAGCTCGTTTTACATCGCTCCCGCCGATACTCCTGCTAACTTCTGAGCCTTTGGTAGCGAAGGTAGGCGCTAAGGCTAGCACATTTCGGCTAGGCTTTTCTTTGGGGGTCTTGGCGAGCTCCAGCAAATATTGTGCAGAGTAGCTTAGGCTGATGTGCCATTTATTTTTGAGATAGGGTAGCTGCTCGTAGCGGATCGGCGCTTCTACGCTTTGGGTCAGCAAGGCAGGAAAAGGCAAGTAGCCTAGGACGCCATCGGGAATAACGAGAAGTTTTTCGGCTGCTCCGGAAGGCTGGTACAGCGCCTTGGGGAAAACCTTGCTCCATAGAGAAAACGCGGCTCCTGCGTGAGCCATATCCAAGCGCTGCTGCTCGCTATTTAGGCTTTTTTGTTTGTAGGCCGACGCTTGGATGGCTTGGCGATATTGCTGAATTTCCGCCGCGAAATCAGCTCCCAAATCCAGAGGATACATAGCGATATCGCCCCGAGGACTGAGGTAGAACACATAATTTGCTGTCTCGCCCAGGGCATATTCCAAGAGGTGTAGATCTTGCTGCTGGAGGTAAGCTTGGAGTTCCGTTGCGGCCAGCACAGGCTGTTGTTGGCTTGTTATCCCCCTGATTTTTCGCAGCCTAGCGAGTTCTAGCTGGGCAGTTGCAAGGGCTTGTTGCTGGCTGGGATCGCGCTCTAATTTAGCAATTTGCCGCAGCAAAGACACTTCGTTTTGCGAGCGGTCTGCGCTACTTTGTCGGATGGCGGCCAGCAAGCTAAAGGCTTTTGATCGCTCGGCCAATGCAAGGGCTTTCCAGAGGTGAGTAGGGTCTTGTTCTTGCTGATAGAGCAGGTAGTGCAAATGGAGGGCATCTTGGAAGGCCTTGCGCAGCCGCCTGCTGATAAACTGCTGGGCGTCTTGGTTGTCTAGGTCGAGCCGAATGCGATCCAGGTAGGTGAGCATGCGCTGATAGTCCTGCAGCGCCTCCTGTAGTCTGTTGCTTTCCGTGAGAAAATGGGCACGGTCTTCGTAAACATAAGCCAGCTCGCGCATCGTTTTGCTACCGAGGCTGCCGATATTCCCCCAGGCTTCCTCCGCCTGAAGTAAGCTTAGGGCTTCCGTAAAATACGTCTCGGCGATGGTATATTGCTGTGCTTTGGCCGCTAAGTGTGCACGCAAATGGCATACACTCGCCAACAAGCTGCTATCTTCCCGCACGGCGCTTACTTGCAAAAGGGGAACAATCCACTGCGCTGCAGCAGCATATTTTTCCAAGCTGAGCAAGCAAAGACCGTAGTTGTAGTGTAGCAAAGCCAGGTCCTCTGGAGCCATCTCCAAGTCCTTACTCAGTGCCAACTCCTGCTGATACAAATCTAATGCCGCTGCAAATTCTTCCCTTGCCAGATGCGCACTGGCTAACTGATTGAGGGCATAGCTAATTTGGTAGGGGTCCGCTGCTTGTTGGGCATAATGCAGTCCTTTTTGGGCGTAATGTAGCATATCCTGCCAGGCGCTCAGGCTATGGCAACCTTGGGCAGCTAGATAATAGACCTCCGCCAGTTCGTAGGGGTCTTGGGTGTAGTAGTACGTGGCTAGCGCGGTGGCTTTGGCATTGGCTGCTTTCAGCAGGGCTACATCGCCTATATCGGCATAGATCAAGCCCAAGGTATTGAGGGTCCGAACCCAGCGCATCGTATCGGGCTGTGGAAGCCGGGCATATAGCAGGTTACTCTCTTCGAGGTAATGAGCGGCGCTATCTATTTGCCCTAGCCGACGGAAGGACTGAGCCAAGTTGTAGCGAGATTGCGCAGCGCTGTTGTGCCCTTTCGGAAAACAACGGTCGCGCAGCAGAATAGCAAGGCGGTAGGGTGCTAGGCTGGCCTCATAAGCCTGTTGCCGAAACAAGGCGACCCCTTCATCGTGGGCTACCTGTGCCTGCACACTGTCTTCTTGCAACCTAGCCATCTGACCAGGCAACTGCCCACAAAAAAAGAGGAGCCACAAAAGCCAAATTCTGATAAAAAATCGCATAGGGATGCTGTAATGTAGGCCAAAGTTAGGTTTTTTATCGAATTATGGAGGCTTTATGTCTAAATGGGGTGGGAGTTAATTCTATAAATACACACCTTTATGCATGCAAGTGCAATTAAGCAGGTTCGCGATCTATTTGTTTCTTATTTGGAAAAAAATTATGCTGCGCTTTTTATTATTCTTTCCTCTGTTTCTGTTTATAACGGTGCTATTGGGTCAGGGCTTTTCAGGAAGCATCACCGATGAAGCCACGGGTAAAGGCCTCCCTTTTGCTTCCATCTATGTAAAAGAAACTGGCTCGGGCACCGTCAGCAACGAGGATGGCGACTACTATCTGCGCCTACCGGGCGGTAGCTACACCTTGGTTTTCCAATATTTGGGCTACGCCACGCAAGTAAAGCGCGTTAGCACGGCGCCCACCATACAGCGTCTCGATCTCGCCCTACGGCCGGAGGCCTTGGAACTTTCGACGATTGAAGTGTTGGATGGGCAAGAGGACAAATCCTATTCCGTCATCCGAAGAGCCATCGCTAAGGCCGATTACCACCGCAACCAAGTAGATGCCTATACTGCGGAGGTGTATGTAAAAGGGACGGGAAAAATCGATAAAATCCCTGGTCTATACCTCAAACTCCTTTCGGAAGAAGATCGGGCGGAGATTGATACGACTCAGGCTTTTGTATCGGAATCGATTAGCAAAATCAGCTACGAAAGGCCCAATACTTTTCGGCAAGAAGTAGTGAGTATCTACGAGCGCGGCGAATTGGGAGCCGATGCCACCCCTTACCTTTTTGCCTCTTTTTACAGCCCCAAAGTAGCCAATGCCATTAGCCCACTCTCTCCTTCGGCCTTTGGGTATTATCGTTTCTCTCACGAGGGGCTGTTCATCGATCGCGATTATTCCGTGAATAAAATCAAGGTGACGCCTCGCTCTAAAGGGGAGGGCGTTTTCGAAGGCTACCTCTATATCATAGAAAATGAGTGGTCTATTCACAGCTTGAATTTAACTGCTTATCAGGCGGGCTTCCAGTTTGATATACGCCAAAACTACGCTCCTGTTCAAGAAAAAGCTTGGATGCCCGTCACCACCAACTTGGATGTTTATGGCAAGCTGCTCGGCATCAGCATCCGAGGCCATTATATCGCCACGGCTTCCGACTACGACATTAGTCTCAACCCCAACCTGCCAGCCTACTTAGAGGTGATTGACGAGAAAAAAGATCCCGAGCTGGCCAAGGAAGTAAAAAAGGGCAACCAAGGTCGCAGCTACCAGCAAACACTAGAAGAAGGCGGCACTCTTACCCGCAAAGAGCTGCGCCGACTGATGCGGACCTACGAAAAAGAAGAGCAAAAAACAGCTGATGAACCTGAAGTCCTATCCTCTTACACCCTCGTCAAAGACTCCGCTACGACCACCATCGACAGCAGCTATTGGGCGGCTATTCGGCCCGTACCCCTTACCCCACTAGAAGCCCGCAGCTACGCCATTCAGGATAGTATTTGGCAATTTAAGGAAGATAATAAAGACTCCCTCGCCTTGGTGGATATAGAGAAAGAAATGGAAGCTCTGGATAATACCATGGAGGTATCCAAGTCCTTCGGATGGTTGTCGGTGAGTCCGCAGCTCGACATCATCAATGCTGTCGAGGGCTATGCCTTAGGCGCCAAGCTGAGCGCTGAAAAGCGCTGGAAAACCCGCAGCCTACAAGCAGGCATCAGCCCCCGATACGGCTTTGGCTGGGATCGAATGACCTTCAAAGGCAACTTGCGCTACAGGCAAGCCAAGGCCGAAAAACGCCTGGCCATAGAACTAGAAGGCGGTCGCTTCCTAGGGCAAATAGACGAACAGCCCGCTATGGATCCTATTTTCAATGCCTTCACTATGCTGTTTTCACACCGCAACTACCTCAGTTGGTACGAGCGCGCCTATGGCGGCATTCAACTAGAACAAAGCTGGGGCCGACAGTGGAAAATAAAAGCCGGCGCGCGCTATGAAGACCGCCGCAGCGTGAACAACAACAGCGAAGCAGGGCTGTTCTACACCGAATCCAGAACCTACCGCCCTAATATTCCTTTCAATGCGGCCATCGGCGATTTGATGCCAGATCTATCTCCTGCTGCCACGATGCAGCTTCAGATCAGCTGGGAACCCAAGCAGCGCTATACCTTGCAAAATGGTAAAAAGCGCTTGATAAGAAACACCTCCCCGCTCTGGACCTTTGTTTATGCTGGTGGCTTGCCCAGCATCGGAGAAAGTACGGCCGATTTCCATCGCGTAGAATTGGGTTACAAGCATCGCTTCGATCTAGGTATCCGCGGAAAAGTAGATATGCTCCTCAGGGGCGGTACCTTCCTATCCAACGAACAAGTGGAATTACCTGATTTCAAACACTTTGCTACCACAGAAATCAGCCTCACCGCCCCCGATCCCATCGCCAATTATCGCCTGCTGCCTTTCTATACCTACAGCAGCAACAGCCACTATGTGGAGGCCTTTGGGCATTACCAGTTTCGCAAACTGCTGCTCTCCAGAATTTGGCGGCTACAGCGCTTGGGCATCCGAGAGGACATCTTCGTCAATTACCTCTACACACCGCAAAGCCAGCATTACACGGAGCTAGGCTACACCATCGATAATATTTTCCGCATTTTTCGCGTAGAGTTTATCACCAGTTTCCAGGATTTCAAGTACCGCGATTTTGGTATTCGCTTCACCGCTGCCAGTATTTTTGGAAGAGGATAAACATTTTTTGTTTTTATTTGTATTTTAAGTGTTTTTTTAACTGCCTTTGGGTGGGATGGAGGAGGTTTGCTTGAAGTCTCGTGTTGGACGTATACGTTAATACGTTGACCGACGACTACGTTAACGTAGTCGTCCAGAAAAGTGAAATCCCAAACCATTTCAATTTTTTGCCCTCCGCCGTTTTGTTTCACCACCCAGCTACAATCGCTGCGCATTCGTTTTAGAAAGCCACCATTTTATCTTCTGGCTACACGCCCAATACGGGCACAAGTGTACACCAATACGGGCTGGAGGCCCAAGCGGGTTAAATACGGGCACTATGTGTACATCCATACGGACACCTAGACGGGCACGGCGGTACGCACTCGTTGGCTCTCGCTACATACGGCATAAATGCAGGAGCCAGGTTCAAACAAAAGGAGCAAGGCTACTGAGCGCTAGGGATCTCTGCTCTCCTATCGTATTTCCACGCGCTCGATGCTATCCCCCATCCGGAGGGCATCTACCACGGCTTGGCCATCGATCACCCTGCCTAGTGCCGTGTAGCGGCCATCGAGGTGAGGAGTACCGCTATGGGTAATAAAAAACTGTACCCCTTCCGTATCTCGGCCGGCGCTTGCCAAGCCCAAAACACCCGAATTTTCCCAATGAAATGGCGGTGTCTCGGTGCGCAAAGTAAAATTGGTGGCGCCGTAGCCGTCTGCCCTGGGATCGCCGCCTTGCACCACAAAGTTGGGCACTACCCGATGGAAGCGTTTGTTGTTGTAAAACCCTTTTTTAGCCAACTGCAACAAGCTGGCGGTGCTGGCGGCAGCCATTTCCGGCCACAACTCCACATCGATATTGCCTTTGTTGGTACGCAATCGTAGCACCGGCCGCTCGCCGGCATCGTCGAGGGCTTTCCAGTCGATGGGTTGCTGATAGTTGGGGGTGGGGAAGCTCGTGATAGGCGCGCTGCCTTCCAGCACCGCGATGGCATTTTCCAGGGCGCGGTGCGCTTCCAACATCTCGGGTAAGGTGAGTGCTTTCAGACTTTGCTTCGCCCAATCCAAATCTGAGTACAAGCCAATGAAGGGATTGCCCTGCTGGCCAAGGATCTGGGCTGCCTCATAGATCATACCTGGATCCCCGCTCATGATGGCTCTTTGCAATGCCTGGCTGATATCCAAGCGGGCGCGGCGGCTACTGAGCTTAAAAAATCCGTCAAAATCTTTTCGGCTACCGATCCTCGCAATTGCAGCAGCAGCAGCGGTGCGCACGGCTGCCTCCTCGGCCGTAAAGCCCAGCTCCTGAATGATGCGGTAGTTCCAAGGAAAGGCTGCCAAAGCAGCAATCGCAGCTGCTTGTTGGTAAGGCTGTTTGCTTTTGAGGAAGCGCTGCTGCAGCTGGTAGTTAATACTACCACGATAATCAGCAAAATAGACGGGTAAATACTTGTTGGCCGCTTGATAAAGCGTATAGGTAGCTTGCCAAGCTAAGGAGTCGCGTCTAGCCCAGTTCCAATAGGCGGTTGCATCGGCAGCACTACCTTTTTCTAGGAAGAAGTCGGCGGCCGTGGCCGCTACCAACTCGTGCTTGCTATATAACTTTTGCTCCACGGCATCCTTTACGGCTTCGTAGGGATAGTTCTGCAAAGAACGCAGGATATTGACTTGGGCTCGCCAATCGTTTTCCGTCCGCAATTCGTTTAGCAAAACGGGCAAGGCGGTGCTATCTGCCTGCCGGCCAATGGCAGACAAAAGCAGCAGCCTTAAATCCGCCTCCTTTGTTGAAGATAACAGTTGCGGCAGCTGCTTTTTCTGCTCATCGTTTAGCTTCGCGGCGTAGCGAGCCAGGTAAGCCAAAGCAGGGTAGCGAGCCGAAGCGGGATAGTCAGCAGCAGCCAAGCGCAAGGCCACAGCCCCGGCCGTATCGGTGGTGATGCCTCTTCTTCCGAAGTAGTAGATGGCCCAAGCTTGTCCAGTAACCAAGGCCGTATCCTGTGGGCGATAGGTGCTCACGGCAGCGAGTTGTTCCAGCCGCCGCAGAGAGCCCACTTTCCCAATGGCTTCCAAGATCGCCTGATTGCTTTCGGCAAAGCGGCGGCTGGTGTCGGCTTTGAAGTGAGCCAGGAGATCATCTTCCAACTCGGCATTTTCCTGTTGGCCGAGGGCGTAGGCCGCTGCGGCTCTGACCAAAACGTAGGGATCCTCCAGGAGCGCCAGGAGGCCTTTGTGGGTTTGCTGATCGGTATAGCTTCCCAAGGCCCTGGCGGCTAGGTAACGATAGCTGGGGTTTTCGTGGGTGAAGTACAGCAGTAGGCTATCACTTTGTCGCTGGTTTTGGAAGTCTAAAATTTTCCTAGAAATGGGGTCTTTGATATCCAAACTCACCCCTTCGTAGGCGGTTTCTGAAGGAGGCACGCAAGCAAATACCAAAAACAACAAAAACAATAGGCCAGCCAAGGAAAAAATTCGATGGAAGTTGGCCAACCGATGGACATCCATAATCTCTTTATTTATCAGCATGTTGTTGCTTGTGTTCAAAAAATACTGCTCTTAAAAGAAAGCCTTGCTCCTGCATTTATGCCCGTATGTGGCGAGAGCCAGCGAGTTCGTACCGCCGTGCCCGTCTGGGTGTCTGTATGGATGTACACTTAGTGCCCGTTTTAGTAGGGCGACAGCCGTGGAGTGCGCATGTACACGCAGTGCTGTCCTTCTGTCTGTACCGCGTCCGCACGGATGGGTACCTGGTAGGAGCCAGATAAAAGCACGTCCAAGAAAGTGCAACCAAAGAAAAAAACTGGATGCTCGCTGACCACTACCATATTAAAACGCCTACGCCCCCTTTCATCAATAGCCAAAACATTAAAAATCGGGGGTATTGTTGATGCCACCACCGAAGGGATCGTTGCCGAGAATGTTTCCCTCTTCGTCGGTGGCTGCATCCAGCGCATCCCCGCCGCCATATCTAGCGCAATCTAGCTCGATACCGATGTCTCCTTTAGGGCGATAGAAATCTTTTTGGGTATCCCACTCGATGTTTTCATCGGCTTGGGCACTGGTCACGAAGTCGCGGAAATAAGGCCGAGCTAAGTAAGCGCCGTAGCCATAGGTGGAGGTACGGAAACGAATCCAGCGGTCTTTACCGCCTACCCAGGTGCCTACTACTAGTTTTGGGGTGAGGCCCATAAACCAGCCGTCTGTGAAGTCGTTGGTCGTGCCTGTTTTGCCCCCAACGGGGCCTTTTATTTTGTGTAGCCCACCCACGCTGGCATTCTTGAGCATATGCACCATCACGTAGTTGGCTTGTGGGCTGAGCGCCCGTTTTTGCTCGGGGATATACTCATAGATGGTGCGGCCAGACCGGTCTTCAATGCGCAGTAGAAAGACAGGCCGATTGAAGATTCCATTGTTCGCAAAAGCGGTGTAAGCGCCGGTCATTTGCTGTACTGTTAGATCTACCGACCCCAGGGCGATAGAGGGAGCATCAGGAATTTCGGTTTTGGGAATCCCCATACTTTCTATGACGGTTCTCACGGGGTCGGTACTTCCTAATTCGCGCATGAGGAATGCCGAAACGGTGTTTTTAGACTGTGCCAAGCCTTGCATCAGCGTAAGGGAAGCGCCCGTATAGCTATCAGAAGAGTTGCGGGGCGTCCAGGGTTTTTGGAGGCGGAAGCTACCGTCGCCGGGGCTGATCGTAACGGGCAAGTCCATCACCTGAAAGCAAGGCGACATACCGCGTAGATCGATGGTAGCGGCATACAAGAAGGGTTTGAAGGTAGATCCTACCTGCCGTTTGGTGGTGACGTGATCGAACTGAAACCACTTGAAGCTGCTGCCGCCCACCCAAGTGCGGACGAAGCCTGTGCTTGGTTCCACAGACATAGAGCCAATTTGCAGCACCATATTGTGGTAGTAGATACTATCCATGGGGCTCATGGTAGAATCTTTTTCCATGCGTTCGTTCTCATAGGTGAAGATGCGCATATTTACAGGCTTGTCAAATTCCTTTTTTACTTCTTCCTGCAATTTTTGCCAAGCTTTTTTGAGTTCTGCAAACTCGGACAGCTTCATTACCTGCCGGTATTGCTTGGCGAGTTCGCGGCTGATGCCCAGCGGCCCGATGAGTTTTTCGAGATAGCCACTTTCTTCGGTTTCTCGTACCATGCGCTCCACTTCCCGATCGTCGGTATTAAAGGGAAGCTTATTTTTTTCGCTTATTTTTTCAATGGCAGGAACCAAGTACTTTTGGCGTAGGTTTTGGTAGCGCTGCGTCTTGCGAATCTCTTTGTTCAGGGCATTTTTCCGTACCGCTACATCTACTTCGGTGCTGCTGTAAGCGCTGCTGTGAGTCCAGGGGTTTTCATTGCGCCAATGGCGGTAGAATTCTTTTTGGATTTTTGCCATGTGCTGTCTTGCGACTGTTTCGGCATGGGCTTGCAGTTGGGGGTCGAGGGTGGTATAGATGGTGAGGCCATCCCGATAAATATCGTAGGTCTGCCCGTTGGCTTTCTGGTGTTGAGGCTGCTGTAGGAGCGTTTTGATTTCTTCGGCCAGCACCATCCGGAAGTAGGGTGCAAGGCCATCATCGTGGCTCTGGCGGGTGTAGGATAAGCCTAGGGGCATTGCTTTGAGCTGCGCGTATTGCTCCTTGCCGAGCATTTTGTTCCGCACCATCTGCGAGAGCACCACGTTCCTTCTGTTCACAACCCCCTCTGCATTCCGCAGCGGGTTGTAGAGGGAAGCGTTTTTGAGCATACCTACCAGAGTGGCAGCTTCTTGTAATTCGAGCTCGTGGGGCTTTTTACCAAAGTAATTTTCGGCAGCCGCTCGAATACCTTGGGCACCGTTGATGAAGTCGTAGCGGTTGAGGTACATCGCCATGATCTCTTCTTTGGTGTATTTCCTTTCCAAGCGAACGGCAATGATCCATTCTTTCATTTTTTGGACGATGACTCTGGAGGCAGCTCGGCTTCTTCCCCCTTCGGTAAACAGTAATTTCGCCAACTGCTGAGTAATGGTGGAACCCCCGCCCGAAGAGGATTGTCCTAAGATACCCGTCTTGATAATAGCGCGCCCCAGTGCTTTCCAGTCAATGCCGCTATGGCTGTAGAAGCGTTCATCTTCGGTAGCGACCAGCGCTTTGGGTATGTGCTGCCCAAGGTCTTGGAAATCTACCATCACGCGGTTTTCGGTGTAGTAGCGCCCCAAAAGGCTGCCGTCGGTGGCAATGACTTGCGAGGCTTCGTTGTTTTTCGGGTTTTCCAACTCCGTCACAGAGGGCAGATCACTGAAAGAAACCAAGGTGAAGGCCAGCACCACCAAGCCTACGGCTAAGAAAGCTAGGCGCCATAGCCAGCCTATCCACCGCTGCTGCTGTTGGCTAAGATCTTGAAAAAGGAAATCTTTAATGCGTGTCATCATGGTACAAAGAAACGGTATAAAAATAAAATCCTCTTCTAAGTTTTCCGATTTGCACTCAATAAACTGATTTTCAACGCAATTTATCTTCGTACAAATCGAAAAACGTCGGATTTATTTTCATACCAAGAACGAAGATACAAAGTGTCTGGCGTTTTATATTCATGTGGCCCCAAAAACTACCGCCCCAGCCGGAAGGCTGAGGCGGTGGATGGAACGGTTTTTGAGAAACGCTGTCTTTTTTGATTTTGATAACGCAGTGCTTTTACATTAGAACAAGCTTCCCTGTGTAGACTTTATCATCACCAGGAAGGCGGAAACGATATAGGTAGATGCCTTGTGAAAGCCTGATTTCAGAATGCCTTGGCAAATTAGATCCCTCGCTGGCAGAAACCTTCTTCCGAAAGACCAAGCGCCCGTCGGATGAAAAAATTTCCAAAGAAGAAACCGGCATATCTTAGCCAGTCTGACTGTCTATTACTCTAAAGGCAGCGAGTTGCGGAATGGGATTAACGATACGATAGCGAGCAGATCCATCGCCACCTCTATTTATCACGGCACTGATGAGTTGTACGGACAATTTAACAATACTATCACAGCCATTGGTAGCAGGATAAACGAGAACGTAATTGCCCGCTTCGTAAATTATGCGATCCTGAAAAACCAGACTATCACTTTCCAAAAGGCTGGTATCCACATCTACATCAACATGAAAGCGATAAACCAAATTCAGGTCATACATCTGCCCGCAATCTGCCTCCCCGCCGCTGGTTTGAAAGCTATATTGCCCCGCCTCTGTGAAGCCTTGCCCCGCTACAAAGAGCGTGTCGCCAAAGCAAATACTAGTATATAGCTGAATACTATCTGGCGCGGCAGCTAACAGCTCAAGCGTGATAAGCGTATCACATTCCACACCAGGTTTAAAAACGGAATAGATACCTGCACTTGTAAATACTTGATTGGCGACTTCATAGGTTTGTCCATCGCACAAAACCTCCCGACGGGAGGCGGTGGGTTCCTCCAACCAAGAAAGCTGTAAATGGTAGCTTGTATCACAACCATTACCCGGCCCCGTAAATTCGTAAACACCCGGCTCCGTAAAAACCTGTCCACCTAGCTCTAAATGGTAACCCGGGCATATCTGCGTGTCTATTGCTACAGGAATAGCTTCCAGCTCATTGGGCAGAACCGTAAGAGTGATAAAATCATAGCAAGCACGATTTCCACTTCCAGATTCAGAATAGTCAATCAAAGCAGAATAAACTCCGAGGCTACTAATAGGACGAACAGGTTCCTGAAAGTCAGGAAAGGGAAGGCCGAAGTGAGTCTGTAATACAGCAGAAGGATGCCAAGCAGGATTCCAATTAAAAGTATTCCCTTCGCATAGAAAAACAGTATCAAATACTGGAATATTTGCAGCGGCTTGAGCCTCTTCGGGTATGGTTACAACAACTGCAGTATCATTCGGGCAGTTGGGAGCTTCTACAATATACATAATTGACCCATGTGGTAATAAAGCAGAGTTAAAAGCGGGTCTTCCCGCCTCAGGACCACTTGGAATAAGCGGCAAGTTTGGTTCCCATCGTCCGCTTGTTTGTGCATCTGGAAGTGCTTCTCTTAAAAGGTCGTGATAAAATGAACGACAAACTTCTAAGGTTGTATCTCTCCCCGCGTAGGGCGGGCGTTCCAAAAAAAAGCTCTTGGCGGGATAAGAGGCCAAGTTCGCAGCAAATAACTGAGACTCCACCAAGCTATGAGCTTCTTCCACTATTCCATTTACCCCCAATGCTATCCGACCAGTAAATGTTGTCCAATCCGTATAACTAAGCCCCTCCTCTCTCGGGAATATCCGTAGTAGCGTATCTGCTTCAATGACCATGAAATTTTGGTTGGCCTCAAATTGAAAGCTATATTCTGCCAACGGATTACCAATCTCCGCCAAACGGATGTGCATAGAGTCTATGGGGCGGTCATCTACTGTCCATATTACAACATCATCGTCCGCTATACTAAACGCTGAAGGGCAGACGGTCAAGTCTTGATAGTGGGAGCCTACACGGCCGCCACTATCGTCAGCGTCTAAGTCCAAACGGAGCTCGCAGACTTCGCGGTGGCGCTCCCAACTACTGATGCTTTTCAGTATACCAGCATCAATTGCGCTACTTGTTCCTTGGCAAATAAGATTAACCTCAAAATTGTTATCTATCTCCAAATAGGCGGCGTTACTTGTATTCAAAGTAGGAGGAACAGACGTATCTGTTAGAGATAGATATAGGTTCTTTGACCCACAATCTGGCGAAAACCCGGCAGTGATGCCACTTACCTTACCTGCTAGCCCCAATGAACCAAGCATAAACAAGGTGTCTGTCACCGCTCCACTAGCTGGATCAAGTTCGACAACAGCTGTTGGGGGCCACCCCAGGAAATAGAAGGTATTCGCAGCAAAAATCCTTCCGTCTATTACTTCTACATCATAGTGTAAAAAGGGTAAAGATTCTGGTAAAAAAATAATACTATCCAGTAACAAATCCATGTAATACAAACGCTGGCTGGAGCCAACTAAATAGCGATGATCTGAAAAGGATGTAAGCGAAAAATTTTGAAAATTTTCCTCATTCGCGTTCATTCGAATATCTACATAACGCTCATTTTGTTGGCTAAAAAGTAGGTCGTTTGCTTTCAGTAATCGGCCGCGGATA
>DAITME010000020.1:0-52741 GCA_036835305.1 Lewinella sp.
TACAGCAGCCAAGTCTTCCATTTTGTAGCGGGTGGTGAATAAAATATGGCAGTTAGGAGGTGCATTTTCGCACAAGTGTTGCAAGAAAGCGCTGAGACGCTTGCTACCGATGTTTTTTTGCAAGTCGCCGGCTTCATCGGTCTGTATGTCTTCGGCATTATCGAAGAGCAGAATGGTTTTTCGATTGCGCAGGTAGTTATTTATCAGGAGCTGGAGCTTATCTAGCAGGGGTGTCTGTGGGTCTTCTATTTCGTTTTTTAGTTGTTTGGCCAATTTTGGATTTATTTCCGCAATACACTCATGGAGCGTAGTGAGGATGTGGGCTTCATTGATCTGAGCGCCGCCCCTGAAAATTAGAATATTGTGGCTATAGCTGCGGTTGTCGTAGTTGTGGGCAAAAGCCTCGGCCAAGGTAGTTTTACCCAAGCCGCCCAAACCATATAAGCAAAGGTGTTTTCCTGCCCGAAATGCTTTGCGCATTTGTATTAAATAGCTTTTTCTGCCAATAAAACCTTCGCCAATCAAGCGCGGGTCAAGGGTTATGAGTAGGCTTCTTTGGGGGTAAAAACGCCGATGTAAATCTTGGTCGTAGGCTTGCCGCTTGTCTATGAGTGACCCTACTGCTTGGTTTTGGTACAGCACGGGGGTGAACCACTCGGCTATGTGGGGGAATTGTGGGCTTTGTTCTCTTTCTTTGGCTACTTCTTTGTGTAGGGCTTCGCGGGCATAGGCCACCGAGCGGGTCAGCGATAAGCCTTTAGCTAGCTGGGTGTAGAGTTCGGTGGTAAATACTTTGGCGCCATCATCCGTTACGGCAAAGCGCATTGCTACTATAGCAGGCACACCATACTGGGCTAGTTGCTGAGTGACGCCGCCTTCGCTGCCTGCGATAGCGGTTTCGCAGGCGCTTAAAATCAGCAGTTTCACGCAGGCGTGCTGCCGCAGGCACTCGCCTAGCGCCGCGCCCGTGATTTGTTCCTCATCGCCGTCTTCATTCTCAAAATATAAAACGCCTTTGTTGGCTGCCGAATGATAAGCACCGTGGCCGCTGATGTGTACAATATCGTGCTGCCGGGCGTGAAGGGCTTTGTCCAGCTCTGTCAAAGAGGCATTATCCAGGAACTCAATAACGATTTTTGGCTGGCTATCGCTGGTGGCTTCCAGCGCGCCGATGGCTTGTATCAGGCGGCTTTGTTCTTCTTCTATTTGCAGCATTTTGCCGCGCTCATCTAGGTTTTCGGGCAAGGCGGTGATAAAGAGCATTTTCAAGGGTGCCGCCGAAGCATTCCGGCCTTGTAGGTGAAAGGTTTCGAGTGCATTTACCTGCGTGCGAATCAATCCGAAATTATTGTTAGCGAGACTCCTTTTGGCTTCGCCTTGCTGGGCGGGAAACAGCAGGGGCAGCGCCATCTCAAAAGGAAGGTTGATGAGGCTGTCTTCGTCGGAGGAAATAACCAGCAGCAGTTCTTCGATGCGATGGGCTTCGAGCAAGCCGATGAAATGCGCACAAGCTTTGCCAATTTCGCCTTCAAGAAAGGTATAGAAAAGCTGCCGAGAAAGCAGATTTTCCATAGCAATAATAGCCGATGGGTTGATATTTCTGCTGTTGTGCAAGCGCGTATTGCCACCTACGCTGCGGCGGAAGCTGAGAAATTCGCTGAGGCGCTCGAACAAATCGGTAGGTATGCTGACCTCTATATTTTCGCACCATTTGACGCCGCTGCCAGTCAGGCTGTTTTGCTCGCTGTGCTTACTTTTGATGGTGAGTGTGGCTAGACAGTTATTCCCTTCCGTTTTATCCAAGCGAAGAAAGAGCACACTACCCGACAGAAAGTCGCGATCAATATGGTAAATAATGTCACCGATATGGACATTACCAGCAGCCGTAATGCTGCCATAGACAATATTTTTTTGGATAGGAGTAGGCATAAGGCGCTAAGCGGAGTTAATCAGCCGACAAGATAAGAAAAAGGAGGGATTGGGGGCCTGCTAAAGTGCGAAAAGATGGCAAGATTCCTATTGTGGGGTTTTGATTGTTGCCCCCATCTCATTCGTTTTGGGGCTTATTCATCGTTGGGCAAATCCAGCACCAACTGCTCCCCCTCCTCCTTCAGCAGTCGGAAGCTTTGGCGGTGGTGAGGGCTGGGGCCGTGTTTTTCGATGGCGGCGCGGTGGGCTTTGGTGGGGTAGCCTTGGTTTTGTTCCCAGCCGTAGTGGGGGTATTGTTGGTGGAGGGCGGCCATGTGCTCATCGCGATAGGTTTTGGCGAGGATGCCGGCGGCGGCGATGCTGAGGTATTTGCCATCGCCTTTGATGATGCAATGGTGGGGGAGATCGTGGTAGGGAATGAAGAATTTGCCATCAATGAGCAGTTGCTCGGGCGGGGGCTGGAGCTGGGCGATGGCGCGGTGCATGGCCGTGTAGCTGGCGCGGAAGATATTGAGCTCGTCAATTTCCTGGGGGCTGCAACTAGCTACGGCCCAGACGAGAGCGTGGGTTTGGATCAGCTCGCGGGCGGCGAAGCGGTCGGCCGCCTTGAGTTGTTTGCTGTCGTTGATCAGCGGGTGGGTTAAGGCGGGATCCCAAACGACCGCCGCCGCAAAGACGGGGCCGGCCAGGCAGCCTCGTCCTGCTTCGTCGCAGCCTGCTTCGCGAATGCCTTGCTGTAAAAATGGTAATAACATGGGGTGAAAATAGATGTTTTATCGCCTAAAAGTTGGATTAATCAGGAAAAAGCTGCATCTTGTAGTAGGTTTTTGATAAAGTAGATGGTCAATAATGGTAAACCAACAGATAAGGAAATTAAATATCATTGAACTCGTGATGGGAATAAATGACGATGGTCTGTTGGCAGCAATAGAGCAGGAGGCGCTACAGTTGATACAACAGACAATCAAGAAACCTAATGTATGGGATGCTGTCAAGCCTATTAGGAAGAATGTAAGCTTGGCTCAGATGATAGAAGAACAACAAACCAAGCCGATCAGTGCTGATACCTTTTTCTCTTTAGCACGAGAAGTGGAACTCAACGACCCCATAGAAGAGCTTTTAGCGGATTTAAATGCCTAGCGTATCTCATAAATTACCTTTTGGACACCAATATTGTATTAATTTACACCCAAAGTTCTCCCCTTGCTCAACAAGTTGAAAAAGATTTGGAGCTTCTACAAGATGGTAACATGCTATTTGTTTCCGTTGTGACGATCGGTGAAATAGAATCGCTAATGCTCCAGAGAGGGCACGGGGAAAAGAAAAAGCAAGCTTTTCGCAAAATGCTAGGTCATCTCACGATTGTAGATATAAACATAGAAGAGCTAATTAGCAGGTACGCGGAGATTGACGCATATAGTCAAGGAAAGCACCCCAAGAGATCGCTCTCTGGTTCGGCAAGGAATATGGGAAAAAATGACTTGTGGATAGCTGCGACAAGTAGTTTGTACGATCTAATACTTATCACAACTGGTAAAGATTTCGAGCACCTTGATGGTGAATTCATCTCGTTAAATTACGTTGATATAAAGTCCTACAAGGAATAGTGGTTAGTCACTTTTTAAGACACTGACCAAAACCTCCACTGGGTGCAGCGCCTGCCGCCCCGTACCGTCCTTGATTTGATGCCTACAACTCGTACCTGTGGCGACAATGAGCTGTGCTTTGGCTGCTTGGCGGATAGCGGGAAAAAGCACCTCCTCCCCGATGGTCATACTGACGGCATAATGCTCGGCTTCATAGCCGAAGGAGCCGGCCATGCCGCAGCAACCGCTGGGGATGGGCTGCACGCTGTAGTGCTTGGGCAGGGAAAGCAAAAAGGCCGTCTCTTCCGGTCGGCTGAGGGCTTTCTCGTAGCAGTGGCTATGTAGGCGAATATCGGCAGCCTGATCGGTGAAATGCTGGCTACCGATGCGGTCAGCTTGGGCTTCGCGGTAGAGGAATTCGGTGATGGTGTAGGCATGGGGAGCCAATTGCTCGGCTTGCTGCTGTTCTTCGCCCCGGAGTAGCTTGGGGTATTCATCGCGGAAGCTGAGGAGGGCGCTGGGTTCAATGCCCACCAAGGGTTGCTCTTCGGAGACCAAGGGAGCAAAGATGCTTACGTTTTCCCTAGCACAGGCATGGGCTTTTTCTAGGAGTCCCTTGCTGATGGCTGCCCGACCGCTGGGCGCATGCTCCGGCCAAAGCACCTCATAGCCCAGGCCGCGCAGCAGTTGTATGGCCGCTGTACCAATGTGCGCATCCTGGTAGTTGGTGAATTCATCCCCGAAGAAATAGAGCTTTTTTTCCTGCTTTTTCCCAGGGTTTTTCCGATACCAGACGCGCAAGCTTTGCTGGCTTACGGTCGGCAGCGATCGCTGGGCAGCCACGCCAAGTATTTTTTTGAACGGGCCAGCAAGTTGTAAGCCGAAATTAAACAGTCCCGGCCAATAACTGCCCCAGCGATAGACTTCATCTGTGTGCGCAAATAGACGATAGCGCCAAGGAACGCCTTGCTCGCGGTGGCGCTGGTAGAGGTATTCGGCTTTGAGGCTGCTCATGTCCACATTGCTAGGGCATTCGGCGGTGCAGGCTTTGCAGCTCAGACAAAGATCTAGGGCTTCTGCTAAGACGGGATGGGTGAAGGGCGAGCCTTGCTCGTTTTCCCTGGTGAGTATTTCCCGTAGGGCATTGGCGCGGCCACGGGTGCTGTCTTTTTCTTGGCGGGTGGCGCGGTAGCTAGGGCACATCGTGCCGCCGCTGATTTTTCGGCAGTCGCCGGAGCCATTGCACTTTTCGGCCAGTTGAAGCAGTCCGCCGCTGGAACTGAAATCTAGCAGCGTATCGAAAGCGGGCGTTTGCTGCTCGGCTTCGTAGCGCAGGCCTTCGTTCATGGCGGGGGCGTGGATAATCTTGCCGGGGTTGAAGATATTTTGCGGATCCCACACTTCCTTGAGTTGGCAGAGGGCCTGGTAAACGTCGTCGCCTAGCATCAGGGGAATAAAGCCCGCCCGCACCCGCCCATCGCCGTGTTCGCCACTGAGGCTGCCGCGGTACTTTTTTACCAGTATGGCCACTTGATGGGTGATGTCGTAGAAGTGCTGCCGGTCTTCGCTGGTCTTGAGGTCTAGGATGGGGCGCAAGTGGATTTCCCCCGCTCCGGCATGGGCATAATACACGGCGCGCTGCCCAAATTGCTGCATCAATTCGCTAAATTCGGCGATGTAGTTGGCCAGGTCTTCCAGCGCCACGGCCGTATCTTCTATACAAGCCACGGCCTTTTTTTCGCCAGGAATATTGGCCAGAACCCCCAGGCCAGCGGCGCGTAGTTGCCATACTTTTTCGGTGGCCGAACCCAGCAGTACGGGCGCAGCATAGCAATGGGTGTCTTCGGGGAGTTCGGCTAGCATCGCTGTGGCCAATTGCGCGGCCGCCTCATCCGTCTCTGCTTTAAATTCTACTAGGAGCAACCCACCAGGCTGGCCTTCGATGAAAATACTATTGGCTCTTTGGGCGCTGTTTTGGCGGGCGGCTTCGAGGATGACATCGTCCATCAGTTCACAAAGAAAGGGCTGGTGAGTCATCACAGGCACTACGGCGCGCATGCTATTCAAGACCGTGGGGAAATGCAAGGCAATCACGGCTGTTCCGGCTGGCGGCAAGGGCAAAATACGCAGCTTGATGGCGGTGGTGAAAGCCAAAGTGCCTTCCGAGCCAGCTAGCAAGGTCGAGAGGTTCAGGGGCGGCCCGTCTGGATTAAAAGGCGCTTGCTGAGCGAGAAGATCTAGGGCATAGCCGGTATTGCGGCGGTCGATATCGGGTCGGGGGTAAGCCGCCGCGAGGCGATCCCGAAAGTCGGCATTGCTGAGCTGCTGGAGGAGATGTTCGTAAATGCTAGCTAACCGATCGGAGGCTTTAGCGGTAGGCACGACTCCTTTTATATAGGCACTGCTCCTGCGTGAGCCATCTTCTGGCTGATTTAAATCCGAAAAAGAAACCCCCAATAGCCGATTTTCTGCTACCTGATGAAAGGCCTTCTGAGCGAGAGATTCAGGCTTTATGTCGGTAAGCTCCGCCACGCTACCATCCGATAAAACACAGCGAACGCCCAGCGTATGATCGCGCGTGCTGCCCACGCTGATGCTGGTGGTGCCGCAGCTATTGTTGCCTAGCATGCCGCCGAGGGTGCAGCGATTAGCGGTGCTGGTATTCGGCCCAAACCAATAACCCAGCGGGGCTAGTTGGGCATTCAACTGGTCGCGAATCAAGCCGGGCTGAACCAGTACGTAGCCTGCTTCTAGGTTGATGTGTAGGATTTGGGTCATGTAGCGGCTCACATCCACAACGATGCCCTCCCCCACGGCCTGGCCAGCCAGACTGGTACCAGCGGCTCTAGGCGTGATGGCCAATTGATGGCGAGTGGCAAAACGCACGGTGGCCACAATATCCGCTTCCGTCTTGGGAAAAACTACCGCCAAAGGCAGGCTGCGATACACGCTGGCATCGGTGGCAAACAGGATGCGATGCAGCTGATCCAGCTCCAAATCGCCTTCCAATTGATCAGCAAGGCTCGGCCAATTGGGCATTTTTGCTGTTTTCTTTGTCATTGCTCAAAAATAAGGGAATAAGTGGAAAGAAAGCAAAAAAGCTCATCAAAGCTACCTATCTTTGTGATGTGAAAACCCTGTAATAGCCTTTAAAAAAAGTCCTTCCCACTTTGCGTTTATTCCTTCTTTCTACTTTTTTATTTCTCTTTTTCTCTGGAGTCTTCGCTCAAGACCAAGCCACCCTGTTGTTAGAACTAGAGGATCGATGGGCTGCTTACCAGCAAACGGTGGCGCAGCAGCAGTTTGGTCGGATGACCACTTTTTTGTATCCTTCCCTCTTCGAAGTAATAGCCAAGGAAGACATCCAAGCAGCTTGCCAGCGCAATGCTTACCACCCGGATCTGATTTTGCAAACTTTTGTTGCGCCCCTACCAAGGAAAATCCAGTTCATTAGGGAAGGGGAGAATACCTACGCCAGCATTCCCTACCTGAGGAATGTGCAAGTCAGTTTTCAGGCAGAGGCCAAGGAAGACAAGACCTATGTAGCAGCCATTGTAGCACAGTATCAGCAAGAGCTTGGTGCGGAGAAAGTCTGCTTCGAGGAGGAGGAAGAGATCATACGCCTCAGCATCCCCAAGCGGGCAGTGGCAATTTATAGTCACGAAAAAATGACTTGGTATTTCCTTGAGTTGCCAGAAGGTTTAGAGGCTACACTTTCAGCCTTTTTACCTTCGGCGGTTTGCAAGCGCTTGTTATGATTTTTTATGGCCAAAAGGCAGGAGCAAGGCTGTAGCTTTCGGTAGCAAAGTTTTTGAAATAAAAGGGTGATAAATGTCACTTTTTTTTACATCTTTGTAAAACAAAGCAACACTAGGCGTGTTCAAGCTTAGTAAGATTAACTCTAAATAATAACAATCATGAGCAGCCGCCTCATTTACTTAGATAACAACGCTACTACCCCTACCGACCCCAGGGCTGTGGATGCTATGCTCCCTTTTTTCTATGAGAATCCGGGAAATGCAGCCAGCCGCAACCACCCCGCCGGCTGGAAAGCAGAAGAAGCAGTGGATTACGCCCGCGAGCAAATCGCTAACCTGATCCATGCCGACCAACGCGAAATCATATTCACATCTGGTGCGACAGAGTCTAACAACCTTGCCCTAAAAGGTGTGTTCGAGATGTATGCTCGCAAAGGCAACCACATCATCACAGTAAAGACCGAGCACAAAGCTGTTTTGGATGCCTGCCAGAAGATCGAAAAGATGGGCGGCCAAGTCACCTACTTGAATGTCGATCGCGAAGGGCTTATCAACTTGGCAGAATTGGAAGCAGCTATTACCGACAAGACCATTTTGGTATCGGTGATGTGGGCCAACAACGAAACGGGCGTCATACAACCCATGAAGGCGATTGGTGATATCTGTGCCAAGCACGGCGTACTCTTCATGAGCGATGCTACGCAGGTGGTGGGCAAAATCCCCGTCAACCCCAAAGAAGTAGGCGTTCACTTGATGTCTTTCACCAGCCACAAGATGTATGGCCCCAAAGGAGTTGGTGCACTGTTTGTGAACCGCAAAAACCCAAGGGTAAAGGTAACTTCCCAAATGGACGGCGGTGGCCACGAGCGCGGTATGCGCTCCGGCACACTCAACGTGCCGGGCATTGTTGGCTTCGGTAAAGCGGCAGAAATTGCTAGCCAGGAAATGGAAAAAGACGCAGAGCGTTTATCCAAGCTGCGCGACAAGTTGGAGCAAGCGCTCACCAGCCGCCTGGAAGAAACCTATGTGAACGGCAGCCGCGAAAGCCGGATGCCACACGTTACCAACATCAGCTTCAAGCACGTAGAGGGCGAGGGGCTGATGATGACCTTCAATAAAGACATTGCCGTTTCCTCCGGTTCGGCTTGTACTTCGGCCAGTTTGGAACCCAGCTACGTGCTGGTGGCGCTGGGCTTAGGAGATGATCTGGCGCATAGCTCTATCCGTTTCAGCCTAGGCCGATTTACCACGGAAGAAGACATAGACCGCACCATAGAACTGCTAGAGGCGGGCGTCAACCACATGCGCGATCTCAGCCCCATCTGGGAAATGTACAAAGAGGGTATCGACTTAGAAAGCATTGAGTGGAGCGCCCACTAATCCTAGCTACGCTAAGACAATTTTTTAATCAACTAAACAATAATATCATGGCTTACAGTGAAAAACTTTTAGACCATTTCAAAGCCCCCCGCAACGTGGGTACGCTCGATAAATCATCCGCTAATGTAGGCACTGGCCTTGTTGGTGCCCCTGAGTGTGGGGACGTCATGCGCCTACAGATCGAAGTGGATCCCGTAACGCAAACAATTAAGGACGCCAAGTTCAAGACCTTCGGTTGTGGCTCGGCTATTGCTTCCAGCTCACTTGCTACCGAGTGGCTCAAGGGCAAAACCGTTGACGAAGCCCTCGCTATAGACAACATGGCTATTGTGGAGGAATTGGCACTACCACCTGTGAAAATCCACTGCTCTGTATTGGCGGAAGATGCTATAAAAAGCGCCATTGCTGACTTCCAGGAGAAGCAAAAGGCGAATGCGGCGGTAGAAGCATAAATTAGTAGTTATATGTTATTTGTTGGCAATAGCGCGAAGCGCAAGCTAGAAGAAATTCGGAAAGCGAAAGCATTCTCCGACGATTATTTCCTCCGGGTGTCTATCACCAGCGGGGGCTGCTCTGGCCTTACTTATAACCTAGACTTCGATAACGAGCTGCGAGAAAGAGACCAGGTTTTTGACGACAACGACACGAAGGTCGTTTGCGACCTAAAATCCTTCCTCTACCTCTGCAATTCTACGCTAGAATTCAGCGATGACCTAGATGGCAAGGGCTTCTTTTTCAACAACCCGAATGCCTCCAGGGAATGTGGCTGTGGCGAGAGTTTTGCGCTTTAGTCTTAGCCTTTGCTGTAATAAAAAAGCCCCGCGCCGAAAGGCGCGGGGCTTTTTTATTGATGGCTAAAAAGCGCTAGCAAACAATTGTTGGATGGCTAGCCAAGAGTCGCGGTCGGCGGCTTCGTTGTACTCTAGGGGGAGGCCGAACTCGATTCCTTTTTCGGTGGCACCGGGGTCGCTGAAGGCGTGCTTTGCACCTTCTAGGGCGAGGTAGGTGTAGTCGGCACCAGCTGTTTCCATGGCTTTAGACCAAGCGGCGGCACTTTCCATGGGGATGAAGGGGTCGGCGGCGCCATTGGCGACCAGTATTTTTCCGCTGGGCTTGTTTTCAGCGGAGGGCATGATGGGCAAGCCTACGCCAGCGTGCAGTGCTGCTACGGCATCTAGCTCATAACCAGCATTGGCCATGGTGAGGGCAACGCTGCCCCCGAAGCAATAGCCGACGGCACCTATCCGATCAGCATCTACTTGTGGATGGCTTTTTAATTGCTCCAGCGCTGCTTGGAAGCGCGCTTCGGCTTCGGGCATATTGGACATAATGGCGCCAGCAAATTTTCCGGCATCTTCCGGGTGGCTGGCGGTGGCACCTTCGCCATACATATCTACGGCTAACACTACGTAGCCTAGGGCAGCCAGCATATCGGCGCGGTCGCGGGCATATTGGTTGTGGCCCCACCACTCGTGAATCACCAGGATGCCTGGCCGCTTGCTATCCAGATTTTCTGGCTGCGCCATATAGCCTTTGAGGAGTGTACTATCGGTGCGATAGCTCACTTCTTCACCCTTTACACCTACGGGGCTGCTGCTGAAGGTGGCTGCTACCGGATCGGCTGGTTTCCAGCTGCTGGTCTCGGCTGGATCTTCGGTATTGCTGGCAGCCGATTCCGAACCGCCGCAAGATTGGAGTAGGCTAGCCAAGAGAAGACCAACCAAAAATAAATACGTGTGCTTCATGAATGCATTGTTTTGGTTATGATTCAATAACTCATGGGCGCTGGCTTTAGTTGTAATGGGTTGCAGCGCTTTGCGCTAGTTAGTTAGATGAAATGACTTATCTTGCATCAGATTATTCACTTCAGAATAGGTGGCTTTGATGATCCTTCGCTGTACCTCTATTATATGGGCTTTGTGCCTCGGAATGATTTCGCTGCTAGCCCAGCGGGATACGATTGTGGTTTGCTTACCCGGGGAAGCAGTGCAGCTCGATGGGCCTGTTGATCGTTTTGCCTATGCTTGGCAACCTGCCTCGGAGGTAAGTAATGCGAGTATTCGCAACCCGATGGCGCGGCCGCTGCTACCTACTTGGTTTGTTGTAACGAGTTTGCCCGAGTTGGAAGGTGATAATTTGATTTCTAACCCTGATTTTTCGCTCGGAGATACGGCCTTTTTGAGCGATTACCCCTTCCGTAATATAATCAATACACAGGGCTTGTACGGGATCAGCACGAGCGCCGCCAACCTGAACCCTCAGTATTTTAGTGATTGCCCAGACCGCAGTGGCAATGGTTTGATGATGGTGGTGGATGGCTCTCCGAGGGCCAACGAGCGCGTCTGGTGCCAGCGCATCCCCGTGGAACCGAGGCAGGATTATGCTTTTTCTACTTGGCTGATGTCGGTGAATCCCACCAACCCAGCGCTGCTAGCCTTTTCTATTAATGGGCAGCCACTGGGGAATCGTTTTGCGGCTAGCAGTAGGGTTTGTGAGTGGCGGCAGTTTTTCACCACTTGGTTTTCTGATACGGCCAGCGTGGCGGAAATCTGTATCGTCAACCAGAACACCAATCCACAGGGCAATGACTTCGCCTTAGACGATTTTGCTTTTTTTTCCATCACGCCCCCGCGGGTGGATAGTACCTGGGTGCGGATTACGGCTTTGGAGGAGGCGCAGCAGCGCAGGGTTTATTTTCCTACTGCCTTTTCGCCTAATTTTGATGGTATCAACGATACTTTCCGGCCGGCTTACGGCAAGGAAGTAGCGCGGGTACTGGATTTTTCTATTTTCAATCGTTGGGGAGGGCTGGTTTTTCAGCGGCGCGACTGCCTTGAGGAGGATTGTGGCTGGGATGGGTATATTCGTGGACAGCCTGCCGGAGCGGACTACTATGTTTACAAGGCAAGTGTTTTGTTTGCGGATCAGCAAACGGCTAATTATTCTGGTCAGCTATTGTTGCTACGGCCATGAGGCTGTATTTTCGCGCTATGATACGAGCACTCACCCCGGCTGATCTGGAAGCCTATATTGCTATGCGACGAGAGAGTTTTACGAAAGCTCCGCTAGCCTTTATACAATTGCCTGATGAGGAGATAGATCGGGAACTGACGCGCCAAGAGATGAGCCATTGGAACGAAGAAAATTTTATGCTCGGGTATTTCGATGAGAAAGAAGGGCTGTTGGGCATAATGGGCTTGATGCGCTACACAGCGCCCAAGCGGCGCCACCGAGCTTACCTCTGGGGCGTTTATGTGCGGGAGGAGGGCAGAGGGCGCGGCATTGCCAAGCAATTGCTGGAGGAAACTTTGAGCCGATGCCGGCAAATGGAGGGATTATCGCGTATTATCCTTACGGTCTCTCATCATGCGCAGGCAGCGATAGCTTTGTACGAGCAGGCTGGCTTTGTGCAGTTTGGCTGCGAGCCGGGCGCTGCTAGAACAGGCGATATAGCCATGAATGAAACGTATTTTTTATTGGATTTGGACTAGGCCGCTGCTGTGGGGCGGCTTTGCTATTGGTAGGGCTTGGCTTTGCTCCTGCATATGTGCCAATATTCAAACTGTATGCGCTATGGTTTTCACGTAAGTTCACAAGCACCGTGTTGCACCGCGCTTCGGCATCGCTCGGCGCACCACAGCTCCGAGGAGTATTCGCACCGCTGCGCCTGCGAACGACACCTCGGAGCAGGGTGCAAAACCTGTAACTTTGAAGGAGGTTTTGCCATCCCAAGCGCGTATTTTTGGAAAAAGTGGAAAAATGCTAATACCTTTGCGCATCAAAATAGGCTAATTCCATGAACTACGTATCCTTAATTTCTCTTTTTGCGCTCTTGTTGTTGATCGAAAGCTGCCAAGAAGGCGGGCAAAAAAATATCAGTAGCGGAACAACGCTCACGGTGATAGATACCGCCGCTTACCAGCCGCTTTATATTCACCCCTTGCTAGCGGAGCAAGAACTGAACAGCCAATACACGGCTCTGGGGGCTTATGGGCAGATAGCGCCGCCTGCTATGCAAACGCGTATGCCGCAGATACTGACCAAATCCTATTGGGTAGTGGAGCATTACTACGATAGCCATGCCAGCATACCGCAGCGCCGGCGGGGAAACGGGCAGTGGTTTTTATTCAACAAAGACGGCTCCTTTATGGGTGGCCATTGGGAGCGGCAAACGCATAGCGGTGTCTGGTATGTGCAGCCAGATGGACAGAAGAACTACCTCATCATTGATAGCAATGTAGATCGACTGGATAGCAAGTGGGAGCTGCAAGCGATCAACGGAGAGGAGGATGCCATGGGGTGGGTGCGGCAGAATGACTTCGGCCCCAAAGTTCCCAAATCGGTGGTGGTGAAAATGATAGAGCTTTACAACATTCCCAGCAAGGCACAGTTTGGTGTGGAAACAGAAGAGTAACAAGGGCTTATCTCGAGAGCTGAATCGGGGGATCAATTGTAGCGTTCTTGTATTTGGCTAGCAATTGTCAATTTGGCTCTCGCCCTGCTAAGCCCAGGCGGGCACGGCCCAGGCGAGTTGGAAGACCCAGACGGGCACGGCGGGCACAATTGCAGGAGCAGTGTAATGCCATTTTGAGCAGTGCTTATGCTAAAAATAGCACAAAACGAAGTGTTTAGAGTATACTGAAAGCGATCCTTCGGCTACACTGAGAATTGTTGGTATTTTTCTGACTGATTGGTCTGGCCACTGACGCGGGGGGTCATTCCTTTATGCCTAGGCTGCTCAATCTGCTTTGCGTTTAGGACACTGTTTTTGGTCTCAGACTTTATTGCCACATGTTCATCGAAGCCGCTTACCCCGGAATGGGGTAATACATGATTAGCCCCCGATTTTAATTGGGGGTGACATTTTCGCTTACCCCTGAATAAATCCAGGGGCTATTCACGTTTTGACGCCTTCAGCGTCTTCCTAACGAAACGTAATCATTCTTGCACAAAACTGGTAACCGTAGCGGACATTTACAGGCACATTGAACAGTCTACCTTTATGCATATGATAGTTGCACGCAGCGCTCACCTAGCTCCGCACCAACGCAATCTTTTAGCTTTCGTAACCTGACTGGCCTCGCTTTGATGGAGATGAGCGCGAATAAGTAAAAAAAGCTCCTCCAAAGCCAAGCATATTGCATAATGCTGTAACTTTACCTAGGTGTAAGGGTGTATCGGAAAAGGAGGGCAAGGAAAAAATAAAATGGACTATGAATAATACACGGCTAAGAAATTATTTCGTGATTTGGTTGCTTGTAGGAATACACCTACTAGGCGCTCAAGCACCTGAACTGGGTCTTCCCGTTGGGCATACCCAAGCCTTGACCTCGGTGGCCTATTCTCCTGACGGCCGCTGGATACTTACCGGTTCGCTCGATAAATTGGCTAAAATATGGGACCTCGAAGGGCGTGTGCTACGCACGCTGAATCCAGGTACGGGTGCTATCACTGGCGTTGGGGTTTCTCCTCAAGGCACATACGTGTACACCCAATCTAAGGACAGCACCGTGGTGTGGACTCTCGACGGCCGCGTGGTTTTGCGGTGCAGCAACGCTCCCGTATTTTCACCCGATGAAACGAAACTTTTGTACGCCTCCGGGGATACCAATTATCTACACAACCTGAACACTGGCAACAGGCAGCCTTTTGCCATCGAAAACAGGTTCATCACAAATCGGTTTTCTCCCGACGGGCAGTATTTTCTTCATTTGACCCGAACGAAGCTGGAATGCTGGACGGCGGACGGCAAACGAAAATGGACTGTTGCACTACCAGAGATGACCGCTGCCGCCGAGTTTAGCCCCGATCAGGCGTGTATTCTCGTCGCATTTGCGGACGGTACGCTAACTTGGTACAACCTAGCGGGCAAATTGATCAAGCGCATCGGCAAAGCTTCAGAGGCGGACATCATGTTCAGTTGCAGCGCTATCGGTTATCCTATTTCATGGGTGCGACTGGGTTTTTCAAAGGACAAGAAAAAAGTATTTTGCAGCAGCACCTCGGCCGCCCAAGTGTACGACATCGCAGGTGCCGGCTCGTCGAATAAATGGTTGCGACCAGATTTTAGTGTGCCAAGCGAAGTCGGCGAAGAAAGGAGTTATAATTTTGGACACATTCTCGAGATTTCTCCCGACGGGTCTAAGGTGCTGTGGCGCAACTCCAGCAATAAGCAGATTACCTTGCGAAATCGGCAGGGCAATCGCCAGTGGTCAATACAACGGTTGTATGGGCCGAATTGCAGCAAGGAAATAATCGATGATATATGCAACCGTCCAGCCAATGCAGTATTCGACCCAGCAGGTAGTACGGTGTTGGTTGGCCTTGACGACGGCTCGGCGGAAATCATCGATCTGGACGGTACGGTTATACGACGTTTTCAGAGTGGGTTGGCTGCAAAAACGACGCACGTAGCCAAGTTGTCGGAAGAACACGCCCTTTTGTTGAATCTATCAAAGAAAGGTGATTCGGAGAAAGATGACGCAGCCTCCGGAGAAATGGCAATATTGGATCTGAAAAATAACCGGCTGCAAGCATTCGATCCTGCTGCGGTTGATACGGCTGCGGTCGCTTATCGACGGTTTATCACACAAATCAATGCCCGAAAAGGCTTGTTTGTTGCCTACAACGGGCACTATACGATAGAAGGTGACGAAGACCCGAATTTCGAATTGAGTGAATACTTAAATCCGGGACGGTTTTTTAGTTCCACTGCCGGCGCCGTTATGATATTCGAACAGGGAAGAACGGCCTTCCAGTTTTGGGATGGAGTGGTAGAGGGATGGAGTTCCGTCTCTGCTGTTTGTTTGTCGCCTGACGAAAAGTATCTTCTAACTAGCCCGACGAAAGGCTCTCCCCGCGTTTGGGATTTTCAGTGTTTGCGCGACTTCGCGAACCCTACTTCGGTATATCATGGAAATGATGATATCTATCTGACGCGGGACTCCATTCAAGAATGCTTCGTCCGTACCTTAGAGCGTGCGCCTGTTAGGAGTTATTTTTCTGACTTTGCCCAAGACAAGCAGAGCTTGCTAATAAGAGAAAACGAAATCAGCCATTGGATCAGTTTAGAAGGTGATATCCTGCAAACCTTTCGAGGACACCGGCTCGATGTGATCGACGCGATCTTTCTGCAAAACGATCGCTTTGTGCTAAGCTGGTCGGAAGACCATACCATCCGACTCTGGGATACCGCCACCGGTAAAGAGTTAGCTACAATCATCTTGATGCAGGGGCACGAATGGGTCATCACCACACCCGAAGGATTGTTCGACGCCTCGCCAGGCGCCATGCGGCTCATGTACTTTATGGTGGGCCTCGAAGTCATCGAATTGGAGCAACTCAAGCAGCGCTATTACGAACCCGGCCTACTGCAACATCTGCTGGGCTTCAGCCAAAATCGCCCGCGCTCAGTGGAGGGCTTTGGGGAAGTTCCTCTCTATCCCACAATGGAGGCGCGGTTGAGCGAGGACGGACGTAAGCTTCACATCCGGCTTACGCCCCGTTCCGGCGGCATCGGCAAGCTCAGCTTTTTCGTCAACGGCAAGGAAGTAAAAGAAGATGCCAATTCCGAGCGAGCGGAGTCCGTCACCATAGACCTCACTAAATTTGGCGCTTACTACCTACCTGGCAAAACCAACAAACTGCTCTTGCGTGCCTACAACGCGAAAGGCTGGCTCCCGAGCGCTCCTTTGGAGCTGGACTACAACCCGCCGGTTGTCGGCCGAGGCAGCAGTTCGGCGACAGGTGGCACCGATGATGAATCAGATTACGAACTGATCAGCCTTTACGCCGTTGTGGTGGGTACGGCCGACTACGCCGGGAACCAACTAGATCTAACCTTCGCAGACAAGGACGCGGACTACTTCAGTCAGGCTCTGCGCGCCGCCGCGCCCAAGATCTACGATCGGGTGGAGGTCGTACTGCTCAACACCGATGCGAAAAGTGCAGATCGACAAGACATCTCGGACAAAATTTCTATTGAAAAAGCTTTCACCAACATCGCCGCCAATGCCAAAGCCCAAGACGTGCTAGTCATTTACTTCTCTGGCCACGGCACGAATTACGGTACGGCGGATAACAGCCAATTCTACTACCTCACCAAGGACATCCGCAGCGAGGACCTCAAGGATCCCGAAATACTCAACAGCTACGGCATCTCTTCGGCAGAACTGGCCGAGTGGATCAGGGCCATCCCCGCCCTCAAGCAGGTGATGATTATTGATGCTTGCCATTCTGGTAAGATCGTGGAAGACCTAGCCATCGTCAGCCGGGACATCAACTCTGCCCAGATCCGGGCACTGGAACGCCTGAAAGATCGCACCGGTATGTTCATTCTCACAGGCAGCGCAGCTGACAAGTTGAGCTACGAGGCGGGTCAGTACGGCCAAGGGCTGCTCACCTACAGCCTGTTGGAGGGCATGGGTAATCAGGAGGTTCTTACGTCAGACAAACGAGTGGACGTGATGAGGCTGTTTCAACACGTCCGCGATCAGGTCCCCGAGCTGTCCACCAACACCAAAGGTATTCAAGTACCTGTCTTGGCGTTCCCGGTAGGCGGAGAAAGCTTCGATATCGGCATTGTGGACGCCAGCGTGAGAGAGAAAATTCCCCTAGTCCAGATTAAGCCGGTCTTCGTCCGCAACGTGTTTCTGGATAGCGATGAGTTGGAGGATGTGCTAGGACTGGGGCAGGCGCTAGGCGATTATTTTCGCAGAATCACCGTAAAGGGGGCGCAAGCGGAACTAATTTATGTAGATGCGGAAGAGTATGTGAATGCCTACTCCATGAAAGGGCTTTACACCGTGGAGGGCGACGAGGTCGCTGTACGTGTGCGCCTACGCAAAGACAAAACAGTCGTAGGCGAAGAATTCAAGATAGCGGGTAAAAGCAGTGACGTGCCGGGTTTGGTGCAGGTGATTAATAAGCGGGTGCTGGAGATACTGAATGCAATCGCAAAGGCTAATGCCGAATAGACTCGTCTTGGTATCAAAATGACCTCGGAGCCAAAGTTCTCAAATGGGTAGAGGTGAAAATGATAGCGCTTTGCAACATTCCCAGCAAGGCACAGTTTGGTGTGGAAACAGAAGAATGAACAAAGCCCCGGCGCTGAGCGATTATCTCATTCTCGTACTGCTGAGTCTGATATGGGGAACCAGTTATATACTGATTAAAAAAGGCTTGCTGGTCTTCACGCCCTACCAAGTGGCCAGCTTGCGCTTGGGCATCGCTGCTTTCGCTTTCTTACCTTTTATTTATACGCATTTCAAGCGGGTGAAGCGGCAGCAGCTGCCTTTGCTCTTTCTGGTGGGTTTGTGTGGCACGGGTTTGCCGTCCTTTCTATACCCTGCAGCACAGCTGCACGTCAGTTCTTCGGTAGCGGGCATGCTGAGTAGTCTGACGCCCTTATTCACTTTTTTGATAGCGTGGTTGGCTTTTGGTTTTAAGGTGGAGTGGCGGCAGAGCATGGGCATCTTGCTAGGTTTGGTGGGCGCTTTGCTTTTGGTTTTATCGGGTCGGACGGAGTCGGGAGCCACTTTTCATTTGGGGTATGCCAGCCTCATTTTGTTGGCGACGCTTTGCTATGCCATTAGTTCCAACTTGGTAAAAGCCTATTTGCAAGATATGCCTGCTTTTACCATCACAATCGTTAGCTTTTTTTTGGTGGGCTTCCCTGCTTTGGTTTGGAGCTTGAGCGGCGCGGGTGTTGCGGAAACGGTGCTTAGCCACCCCGAGGGTTGGCAGGGCTTGCTATATGTTGGTATTTTAGCCTTGTTTAGTACCGTTTTGGCCAGTATCATATTTTTCCGTTTGGTGCAGCGAACCTCAGCTGTTTTTGGTAGTACGGTCAGTTATTTAGTACCTTTGGTGGCGCTGTTGTGGGGTTTGCTGGATCGTGAAACCATTGGATGGCTGCAGCTCGTATCTTTTATGTTGATTCTTTTGGGTGTATTTCTCAGTAGAGGAAAAAAACTACCCGGTTGATATAGAAGGGAAAGTGGATTTACTTGCTATCGTCACCAAAACACAGGAGGGCTTGGATAATAAAGCGCTTGCTCCGTAGCTTAATATCTGTATGAGGCTTTTGGTATTTCTTATTGGGCTTTTGGGCATGGGCAGCATTGCTTGGGGGCAGGTTGCTAGCGCGGCTACCGATAGCATTACAGTAAAGGAGGTACGCATTTTGGGGCACAAAAAAACACGGTCTTCCACGATTTTTCGGGAGATGGCCTTTGGGCGAGGGGATAAAATTGCCATAAAAGACCTCGAGGCAAAAGTCAAAGAATCGCACGCCAGCCTAATGAATACTGGCTTGTTTACAGGCTGCGAAATTACTTACCTTAATTGGGAGGCAGAGGGCAACCAAGTTGTTTTTGTGGTAACAGTATTAGAAACTTGGTATATTTATCCCGTACCTGTATTTGAGCTGGCGGATAGGAATTTTAACGTCTGGTGGACGGAGCAAAACCGCGATTTAAACCGTGTAAATATCGGCGCCCGCCTTTCTTGGGGTAATTTTACTGGCCGAAGAGATAAGCTCCGCTTGGGATACCAATACGGCTACACTAGAGAAACGAGAGCCAGCTACGATTTGCCCTATCTCAATAAAGCGCAAAATATCGGGATCAGCGTAGCCTATAGCCAGCAAAAAAGAAGGGAACAAAACTACGAAACCAACAACAATGAGCAAGTCTTCTACCAAGACGAGGACAACTTTGTGTACAGCAACCGCGAGCTGCGCCTAAATCTTAGCTACCGACCTAAGCTTTATGCTAATCACTTATTGCGTTTGGTTTACCGATCGGAATCCGTGGCAGATACCATCGCCCATTTCTTGAACCCCGATTTTTTCAGGGAAGGACAAAACCGGCAGCGCTACTTCACCTTAGGCTTTGAGGTGACGCGCGACAAGCGAGATGTGCGCAATTACCCATGGCAGGGCAGTTTTGGGCGCATCGAAGTAATGAAAGACGGCTTGGGCATCTTTAAGGAGAGAGACGGCATGAGCATCTTTTTCGACTACAATACATATGTGCCCATCGGTGAGAAAAGCAGTATCAACGCGGGTATAGGCCTTAAGTATAGTCCGATTCGGAAGCAACAGCCTTTCTTGCAGAACCGCGCCATCGGGTTTGGAAATTACAGCTTGGCGGGTTACCAGTTTTATGTGGTAGATGGGTTGGATATGGTGGTGTTGCGGGCTGGGTGGCGACGACAAATAGGCAAGGGCAAGATTGATTTTGGTAAATTAGCTTTTATAGATGCTTTCCGCTATGTACCTTGGCGCTTATTGATCGGCGGCCAAATAGATCAAGGCTGGGCTAATAGCCCTTTCGATAATGGCAGAAATCCCTTATCCAACACTTGGCTGATGGGGGCCAGCCTAGGCTTAGACGTTGTGTTGTACTACGATATGGTTTTTAATATCCGCTACCATCATAACAGGCTCGGGGAAGGAAGCATTTTACTGGGTGTGAAAGCAAATTTATAAATATGCAACTGGTAGTTTACAGTCAATTATTGAAACAGGGAGATGTCCCCTACATCCAAGAACTTTTTGATGCCCTAGCGGAGGTTGGGTTCACTACCTATGTTTATGCCCCCTATCTGGAGGAGTTGAAAGGCCACATCACTTTTAAAAAAGAGGTCGGCACACTTAGTAGTTACCTCGATTTTAACATCAAAAAATTTGACGCCATCATCACCTTGGGAGGGGATGGTACTATTTTAAGGGCTATTACGCTGGTGCGCGATAAAGGCATTCCTATCTTGGGTATCAACCTAGGGCGCTTGGGTTTTTTAGCACGGGTGGAGAAAAAGAATATCCGAGAAGCTATACAGGTGCTGGCGCAAGGGCGCTATGAAATAGAGGCCAGGAGTACGCTTTTTCTGGAGAGCAACCTCCCCTTGTTCGATGGCTTGCCTTTCGCCCTCAATGACTGTACCTTGCTCAAGCGAGATACCAGCAGCATGATCACCATCCATACCTACATCAACGGGGCCTACCTCAATAGCTATTGGGCAGATGGTTTGATAGTGGCCACCCCAACGGGTTCCACCGGTTATAGCCTGAGTTGCGGAGGCCCCATCGTTTTTCCGGGCAGTGGTAATTTTGTGATCACGCCCGTGGCTCCGCACAACCTCAATGTGCGGCCCATTGTGATAAAGGACGATGCCGTCATCACCTTCGAGGTAGAAGGCCGTTCGGATAATTTCTTGTGTACCTTAGATAGCCGCTTCGAAACCATCGGAGCCAATTGCCGACTGGCCGTGCGCAAAAATAATTTTTCTATTCAGCTCATTAAACTCAGTGGAACGGGCTTCCTAGATACGCTGCGCGGTAAACTGAGCTGGGGAGAAGACCGTAGGAACTAATGGATCACCGCCGTGCCCGCCGGGGCAACAGATGAATGAAAGGTCGCTTTCAAAGCCTAGCAACCGAGACTTTTCGGATGGATTTTTTAGCACTTACCTGGCTCCTACTCGTATGGCCTGCTCCTGCGAGAGCCATACTTTGGAAGGTTGCTCACGCAGGAGCAATGTTGATCATTTAATAGCCATGCCAGCCCAAAAAATACAAGGCAAGCAGCAACAAAAGAAACGCAAGGGGTGTAAAATGTAAAATACTATTCCTGTATGTATCTGGAAACGACTTTGGAACTGGCACCCAATAAAAAGGTGGCCTTGCGTATCTATCGCGAACACCGCCGAGGAAGCAGGGCTACCGTAGGTAAAAAGCAGCTCATTTTCAGAGTTCCCTTCGGCGTCCCAAAACTAGAAGAAGAACGCATGATCAACCACCTGAAGCAGTGGGCGATACAGACTTTCCAACAAAAAATAGCCGCCTTCGAGCACCTCCTCCCCAAGCCCATTGCCGCTCAATCTCAGTTGGTGGTGATGGATATGCCCTACCAAATTGAGGTAAAAGAAGTAGCGCATCGCACGGCTCATTTTGGGGTTATAGATCCCTCCGAGCCAGCGCTGGTTCGCTTGGAATTGGTGGAAGGTCTTACCCTCCATAAATCCAACCAAGCGCTGCAAAGCCTCCTGAGTCGGCTATTTGTTCATCGTTATCAATGGGAGGTAGCAAGTCGTGTATTGGACCTGAATGAACAGCATTTTCGCCGTCCCATCGGGCGGGTTAATCTTCGCCTCACCCAGAGCCGTTGGGGGAGCTGCTCCAACACCGGCAACATCAATCTCTCCAGCCGATTGCTGCTAGCACCAGCGCAGGTAAGGGATGCCGTCATCATCCATGAATTGGCTCACCGCGTGGAGATGAACCACAGTGATCGCTTCTGGAAACTCGTGTACGATGTCCTACCCAACTACGATCAACACGATCAATTTTTAAAAGAAAAAGGCAAAACACTACAGTTCTGGCCTGAATAAATTACGATAAAGTAGCATGGATCTTCATTTTAAAACCTTCGGACAAGGGCCGCCCCTTGTGATTTTACACGGGCTTTTTGGCACTTCCGACAATTGGCAAACCATCGCCAAACAATGGGCTGAGCACTTCACTATTTATCTGATTGATCAGCGCAACCACGGCCGATCTCCTCATATGAATAGTATCTCTTACCCCGAAATGGCTGCCGACCTAGCAGCCTTCTTCGAAATAGAATGGGTCCACCGCTGCTTTCTGCTAGGGCACAGTATGGGGGGCAAAACCGCTATGCAATTTGCTTTCGACTACCCAGACCAAGTGGAGAAACTGCTGGTCGTGGATATTGCCCCCAAGGCCTACCCCGCTGGCCACAACGAGATTTTTGCTGCGCTGCAAGCACTAGCGCTGGATCGGCTCGAGGATCGTAGCGAAGCGGAAGCGCAGTTGATGGAAAAGTTAAACAATCGGGCTATTGTACAATTCCTCCTCAAAAATCTTAGCCGATCTAAAGCAGGCGGTTTCCAATGGAAGATGAACCTTCCCGTTATCTACCGCGATTATCCCAATATCCTATCTGCTGTCAGTGGGCCAGCCTTCGAAGCGCCCAGCCTTTTTATCCGAGGAGCCAACAGCCGATACATAACAGAAGAAGATAAACCTTCCATCCATGAGCTTTTTCCGCAAGCGCAGTTAGTCAGTGTGGAAGATGCTGGCCATTGGGTGCATGCCGAGCAGCCGGCAGCCCTCGTGGCATTGGTTGAACAATTCTTGGCAGACTAAGCAGCTTCGAGCAAACAGCGGAACGGCCAAAGTTGAGTTTCAGAGGGTTAAGTTTTTCGCCCCTGCCTTCTAAATGTCCGCTCTTGCATCTGCGGTCCTGCTAGATTTTTCATCCGTAGTAAGAAGTGCCACATTTGATTCGTTCGTCACGATTTAACCTTGCCTTCATGAAAAGATATCTGCTGTGTAAACTACTTGTGTGTTTTTTACTGGTGCTGGACATTCCGTTGTTTGCCCAAGAGAATCCAATTTTCGAACACCTTACGGTGGGGGACGGTCTGTCTCACAACACCGTTTATGCCCTTTTACAGGACTGCTCGGGTATGTTCTGGGTCGGCACACGCCAAGGACTGAATCGTTACGACGGCTACAATTTTAAGGTTTTCACACCTAAAGATGACACGAGTCCGCTCAACGGCCCGATCATTCTCTCCTTGCTGGAAGACCGCCGTGGACGCATCTGGGCGGGTCACCGCGATGATGGCATCAGTATATATGATAAAGCTACGGGTCGCTTCACGCCTTTTTCGCTCGGCGAAGACGGGCAGGAGGCCGTAGATTGGTCAACAATTAGCGTACGTGCGCTCTTTCAGGACAGCCGCGGCCTGATCTGGATCGGTACTTTAGGGGGAGGGGTAATCGTACTAGACGAAGCCGGCCAGCTGGTACACCACTTCTCCACTTACGCCGCTTCGGTCTTCTCGGGTAAGATAAGCAGTGATTTCATTTTCGACTTTGCGGAGGACAAAGACGGAAACATCTACGTTGCTACCTCCGGCAAAGGTCTTAGCCTGGTAAGGTGGAAGGAAAAGCGACTGGAAGTACTGCACGCCCCCGGTAATGACCTCAATAGTTTTGCGAAGGCTTTGTGCGTAGCAACTGATGGTAGCGTCTGGGTAGCTACCTCCGGAAATGGTTTGTACCGCTACCGCCCGGCCAAGGACGAATGGCAATTATTCGGTGTTCCTGCCACCATCAGCCATCCGATCGTTACCGACGTTGCGGAAGACCGGAACGGCAAAATATGGCTGAGTACTGATGGCGGCGGGCTCAGCGTCATCGACCCCGCAACCGGGAATCTGGAAGACTATATGTACTCCGCAACGCGTGCTTCCTCCCTCAACACCAACGCGCTTTATTGCTTGCTTTTCGATGGTGGGGGGAATCTCTGGGTCGGTTCTTTCAACGGTGGACTCAACGTTCACCGCGCCATCCAGCCGCCATTTATTACCAATCGCCGGTATGATTTGGAGCGTCAGATGGGACTCCGGTCGGTACTTGCCTTGGCTGAATACGCTGGTACTACCTGGTTGGGAACCGACGGTAATGGTCTATTTTATTTCGATGATAAGCTGGATGAGATTCAAGCTTTCGTAGCAGCCCCTGCTTCTTCACGGGCGGGAACGCAGGTGCAAAATGAGGATATCGACAAAGTTATTACCGCGCTTGCACCCGACGGTAAGGGCGGACTTTGGTACGGCTCCTACGCCAACGGGCTTGGTTACATAGACGTAGCCAATCGCAACGTAATCAAGTTTCGCCATGATGAAAACGAATCCAGTAGCCTGGCTCACGACAACGTTTGGGACCTCGCCATCGACGAGACCGGTGGCGTATGGATCGGTTTGCTCGGGGGAGGATTGGATTACCTGGCACCGGGAGCAGTGGAATTTCAGCATTTTATTACGCAGGCGGATGACGATCAATCGCTCTCAGGCCTCCAGGTGGTCGACGTGCTACTCGATCAAAACGGGCAATACCTGTGGGTAGCTACCGAAAATAACGGCCTAAACCGACTAGATATTAAAACCAGTACTTTCCAGCGGTTTAGGCACTCCGCCACCGACCCAAGCAGTATCAGCAGCGACCGTATCCGCTACCTTTTTCAGGATCAAACCGGTGTAGTCTGGGTCGGAACAGAATACAGCGGCCTGAACGCTATTGCGCCGGGCGAAACAGCTTTCGTACATTACGACAAGGCCAATGGTTACCCCTTCGAAATGATTAACGGCATCGAAACCGATGCGAAGGGTCATTTCTGGATCACCGGCCTGAAGCGTATTTTTCGCTGGAACCGAGCCGAAGGCACCATCCAGGAACTTCCGACGGAGGAGGGGTTAGGCTACAACCTATATAATCCCGGAGCCATCCAAAAATTACCTGGCGGTGAACTTGTCTTCGGAGGCGTGAATGGGTTTTCGGTTTTGCAGCCTGCACGCATTTCCCCTCCGACAAATGCTCCAGACGTATTGATCGCTGACTTTCGACTGGCCAACCGTTCCATCCTGCCCGGACGGCAGGACGGGCGAAGTATTCTCTCTGGAGACCTTAACGGAGAAAAGACCGAGATTAAGCTTAGTTACCAGGATCGGGGTATTACTTTTCAGTTTGCCGCCCCTACCAGTCACGCTCCAGATGAAGTGCGCTACGCCTTCCAACTGGAGGGTTTTGAAGAGGGTTGGAACTATACTGAGCCAGGTGAGCGGATGGCCTATTATTCTAGCCTTAAGGGCGGAACCTACCAGTTGCACGTAAAAGCTTCCGGAGGAAACGGGGTATGGGGTGAACCCCGAGCACCACTATCCATTTTCGTCCAACCACCTTTTTGGCAAACCTACTGGTTTATAGCAGCCGTGGCTTTTCTGGGAATGTTGTTCATCTACTTATTGAACAGATACCTCCTCGGCCGCCAGCAGGAGGAATACAAGCGACGAGCAATGGCCCGGGAACAGGAGATCCTGCGCTTAAAAAATAAAAACCTTAAAGAGGATGTAGCCGCAAAGCAGTCGAAACTCAGTGCCTCCGTACTCCAGATGGCTCACAAAAATGAATTTCTGAACGACCTGAAGAATAAGATTCAGCAGCTAGAAGCCAAAGAAACCGAGGTTCTGGGCAAATCACTACGCTCCGTCATCCGCGTCATTGATAACGAATTGAAGCAGGAGGACTACTGGGAACAGTTCCAACTGATCTTCGACCAAGGGTATCAGGACTTCGTAAGCCGCGTCCGGGCGCAGCATCCCAATCTTTCGAACAACGATAGCCGGCTGTGCTGCTTCATCCGGATGCAACTCAACAATCGCGAAATTGCCTCCGTGCTCAACATTACCCTCAACGGGGTGGAGCAGGCTAAGTACCGGCTCAAGAAAAAGATGGCACTGCCACGGGAGTTCAGTCTTGATGACTACGTAGGGCAATTTGGATGATGTAAACACACTATTTAGTCCTCATATGAGAATCTGTAGATCCGAAGGTGAAGTTTCACCAAGCCCTCTTCCCTGATTTTCGGATAAATCGCAAAAATATAGAGTAATAGCCCCACTATGCGCGGGAACCTCCGCCTCGACTAGCTACAAAATTCGCTAACGTTCAAGCCAGAAATTAACGCTTGACGAACCACTAGTGCTCGGGCAGTTACCCGCCAGACTTCCAGCAATTCTCAAAGTAGCAGTGGATAAGCTTTTGTATGCTTAAAATACCTTAGTTTAGGCTATTTTTCATTACCAAACCTTGCCCAAAATGGCATTGTATGGCTTCCGTACATACGCATCTAGGGATCGGCACACCCGCATGGGCGTGAGCCGAATAGAGAATGGTTGCCAGGCTTCGCACCGTATATTTTTTCGGCATAAGATTAAATTATCACGTAAGTGCAAATTTTGCGTCCATTTGGGGACTTTTCTAGCAAACCTTGGTCAACTGCACGTTTGTTGAGAAATGAAGAGTATTTGTCAGGTGTATTTTATTGGCTCTTAGGCAGAGTTGACGTTAAATTTGCAGCATCTTAAGGATCAAGATTGCAAAATCTTTGCATAGTAAGAGATTTTTTATGAATGTTTTGTTTTGAGGCCAAAAGAATAATGAATTTTTCATTTGGCTTTGTCGTAATCAATGCAAGTTCAAAATACATGAGATTAATAGTAAGCCTACTGGGCATTTTCTTCGTCTTGTCGAGTACTGTTTATGGGCAGGAGAGCGAGATAAAAGGTGTAGTCACTGATGCTGCCAACGGTGATCTACTGATTGGTGCGACTGTACAGGTAGCAAAGTCCACTATCGGAACACTTACTGATAGCAACGGTGAATTCATGCTCAGGGCACCTGATGGTGCCACATTACAAATAACTTATCTCGGTTATAAAGAGTATTTCGTGGCCGCTGATGCCAATACAAATATGAAGATCAGCTTGATACCAGCAGCAGCCGTTTTGGACGAGCTTGTCGTGGTAGGCTACGGTACCCGCAGGCGCCAAGATATTACAGGCGCAGTAACCTCGGTAGCCGTTGAGGATTTGGATAAGAAGCCCATCACCCGCCTTGAGAACATTCTACAGGGGCAGGCAGCCGGTGTTCAGGTCAATCAGTTTTCCGGAAGACCGGGCAATAGCATTTCGGTCCGTATTCGGGGGGCTACTTCCCTTTCGGCAGGCAATGAGCCTTTGTATGTGGTAGACGGCGTACCTGTACTCAATACGGAGGGTATCAACCCTGCCGACGTGGCTTCGCTTGAGGTTCTAAAAGATGCCTCCGCCTCGGCCATTTATGGTGCACGGGCAGCAAATGGTGTTGTTTTGATCACCACCAAACAAGGTGTTCCTGGCAAACCGAAAATCAGTTTGAGCACCAGCGTTGGCTACAGCCGGGTAACCAATACCCTTGAGCTACTTGATGCCGAGGGCTACGTAGCACTTGTTAATGAATCTTACGTAAATGCTGGACAATCTCCGGTGCTGGATAGGGCGGATTTCACGGCCGATACCGATTGGCAAGACGAAGTTTACCGCAATGCTACGACCACCAACCACCAGCTTTCCCTAAGCGGTGGTGATGGTAAAACGCGCTATTTCGTATCTGGTAGCCAGCAGCGGCAGGAGGGTATTGTTCGGAAATCTGATTTTTTACGGACTGGTTTACGGGTGAATTTTTCCACCCAGCTGAAGCCCGGCTTTGAGTTGGGCACGACGATGAACCTGGCTAGGGTTAGCTTCAATAGTGTCCCAGACAACAGCCGAGTTAACCAAGGGGGTGTAATTCTCGGCGCCCTTTCTTCTCCGCCAATCATTGGTATTTTAAACGAGGATGGCACGTACACCACCAATCCTCTACAGGCTTGGGAAAACCCGGTGGCTAATATCGTTGCTCCACAAGACCAGGCTTCAACGAACCGCTTGGTAGGTAACATTTACGCCGCCTTCGATATTCTACCGAAGCTCCGCTTTAAAACCTCTTTCGGAATCGAGACGTATGCTAATAAGAACGACTACTTTCTTGACCCCTTCAGTACCCAGTTTGGTCGTAGTTTGCAGGGTATCGGCATTGCCAGCACGAACCAGGAGCTGGTATGGCTGACGGAGAATACGCTTTCCTACGATTACCAAGTGGGGGTCAATGAATTCACCTTTCTGGGTGGCATTACGGCCCAGGAATCGTCTTTTGAATCAACCTTTGCCCGAGCGGAAGGCTTCCCGAACGGTGCTGTAACGACGCTGAACGCGGGTAGTCGTAAGATCGATGCTAGTACCGGCGCTTCCCAGTGGGCATTATTTTCCTACCTCGGCCGAGTGTCCTATAAATACCAGGACAAATACCTTGCGGACCTGAGTTTCCGTGCCGATGGGTCTTCCCGTTTCGGGGCGGGCAATCGCTTTGCCTACTTCCCATCCATATCGCTGGGGTGGCGGGTTTCTAGTGAAGATTTCCTACGTGGCAGCGAAGCCATCGACGATCTAAAAATCCGCCTGAGTGCTGGTACTACCGGCAACCAGAACATAGGTGATTTTGCCAGCTTCGGCCTCTATGCCACGGGTTCAAATTACAATTTCAACGGCGAAATCCTGCCAGGTACCCGACCCGCCACTATTAGCAACGAAAACCTACGCTGGGAGACCACGACGCAGTTCAACGTCGGCTTCGATTTGTCCTTGTTCGACTTCCGGGCTAACCTGACGGTGGACTACTACCTGAAACGAACGTCTGATCTACTGGTCAATGTAGACCTACCGCAATCTACTGGTTTCGGCAGCGGTATCCAGAACTTGGGCGAGGTGGAGAACCAGGGGTTTGAATTCAGCCTCCGGACCGATAATTTCCGGGATAAAAAAGTAAGCTGGAGCACTAACTTCAACGCTTCGACCAACTTAAATAAGGTTATCAACATCGGCGGGCCAGACAAGGTGATTTTCGCTGGCGGCATCCCTGAGCGCGGGGATGCGGTGATTGTGCGAGAGGGCCTTCCGCTGGGCTCCTTCTTTGGCTGGGTCAGTGAAGGGGTTAACCCTGCCAGCGGAAACATTGTCTTTAGCGACCTGAACGGCGACGGCGTGATTGACGACGAAGATCGGACCGTTATCGGCGATGCCAACCCGGACGTGATTCTGGGCCTGAACAACGTCATTAGTTACGGAGGCTTCTCGTTAGAGGTACTGTTTCAGGCTACCCTGGGTAATGACGTTTTCAACGCTACCCGCATTGAGACGGAAGGAATGTTTACGGTCAACAACGCGTTGGCCACCACTGCTGACCGCTGGCGTAACGAAGGGGACATCAGTCGTATTCCCCGCGCCGCATTCGGCGACCCCAACCAAAACAGTCGTATCAGCAGTCGCTTTATTGAGGACGGTTCCCATTTGCGTTTGCGCAACGTAACCCTTTCGTACAACCTCCCTTCAGCCTTGCTCAACCGCTTCAACGTACAGGGGATGAGTGTTTACTTCAGCGGGCAAAACCTGTGGATACTGACCAAATACAGCGGCTACGACCCAGAGGTTAACCGAGACGGTGGCAGTGCCATTTCTCAGGGTATCGATTACGGGACTTATCCACAATCAAGAATTTTAACCGGCGGCCTCAAACTAGATTTTTAAGCTATATATCATGCATCACTTGACTAACCAATCATTCCACGTCATGCTTCGCTCCTTCACCTTATTGTGCACCTGTGGCCTTGCCCTGTTCAGTACGAGTTGCGTAGAATCTTTTCTCGACCGCGAGCCGATCTCGGACGTGACCGAAGGCAACTTTTTTCAGACTGGTGCCGATGCCGAAGCGGCTCTCATTGCCGCCTACGACGCTCTTCAGAGTGAGTACTATATTTTTGACCGGTTCATTAACGGCGATGTTATTGCCGATAATTGCTACGCTGGAGGAGACAATCCCAACAACTTTCAACTCGATGAATTCCGCGTGGCTACCAACAATGGAAACGTGGAGCGTGACTGGCGCTATCTCTACGAGGGGATCAGCCGTGCCAATGCTGTGCTCGACAACGTCGGAAACATCAGTGCGCCGGACCTGGCGGAAGCCCGTAAGGCTCAGATTCTCGGTGAGGCTCGCTTTCTGCGCGCCACCCATTATTTTCAGTTGGTCAATCTCTGGGGCGGCGTCCCGCTGATTCTGGAAAAGGTCAATTCGACGGACCCCGAGATCGTCTTTCAGCCGCGAGCCACCGAACAAGAGGTCTACGCTGCAATCATCTCAGACCTGGAGGTAGCCATCGAGTTGCTCCCTCTGAGCTGGTCGAACCGTCAGGAGAGGGCCACCAGAGGTGCGGCTCAGGCAACACTTGCAAAGGCGTATGCCCACCAGCCCGAGCCTAACTGGTCTGCTGTGAAGGCAAACGCCGAGGCGGTCATAAACAGCAACATCTACTCCTTGCTAAGCAACTATGATGACTTGTGGAATGGTGTGAACGAGAACACTGTCGAGTCCATCTTTGAGGTACAGTATATCGGTGGTACCAACGAGGCCAACTGGGGCCCGCAACTATGGCTGCCTCCTAGCCTGACGGGTGACAGTTGGCGTAAATTCAATACGCCTTCAAATGATATTTTGAATGCTTTTGACACTATGAACGACGTAACGCGAAAGGGATCCTCCATCCTATTTGAAGGAGGCTTACCTTGGCGTGATCCTGATTACCCCGCAGGGGTGATTCCTTTCCCGTTCAAGCAACGGCGGGCTGGTGGTTTTTCTAGCCCAAACAACTTCATTTTGCTGCGCCTAGCTGATGTTATTTTGCTCGCTGCTGAAGCTAATGCCGAGCTGAACGACCTGAGTACGGCGAGATCGCAACTCAACCAGGTACGCCGTCGCGTCGGTTTGCCGGAGATAACCACAAACGATCAAAACGCCCTAAGGTTGGCGATTCAGAACGAGCGCCGTCTTGAGCTGGCCTTCGAAGGCCATCGCTGGTTTGACCTTAAGCGCACTGGTCTGGCCATCGAGGTGATGAACGCCCTCAACCGGGGTTACGATGTCACCCCCGAAAAACTATTACTTCCAATACCTCAGTCAGAACTGGATCGCAATCCTCGCCTGGATCAGAATCCTGGTTACTGATAAAGGTCCTCATGTTGTAACTGATTGGGCTTCGCCCGGGTAGTTCGTACACGGAATTACTGGGCAGACGGGTGGCTCATCAAAGTTTTTTAAATATCATGCGAAAAACACTTTCGTTAATTTTCATCTGTTTCCTTTTGGGCGGTACCGTCTTTGCGCAGACCGTTATACCATGGCTTACGCGCTGCAAACAAAGTGCACTGCTTTCAAAGCGTTCTACCGTCAGTTTTAACAGCAACACAAGCATTACTTCCGCCAGCATCACGATCAATGGTAGCAACACCGATCAAACCATCGAGGACTTTGGCTTTATGCTCACTCAGGCTAGTGCCCAGCTGATCAACGAGCTAAACAGCAGCCAGCAGAGCCAGCTGCTCCAGGAGCTTTTCGGCAGTTATGGTCTTGGCATCTCCGTTTTGCGGATCAGTATCGGTGCTTCCGACCAGAGTAGCTCGTTGTACAGCTACAACCAAACTAGCGGGGATGTGAATATGAACAACTCCAGTCTGAGCGGACCGGATAAGACGCATCTGATCCCGATTCTGAAGAAGGTCCTTGCCATCAACCCAAACATCAAGATATTGGCGACCCCCTCCTGGACGGCTCCCACCTGGATGAAGACGAACAACACCTGGATTGGTGGCAGCCTGCGCACAGATCGTTATGGAGCCTACGCCCGTTACTTCGTAAAGTATCTGGAAGCAATGGATGCCGAGAGTATTTCCATCTGGGCCATCACCCCGCAGAATGAGCCTTTAAGTCTTACGAACGAACAGAGTATGGAGATGACCTCCGCGCAGCAAAAGAGTTTTATCAACCACCGCCTTGGCCCTCAGCTCGCCAATTCGCAGTTCAGCCCGAAAATCACTGCTTACGATCACAACTGCGACAACATGAGCTACCCGATCGATGTGCTCAACGGTTCGAGTTACGTCGATGGTGCCACTTTTCACTTGTACGACAATCCCCCCGCAATCGGCGCAATGTTGGTAGTGCGAAACGCAACTGTTAAGAACGTCTACTTCACAGAGCAATTCACTAGTAGCAATGGCAACTTCGGAGATGACTTCGACTGGCACATACGCAACGTCGTACTCGGCTCTCTGAACAACTGGTCTAGGACGGTAGTCGAGTGGGACCTAGTGGTAAACGACAATAACGAACCCAATTTGCCAGGCGGGTGCACTACGTGCTTGCCAGCCATTACGATACCCAACTCCAGAAGCTACAGCCGTAATGTGTCTTACTACATCATCGGGCAGGTGGCGAAGTTCATCAAGCCCGGGGCCAAGCGCGTGAGCTCCTCCAACAAGAACAGCGGATTGCACTCCGCTACCTTCCGCAATCTCAACGGACAAATGGTCGTAGTAGCTTATAATAGTCAGAGTAGCAATTTGTCGGTGCGTGTAAAATATGGTTACAAGGCCTTCAACTATACCATTTCCGGTAGATCTGCTGTCACGTTTACCTGGACGCCCCTGGGCGGTGGCTTCAGTGGCTTTTACAATATCGTTTCGCGGCGCAGCAGTAAGGAGCTCGACGTAGCCAATCATTCTACCGCCCAGAATGCCAACCTACAGCAGTACCATATCACTAATGCTGGAGGCGATAACCAGCGGTGGGAATTCATCGACGCGGGTGGTGGCTACTACCGAATCAGGGTTAAGCACAACAATCAGTGGCTGGGGCTATCGCAAGTAATTCTACCAGCAACGTCATCCAGCAAAACGGTAGCACCTTCAACCACCGGCAGTGGAAACCAATTGAGGAGGGTAGTGGCTTTTTCGCCCTAGAGAACAGAGCCTCTGGAAGACGGCTGCACGTAAGTGATAATTAGACCTGTAATGGAGCCAACAGCCAAATTTAGTATGTTAATAATAACTCCAACCAGGAATGGCGCTTCGATCAGGTCAGTTCGGCATCTAAACGGTTTGCGGGCACGCAGGTACAAAGTGAAGTTGGAATGCAGGCCCAGAAAATCGAGCTGTTTCCTAACTCTACTGACAGAGAGCTTACCGCCAACCTGCCGCAGTGCACGACTTCAGTAGTGTGACCTTGTTGGACGCAACCGGGTGCCAACTGCTCAATACTTCGGTAAAACCAGAAATGATTCAGCTTGAATTTGACCTTGGAGAGTTGCTAGCTGGGCTGTACTTTTTGCGCTTTAACTCCCCCACCCAGCACATTGTAAAGCAACTAATTAAAAACTAAAAGTGTGCTCTGGAGAAGGAGAGGAATGGGTATATTCATTCTCCTCCTTCTCGAACAAATCAGACTTTAATTAATAAATCAATCCAATAATGAAGAAATTCTGCTTGCTTTGCTCCATTTTAGCTTTACTTGGCACCAGCCTCTGTGGCCAAATCAACGTGACCGTAAGTGTCGATATGGCTGGGATAACGATACACCCCACAGGCGTTCACCTTGTGGGTAGTTTCAACGACTGGAATCCAAGCGCCACCCCGATGACAGAAACTTCTCCCGGGAGTGGTGTATACGCTGCCGTAGTTAACCGCCCCGTCGATGACAACATTGAGTACAAGGTTCTGAACGGCAACTTTTACGACCAAGGGACAGAAGGGCAGGGAGAGGAGCCAACCTCACCGTGCTCGTTTCTACACAACGGAAATCGCGTGTTTACCGTCCCAATGGCAGACACAGTTTTACCAACTTTTGCCTTTGGCGGTTGTCCTCCTGGAGTGACGCGTGTTCCAGTCACTTTTAGGGTAGATGTAGCTGGTCTGGATGTAAGCTCGGGTGTTTTCGTCGTTGGGGATATGGTTGGCTTTAATGGCGATGGTTTCACCGCAATGTCCCAGATCGATAACACAACGGTATATTTGGTCACGATCATGTTACCTGCTGATCTTTTAAGGGTTAATTTTAAATATTCGCTCGGAGCCGATTTTAGTGGGGCTGAAAGTACTGTGCCGGCACCTTGTGCTAATCCAAACAACTCCGATCGCTTTTACCGCTTTAACGGTGTAGAAGAGGAAACACAAGTTTACTTTTTCAATACGTGCGATATTTCTCAGGCCTTGCCTATTGTCCTCACCAGATTTGACGCTATTGCTAATGCAAAAAGTGTAAGCGTAGAGTGGGAAACTGCCGTTGAAAGCGACGTTCACTACTTCCGAGTAGAACGCTCCTCCTCTGGCACCGACTTCAAGCTCCTCCAAGAAGTAACGCCTACTTCCGCCGTACGAGGTGACCGCACTTACCGGGTAGAAGACAAGCAACCTGCTAATGATTTCAACTACTATCGGCTTATAACAGTCGATTTCGATGGGACGTGGCACTTAGAAGGCGTTCGTACAGTTTTATTTCGAGGAAGCGATTTGTCTTCTTCGCTGATTTACCCCAACCCAGTAACAAGTGAACTAACGGTATCCTTCCTAGGAACGGCAGATATCAAGATCACCGATACCCTCGGGCGTCTTGTACACCAAGCTAGAGCCACCGATATTTTTAACTGGCAGGGTGTTGCCGGCTTGGTTCGGGGGCAATACTACTTTCACCTGAAAACTATGGACGGTGTCCATCAGATTCCCTTCATTAAACAATAATCATATAGTCACTTTCAACAAAATCAATTCAATTATGAAACAGTCATTTATTCTGCTCTGCTTACTGTTCAGTCTTACGGCTGGTGCCCAAGATGTGGAGGTTACTTTTCAGGTCGATATGAGCGGTATTGCCGTTTCCGCAGACGGTATTTACGTGGCGGGCGACCTTAACGGATGGACTCCAGACGCTACCCAGCTCACCCAAGTAGGTTCCAGCAACGTGTACGCTGTCACCGTTTCCTTGCAAAGTGGGCGTGATATACAGTACAAGTTCATTAACGGCAATTCTTGGGGTAATGAAGAAGTTCCACCATTAACCTGCGCTGTGAACGGCAATAACCGTGTATTTACTACTCCTCTTGAGAACGTGACGCTTCCCATTGTTCCTTTTGGTGGTTGCTCCGCCGGTATGGCGACCAAAATGGTTACTTTTCGCGTCGACATGAGCAACCAGACAGTAGATCCCGACGGCGTTCACGTTGCCGGTAATTTCCAAGGCTGGTCGCCTGGTTCAACCCCGCTGACCGATATAGGCGGAGGCATTTACGAAGCTACCGTACCGGTCCTAAACAGCCTGATAGTTTTGCAGTACAAGTTCCTCAACGGCAACGAATGGGGCGTGGAGGAAGACCCACCCGCGGGTTGTGAAAACTTCGACAATAACCGTGTGGCTATCGCTATTGGTACGGAAGACATTATACTACCGCTTCAAACCTTCGCCGGTTGCGAAAACCCTATTCCGACTAAGGACGTCACCTTCCAGGTAGATATGGCGGGCTTCGACGTTTCTCCTAATGGGGTACACCTGGCGGGTAACCTCCAGGGTTGGAACCCCGGAAACACTCCAATGTCTCCTATCGGTAATGGGATTTACCAGGTGACCATCCCAGTGCCTGCGGCAGTAGTTTCCATTGAGTATAAGTTCGTCAACGGTGATGAATGGGGCTTCGAAGAAGACCCCCCAGAGGGCTGCCAGAACAATGACAATAACCGCTTTGCTGCTCTTCCCCTAACGACCGAGGCCGTCCGCTTGCCTGGCGTGAAGTTCGGATCGTGTGAGACCATCACCTCCCTAACTGAACTCTTGGGTAGCGATGAATTTCAGATTTTCCCTTCTGTGAGTAACGGCCAGATCTCCATACGTTGGCAATCGCCCCACGCCCTACCCCTGACGCTAACGGTACTGGACATGAACGGCCGGACTATGGCTGAGGAGAAAGTGCCACCAACGAGCATATTGGTTAACCGCAATCTGGATGTAAGCACCTGGGCACCAGGCATGTACTTAGTTTATCTCCATACTTCCGGTTCGCACTCCGTGCGCAAGCTAATCGTTCGCTGATGACGTTGAGGGGTATCCTCGATTGGGGCTTTTTGGCTTCGGTCTCTTGGTAGTAAGCCCCAGAAAATTATTGTTGCAAATCGTAACTACTTGGGATGTGTGCTTTCGCGCTAAAGAAAGATGATTTTCTCGTCTGGCAAAGCTCATTTGAGGAGTCATAGCAGCACTAGAGCGATGAAAATGGCTGCCGACAGGCAGGAAAAGAGCCTTTTTTGAGCCGGAATTTGGTACCTCCTGAGTAGTTACTCCAAATCCTAATACGATTTTGTCTTCCTTCTCCGTCCGTCCTCAAGCTGTAAATAAGCATGCGTTGAAGGATTGAGAGGGAACTATCGGAATTTTTCACTTTTTTGACTGTCTAATTTTTCCTACTATGCTGAAAAGACAAGCTTATTTACTTTTCCTGCTGACCTTAATTATTTTTCAGATTTGTGGATGCGGGGAGGGGGAGATTCCTATTCCAAACGTCCCTATAGACGATGACGATCCTAACCCAGTGGAAGGACTCGGGACGGTGGAGGTTTGGACGACTAATAGCCAAGGTACTATTCTGCTTTCCAAAGCTAGGGAATTAATTGCTTTCGAGCCGAACCTGACCGGAGGTATTCCTGTTGATATTGACACGGCTACCGCCCTGCAAACCATCGAAGGCTTCGGTGCTGCGCTGACGGGATCTTCAGCTTTCGTACTCAAAGAATACCTTTCGGACGCGGTGCGGGAGAATCTACTCCGGGAGCTCTTTACTCCCGAAGAGGGAATTGGAATCAGTTTCCTGCGATTAACGATAGGTGCTTCAGACTTTTCCTTAGGGGACTATACCTACAATGATGACCCTCCCGGTGGCGTTGACCCCGAACAGTCTGCGTTTAGTCTTGGAAGAGACCTCGAACACCTTATTCCGGTACTCCGAGAAATCGTTGCCATTCAACCCAATCTGAAAATCATGGCAACGCCTTGGAGCGCACCTGCGTGGATGAAAACCAATGGTGACCTACGCAACGGGGGGCGGCTACGAGCCGATTTGCACAGTAGTTATGCGCTCTACTTTGTGAAATATCTACAGGCCATGGCGGCAGAGGGAATTCCTATACACTCTATATCAGTCCAGAATGAGCCATTGCTTGGCAGTGGTTACCCAACGATGGAGATGTCCGCCGAACAACAAACGACCTTTATTCGCGATCACCTAGGTCCTGCCCTAGCGATTGCTGGGCTTGATACGAAAATCCTTATCTATGACCATAACTGGGATGATGTTGCGTATTCACTTTCCATTCTCAACGATCCCGTTGCCAAAAACTTTGTTGCAGGAACCGCCTTCCATTGTTACGCGGGGGACGTTAGCGCAATGAGCCAGGTTAACGCGCAGCATCCAGACCGGGGCATTTATTTTACGGAATGTTCAGGCGGAGATTTTTCGCCGAACTTTGGCAATAATCTTTCGTGGAATATGGATAACCTGCTGGTGGGAGCCACTCGCAACTGGGCCAAGGCTGTTCTATTCTGGAATTTGGCGCTGAACGAAAACAACGGACCGCAAAACGGTGGCTGTACCAATTGCCGTGGTGTTGTGACCATTAATTCCCGTACTGGTTTCATCAGCCGGAACGTAGAGTTCTATCTGCTAGGGCACGTCGCAAAGTTTGTACAAGCAGGAGCCGTTCGCATCCCAACTCCTACTTTGCGTGGCCAAGGTATTTCTCAGGTCGCTTTTCTGAACCCTGACAATACCCGCGTACTGGTAGCCTTCAATCACAGCGGGGAGACCTCAACGCTGCGGGTAAATGAAGGCGGCGATAGCTTTAAGCATAGCCTGGCGGCAGGTCATCTGGTTACTTTTACCTGGTAGGGTGCCTAGGTACCCTAAGGATACCGTACAATCTCAACCAATTTCTAAGTATTTCTATTTCCCCTTTTTTAGAATCCTGAATAATGATGCGAATCGTTAAACTGTTCTTGGCTCCCTTGGCAATTATGCTTTTTTTCTTTAGCTCTGCCTTCCTGCCTAGACCTTCTCCACCCTCAGTAATTGATGACGAAGCCTTTCATTCAGCGTTCGCTGATTCAATTCTTCAACTGATGACCTTCGCCGAAAAGCTGGGTCAGTTACAGCAACTTGATGGAGGGATCAGTTACAAAGAACTTCCCGCGCTGATCGCTGATGGAAAGGTTGGCTCAGTACTCAATGAGGTCAACCCTGAGCGTAACGCCGAGTATCAACGGATTGCGCGGGAGAAAAGCCGACTGGGCATTCCGCTCTTGATCGGAAGGGATGTCGTGCATGGCTTCCGAACTATGTTCCCAATTCCCCTTGGGCAGAGTGCCAGCTGGAACCTGGATTTAGTGCGGGAAGGAGCGCGTATTGCTGCGAAGGAAGCCAGTACGGTGGGGATCAACTGGACGTTTGCACCGATGATTGACGTGGCCCGCGATCCCCGCTGGGGGCGCATCGCTGAGTCGCCTGGTGAAGATCCTTTCTTGACTTCCCAAATAGGTGTTGCTATGATTGAAGGCTTCCAAGGTGAAGACATGCGCGAACCAGGTCGTATAGCGGCGTGTGCGAAACACTTCGCGGCTTACGGCATGGCTGAAGGTGGGCGGGATTATAACTCGGCAATTATAGGCAAACGCTACCTCCACGAAGTATACCTTCGTCCATTTCGAGCGGCAGCTGCGGCGGGAGCCGGGTCATTCATGACATCTTTTAACGAAGTGGACGATGTGCCCGCCTCTGGCAATGAATACCTGCTAAGGGAGGTACTTAAGAAGAATTGGGACTACTCCGGTATGGTCGTCAGCGACTGGGAGTCGATTAAAGAGATGATTGCTCACGGATACTGTGAAGATTCTAAAGCAGCTGCCTTGGCTGCAATGAAAGCTGGCGTAGATATGGAGATGACCAGTACGTCCTACAGTGATAATTTAGCGCAGCTCGTCGCCGAGGGTGAAATCGATGCCAAACTTATTGATGATGCAGTACATCGTATTTTAATACTCAAGTCGCGTCTGGGACTTTTCAAACAGGCGGGGCTACAAGTGCAATTTGCCGCTGAAATGCAGGGGGAGAGCCACCGCGAAACCGCTAAGGCTGCTGCCATTGAGAGTGTCGTGATGCTGAAGAACCATAAAAAGGTACTTCCCCTTTCCCCTAGCTTAAAGTCAGTTGCCGTTATCGGACCATTAGCCGATGCACCTCACGAGCAAATGGGGACTTGGTCTTTCGACGGTAAGATGGAAGACTCCGAAACACCCCTTACCGCTCTGCGTGCAGAATTTGAGGGTAGGATTGAAATCAACTACGCGCCGGGGCTGGAAATCAGTCGGACAAAAACGGAGGAAGGGTTCTCCGAGGCTCTCGCCGCCGCCAGGGTTTCTGACTTAGTTCTTTTCTTTGCTGGTGAGGAGGCCATCCTTTCCGGTGAAGCACATAGTCGAGCTCATCTTGACCTGCCTGGAGTCCAGCAAAAACTACTCGATCAAATACATAATCTCGGTAAGCCAGTGGTGCTTATCATAATGGCTGGCAGGCCGCTCATCGTTACCGACCTTTTACCTAAGGTAGATGCTCTGCTCTATGCTTGGCACCCAGGCACCATGGCCGGATCAGCACTAACGGATATTTTAACCGGTAAAGCCAATCCGAGTGGTCGCCTACCAGTTACTTTTCCCAAATCAGTTGGGCAAATTCCAATTTACCACGCCCACAAAAACACCGGGCGACCAGCAAATGCTGAAACCTGGGTACATTTGGATGATATTCCAGTTCGTGCGTGGCAGACGTCATTGGGCAATACCTCTCACTATCTCGATGAAGGTTTTACCCCGTTGTTCCCATTTGGTTATGGGATGTCTTATACTGATTTCACCTACGGGCCTTTGGAACTTAGTATCGAACAGACCGGCAGCGAAAAAGATATTAACGTTGAAGTAGTGGTTACGAACACTGGCTCAGTAAGCGGCAAGGAGGTCGTTCAACTTTACTTGCGCGATCATTTCGCCAGCATTACCCGACCAGTAAGGGAACTGAAGGCATTTGAAAAAATCAGCCTTGCTCCGGGTGAAAGCCGAACCGTTTCATTCCAACTTACAACCAAAGACTTATCGTTCTACAATGCCGACCTAAGTTTTGGTGCCGAAACTGGTAGGTACACCGTTTGGGTAGGACCAAATGCGGCGGTTGAAAACGGTGTGGAATTCAATACTTCCGAGTAGGGTTTGTCCAAAATTTAGGAAAGTGGGGGGCGAGCACAGCTTGGCTTCCTGAAGACAGAGTGTGGCGCAGTTTGACCATTCCGTTGAAGAAGGAGATGGTTTGTTTGTTGGCGGCGCTGTTCTGTTGGAGTCCTGCCGAGACTTCGGGTGTCAACAGTAAGTTGGCCTGCCGCTCTATTTGCTGTGCTTGCGGGTCGTCTTTAGTATAGGCGGCTTGCAACTGCTTGAGTGCGATGACGTCTTTCCAGAACTAAAAAAACCATGATAGAGAAAATTTTTAGAAAACCTACACCTCCTAAGTAGTTAAGAGTACCTTAACAAAATTTTTACAAAGACTTGCGGGTGTAAACTAATTGCTTTTTCTTTGCCTTTGATTTAAAGCCAATTATTATGCGGTTTTTAAAACCTGAAGGGGCAAAATACTTTCAGAGGGCAGCGCTTGAAAATAAGTTGTGCACTAGGGGGTGAACTCTATGTGGTTGTACAAGCCATATACAGTTTTCATTTGGTTTTTTGGGGTTATTGAGAGGCAACCTAGTTGCCTCTTTTTTTTGATGCTACTGGATAAAAATCCGTATTTTGTGCCCATGCTAGAAGGAACTGTTATAAAATCTACGGGTAGTTGGTATCGGGTGCGCTTGCAAGAAAGTGGGGAAATGGTCAATGCACGGGTGGCAGGTCGTTTTCGGCAGGAGGAGAAGCTGATCACCAATCCGATTGCAGTAGGCGATCAGGTATCTGTAGAATTGGAGCATACGGGAGACGAAACCACGGCAGCTATTAAAAGCATTGCTCCACGCCTCAATTACGTTGTGCGGCAAAGTCCGCGCAAAAAGCACCAGCTCCATTTGCTGGCCAGCAATGTGGATCAAGCATTGCTCATTACCACCATCATAGAACCCGATTTGAAGCAGGGCTTCCTCGATCGTTTCTTACTGATGACCGAGCCCTTCAACATCCCGACCTACATCATTTTTAATAAGGCGGATTTGTATGATGAAGAAATCCGGGAAATTTTTTCGGGCATACAAGCAGTTTATCAGGCCATCGGCTATACCGTCCTATTGGTTTCTGCCGAGACCGGAGAGGGATTAGCGCAGCTGAAAGCAATCATGCATAACAAACGGAGTTTGTTGAGCGGGCAGAGTGGTGTAGGTAAATCGACCTTAGTAAATTTCATCGAACCGGGTTTAGAGCTACGTACTGGGGAAATATCTGATTATTCTGGCAAAGGGCAGCATACCACTACCTTTGCCGAAATCCATAGTCTATCTTCTGGCGGAGAAATTATTGATACGCCAGGCATCAAAAACCTTTCCTTCAATTACCTGAGCCCATTGGATATAGCGCATAATTTTCGGGAGATCTTTGTCCGCAGCGAAGCTTGTAGGTTTGGTGGTAGTTGCTTACACAAAAACGAACCAGGCTGTGCTGTAACGGCTTCCGTAGAGGCCAACGACGGTTCGGTGAGCGCGGTGCGCTACCATTCCTACCTCAAACTCTTAGAAGAAGCCGAGGGACAAAATTATTGGGAAAAGAAAGAAGTATAGCTTTGGTTGACCTAACTAGAAGATTTCTAGGTTACTTCGGAGCTGCTCCATTGCTTCCTGAAGGTTGTCAAGTAGGTCTTCACAATAAAGATAGTGTAGCTTAAAACCAGCCGCTAGCAGCATTTCCTGTCGTTGTAGTTCTGTGAAAATACCCTTGCTGCTGGGAAGTATGCCATCTAACAGCACCACATGCCGTTGGCCAGCCGGGCTTTCCAGCAAGATTGGCAAGAAGGTATCTCGCCAAGGGGTATGAACGAGTAGGCGGTAGGTAGGGAAGCTCTGCTGGATGAAGGGTACCAGACTATCTAGCAAGGCAGGCCGTGCCACAGATGCTAGCCCAATCCGATGGCGGTGTTCGGCGGCAATAGCCTGAAATCCTTGGTAATCTTGTTCTTCGATGGCTTCGCTGCCGCGCAGCAAAGTAGCCAACAAAAAGGCGCTATTCAGCCCATCAGTCAGCAGTGCTTGTTGTATCACATCCGTTGAAAACGCGTGGATGAAGCGAAGACTTGGGATACAGTACAATATATTAGCCAGCTGTTGTAGCGGCAGCGCCTGCAGTGCTTGTAAAGAATTTTGGTCGGCTGGGAAAATTAAGCAGGCTTTGGTCACAGTTTCCAATAGTGGCTTCGTGGTTGCTTGTGCTATCAATTGCCCATCAGGGGCAACACCAAAGAGTATTGCGTTTTGCTGAGTAGCAGCTAGATCAGCTAACAGAGAACGCAGCGCTAGCTGCTGATTGGTAGGTGCGTCTTCTCCCAGCAATTGCTGGCTAAGCAGCAGCGAGAGTTGGTAAAAATCGTTTGGGTGTGGGATTGCCTGCCAATCGGGTAAGCGGCTGGAGAACCAGGGGCAGAAAAAAACCATTGCTGGCGAATAGTCTAACTGCTGCCATAAATAATAGCTGTTGGGGGCGGAGCTGCGGTCGGGCAGCGTTTGCAGATGCAAACAAGGGCTGTCGAGTGGAGCGGCTGCCTTATCTTCCTTCTTAATAACAGATCGCAGATCAAGGATCAGATCTATGGCCTTGTGGCTTTCCTCCTCGTTTAATAATAGCTGATCGGGCTGTAGCGGATAGATAGTAGCTTCGCTACGCTGACGGGCCTTAGCCGTGGCTAGTTGCTGGAATAAGGCAGGGAGCTCTGTGGGTGGTAGTGGTGAGGGTGAACCGAGCGGTCTTTTACCAAGGGCCTGTTGTAAGTACCAGTGATCGAAGGCGGCGGCCCAGTTATCTTCGGGCAGTAGCAGTAGAGGAGCCAATATTCGACGTAAGTTGGCAGGGAGGGTAAACCAATTGTGTTGCCAGCGGTAGTAAGCAGGGTAGTTATCGAGTAGGGCCTGAAGTTGTAGTAGTTTTTCCAGCAACTGTTCTAGTTGTTTATGCTGCCGAGTGGTGGTATGTGCCTGAGTAGTGAGTGGTCGTTGGAACAAGCCGCCATCATTGATTCGTTCTAGCAGCTCGTCTAGCTGTTTTTCTAATGTTGCCAGCGCTGTCGATATAGCGGGTTCTGAGGCCGAACGGCTACTCAAACCCAAAGATGCTTCCCGAAGTTGGTTGGGTATTTCTTCATACCAAAGGTTGAGTTGCTGGCGGTAACGGAGCAGCAACTCAAAGCAGTTGGCTGGGGTATCAAGGGAGATGTCCGCAGGCCAATCTAAGAGGAAAGCTTGGTGCGCTTGGTGGGTATCCCGCAGCTCCAGGAGCTGCCCGTAGAAAGCATTGATGGAGCTTCTTAAGTCCTTTTGTTTTTTCCCCAATCGAGCGCTTAGGCGGCTAGGTACCGATTGCATCGCTGCTTTGCCAAAGCTTGCTTCCAGCATCGCTTGCTGCCTTTCTGCTTGCCGCAACTTGGAAGATAAACCTTGATAAATAGCCTGATAGTTGGCTTGTTGTTGCCAATAAAAAGTATTGATCTGCCCGAGGAAGGAACGGAGTAGCTGGTGACAATCACTCGTATATTCTGCCAGTTTCTCCCGAATAAACTGCTCGCTATCTGCTTGGGTTTGGTGGTAAAATATCCCCGTACTCAGTTCTTGAATGAGGGCAGGTAAGGGCCCGATCTTGTTGTACAAGCGTTGGGTACTACCAATTTTCTGCCGGTAGTCCAGCAGTTCATCCAGATCAAAGCGAAAATCTAAAGTGCTAAGGTAGGGCGTCAGCAAATTGCGACCGTTTTCTTTCACCGTTTGCTGCTGCAGCGCCAGCAAATCTGCTAGGGAATAATGACCAAAAATAGGCTGTTGACTATGTCGCTGCCAAGCCTCTTGGCGGCGGATGTCCTCCTGCAAAGCAATGGAGGCTGGGGGCAAGAGCAACAGACCTTCGCTCAGGCGTTTTTTCCAAAACTGGCCAGTAGGGGGGTCATCGCATAGCAAGCGTATTCGCAAGCCTTTGCTTAGTGCCATCCGAGCTAAGGACAAGGCATAGGTTGCAGCGGCTGGGCCGTGGATGCATACCCGCTGCTGCTCTGACAAAGCCGCCAGAACAACCTCTCCTCCTTCCGTATCGCCCACTTCAGTGAGCTGATCGCGAAAGGCTGTGCTGAGGAGTATTTCGACTGGCTTGGGCATACAGCTGATTAATGTAGAAATAGCACAAAGAAAGACAATTTTCATTAATTCTTAATATCTTTGCAACGCTTATCTTCGTGGTCTGTTATTTATAATAAGACAGGCTCACAACCTTCAAGTACCATAGCATGACCAAAAATTTCAGCCAACAGCAGGAATTCCACCGCAGCGCTCGCGAAGACCGCTTCCAGTTCCACGATCACTACCTCGTGGAAGATTTACTGACCGACGAGCACCGCATGGCGCGCCAAGCCGTTCGCGATTGGGTAAAAGCAGAGGTATCCCCCATCATTGAGGATGCCTACGAGCAGGGCGTTTGCCCCACACATCTTTACAAAGGACTGGCGGAAATTGGTGCTTTTGGTCCCAGCTTACCCGTTCAGTATGGCGGCGGTGGTATGGATGAAATCGCCTACGGTGTGATCATGCAAGAACTGGAGCGGGGTGATAGTGGCTTGCGCTCCATGGCCTCTGTGCAAGGTAGCCTAGTGATGTACCCCATCTATAAATATGCCAGCGAGGCTACGAAAATGAAATATCTACCCAAATTAGGTAGCGGGGAGTTCATTGGCTGCTTTGGGCTCACAGAACCCGACCACGGCTCCAACCCATCAGGCATGGTCACCAACATCAAGGATGATGGGGATGCTTATATCCTCAATGGTGCCAAGATGTGGATCACCAACAGCCCATTAGCCGACCTGGCTGTCGTTTGGGCCAAGGATGAAGAAGGCAAAATACGCGGTATGGTCGTGGAATCTGGCTGGAAAGGCTTCAGTGCCCCAGAAATTCACGGAAAATTGAGCCTCCGAGCCAGCATCACAGGCGAGCTGGTCTTCGAGGATGTGCGTGTACCCAAAGAAAATGTTTTCCCAGACGTTAATAGCCTCCGAGGTCCACTCAGTTGCCTCAGCAAAGCGCGCTATGGAATCGCTTGGGGTGCTATAGGCGCAGCCCTAGACTGCTACGATTCTGCCCTGCGTTACAGCCTAGAGCGAGAGCAGTTTGGCCGGCCAATTGCAGGCTTCCAGCTCACGCAAAAGAAGTTGGCAGAAATGATCACGGAAATTACCAAAGCTCAGTTGCTCGCTTGGCGCCTCGGTACCTTGGCTAACGAAGGTAAAGCCAGCCCCGCACAAATCAGCATGGCTAAGCGTAATAATGTCAATATGGCTCTAGAAGTAGCCCGCGAAGCACGGCAAATTCATGGCGGTATGGGCATTACGAACGAGTATCCTATTATGCGCCACATGGCCAATTTGGAGTCCGTGGTCACTTACGAAGGCACCCACGATATCCACCTGCTCATTACAGGCATGGAGGTCACAGGCATCAACGCTTTTCAGTAAATCCTGCTGTAAGGCGGGTATCAGCTGTAGGCTACCGAGCTAGGAAATTGCCGCCCTAGCGCTTGCTTGCCAAAGGCGGGAGCCGTATGAAAACCGTAAGAGCAACGATCCGTCGGGGAGATTTTAGCAAGCTTGTGAACTTAGAAGCAGGTCATAAACGTTATAAGCTCATGCGATGGTTGGCTCAGCGCCAGTTTTTCAAGGATATACTAACATAGATATGCGGACCCGATCCCTTGTTTTTTTACTCACTTGTTGTATTGTTTCGCCCTGCCTCATAGGGCAGGCACAAGAAGCCACCACCATTCTTTTACGCAATCCTTCTTTCGAGGATATGCCTAGGAATAGTATGGTTCCCGTAGGCTGGACGGACTGTGGATGGCCAACGGAGACCCCCCCGGATGTCCAACCCGACCCACTCAATCAGTTCCGGGTAACGATGGCCGCTCAAAATGGCAATACCTATGTCGGGATGGTCGTACGCGATAACGATACTTGGGAAAGAATCGGACAAGAGCTCAGCGAGCCACTGCTAGGCGGCCAATGCTATTCGTTTAGAATCCACTTAGCTCGCTCTAGGGTCTATCTTTCACAAAGCCGGGTAACTAATCAAGCTGCCAATTATGTGACCCCCACCAAGCTCAGAATTCATGGCGGCTACGATCTCTGCGACCGCAAAGAAATTATTGGCGAAACTGATCTGGTAACCAACTACGACTGGGAAGAATACCTTCTCAAACTACAGCCCAGCGAGGACTATACCCACCTCGTTTTTGAGGTTTTCTACCGCACTCCTGTCCTCATCCCCTACAACGGGAACCTACTCTTAGACAATGCTAGTCCCCTACGGCCTATCAGCTGCGACGAGTCCCTGAGTGCCGATAATCCCTTGGTACTTGTCGAACCAAAAGAACCCGAAAAACCAGAGCCAGTTGTTCGGAATGTGGACACCAGCACCAAAACACCTGTGCCGCCAACAGCTCCCAAACCAGAGGTAAAAAAATACAAGCTCGGAGAAACAGTGGCGGAGCTATCTGTAGATGCTGTATTCCAAATCAACAACATCCGATTTAAAGCCAACAGCGCTGATATAGACCCCGTTTCGGAAATGGCGCTAGATGAAATCGTAGGCTTCCTTAATCAGAACCCCGAAATAGCCATAGAGGTGGGCGGGCATGCAAGCTCGCAAGCAACCCCACAGTTCGCACGCGAACTATCCACCAACCGAGCTAAAAGCGTAGTGGAATACCTCCGCCTTCATGGAATAGCCACCAACCGACTCTACCCCAGAGGCTATGGCAACTCCAAAAGGGTATGTAATGAAGCTACTGCCGACTGCCAACGCCGCAACCAGCGGGTAGAGGTAAAAATCCTCAGTATCGTCAAGAAAGGATAGGCTTCATTTCACTTAATACACCTTCTTTCATGGCGTATTCTGATACGCTTAGATGGCGAATATCCGCTTTTTGTGAGATGTATTGCACCAGTACCAGGGCTACCACAATCATATCGGCTCGCTCTGTTGGCAGCTGTGGCATGGCAAAGCGTTCTGCTAGGGTGCTAGCCACACAGCGGTCGTAGAAAGCCTGAAATTTTTCTAAGTCAATCGTATGGCTGTTGGGCGTAGGTTGGCCTGTACTCATCAGCAGGGCAATTACATCAAAAGTGCCGGCCGCTCCCACCAGATGGTGCGTTGGATACCGCTCCAAAGCAGCCCAGAGTGGTGAGAGTGCTGCCTCCAAAAACGCTTCTAGTTGTTGAATTTCTGTCGCAGCCATGGGTTCTTGGTGATGAAATTGCCGCCGTAGTACTGCCACACCAACAGGAAAGGACTGTGCCCAATGCGTTCCTGCCTGGTCTGCGATGATGAACTCCACCGAGCCACCGCCGATGTCCATAATCAGGATGCGTTCCGCAGACAGTGGCGGCAGCGCAGCCAAAACGCCCTTGCTGATCAGGCGTGCTTCCTCCTCCCCAGGGATGCTTGTAATTTCAATTCCAGCTTTTTCCCGGGCTTCCGCTATCAAATTAGGGCCGTTGGAAGCGGTTCGAAGGGCGGCAGTGCCCATGGCGCGATACTGCTCCACACCGTAGCGATCCATGATTTTTCGGTAATGTAGCAAGGCTTCCATCGCCCGGTGGTAAGGCGCTTCGCCAATGCGCTCGATTCCCGCCTCGGCTAGCTTTATAAAACGGCGCTCGCGATAGATTTCCTCAAAGCGTCCGTGCTCATCAGGCGGGCTAGCAATCAGCAGGTGGAAAGTGTTGGTGCCTAGGTCAATAACGGCAAGCGGGGCGATAGTGGGTTCCAAATTATGACTTGATTAAGGATAATAGATATTCCCCGTAGCCGCTTTTCAAGAAACGGTGAGCTTGCTTTTCTAATTGTTCGGCATCAATGAAGCCCATTTCGTAGGCCACTTCTTCGATGCAGCCAATTTTTAGTCCCTGCCGATCTTCGATGACTTCTATAAACTGGCCAGCTTGCATCAGGCTTTTGTGGGTGCCGGTATCTAGCCAGGCCGTTCCGCGATCCAACATGGCTACTTGTAGCTTGCTCATGGCTAGGTAATGTTTGTTTACGTCGGTGATCTCGTACTCGCCCCGTGCGCTGGGCTGTAAGTTTTTGGCAATTTCCACTACTTGATTGTCGTAAAAATATAAACCCGGAACTGCATAATTGGATTTGGGCTTCGCTGGCTTTTCTTCGATAGAGATGGCCTTCATATCCGCATCAAACTCCACCACGCCGTAGCGCTCGGGGTCGGCAACATAATAAGCAAATACGAATCCGCCATCAGGCGTGGTACAGGCTTGCAGCGTTTTCTTGAGGCCCGCACCGTAGAAGATGTTATCGCCCAAAATGAGGGAAGCCGGATCGGAGCCAATAAATTCTTCCCCCAGCACAAAAGCCTGAGCCAAACCATTGGGCTCGTGCTGGGCTTTGTATTGGAAGTTGCAGCCGATTTGGCTACCGTCGGCTAGGAGATGCTCGAATTTAGGGAGGTCATAGGGGGTAGAGATGATCAGGATGTCGCGTATGCCCGCCGATAGCAGTGTGGAAAGCGGGTAGTAGATCATCGGTTTGTCATAGACCGGCATAAGTTGCTTGCTCACGGCCATCGTGAGGGGGAAAAGGCGCGTGCCCAAGCCTCCGGCAAGAATAATTCCTTTCATTGAGTTGTTTTAACAACCCAAAGGTAATGATTCTGCCAATAAAAATTAGAAGTGATCCCTATTTCATTACCTCTTTGTATAGGATGTGATCCAGGGGGTACTCGCGGCGAAGGGCATAGCGAATGACATCGAAGGCGGTAATAACACCTTTGAGCTCGTTGTCTAAATTCACCACAGGAAAGGTCTTGAAGCGCTTATCCATAAACAGTTCAGCGGCGGCACCTACCTTATCCTTGGGGGCTAGTTTCACAATGTGGGTGGTCATGATCTCGCGAACAAGCACATCGGTACGCCCACCCTTCCGGCTGTGGCGCCAAAGATCGTAGGAAGTTACTAAGCCTACCAGGTGATTGCTTTCATCCACCACGGGTAGTTGTTGGAGCCGCTTCTTGATCATCAGCTCCGTCACGGCCTCTAGGGTCATGTCCGGGCGCACCGTCACCGGATCAGTGGTCATAATGCTGCGGATTTCATCGTTCATCATAATCGAGTAGTTAAGTTCGTGTTGGTAGAAAAACACTTCGCTGAAGTGGAAGAATTTCGTGATGAAGCTTTGCTCTTATTCGCAAACCTTGCTCCTGCGAGAGCCAGCGAGTGCGTATGTACACTTGCTGTGCCCGTCTGAGTGCCCGTATTGGGCATTAGCCAAAACCCTGGTGAAGGAGGCAAAGCCAACACATAGACACCGACTAAAGGTAGGTCAATTTTTGGAAAAAACAAAGGATCGGAAAAAAATTGCTAAAAAGCGGCTACTTTTGCTCTATGTCTATACCTGAACGTATTGCGGCTGTGCGCCGCCAGATGAAAATTTATGGCCTGGATGCCTATTTGGTGGGCAGTGCCGACCCGCACCAGAGTGAATACGTAGCCGCTCATTGGCAAAGCCGGCAGTGGTTGAGTGGTTTTGATGGCTCGGCTGGCACCCTAATCATTACCGCCACCGAGGCGCTGCTGTGGACGGATAGCCGCTACTTCCTACAGGCGGCGACCCAACTCGAGGGGAGTGGCATTCAGCTAATGAAGCTACAGGTGCCCTACACGCCGGAATACCTCGAGTGGCTGGCTGATAAGTTGGAGGAAAACCAGACCCTGGGCTTCGATGGGCAGGTGGTGTCTTTGGCTACCGCCAGTAAGATCGACGAAACCTTGCAGCCGCTAGGTATTCGTATCGACCTGAGCTACGATTTACCAGGCGAAGTGTGGGCCGATCGGCCAGCCCTGCCCAATACGCCGCTCTATGAACATCCCGCCGAATTTGTGGGCAAAACACGACAGGAAAAATTGGCCGAGATGCGCCGTTTTTTGCAACTGAAAGGCCTAGATCATTACCTCGTTACAGCCCTGGATGAGATTGCGTGGTTGCTCAATATCCGCGCGGCCGATGTGGACTACAACCCGCTTTGTGTTTCGTATTTACTGGTTAAAAGCGAAGGTGAGCACCTCTTTTTTGTGAATCCTGTTCGGCTCACGCCCATACGGGTGTTCCGACAGGAGCAAAGATCTAGCTTGAAGCAAGACGGAGTGGCGCTGGCCGATTATGGAGAAGTCTTTACGGAGCTTTTTCGCATTGCCGAAACAGACGAACTGCTAGGGCTAGATCCCGATACAGCCGCGGCGGCTATTTATTTGGCTGCCGGCCAAGAGAATGTGGAGCCGCTGGCCAGCCCTATCCCAGCTTGGAAAGCCCGAAAAGAAGATAAGGAGATTGCCCATTTGCGCCGAGCCATGGCGCGGGATGGCATCGCTTTGCTGAAACTACGCCGCTGGCTAGATAGCGTAGGCATCCCTCAGGCTGCTACAGAGTATGAGATTGCAGAACAATTGGCTCATTTCCGCAGCCAGGGCGAATGCTACAAAGGGGAGAGTTTTCCCGCCATCGTAGGCTACAAAGGCAATGGCGCTATCGTGCATTACCACCCCCAAAAAGGTAGCGCTGCGCAGATTTCAGCCGAGGGCTTGCTCCTATTGGATAGCGGCGGCCAATACCTGGATGGCACCACGGATACTACCCGCACCTTCGCCCTGGGCGAAGCGAGTGAAGCGGAGCGACTCCACTTCACGCTCGTACTACAAGGGCATATTGATTTGGCGATGGCGCGTTTCCCGAAAGGCACCACGGGCGTGCAACTCGATATTCTGGCTCGCGGCCCGCTTTGGCAGCATGGCCTCAATTATGGGCATGGCACTGGCCACGGCGTGGGCTATTTTCTGAATGTCCACGAAGGCCCCATGGGCATCAGCCCCAACCCCCGAGCTGCGAATACCAAAGTGCCCTTAGAAGCCGGAATGATTATCAGCAACGAACCCGCTTTTTATCAGGAAGGCGCCTATGGTATTCGCACCGAAAACCTAGTGCTGGTAGTGGAAGAACAAGCTGGCTGGCTAGCCTTCGAGACCCTCACGCTCTTTCCCATAGAGAAAGGCTTGATACAGGCGGATCGCCTCAGCCATGCCCAGCGCCAATGGTTAAACGATTATCACGCGCGGGTGGAGGCCAGCTTAGCGCCGCTACTAGACGATGCTGCCGATTTGGCTTGGTTGCGGGAGGCTTGTGAGGCTATTTAGGGCTTACTGCAAATAATCGGGTTTCAACAACCCCCATTTTGCCAATCGATGGGTGAGGGATACTCGCAGCACGCCCATGCCGTACTTGGCGCTGCGGCGGAAGTTGATGGAAGAGGCTTCCTCGAAATATTTGGTAGGGCAGGTAACTTCGGCGATGTGGAAGCCGTGGTAGATGATTTGGCTAAGCATTTCGTTGTCGAAAACGAAGTCGTCGTCGTTGGCGTTGAAGTTGATTTTTTTCAGCACTTCCCGGCTAAAAGCGCGGTAGCCCGTGTGGTATTCGCTGAGTTTGTAGCGCACGAGCAGGTTCTGGAAAGCCGTCAGCAGGCGGTTCGCAATGTATTTATAGAGCGGCATACCGCCAGCGAGGGCGCCTTTCCCTAGGATACGCGAACCCAGCACCACGGGGTAGAGCTCTTCCCCGATGATGTTGACCATGCTAGGAATAAGCTTTGGGGTGTACTGATAGTCGGGGTGCAGCATGATGATAATGTCGGCGCCTAGTGCTAGTGCCTTGTTGTAGAGGCTTTTTTGATTGCCCCCGTAGCCTTTGTTGTTTTGGTGCACAATCACATGCTGTATGCCGAGCTCGCGGGCAAGTTGGCTAGTGTTGTCTTTGCTGGCATCGTCGCAGAGGATGATCTCATCCACCAAATCTAGCGGAATCTCGCGGTAGGTGCGCGCCAAGGTAAGGGCGGCATTATAGGCGGGTAAAACGACAACGACTTTCTTGTTTTTATACATGTCTTTTCGGTGGAGGGTAAGCATTAGGCTAGCAAAGATAGGCAATGTCTATGTACTGTTCGTTTCTTTCCAGATGGCTCGCGCCCTACTAAAACGGGCACTACGTGCAGGAGCAAGATCTATTTATAGGAGCAATGCCTCGGAAAAAAAGGCTCTTTACCGAAAGCCATGGCTCCTGCCCCGGCGCGTATGTGCGTGAGCCAAGACCTAGCTCCTGAGAAAAGCTCCAGCCTGCGTTTTGCGTTTCCATCATCGCATGCGGATGGTGAATACTAGGATGCAAAAATATGGAAAAAAATATCTTTCTTCAATTGCTCAAATTCTATTTCCAATTCCTTGTCCGTCATTTCAGTTGTGTCGTAGCGGTTCTCAGCTATACGCAGGAAGTGATTCTTACCACTGAACTTCCTACGAAGAACGGAACTCCAAATATAGTACTTTCATGTCCTACGAAGCACGACCGCAAAGCAGCACCGAAGGTAAACCCCTGCTTGCGTATAGGTGA
>DAITME010000021.1:0-52412 GCA_036835305.1 Lewinella sp.
AGATTACGTCCTTAATTATGGCAAAATAAGGGCTTGATCCCTTCACGAACCATTGGTCTAAAATACCAATACCAATCATTGGCATCAAGCTTTGCCTTTGGATCGTGGCGATGGTTTGGTTTTCCCTTCTTAACTCGCCTTCCCAATATTGGTCGAAGCTAGAGAAGTTGTAGTCCAGCAGAAAGCAGGCTTGCTTTGCTTCCATCATTAGCGCGTCGCTTGGGGTCTGGGCTTGCAAGCCAGTGCTCAAGCAAAGCGGGAGCAAGGCTGCAATAATAAAAAGGAGGCTTTTTTTTGTCATGTCGCTTTACTTTATCAAGGCTAACTAAGTAAAGGTAGGTATTTCCCTCCAGCTAGGCAAACCCAATAGCTTCTTTCCGTTCGACTGGCTTTGCCTTTGGGAGACGCCATACCCAATATTTTCTTCCCCACAAGGCTTCCTTAAAAGAAGGTCGAACCCTCCTACATTACTCAGCGCGGCGCTTTCTATTTTCTACTTTCAACTTAATCTCCACCCGCAAAAACCCAAAAGGCACCGTCAGGAAGCTACCGCTTGGGCTGTATTTTATCGCTATTTTTTTGCCATCTACCAGGGCAGTATCGGCTAGTTGGGGGGCGTTGATAAGCTGGATTTGGATATGCCGTAAGGCGGCCGTGTAGTCGCCAATAGCCAATTGGGCGATGACAAGGTGGTTTTTGTGGAGCTGGTAGGAAAAATCAGTGTCGATGAATTGACCTTCTTGGTGGGCGTAGCCTTCGCCGGCATCCCAGTAGAGGCGGCCCTGGCCATTTTTGGGGCCGAGGAAGACTTTTAGTTCCAGTTCTTGTAGCTGGCTAATTTCTCCGGTATGCTGCACAGGGGGGATGCTGGGGATCATGGCACCGGCCTGAACGAATAGGGGGATGTCTCCTAAAGCATGGCTCACTTTTATAAGCTTTGCTCCTGCATTTATGCCCGCTGTGCCCGTTTGGGTCGGGGCGTGAGCCACATAATCGAAGGCACCTTCCGCCAGTTGCCGCCACTGTATCCATTGGCCTTTGGGTAGATAGACGTGGGAAGATTTAGCGCCTTTTTTCACTACTGGCGCTACGAGGAGGTCGTCGCCACAGAAGAACTGATCGCCGTATTGTCGGCAATTGTCGTCCGTTTGGTCGTAGAAAAAGAGGTTGCGTAGCAGGGGCTTGCCGCTGCGGATATGCTGCTCGAAAGCGGTGTAGAGGTAGGGTAGGAGGCGGTAGCGCAGCTCGATGGCGCGGCGTGCCAGATCGGTGTAAGGCGCTCCATATACCCAGGGTTCTTGATCTTGTCGATTGGTGGCTTCGGCAGCCTTGACGGCTTCAGCTTCTGCTTCGGCAGCGCCGTCCACGTTGTTACCCATACTGTGTACGCGCATGACGGGGTGGAAGATGCCGAGCTGTAGCCAGCGCACCATCAGTTCGCCGTCGGGTTCATCCACGAAGCCGCCGATATCGGTACCTACCATCGAGTAGCCGCTGATGCTCAGGCGGATGCACTGGCGGTTGGCGATGGCGAGGTGTTCCCAGCTGGCGACGTTATCGCCTGTCCAGAGGGCGGCATAGCGTTGCCCGCCGCTGTAGTTGGCGCGGCATAGCAGGAAGGGGCGCTTGGCAGGCTGTAGTTTTTTCAGGCCTTCGTAGGTAGCGCGTGCCATTTGCATGCCATAGACGTTGTGGGCTTCTTTGTGTTCGGCCCAGCGGCCATCGAAGTCGTGGACCACATCATCGGGGAAGGTCATGTGGTGGACTTTGAAGACGGCTGGCTCGTTCATGTCGTTCCAAAAGCCGCTCACGCCTTGCTCGAGATAGAGCTCGCGGTAGAGCATGCCCCACCAGTGGCGCACTTCCGGGTTGGTATAGTCGGGCCAGACACATTCTGGCGGCCAAACGGGGCCCACCATGTCTTCGCCCGTGCGGCGCTTGCACCAGGCGTCGATCTCGGTGCCGGACTGATAAACTTCGTAGTCGGGATCTACTTTGATGCCCGGATCTATCATCACCACGGTGTGGAAGCCGTCTTTTTTTAGGTCGCTCATCAATCCTTTGGGATCGGGGAAGTGGGTTTTGTTCCAGGTGAAGCAGCGGTAGCCATCCATGTAATCGATGTCGAGGTAGATCGCATCGCAGGGGATTTGCTTTTCGCGGAAGTTGGTGGCAATTTCGCGCACCCGTGCTTCGGGATAGTAGCTCCAGCGGCATTGATGGAAGCCCAGCGCCCAGAGAGGCGGTAGCTCGGGCGTGCCGGTAAGGCGGGCGTAGTCGGCCGCCACGGTATTCAATTCGGGGCCTAGGAAAAAGTAGTAGTTGAACTCACCGCCATCGGCCCAAATGCTGGTTTGCCCGTCTTTTTGGCTGTTGAAATCGAAGTGTGTCCGGAAGCTATTGTCCAAAAAAAGGCCATAACCGATGCTTTTTCGCAGCCCTAAATAGAAGGGAACAGCGCGGTAGAGCTGGTCGCTTTCCTTTCCGTAGGCAAAGGAGTCGGTACACCAATTTCGGAAATAGCGGCCGTGTAGATCGGTGTCCCAGCTTTTATCGCCCAAGCCGAAGAAGCCTTCTTTTTTATCGGTATTGAGTTGCAGCCGCACTTGTTCTAGCCCCTGCAATAGCGTGGTGCGGGCTTGAAAAGCTGTGGCGTATTCATGTACAATTTTGCCGCTTTGCCGGTCTTTGATTTTTACCCTCCCGTCCTCGGCAGCGATACAGCATTGCAGGGCAGCGGTTTGTAATTGCCAGCCTTTTTTCTTGGCCACCAGGCTCACTGGGGTGGGCTGCGGCTGTGCTTCTTCTGCCAAAGCGTAGCTGAAGGGGCTGTCTAGCCCATCCAGGCCATAGCGAAAGCGGATGCAGCGCTCGCTCCAGATCTCTATTTGCAGGCTCACGCGGCCGCTGCTGAGCACCTGAAAGCTTTGGCTACTCAGCGCTTTGATATCCCGAATATTGCCCAACTGATGTTCGTAATAGACCTCGTCGTGGCGGTCGGTACCTAAGGCATGGGTGTTGTTGACCCAGTTGGCTGGCGGGGCATAGGGCGCGGCAGTTTTCTTTTTTGCTTTCTTTCTGGGCTGCTCAGCGTCCTTGCTTTTTTTCTGTATTTTGGCCATGACTAGGCTTTTTTTAGTATTGATAGAATCCTTCGCCTGATTTTTTGCCGAGCTTCCCGGCCATCACCATGTTTACCAGTAGTGGGCAGGGCTTGTAATGCGGCCGGCCGAAGCCGTCGTACATCACGTTGAGGATGGCCAGGCAGGTATCCAGGCCAATGAAGTCGGCTAGTTGCAGTGGCCCCATGGGGTGAGCCATGCCGAGTTTCATGACGGTGTCGATGGCCTCTGCATTTCCCACGCCCTCCCAAAGCGTATGGATGGCTTCATTGATCATCGGCATGAGGATGCGGTTGGAGACAAAGCCGGGATAGTCCTCCACCACCACAGGTGTTTTGCCGAGTGTTTCGCTGAGCTGCATCACCTGCTGGGCGGTTTCGGGGCTGGTGGCGTAGCCTTTGATCACCTCCACGAGCTTCATGATGGGCACAGGGTTCATAAAGTGCATCCCAATCACTTGTTCGGGGCGCTGGGTGGCGGCAGCGATCTGCGTAATGCTGATCGAGGAGGTGTTGCTGGCAAGGATGGTTGGCGCCCCAGTACGGGCACTGCGTGCAGGAGCCAGGCTGTCTAATTGAGCAAAAATTTTTAATTTAAGGCCAATGTCTTCGGTGGCAGCTTCTAACACCAGTTCGGCTTCCTTCACGCCAGCAGCCATGTCGCTGTGAGTGCTAATACGCCCCAAAATGGTGGACTTATCCTCGGGGCTGATGACTTCTTTCTTGATTAGCCTATCTAAGCTATTCGATATGGTGGCCAGACCTTTTTCCAAGCTGGCTTTACTGATGTCTATCATGCTCACTTGGTGGCCTTTACTGGCGAATACTTGGGCTATTCCATTGCCCATTTGGCCGGCTCCTACTACGCTTACGTTCATTTTTTTATTGGTTTTATACCTATGAGGACTTTGTACACTTAGGCACACATAACTATCTTAAGACTTCGCTTTTTTTACCCGCTTGGCCTCATTGCGCTCAATCGTATGGCTGGGGCGCGACCAGCGGATTTTTTCCTTCACTTCTGGCGGGCCAGGGTCTTCGCTGATACTGGGCTTCGGCGCTTTGGCAAAAGGCTGGCTGGGCCGTAGGCCTAGGGCGGCGAACATTTCTAGATCCACAAATTCCTCGGGGTTGGGGGTGGTGAGCAGCTTGCTGCCGCCGAAGATGGAGCCGGCGCCAGCCAGGAAGCATAGCGCCTGTCCTTCAGGGCTCATCTGCGTTCTGCCGGCACTGAGGCGGATGGTGGTGCTGGGCATTACAATGCGCGTTACGGCAATCATGCGCACCATCTCGAAGATTGGTAGCGGAGCTTGGTCTTCCAGGGGCGTGCCTTCCACCGCTACAAGGGCATTGATGGGCACACTTTCGGGCTGCGGATCCAGCGCGGCCAGGGTCAGCAGCATCTTCAGGCGGTCTTCGATAGTTTCCCCCATGCCCAAGATGCCACCCGAGCAGACCGTCATACCTGCTTTTCTGGCATGACCGATGGTATCCAAGCGATCCTGGTAGCCCCGAGTGGAGATGACCTCTTTGTAAAATTCTTCGCTGCTATCCAAGTTGTGGTTGTAGGCATACAGCCCGGCGGCGGCGAGGCGTTCGGCTTGGTTGGGGGTCAGCATCCCGAGGGTGGCGCAGACTTCCATGTCCAGGCGGTTGACAGTTCTCACCAGCTCCAAAACATGCTCGAAGTCTTCGTCGTCCTTCACATTGCGCCAGGCGGCTCCCATACAAAGTCGGCTGCTACCCATGCCTTTGGCTCTCTCGGCGGCGCTTTTTACTTGCTCCACGGTCATGAGGTCATTTTCCTCAATTTGCGTATGATAGCGGGCGGCCTGGGGGCAATAGCCACAGTCCTCGGGGCAGCCTCCCGTTTTAATGCTCAGGAGGTTGGAAACTTGTACCTCGTTGGGGTTGTGGTGCTGGCGGTGTACCTTGGCTGCGCGAAATACCAAATCCATCAAAGGCATATCGTGCAATTCTCTAAGCGTGGCTATTGTCCAGTTGGTCATATGGTCAAATTATGCTTGTAGCATGGCTGCCTATCGATTTTATGCATTTTGGCAGCTGTGCTGTTGTTTGTATCCTCTTTCGGGGCGAAGATAGGCCAAAGTAGGGAAATAGGCCTGCTGCTAGAAAGGAGACTTATAAATCTTCCGACGCTGTCAGCAGCTCTCGCAGTTCTTCGAAGGCGGAGCCAATCATCTCTATCAGGTCGCTGGCCAGTAAACTTTCTTGCTTGCCTTTTTGAGCCGCCAAGTCGCCGGCTGCACCGTGCAAGAACACGCCGATGAGGGCAGCCAATTCAGCAGGATAGGCTTGAGCGACCAACCCGCTAAGCATTCCTGTCAGCACATCTCCCGTGCCCGCTGTCCCCATGCCAGGGTTGCCAGTTTGGTTGAAAAACAAATCCCCATCCGGAAAAGCAATTGTGGTATAAGCACCTTTCAGGATGATGATGATGCCGAGTTCTTGTGCTTTGTTACGCTGTAGTTCCCAGCGATGGAAGCTACCGGCCGTGGGGCCAAAGAGGCGCTCAAATTCTTTGGGGTGGGGGGTAAGAATACTGCCCTTGGGGATTTTTTTTAGCCATTCGGGATACAAGCTAAGGATGTTGAGGGCATCCGCGTCCAGGATAAGCGGTTGGTCTTTGACAGCAGCCAAGAGTTGTTTTATGCCGTTGATGGTGAGCTCGTTGGTGCCCAAGCCGGGGCCCACACCAATGGCCTGGTAGCGACTTAGATCCTCGCCCAGGCTGCTAAAAACAAACTCATGGGGATCAACACTACACATAGCCTCGGGGAAGGCGATTTGCATAATTTGATAGCCACATTTTGGTAGGTGCACTGTTACTAGGCCTGCACCAGACCGGAGGGCTGCCCGCGCACTGAGGGTGGCAGCGCCAATTTTGCCATAGCTGCCTGCAATCAGGAGGACGTGCCCGAAAGTGCCTTTGTGGGAAAAGCGCTTCCGGCGTTGGAGTAGTTGTAGAACTAGAAATGGCTCTAGGGAAATATAAGGACTTTCCAACTCCAAAGCATAATCCTCATCCAAACCAATTTCTACCACCTCCCATTCGCCGATATACTCCTCTGCCTCCGCCGCAAAAAAAACGAGCTTCGGCTGCTGGAAAGTGAAAGTGAAGTCGGCTCTGATGATGGCACCCGTACTAGGCTGATCGGCTAGCAGCCCGCTTGGTATATCCACTGCAAAAGTGAATAGATTTTCTTTATTGAAATGTTCCACGACCTCCGCCCAGTAACCACTGATGGGGCGGCTCAGGCCAATGCCCAGAAAAGCATCAATCAGTAAGTTGAAACCGCTCAAGTCTGGCAAGGCTTGCCCTTCTTTGATGCGAACAATAGTTGTGTTCTCAGCAGCTTCCTGCTGGAAGGACTTTTCTGTATAGCGGCAGTCTTTACTTTTAGTACCGCTCTGGAGATCAAAGACAGTGACGGATTTGAACTCTTGAGCGGCTAGGGAAGCTATCGCCCAGCCATCGCCGCCGTTGTTACCCGGCCCACAGATGACGGCCACTTTCATGGCTTCAGAGCCCATGAAAACAACGCCCATGAGGTGATCGAACCACTCCTCGGCGGCGCGATGCATCAAGTCGATCGACTTGATACCCTGCCGGTGCAGCGTAGCTATGTCCAGGGCTTTTATTTGTCTGGGGCTGAGAATTTTCATAGATCGGTTTTAGTGGTTGGGGATGGCGGTTATCTCTTCGGCACGGTCTTGGGTGTCTTTTTTATCAAATTTGATTACTTTTTTGCGGCTTTTTAGCGGCATATAGCGGTAAGGGCGCTCTTGGAAATCGATTAGTAGGGTATCCAGCGCACCGGATACATTACTGAGCTGTTCGTAGATGGCATCGTCTTGCAGGAGTTTACCCAGGGTGCCTTTGCCGCTGTTGATATTGTCCATAAGCCCACTCACGCCGCCCATGGCTTCGTTGGCTTTTTGTAGGGTTGTTTGCAGGCCTTCGATGCTTTGGTTGACCTTTTCGAGGGTGGCTTCCACATCCATTTCGCTGAGGTTGCCCGTGAAATTTTGGGTATTGTCGATGATACCTACTAGGGCCGCTTGTCGGCTGGCGAGCCCATCGGTGAGGATGGCCAGGTTGCGCATGCTTTGCGTTACTTGGCGGCTGTTGATCTCCATGAGCTGCTGCAATTGAGCCGTTGTTTGGTTGAGGTTGGCCATGGTAGCGGCCAGGTCTTGGCTGCTGCGAGCAATGGGGTGATCACTGTCTTCGCCAAAGAAGGTAGCGTTTAGCTTTGCCAAGGCGGTATCCACTTGCCCCATGATAGGCCCAGTGGGGTCGTTGGGGTCGGTATTGAGGAAGGAGCTAAGCATCCCTCGGCTGGCGCCGCGTATTTCCGAGCCTTCGGGAAGGCAATCCGTGCCGTCAGCAGCGCAGGGCTGGGCGTAGAAGAGATCAATTTTCATTCCCCCTAAAAAACCATCCGAAGCAATGTAAGCGACGGTATTTTTGGGGACGCGGTAGGCTGGGGAAACCTCCATGTCCACCCGAACTTTGCGCGTCATCTGATCGAGCTCAATAGCCGAAACAGAGCCTACCACCACTCCGCTGATTTTTAGGGCAGAACCCACGGATAGTCCATTGATGTCGTCATAGTAAGCATGATAGGACTTCGTGGCGCTCAGGATATTTTTTCCTTGGATGAATTTGTAGCCCCAAAAGCCAAAAGCAATAGAGATAATGGCCAAGATGCCTACTTTAATTTCGTTTCGCATAAAAAGATTATTAGCGCAATAGCGCAAAAGAGTAAAAGGAAGCTGCTGCTGCCGAACGACCTATGTACATTGCCAAAACCAAGATGCTGGCGGTATAGTTGACTTCATTGCCGTAGGATCTGGCGAGTTTCTTCTATGGCGAGTTTTTCATCTCCTCGGTAAATGACGATGAAGGCACCTTCAAAGCCTGCTTTTTCTAGCAGTTGTTTGGCTTCTCTGGCATGCTGGGCGTCGCTCATTCCACGCGCCTGATATTTGTATAGGCCGCTTTCTTGCACCACAGCAAGCGGGTAGGGGATGGCTTGCCATTTGGGGTTGTTGGTGTTGATTTCTTTGCTGGTTGCAGCCAGTTGGACGGCAAACACCAAACTGGGCGCAGCGGCCGTGGGCAGGCGGATTTCGGCATTGGGGGCAGGCAGCGCAGGCTGCCGGGCCGTATTAACAGACTGATAAACCACGGGAACTACCGTAGTAGCAGGCGCAGTCGTTTCAATGCCTGTTGCCGACTGCGCTACTACCACTGGGCTGGCGGCAGCAGCACCCTTCACTTGCGCACCAATCAATTCTTTATCCAAAGGTAATGCTACTGTTCTGGGGCTAGTAGGGCTGCTTTCCGGGAGCTGGAATTGTAGCTGCTGTGGCTGCAGCGCCGGGTTTTCTACCTGGCCGATACTGCTTTTTGAGGGGTTGGCAGCAGGGCTATTGGCGATGCTGGCTGGCTGTGGGGCGGCATTCACGGGGCTGCGGGCGCTCATTCGCGCAGCAGGCGGGGCTGTTGGGCTGCTGGTGCTTGGCGTTACTACTAGGTTTTCTGGCTGTTTGCTGGGGATGGCGGCCACGCTTACTTCTTCGCCTTCCACTTTGTATTTGTAGGTTCGGAAGGCCTCGAAGATGGCCAGGGCCATTTGCGCTTGTCCTTGTTCGCTGGCAAGGTATTTTTCTTCTTGGCTATTGCTCAGGAAGCCTGCTTCTATCAGCACGCTGGGCATGCTGCTTTCTTTGAGCACCACAAAACCTGCCTGCTTCACGCCGCGGCTTTTGCGCAGGGCAGTTTGGGAAAAATGTGATTCCACCAGCTCTGCGAACAAAATACTTTGCTCGAGGAAGGCACTCTGGTACATGGATATGAGGATGTGGCCTTCGTTGCTGTTGGGGTCGTAGTCATAATTTTTCTCGTAGTCACTTTCCAGCAGGATGGCGGCATTTTCTCTTTTGGCTACTTGCAGGTTGTGCTCGGCTACGTGTTGTCCCATCACATAGGTTTCGGTGCCGGCGGTGGCACTGCTGTTGGGCATGATGTTGGCATGGATGGAAATGAAGAGGTCGGCATGGTAACGATTGGCAATGGCGGCCCGCTCGTGCAGCGGCACAAAGGTGTCGTCTTCGCGGGTGAGAATGACTTGAATTTCGGGAAATTGCTGGCGAATGTTGGCCGCCAAATGCTTCGCAACAGCGAGGACAATATCCTTTTCCCGATGGCTGCTACCAATACCACCTGGGTCTTTGCCGCCGTGGCCAGCATCAATAACTACGGTTTGCAAGCGGAAAAAATCAGCTTTTGGTGTACCTTCGCCCTTCCGTTCAATTAAGGAAGTGTTAAACAGTGTTAAAGCTGGGAGCGCGGCCGGAAGCAGCAACGTTAAGCATACTAACAACAAAGCCAAGCCAGGTACATATTTTCGTGCAAAGAGGGTCAACGACATATTGCTTGTTCTGTGAGGAAGCGGGGTCGCATTCGCGCCCCGAGCCACAAATATACAAGCTTCCCGATGATCATCCAAATAGACCAATTTCTGCTGGTAAAGGACTGGGGCGTTCTACTTGGCGATCGCTCTGGCTTTTGCTCTCCTTTTTTTGTGTCCTGGCTGTGAGCGCTCGCGGACTCAGCTCGGAACCATCCAAGCCAGCCTCAATAGCTACTGAGGAGATAAGGCCTTCTACTGGGTGGCTCACGCAGGAGCCGGGCAGCAGGGAAGAGCCATGTTTTTCTAGCTCCGAGACAGCTCTTGGTTTTGGATGTAGGGCGGCTCTGGAAACCAGGGTCGCAGCCAGAGGGTCATCGCCCAGCCTGGCTCTTTTTAGAGAAAACACGGCTCCTGCATCTATGCCCGCGCATGCGTCCCTACTAGGTGCTAGGGCGAGAGCCAAAAAAACAACTACCCTCCCCGTATTCGTCAGGGACAGCCTGCCGCCAATCGCCCTGGATAGCTTGCCCGACGATAGCCTGCTGCTGGACTCCACCGCCCTGGATTCGGCCAATATGCTGCTGATGCAATTGGACAATGGCGTACGCTTGGAACGCGGACAAATCCGCATCTCCAAAGATAGCCTTTCGGCCACGGTGGCCTATACCATGGAGGATAGTATGCATGTGGATTTCCCGAGAAAAGAAATTCACCTCTTCGGCTCCGCCAATGTGAAATACGAAGGCATTTCGCTCACGGCCGACCAGCTGGTGCTCAATTGGGAAAGCAATATTGTGGAAGCCTCCCCCTTAGCTACCAATCCCCGGCCAGAAGGGAAACCCGCCTTCTCTGATGGAAGTCAGGAGTTTACTTCCGAGCGCATCCGCTACAATTTCCAGACACAAAAAGGCATCGTCTATTCAGCCGTTACTACGCAAGAGGATATCTATGTGCGCAGTAATAAATCTAAGTTTTTTAGCAAAGCCTATGTGATAGACGATACCACCAAGGCTGATATTATCTATGCCCAAGGTGCGCTTTTCACTACGTGCTCGGCCGAACACCCCCATTTTGGTATCCGCACTGCCAAAGCCAAGGTTATTCCCAATAAACTTGCTATCGTAGGGCCTAGTCACCTAGAAATTATGGGTATCCCTACGCCCTTGGCACTGCCCTTTGGTTTTTTCCCCCTCAAAAGTGGCCGAACAACGGGTTTGCTTTTTGGCGACTACGAGTTTAGCCCCCAATGGGGTTTTGGCTTTCGGGATCTAGGCTGGTTTTTCCCTGTAGGGGAGCACCTAAACATCGAGGCGCGGGGCGATATTTACTTCAAGGGAACTTACGCTTTGGGGCTGTCGGGCAATTACCGCAAGCGCTATAAATACTCCGGTAGTTTTATTACGCGCTTCAATAAACAACGGCAGGAAAATACCGAAACGGGCGTCGTTACCTTCGAGCCGAGCTTATCGATCAACTGGTCGCATCGCCAAGACCCTTCGGCTCACCCCACGGCTACCTTAGGGGGCTCGGTAAATTTCCAGACCAACCGCGCCCAGAGCCGGGTGTTTAACTCCTACGATGCCGTTAGCCGCAACGTCATCAACTCCAACGTCAATTTCAGCAAGCGCTGGGATGATAAGCCCTTCACCCTCACGGCTGGCCTGAGCCACAGCCAAAACAACCAAACGCAGGACATTACCGTCAATTTCCCGCAAGTGGCCTTTCAAACTTCCACCATTTACCCCTTCCGCCGGCCGGTGGAAAAGCGTATTGGTAAGGAGCGCTGGTATGAGCAAATCAACTTCCGCTATAAAAATGAGCTCCGAGCCACCTTCACGGGTAAGGACACCAGTTTCTTTCGCCCAGACCCCCTCAACGATCGTCGGGCCGGCTTTCGCCACGACATCAACAGCGGCATCTCGCTGAATGTGCTCAAATATTTTAACATTGCGCCCAACATCGCCTATTCCGAAACCTATTACGACAAAAATCTGATGCGCTCTTTCGATTATACCCAGGGCGTCCAAACCCGCGAAGTTATTGATGAAAATGGTAACCTCACCTTGGATACCATCGTTTTTGGCACCATACAAGAAATAACGGAGACGGGCTTGAAGTCCTTCCGCACCTTCTCGGCGGGGGTGAGCGTGAGTACGCAGTTCTTTGGGACTGCCCGATTCAAAGCGGGGCCGCTGCGCGGCTTGCGGCATGTGGTAAAGCCTAGCGTTTCTTTTGGCTATCAACCTAACTACTTGGCCAACGACAACTACTTTGATGTTCTTCCTAATGTCAACGACCCCTTTGATCCGCAGCGCTTCACCAATTTCAATCGTTTTAGCCAAGGCATTTACGGCGGCCCGCCCGCCAGCGAGCAGCAGATGGCCATCAATTACAGCATCAACAATCTCTTCGAGGCCAAGATATGGAGTAGGAAAGACAGCACCGCTAGAAATGTCAAGCTCTTCCAGAATATCGCCATTTCGGGCAACTACAATTTTGCGGCCGATTCTCTGAAGTGGTCGCCCATACAAATGAGTGGTGCCACGCGCTTTTTTAAGGGCATCACCACCCTCAACCTCAATGCCACCTTCGACCCTTACGAGCGCATTTTCGACGGCGGCAGCGACATGGGGCGGCGGGTGAATATCACCACGCTATCAGCCAGCCAAGTGCCGTTTAAGCTGACGAATTTCCGAGGCACCATCTCCACCAATATCACGGTCGCTAAAATCCGCGAGCTCTTCCAGGGCAAAGAAGAGGAAGTGGTCACCGACTTACAAGAAGAACGCCGCCGACAGCGGGAGCGAGACAACGCCCTCTTTGAAGAAACCGATTTGCTGAGTTTATTCGAGAACTTTAGCATCCGCCACAATTACAATTTCCGCCTCAACCGCTTGGTGGATCAGTCGGGCGAGAATGGGCGCGATACGCTGCGCTTCGAGTCCTTAGCCAACAGTATCGAGCTGCGCGGCCGCATACAGCTCACTGAAAACTGGCAAGCAGAAATAGGCAGCATAGGCTACGACTTCGTGTCGAAGCGCATCACCTATCCCTTCTTGGGGCTTACGCGCGATTTGCATTGCTGGGAAATGCGCTTCAACTGGGCACCTACGCGCGGTACCTATACCTTCAGCATTGCTGTAAAACCCGGTACGCTGGATTTTCTGAACGTCCCCTACAATCGCAACCGCATCGATGCTGAAGCTTTAGGGGGGAATATGTTTTAGGTGTTTCCTTTCCATAACTTTACTAACTTCGCCTTTGTTAAACCTCAAGGACAGGATATATTTATTAGCCCCAATCATTCAAAAATAGCATTTTATGCAAGCCACGCAAAATTTCATACAAGCCAATAAAGATCGCTTTCTCGAAGAACTATTTGTTCTACTCCGCATTCCCAGCGTGAGTGCCGACCCTGCTTATGCTACCGACGTACAGCGCTGTGCTGGCCAGGTAGCCGAATACCTCGTGAAGGCGGGGCTGGAGAAAGCAGAAATTATTCCCACCCCTGGCCATCCCATTGTCTTTGCTGAAAAAATAATCGATCCCGCCTTGCCCACGATTCTGGTTTATGGCCACTACGATGTGCAGCCTGCCGACCCGGTGGAGCTTTGGCATACCCCACCTTTTGAACCCACCATCAAGAAAACGGATATTCATCCGGAGGGCGCTATTTTCTGTAGAGGCTCCGCAGATGATAAAGGGCAATTCTTTATGCACCTCAAAGCCGTGGAGGCTATGATTGCGGCTGATGAGCTGCCTTGCAATGTAAAAATCATGATTGAGGGCGAGGAAGAAGTGGGTAGCGACAACCTAGAGGGTTTCTTGCGCGCCAATGTAGAAAAGCTGGCAGCGGATGTCATCCTCATTTCCGACACCAGCATCATCGCCAAGGAAGTGCCTAGCATCACCACGGGCTTGCGGGGCTTGAGCTACATAGAAGTAAAAGTAACAGGTCCCAACAGAGACCTTCACTCTGGCGTCTATGGCGGTGCGGTGGCCAATCCGCTCAATACCCTTTGCAAGATGATTGCCAGTTTGATGGATGAAGACAAGCACATCACCATCCCAGGCTTTTATGACGATGTAGCAGAACTAAGTGCCGAGGAGCGCGAAGCGATGGGTAAAGCGCCTTTCGATGAGGCTGCCTATAAAGCCTACTTACAAATTGGTGCGGTAGAAGGAGAGAAGGGCTACACCACCTCAGAGCGCACCAGCATTCGCCCCACTCTGGATGTAAACGGTATTTGGGGAGGCTATACGGGCGAAGGCGCTAAGACAGTTTTGCCTGCCGTCGCCCAGGCCAAAATCAGTATGCGCTTGGTGCCCTACCAAAATCCGGATAAGATTACGGCGCTCTTCGAGCAGCACTTTAAAAGCATTGCGCCTCCTTCGGTACAGGTGGAGGTGAACCCCCATCATGGCGGGCAACCTTCCGTTACGCCCACGGATACGCTGGAATACCAGGCGGCTCACCTAGCGATGGAAGCCACTTTTGGCAAAGCGCCCATCCCTAAGCGAGAGGGCGGTAGTATTCCCATCGTGGCACTCTTTGAGGAGGTCTTGGGCTTGAAAAGTATCTTAATGGGCTTCGGGTTGGATAGTGACGGTTTGCACTCGCCCAATGAGCATTATGGACTATTCAACTTTTACAAGGGCATCGAAACTATTCCTTACTACTTTCATCATTACACGGCACTGAAGGCTAATTAGTTAGGATGAAGAAAATTATTTCCAATGGCTTTTATGCCTTACTAAGCCTGCCTGCCACAGCCATGGGCTTTGCCCTGTGCGTACAGATTGCAGCGCTTAGTTGGATTCTCAGCACTAGATATGGGCTGAATATCGAAGAAATTGGATTTGTTTGGCTAGCAGGCCCATTGGCTGGCATCCTCGGCCAAGTGATTGTGGGGGTGGTGAGCGACAAAGTATGGTTCTGGAATGGCCGCAGGCGCCCATTCATTGTTGTTGGGGGAACCATTGCAGCCCTGATGATATTAGCGCTGCCTTACATTGACGTGATTCATCAAGGACTCGGAATAGGTAGCCTCATTGGAGTTGCTATCACAATAGCGCTTCTGCTAGATCTGGCCATCAACGTTAGTTTCAATCCTGCCCGATCTATTATTGCCGATGTGACCCCAGCAGGGGAAGCCCGGACGAGAGGCTACACTTGGATGCAGACTGTCTCGGGGTTTTTCGGTGTTTTAGCTTACCTGATTGGTGCCTTCGTGAGCAACTATTTCCTGATTTATAGCGGTGCTGTGCTCGTTTTTTTGTTTGCAGTTGTTCCTGCTTTCTTTATCGAAGAGCCGCGCAATTTAGCCACGGATAATAGCACCGACCTTGCCTCAGCACAGCAAACGACCAACTGGGAGAGCTTTTTGAAAATTTGTTTGGCACATGCTTTTACTTGGATAGGGGTACAGACGATGTTTATCTACACCTTCGCTTATATCAAGGAGGTGATTATGGACTACGATACGGCTGCGGTGGTAGGTGATGCCCAGAATAACGAGATTGGCTTCAATATCGGCATTGCTTTTGCCATTCTGAATACGGTGGGGTTTTTGCTTCCAGCACTGCTCTTAGAACCAATAGCCTCGCACATCGGGCGGGTAAAGACACATGCAATGGCTTTGGCGATGAGTGCTTTGGGCTATCTTCTAATTGTCTGGATAGGGCAATCCATAACTGTTTTCTTCTTACTTATGGCCTTGGTAGGCGTGGGGTGGGCAGCGATCGTGAGCTTGCCCTTTGCTATTATGTCGGAGGTTGTGAACCAAAGCCGGATGGGGCTTTTCATGGGGCTTTTTAACCTCTCGGTGGTGCTGCCTCAGATGCTGGCTTCGATGTTGGGTATTTTTATCAATGTTTCAGCAGATAAATCGATCATCTTCCTGATCAGCGCCGTAGCACTAGCCGTATCGGCGGCTCTTTGGCTGCTAGTGAGCGAACCAACAAGCGTGAAAAAAGTAGGAGTGTAAGGCTTCTGTCAGTTATTGAGAAATAGATGTTAAATTCTGGGCGGTGATACAACCAGATAAAGGTACACGTCGTTAATACATCGGATTTTGAGCGTGATAGATTCCATATTTTTTTTTACTCACTTGGTTTTTTCGGAACAAAAAACGCCTATCTACTTTATTTTCGTTTTTTTATTCTATCTTGCAGACCGTGTATCTGTTTGGACTATATACCAGTAAAAACCAAATTCTATGAAAAGTAGCCGTTCTATAAAGCTCAAATTTCTAAAGACGAAGAGAGCATTAAACGAGACCATCAAGCGTATTATGGACATCAACCGCGAGCGAAAGTACATTAAGTTCTCGGCTCAGGAGGATAAGCGCAGAGCCGAGCTAGCTGAAGAATTGAAAATCCTCAATGCCACTGCCGAGATACAGTCCAAAGCCCTAAAAACTTACGAACACAAACTGGAAAAGCAATTCGCTAGGCACTAGTCCTACTTTCGTTGCTGTTTCAGCCAAATCTCCTTCCGCTTTTGCCTAATCTGCTCCACCAAACCTTTGAAGTCCCTATCTTTGTTGTGCAGTTGGCGATGCCAGCTGATCATCACCAACTCAGCGATATCATCGGGGTGGCGGAGTTGTAAAGGTTCGAACAAACGGCTAAAGCGAGAGCCCCCCTCCAGGCCCCAGTTTTGTATAATCCACGGCCGGAGGCTGTGGAAGAGCTTGCGAAAGGCTATATCCTCGGGTAGGGCAGCATACTTTTTCTTGGAGGCCTCGTCAGTGAGCCTATCCATTTCCAGCATGGCTTCATCCAGGCTCTTGGGGATGTAGATACCATAAAGCCTATCCTGTTTCACGCGCCATTGATACTGCTTATCGTATTCCGCGCGGTTGTTCGGTGGGCTGCTAAACTGCGCTGGCAGCAGGCCATTTGCCATCAGAAGTAGAAAAAATAGTGAGGGGCGAAGTGGGGTGGGAAGGAGTCTAGATAAATAGACGCGGTTGCTTAGTTTCAATTCCATCAATTTGAGTGGTTTTTGAACGACTAGAAGCGCTGAATAGTGTAAATTGTGTAAAAAATCCGTGCACGTGTAAAAATTTAGCGAATTTTCGCTGGCGCAGTTTTGCTAGCTCCGAAGTCTGGCTTACCTTTGCGCTCAAAGCGCGGCGCTTGCCAGAAAACCTTGCTCCTGCATTTATGCCCGCCGACACGCCTGTCTGGATGTGGGCGTGAGCAGTCCATCTGCAAGGATAGCCAAACCGAAACAGTCACCGAACTGAACCAAAATAATACGAAGAATGAACCTTTTAGTCTGTGTAAGTAAAACCCCTGATACGACGGCCAAAATTGATTTCAAAGAAAACAATACGGTCTTCGAAGAGGCGGGAGTGAGTTTCATCATGAACCCCTACGACGAGTGGTACGCTTTGGTGCGTGCGCTGGAATTGAAGGAGGCTAATGGCGGTAGTGTTACCATCCTGAATGTGGGGCCGGCAGCCAATGACCCGGTCATCCGAAAAGGCTTGGCGATTGGTGCTGATAAGGCGGTGCGCATCGATGGCGAGCCCACGAGTAGCTTGTACGTCGCGCGGCAGATTGCCCACCACGCCCAGCAAAACGCCTACGATATCATCTTTTTTGGTAAGGAGACCATCGATTACAATGGCTCGGAGGTGGGCGCGATGGTAGCGGAGCTGCTGGATATGCCCTATGTGAGCTTTGCCACGAAGCTGGACATGGCTGGCAGTACGGCCACCGTGGTCAGAGATATCGAGGGCGGCGAAGAGCAGTTGCAATTGGATACGCCCTTTGTGATCAGCGCCGCTAAGGGCCTAGCGGAGCAGCGCATCGCTAATATGCGTGGCATCATGATGGCCAAATCTAAGCCCCTACAAGTGGAAGCCGCCGTGGCGGTGGAGGAAGTCGCCAAGATCGTTCACTACGAGAAACCCGCACCAAAAACAGGGGTGAAGCTAGTGGATGCCGATAATATCGGGGAGCTGGTGCGGCTGTTACACGAGGAAGCAAAAGTAATTTAATTCAAAAATGCTGGTTGCCTGGCGGCGAGTGGTAAAAATAAAAAGTATGGTAATTGTATTTGTAGAGGCCACCAATGGTGTGTTCAAAAAGCCGGCCTTTGAGGTTGTTACTTACGGCCATAAGAGTGCCCAAATGCTGGGAGTGGACTGTGTCGCTTTGGCCTTCGGGACGGCGGAAAATACAGCTGAGCTGGGGCTGTACGGTGCCAGCAAAGTGTACGTTGTTGCGGATGAAAAGCTCGCCCAAGTGGATGCTCAGGTTTATACGGCGGCTATCGCAGGAGCCGTGTCTGAGTTGGGAGCAAAGATGGTGGTGATGAGCCACAACAGTACTGGAAAAAGTATCCTAGGTCGTTTGGCAGCTCGTTTATCGGCAGCCTCTGTACCTGGTGCCAATGCACTTCCCAAGCTGGTAGATGGGCAGTTGCTGGTGCGCAAACCTGTATTTTCTGGCAAGGCCTTTGCGGAGGTGGCGATGCTCTCCGAGCACAAGATAGTGAGTGTAATGGGCAATAGCCTGCCACCTGAGGTTGTAGGTTCTGAGGCCAGTGTGGATAACTTGAAATTGGCGCTTCCCAGCCCCAAAATAAAGGTGCTCAAAGTAGATAGGATCGAAGGCACCGTTCCGCTACCCGAAGCGGAGCTGGTGGTCAGCGCTGGCCGAGGGATGAAAGGCCCGGAAAACTGGGGAATTATCGAAGAGTTAGCAGCAGCGCTGGGCGCCACGACAGCCTGTAGCCGCCCGGTTTCGGATGTGGGTTGGCGCCCTCACCACGAGCACGTAGGGCAAACGGGTATTGCTATTCGCCCCAACCTCTACATCGCTGCAGGCATCAGCGGAGCGATACAGCACTTGGCAGGGGTCAACAACTCCAAAACCATTGTGGTGATCAATAAAGACCCGGAAGCGCCCTTCTTTAAGGCAGCCGATTATGGCGTAGTAGGCGATTTGTTTGAGGTGGTGCCCAAGCTGACCGCTGCCATCAAAGCAATGAAAGCGTAGGGAGACCCCTCAGGAAACCAAAAACGCCCAAGCGATTCCTCGCTTGGGCGTTTTTGGTTTTGGGGGGAGGGTTTGTTCTGGGAAAGAAGTCAATCTCTTTTTGAGTACTTGATGACTTCGAAGAACGCTCCATCGAGATGGTCGAAGTCATTGTCAGGTGTGAGAAGCTTAATTTGGGTTATAGCCGCGGTAGCTGCTATCCAAAGATCATTTTTACCCATTTTTATGGCGCTTCCTTTTAACTCTTTTTGATCGCTGGACTTATTGCTAAAGGTGTCTATTTGGACGTACATTTCAATCAAGTCGCGGAACCTGACTTCAACTATTATTAGATCGTCCAGTAATTTTTCTACGATTTTCAATTTAGTCTGCGCCCACTTATTTTTGGCTGCTAGAGAGTATATTTCGCCTACTGACACAATGGAAATAATAGCGTCGTTCTCGGGTGAAAATGGGTCGAAGTTGTCGTCAATGAACTCTCTAGTCTTTTTATCGCGCACATAGAAGAGTAGGACGTTTGAATCGAGGGTGTATCTCCTCTAGCGCAGATCTTGGAGCAGTTTTTCTACAGGCTCTTCTCAGTTGATAGCATCTGCCATTAATCCGAACTCGGCTTTATCTAGCTGCTTCATAGGGCGCTCTTTTTTCAGTTCTTCGATATCTACTTTGTCTGAAATGTTTCCCGTGTAGAAGGAAAAATCTGGGGCGCGCTCATGGGTGTTGCTTGCTCCAACTTCAATGTCTGAGAGTAGCTTTTCGATTGACTTTAGCAGCCAGCTTTCCTGTATGTGTCTGACCTTACTTATGATCAGATTTTTTCTTGCCTCTGTTGTCATGCATAATATTATGGGACAAAAAACAGCGGAAGTCAGTATTTAGTTGCTTGGATCGGCCACTACGAGCTATCTAATGAGGGTATTAAGCCTGTTTATTTTTTTACAACAAAAATAATGTTACTATTGGGTAATTTAAAAACAAATTGTATCTTTGTGTTCTAAATCAAGCGAATCAGTATGATTTTTCGATTAGGGCAGTTGAGCGATTTTCAACACATCGAGACTTTTGTTTGGCAGGCCATCTTCCCGGCCTATGATCATCCCGATCTCAATGCGGCACAGCGCGCTAGCAATGACGCTGTTGTGGAGACGGCACGCTCAGCCTGTAGCGACGCCTTGCAGCATCCAGAGAAGTGGGTTGTGGTTGCTTACGATGAAAAGCGAAAAGAGTTGGCAGGCTACAGCTTGGTGCACCGAATTTCGCGTTCGGAGGCACAGCTGCTGCAGTTTATTGTGGCGCGGAGGCATTGGTCTAAAGGCGTCGCGCAGGAATTATTTTCAACTACCCTCCAGTACTTGACGGGCTGCACGAGCCTGCTTCTGTCTGTACATCATTACAATGCTCGAGGCATTGCGTTTTTTGAAAAGCTGGGCTTTGTTCCTACCGAAGCCTTGGATCAGGAAGCTATTATTCCACAAGTATGGCTAGCGAAAGATTTGGAAGAAGGGAGTGAGATGGCAATTGTAGCGTCCGAGCGACCTTCGATGCCTGAGGTCGATGAGGCGGTATCGGAGACAAAGGAAAGCAGCGAAGCCGTTCCAGAGCAAGCATGGAAACTAGCCTTGGAAGAGCTGTTGGCTACTTCTTTTGAGGAGGAGGAGGATTTTACCTTCGACTACACGCCGAAGCCAAAGCTTCCGGCTTGGCCAAAGGCAAAGCCGGAGCGGAGCCGTCCTAATAAAATCATACAACCAATTGCTTTCGAGTTTGCTTGGGATGAGGAAGAAGAAGAGGATGCTCATCTACTGAGCAGCGAGCCACCAGAAACAGATTCGGATGAACCCAGTATTTTGCTGGATGCGATGGGCGGCGGTGCCTTGGAAGTGGAGTGGGAGGTCGATCTGCCCAAGTTTCAAGCAGCTACTAAAAAAAGTCCCGCACCAAATCAGAGCAGTGGTGAAAATGCGGGCAAGCCTCAAGATCAGGCAGCTACTACCGATGCTTCCGCTGCGGCTTCGCTCAAATGGTCGATCCCCAACAAAAAAGAACTGCGGGCTACCTTTCGAGAGGTCTTATACGATTTTGTGAGCCGCTTATTTGGTAGCCGCAAGGCAAATCGATATGTTGAACTTTCTATGGCGGTCGGTTTCGAGCTACTGCTTGAAACAGCTATAAATGCGTTGCATACTAGCTTAAAATCAGTAAGTCCGTTGGCAACAAACGCTCAGGAGCAAATTGACAAACGCATCCGCTTTGCTTTTGAAGAGCTAGCGGAATATTTGATAGTAGGCTTTGGATCAGCCCTTCATGATCGGGCCTTCCCCGAGGCCGTGTTGCGTTATCAGGGTAGTGTTTGGGGCAAAACGGATCTGTTTGGCATGGTCAATACCTACTTGGATCTAGAACAGGAATACGAGGTGGTCTATCGAGATTTCATCACCATGCCGATGCGAAAACTGCGCAACGCCACTCAAAATTTCTTGTTGGCTAGTCGGGATGAGGTCATCTATTTTATTGTGGATCAGAGTCTGCTGGGAAGTGCTTCCAATGGCTTTGCCTGTACGAACCGATCGCTTTACTGGAAAAATCCGCTGCAACCCAATCATGCAGTCTTCTTTAGCGATCTGAAACAGATCAAAATGGCTTCTTCTTGCTTGAGGATCAATGGTCATTTCTTTGATGCCGGCTACTCTATTAATCTGAAGTTAGCACTGCTGTTGGAAAAAATACGCCGGATGCAACCTTAGGCATTTTCTGAGGTTGTAGGGGTATATTGCTTTATTTATGTCCTACGCCAGTATGCGGCAAGCCGCAGAAGATTTAGAAAAAACAGGTCAGCTCGTCCGGGTAAAAGAGGAACTAGACCCAAATTTAGAAATTGCTGAGGTCCACCGCCGTGTATTTGATGCAAAGGGTCCTGCACTGCTGTTTGAACGGGTGAAGGGTAGTCCTTTTCAAGCAATTTCCAATATTTATGGCACCTTTGAACGGACGGATTTTCTGTTTCGGCACAGCTACGATAAGGTCAAGAGAGTTGTGGAGCTCAAAGCGGATCCGACTAATTTCCTCAAAAATCCCACTCGCTACTTAGGTGCTCCCTTCACAGCACTTACTGCGCTACCGATGCACAAACGCTTCGGAGCAGCCATAAAATACGGACAGACGACGATCGATCAGCTCCCGCTCATCAAAAGCTGGCCCATGGATGGCGGTGCCTTCGTTACGATGCCCCAAGTGCTGACCCTACCCCCTGAATCCAAGAAGGCGATGCAGTCCAACATCGGGATGTATCGCATCCAACTGAGTGGCAACGACTATGTGCTCAATAAAGAAATAGGGCTTCACTATCAGCTACATCGCGGTATTGGGGTGCACCACACACAATACAATCAAAGCGATGAACCCTTTCGCTGTGCCATTTTTATAGGCGGCCCACCCAGCCATGCTTTCTCTGCTATTATGCCTTTGCCGGAGGGCCTAAGCGAAATGACCTTTGCGGGAATGCTGGCCGGCCGCCGCTTTGGCTATTGTTGGGAGGATGGTCATCTGCTGAGTGCAGACGCGGACTTCGTGATCACGGGTGTTATTCGGAAAGGAGAAAAGAAGCCCGAGGGTCCTTTTGGCGATCACTTGGGCTATTATAGTTTGCAGCACGACTTTCCCGTAATGGATGTGCACAAGGTTTACCATCGGAAAGATCCTTTGTGGCATTTCAGTGTGGTGGGTCGTCCGCCTCAGGAGGACAGTAGCTTCGGGTACTTGATTCACAAAATTGTGGAAGAACTCACGCCGGGAGAATTCCCAGGTATCCGCCAGATCAATGCGGTGGATGAGGCGGGCGTACACCCCTTGCTACTAGCCGTTGGGTCGGAGCGCTACATGCCTTTCCGCGAGAAAGTGCCAGAGGAGATATTAACACAGGCTACGCGCATTCTCGGTTCTGGGCAGACGAGCCTAGCGAAGTTCTGCATCATCGCCGCCGACGAAGACGATCCTAGCCTAAGCGCACACGATATGCCTGCCTTTTTCCGGCATGTTCTTCAGCGCTTTGACCCAACAAGAGACCTTCACTTTATTACCAAAACCACCATCGATACACTCGATTACAGCGGCAGTGGTTGGAATGCAGGCTCTAAAATGATTTGGGCCTGCCGTGGGGAATTGAGGAGAGCATTAAAGGTAGAGCTTCCTAAAGATTTCTCAGCCAATGTCAACTTCCCGAAAACGGCTTTTGTACAGCCAGGTATATTGGCCATCGAAGGGCCAAAGTTTGTAGGAGAACAAAGCTACCAAGATATAGAAACGCTCAAGCAGCTGATGGAAAGCAAAGACTGGTCTGGTATCCCTTTGGTGGTGCTATGCGACGATACGGCTTTTCTGGCAGCCGATTTCAGCAATTTCCTCTGGGCCAGTTTTACCAGAGCCAATCCTAGCCATGACGTGCATGGTTTAGGTAGTTTTACCGAGCACAAGCACTGGGGATGCACGGGGCCGGTGATTATCGATGCGCGGGTAAAGCCTTGGCATGCACCTGGTTTGGAGGTAGATCCGGCTGTCAGTAAGTCGGTAGATCGCTTATTTGCCAAAGGTGGGAGCTTGCATGGCTTGGCCTAAGCAGTAAATTCGCTTGACGCTCGTGGGTTAGCTGATTAGCTTTTGTGCAATTGAAGTACTACCTACTATGCTATTTGTAATATCAATATTGCTCAAAATGGTATTACACGGCTCCTGCGTGAGCCAGTTGTAGAGTAGCTTTTTCCTAGGTGCTTGCGCTGCTCCCAAACTAAGCGAAGATCATCGCTCACCTGATAGTAGCGGGCGTAGAGAAGGTTTAGCTGGTGCAATCCATCTTGGTCCAAACTATCGATATCTCCAACGGCAGGGCTCAAAACGCTTGGTTTTAAACGAGGAAGAAGGTGTTGCTGTTGGTCGCGTTGGTCATAGCCTACCCAGCTGGCCCGCCCTGCAAGAATGTAAAAGACGTTGCTAAGCAGACCGAGTTTGTCTTTCATTAACCACATGGTCACAGGCCAGGTAAGCAGCAAAAAGGTGGCCACACTTTTGTCAAATAACCATTTGGATCGGCGCTGGGCAGCTTCATCAATTCGCATGTTGACATCAATCGTGTAAAGGGTACCTCTTTTGTCGGATCGGTGGCTTCCGATGATACTGTTGCCGGTTTCGGGAAGGATTTTGTAGAAGATTTTGGGACCCAGTTGTGTCATCCAGCGCTGTATTTGCGCTACTGCCAGATCAGTTGTGCAGAATATAATCTCTTCCGCACGGTACAGCCGCACCAGCTCAGGGAGGTAGGCTGCTTCTCCAATGCTGTTTGCGCTTCGGTCTGCTGTAGGATCCACACGGCCCAGGTAGGTACGTTGTACAGATGCTCTTTGAAGCAGCTGCAAGCTCCGCTCGGCCTCCGCTTCGGAGCCAACGATGAGTAGTCGTTGCCGTTGCTCGTTGTTGCCCAGTCGAAGGTGGCCGAAGCGGATAAAATGTAGTAAGTAACGCAGCAAAAAAGTCCAAACAGCTGCCCACATCGCTCCTAGGAGAAGTAAAGCTCGGCTGGGGCGCAATTCGCCAGGGAGTAAGCCATAAATAGCTGTTAGTAGGAGGGTGCTCACTCCAAGTCCACGGCTGAGCCTACTGGTTTCGAAGGTCCGATCGTAGCCGCCACTTAGGAAAATACCCAACAGCCAGAGCAGGGTATAGGCTGGGAAATGCAGCCAGAGCATCCGGTCGTCGTAGTAGTTAGCATCACCAAAATGATAGCCGGCCCAAAATCTTTTTAGTGCTACCAAGCCCATGTAAATACCCAGCGCATCCAGTATGGGCAGATACGTTCTGCCAAGGAAATTACCGAGCAGCGTGATGAGAGCACGTACATAGATGGCTACTTGCATCAAACCGACCAAAGAGCGCATCGCGCCACCGGTAAAATGCTTGCGAGCAAAGATAATCATCGCCTGATAGAAGGTCTTGACGTAGTTGAGGCTGCCGCGTTTGGTGCTTTCGCCTTTGTAGTGAATGATGCTACTCTTGGGGAAGTAATAGTTTTCGTAGCCACCCTTCAGGATGCGGTAAGAGAGATCAATATCCTCCCCGTACATGAAGAAGGTTTCATCCAGCAGCCCGACCTCGTCCAGCACACTACGGCGCATCCACATGAAAGCCCCAGCCAATACATCCACGGGAGCCGGACTAAATTCATCGAGATAGCCCAAGTGGTATTGATTGAACAAACGGCTTTTGGGGAATAGGCGCGATAGTCCAAAAGCCTTGGTGAAGGCTACCCAAGGGGTAGGCAGGCCGCGCTTGGATTCTGGTAAAAAACGGCCTGCGCCGTCAATCATCCTTACCCCCAGCCCGCCTATTTTCGGCCTCTGATCGCAGAAGGCTAAACACTTTCGGAAGGTTGATTCCTCCACCACTGTATCGGGATTGAGGAGTAGGACATAGCGCCCACTACTTTGCCGGATAGCCTGGTTGTTGGCCACACTGAAGCCTGGATTGTGCGGGTTGGCAATGAGCTTTACCCAAGGGAACTGCTCGCGTACCATAACCACGCTGTCATCTACCGAAGCATTGTCCACCACAAAGACTTCCGCTTTCAGCCCTTGGATGGCGCGCTCTACGCTCCGGAGGGCATTTTCCAGAAAGTAACGAACATTATAATTGACGATGACAACGCTTAGGTCCATCGGCCAAAGTTATACTAAAGTTTTGAATGTACTGCCTGAGCGAAAAGGAGGAAGTAAAAGTGGCGGCGAGTGACGAGTAGCAAAATAAACCTATCAGCCTCCCCGGCTCAGCACAAGGAAGCCGATAACAAGCAGCACCAAGACCAAGGCTACCACCAAAAAACCAACATTGGTGTTGCGGTATTTATCCGCCAGCATTTCTAGCGATTGATCCCATTCCATTCTGCCCGCGATGCGCTCGTTGGCGAAGACGAGGTACTTGCTCTTGACCCCTTTTAAGGAACCGTGCTGCTTGAGGATGAAGAAGTCAGCATCCAGGAAGGTGAGGTTATACAGAATGCCCCCCATACTACCCGCGCCAATGATCATTTTCTGGGTGCCATCCAGCACGTTCCAAGAGCCGTTTTCTACTTTGCCGTCGTTGCTGATGAAAATCCGACCGCCCGATTGGAAGATGTAGAGTTGTACAGCCGTGGAGCCAATGTCGTCGCTTAGCTTTATCCACTGCCGATTGAGGAAGTACTCCTCATCCTTCAAAGATTGGCTTTTACCTTGAATGGCAGGCAAGATACTATCGATGGCCGCATCCATAGAAGAGGAAACGGGCAGCTGAATATTGAAGGGTTCGGCAATCTTATCTAGCAGTCGTTCTTGCATATCGCTAGGGCACCTGCATGCCTTTTAGCTTTGTTTATTCGAAGTAGCAGCCGCTAAGATACGTCTTCTTTTTTATTTGTGTTCCACTCGCTGCGTTTGCCAAAATACTTTTCATCTACTACAAGCAGGCCGAAACTGTCGGCACCATCCTTGGTCGTGATGGCGTGGTGGTGGCCATGCGCGCGTAGAATAGCGCGGCTGTAGCGGTTGTCGAGTTGCCGAAACCATTTAAATCGCTGATGGATATAGACATCGTGGATGAGGAAATAAATCAGCCCATAAATGCTGATACCGATGCCCACGAAAGTGAGCGGAAACCAGCCTGCATAACTCAGCCCCACCATGTAGCAAATAGCTGAAGGGATGGCGAATACCAAGAAGAAAAGGTCGTTTTTTTCAAAAAAACCTGCTTTCTGGTGGTGTGGTTTGTGATGATCCTCGTGCCAGACCCACAGCCAGCCATGCATCAGATACTTATGAGCAGCCCAAGCCACAAACTCCATGCCTGCCACCGTGGCGAGGGTAATCAGGATATAAAAAATATAAATCATATGCCGAAAAAGTCGGTTAAAACACGTTTCAATAGCAAAAACGAAGAAGCTTTAAAAAGGTTGTACAGGCGCGTGGTGTCCAAGGCTTGAATAGGGCAAGAGTGCGGGAGCCATGCTATGGAGGAGGAGCCATGTTTAGCTACTTCGCTCCAAAATCGATGCCCTAAGGCGTGGCGGCGAGGATACCAGTTTTGGGGTCTCGTTTTTCATATTCCATCGGCTGCTTATCTTTGCCTGAAGCTAGGTATTTGAACCTTGTTTTTTATCTGATTGAATATGACCAATTTCGATTTTTCCGACCAAAAAGTGCTCATAACGGGCGGCAGTAGGGGAGTGGGGCGGGCTACCGCCCTCGCATTTGCCACCGCAGGGGCTCGGGTGGCCATACATTACCATCGCAGTGCAGATTTAGCAGCTCAATTGCAAGCCGAACTTCCCGGGCAAGGCCATTGCTTGGTGCAAGCCGATGCTGCCGATAGCCGCTCGATGCGTGCAGTGGTAGCAGCGGCTACCGAAAGCCTTGGAGGGCTAGATATTCTCGTCAACAATGCAGGTATTTTCCTGCCTCATGACATCAATAGCCTTTCCTTTGAAGACTGGATGGATGCCTTCGAGCGCACCCTGGCTGTTAACCTCACCGCCTCAGCCGCCGCCTCGTATGCTGCGGCTCAGCATATGCGCCAACAGGGTAGCGGCGCTATCATCAATGTGGGGAGCCGAGGCGCTTTTAGAGGGGAAGAAGGGCAACCAGGCTATGGAGCTGCCAAAGCAGGCCTACATGCTCTTTCCCAGTCGCTGGCCAGAGCTTTGGGGCCTCATGGCATAACCGTGCATGCCTTAGCGCCAGGCTTTATAGAAACAGCCATGGCACGACCTCACCTCCAAGGGGCAGCGGGCGAGGCCGTACGCGCCCAAAGCCCCCTCAATCGGGTAGCAACGGTAGAGGACATTGCACGAGCCATCCTCTTTTTGGCCAGTAAAAATGCTCAGTGGACAACCGGCTGCGTGCTGGATATCAATGGTGCTTCTTATTTACACTGATTTGACTTACCTTCACGCCGTGAAGAAGAAAATAAAGTCACTAGATTTTGTCATCATCGGCCACTCTATACTGTCGTCGCTCCTGCATCCTGATACAGAAATGTATCGGGGGCTGGTGACGGAGCTAGCACAATTGGGCCATCGAACGATTTTCCTGGAGCGGGAACACCCCAGCTCCACTAGGGATATGTTGCGTTCGCCTTACTGCGAAGTTTGGACCTACCAAAGCACCGATGCGCTACTAGATGAGTACTGCGCCGCTCTGCAAGCCGCAGACGTGGTGATGCTGGGTAGCGGTGTAGTCGACAGCAATCGGATAGCGACCTTCATCGCTGAGGAAGCCCAAGGCATGAAAATTTTTTACGACACAGATTTAGCCAATACGCTTCACAACCTCACCAACCAAGCCGGACGAACAGATTGCCTAGATGCCGATAGTCTGCCTTTGTTTGACCTCTATTTAAGCACCACTGGAGGAAGCGCGCTCGAGCAGTTGGTCAGTCGCTTTCATTGCAGAATGGCAAAGCCACTTTACGAAAGCATCGACCCCTACTTTTACTACCGCACCGACGTTGGGAAAGCCTATGACTTGGGCTTCATCGGTAGCTACAAGGCCGCTAGGCAAAAGACCCTGGAGACCCTGCTATTTGAGCCCGCAGCCCTCACGCCCAACAGGAAATTTGTATTAGCTGGCCAAGATTACACCGGCCAGGTTGAGTTTCCAGACAATTTGCTGCATACCAATTATTTACCCGAAGCCAATATAGTAGATTTTTACAACCGCCAGCATGCTACCTTGGTCATTGCTCGCCAAGATCGGCAGCAACTGGGCTTTACGCCTTCCCGCCGCTTATTGGCTGCAGCAGCCTGTGGCGTACCGATTTTAGCCAGCGATTGGGAAGGCCTTTCCCATTTTTTTGAGCCTCAAAAAGAAATTTTCATTGTGCAAGATACTCAGGATGTGCTGGACGTCTTATACCAAACGGATGAGCGAGAAAAGCAGCGCCTAGGCGAGCGCGCCAGAGAACGCGTACTGAAAGAGCACACAACCGCCAAAAGAACCGCCACCCTCTTAGATTATTGGCAGGAAATGGCTGACTAAAAATTTCTATCTTTGCCCCCAGCAATACAAACCTTTTCCAAAGCCTATGAGTAAAATAGCCTCGGGACAATCCAAGCCAGCACGCCCTAACTATGTTTATACCATATTTAGTGTAAGCTTGGTCTTAACCCTACTCGGGCTGTTCGGGCTGTGGTTGCTACAGGCCACACACCTCAGCAAAACGCTCAAGGAAAACATTGATGTGCTAGTGGAGCTAAAGGAGGAAGTGCCCCAATTGGAAAGGGAGAACCTAGCCGCTCGCTTGGGGGTCTATCCCTTCGTTCGCCCAGGCAGTGTTCGCTTCCGAAGCAAGGAGGCTGCGCTGGAAGAAATGGGCGATGAGGTAAACCGCGACTTAGTGGCCCTGGATCTTCCTAACCCCTTCCGGGATATGCTGATCTTTAACGTAACAGAAGCGCAGATGCAGACAGATAGCCTAGCCGCTATCGCCGCCTTGATTGAGCAAGAAGAAGCATCCGTCTCGGAGGTGGTTTACCAAGAGCAGCTAGTGGATGGCCTAATTGCCAATGCCAAACGATTAGCTTATATTTTCCTCGTCTTAGCGGCTTTGCTGGTGTTAATAGTGGTGGTGCTTATCCACAATACGGTGCGCCTTTCGTTATATGCCAACCGCTTCCTGATCAAAACCCAGCAATTGGTCGGAGCCGACTGGTCTTTCATCACCCGACCTTATTTGCGGGCTGCTTTTTGGCAAGGGTTGCTTAGTGGTTTACTCGCGGTTGGGGCGATTGTGGGTGTGCAGTGGTGGCTACAGGCTCAAATACCCGAGCTGCAGCTGTTTGAACAGGCCAGCTATTTAGCGCTTTTGTATGGGGCCATTATTTTCTTGGGCATCCTCATCAGTTGGCTAAGCCATTGGGTCGTGGTTAGGCGCTACTTGCGGATGCGGGTGGACGATTTGTATTAATTTCTAGCAACAGGCTTTAGTGCCTGCTGTTCTATCAATTTGTAATTATGAGCAAAAATAAAGGAGAAAAAAAGGCGAAAATTCGCCCAGTGGCAGTGCCAGTAGTGAATACCACGAGGGAAAACAGCGTGGATACCAATATAGCCGTCAAGGAGAGTATGCTCACCTTTTCCGGTCAGACCCTTGTGTGGATAGCAGGCGGCTTTGGTTTGATGCTGCTTGGGATGCTGCTGATGACCGGCGGACAAATGCCCAGCTCCGATGTATGGGATGAAGACATCATCTACTCTTTTCGTAGGATTACCCTCGCGCCCATCGTTATTCTAGCAGGTATCGGCGTGGTGATTTATGCGATCTTCAAAAAGTAGAATAGAGCCCGTCTTAGAGGGGGCGCGGTTTGCTTTGCTCATGAATGAAAGCCTTGCTCCTGCGTGTAGCCAGTATTTTTATTATTTGGCTAATGTGTATATGCACCGGGTGCAGGAGCAGTGTTTGTAGTAAAGGAGCAGAGAAGTTCTGGGGCAAGAAGCTAAGAGCAGAAGACCAAAAGCACTTCCCCTTTGCTTTGAGCTTTAGGCAAAAGGCCATAAACTGACAACTACATGGAAATAATTAAAGCCCTCATCTTAGGCATTGTGCAAGGGCTGACGGAGTTCTTGCCTGTAAGCAGCAGTGGTCATCTAGAACTCACCAAATGGCTGTTCAACGACCAAAGTATGGCGCAAGAAAGCCTGCTGATGACAGTCGTGGTGCATGCTGCTACGGCTTTGGCCACCTTGGTCGTCTTTCGGAAGGAAGTCTTAGAAATCCTAAGCGATCTTTTTCGTTTTGAATGGAATGAGGGCACAAAGTACAGCCTGCTCATTGTGCTTTCGATGATTCCAGCGGCCTTGGTGGGTATTTTTTTTGATGATGTTTTGGAGGCGCTTTTCGATCGGCAAATTGTCTTGGTGGCTGTGATGTTGTTGGTAACGGCGGTGCTGCTTTGGCTAGCCGATAAGGCTAGGAGCAGTGGAAAGACCGTGAACTGGCAAACAGCCTTCTTGATCGGTATCGCGCAGGCAGTAGCGATTTTGCCAGGTATTAGCCGTAGTGGAGCTACTATTGCTAGCAGTGTGCTGTTGGGCATTGATCGCGATAGAGCGGCGCGCTTCAGCTTCTTGATGGTGGTGCCGCTGATCTTAGGCAAGATGGCCAAAGATCTATTGGAAGGCGATCTGGCAGCCAGTGAACAGCCTTTGTCTTTGTTGGTGGCCTTCGTAGCTGCCTTTTTTACAGGTATGCTGGCTTGTGTATGGATGATAAAGCTGGTAAAAAAAGCCCAATTGCGTTATTTTTCTTATTATTGTATTGCGGTAGCTACTTTGGCCTTGTTCTTGTACGTCATGGGCTTTCATGCCGCATATTAGTTAAGTAACGAATTATATGATTCCTCCCTCACAAGCGCCCTTCGATTTTTCGGAGGGCTGTCTGCTACTCGTTGATAAGCCGATGGGCTGGACGAGCTTTGATGTAGTCAATAAGCTACGCTATTCGATCCGTAAGTTGTACGGGAAGAAAAAATTTAAAGTGGGCCACGCTGGTACCTTAGATCCTATGGCCACTGGCCTATTGGTAATTTGTACGGGCAAGTGGACTAAAAGACTGGAAGAACTCCAGGGGCTCTCGAAATCCTATACCGGTACGATCCGACTAGGGGCCACTACCCCCAGCTACGATGCGGAAACCGAAATAGACGAATATTTCCTCACCGAACACATTACGGCTGAAAAGCTGGAGGCTGCGCTGGAAAAACTCCGAGGCGATATAGCGCAAGTACCACCGATGTTTTCGGCCATAAAAGTGGATGGACAGCCCCTCTACAAAAAGGCGCGAAAGGGCGAAATGATAGAAATCAAGCCCCGGCCCGTACACATCGCCCGCTTTGATGTCGCCAAGTTCAGCTTACCTGACCTCGACTTTGAGGTAGATTGCTCCAAAGGTACTTATATCCGTTCTCTGGCCTACGATCTGGGGCGTTTGCTTCATAGCGGTGGGCATTTAACAGCCCTACGGCGCACCAAAGTGGGCGACTACGATGTAGCCGATGCTTGGCAGGTGGAGGACCTCAAAGCCCACATCGAGCAACTAGCGCCCCAGAATGGCTGATCGGTCCTGGTTATTGAGCTCCAACTCTGTGACTAAGAGCTCCGGCGTGGGGCGTAAAGTGAAAAAATAAGCAGATAGCGCCAAGGCTACCAAAGCCAAGATAGCCAAGCTTGTTAGAAAATAACCAACAACGGCAAAGAGCGTGACGCCTTCTACCAACGCCCAGCGGACGATACTCACGCTGCGGTAAATGTTCATTTTGGTCTCTAAAGCTCGCTCGCTTTTAGCAGCTTGTAGTATTTTGCTTGTTACTATCCGACCCGAGAAAATAGCTAGGGCCGCAAAAGCGGGGATTAGGTAGCGGAAGGTTTCCCTCAGCGCTGCATCACTTCCGGCTGGCTCAATCAGTGCGAAATGAATAATGGCTAAGAACAGCAAAGGCCCCAGCTGCAGGCTAAGATGGAGGATCTTCATGCTATTAAAATAAGTGGAAAAACTAGGAGATACAGACATAATACGGCTATTTTGCTGCCAAAATACGATTATTTATGCTTTTGATACACCTTTGGTCTTCTCCGCGTAATATTTCCACGGCTTTGATGTATAGTTTCGCTCAGCGCAGCGATATGCGGGTGGTGGATGAACCACTTTATGCCTACTACCTCCAGCGTCAAAAGACTACGGCCGTTCATCCGGGGCGGGAGGCTATTTTGGCTAGCCAATCTACCAACGCTAGCGTCGTGAAAGAACAGCTCTTTCTAGCCTGCCAACAACAGCCCATCTTACTCTGTAAGCAAATGACCCACCATCTGCTAGGCTGGGAAAAAGGGCCGTTGCCTGCGCCTTGGTCGGAGCTGCTGGGCCTTTCCGAAAGTGCTGCGGCACCTGACATTAAAAATGTCTTGCTGATTCGCGACCCACGTGCCATCCTGGCTTCCTACAGCAAGGTGGTGGAGGCGGTCAGCGCCGAGGATGTCGGTATCCTAAAGCAGTACGAGCTATTTAAAAGCCTGCACGAAAAACAGCAAGTGCAAGCCGTAGTGGATAGCCGCCGCCTGCTGCAAAACCCAAAAGGCATATTGACCAAACTCTGCGCAGCCTTGTCCATTCCTTTTGATCCCAAAATGCTGCGCTGGGAGGCTAGCGCCCGACCAGAAGATGGGGTGTGGGCACCTTATTGGTATGCCAATGTTCATCAGAGCACCGGATTTCAACCCTATCAAGAGAAAGCCATGGTGTTGCCTCCGCAGCTAGAGGAACTGGCTAAGAACTTGGCACCTTACTACGAAGCTTTGTTGGAGGCTGCTCTGCCGTAGGCCAAAGCAAAGCGAATAGCGGATAGGGACAAAAAAAGAGTCGCCACAGCTGTGGCGACTCGAAAGCAAATTTCCCCTAAAGTATTATTCTGATCATCCACTCAGTAGTTTACTACGCAAATGTGCGCTTTCGACGGAGCGAAATAGAATTGGTCACAGGGCACTGTACTACATCCTCGCCGAGAAGGGAGAAAGCCTAAGCCAGCTGTTTAGTGAGCTGAGCCGATGAGGCATTGTGCACATTTTGGGACCAACGGAAAAGGGGGAAAATAAGGAAAGGCAGGAGAATGAGATCTCGCTAAAAAGTCCAGCTCAAGCCCAGGGCTGGTCCTTGTGGGTTTTGCAATAATAGCTCCAGGCGGGGGTCTGCGCTGGCGGAAATAAAGTAGTTCACCAGATCGAAAGCCAGCAAAAAACCGCCTTGTAGCAGCACCGCTTGCCCAAAACCTTTGAGCTGTTCGCTTCTCTTGGGCAGTAGGTCGGGGCGCTTGCTGCGCTCTTGGAGGTAGAGGCCGCCTAGCATATAGCCCACATCCAAGCCAGCATTGAAGAGCAGTACCTTTTGGAAGGAGTAGTGCTTGGCCGCACTTTGGTAGGCGCCGTAGCCAGCGAAATCTTCGTTGGCGGCGCCGTAGTATCCCAAACCCGCAATGCCGAGGTTGACGATATTCCAGTACATATTCATCTGATGGAAGTAGCGCTGCTGGCCGCTGGTTTGGCTGCTTCTAAGCCCGCCAAAAGCGATGTTCCCAACGGCCCAAGCGCCTAGCACCAGCATCGCTTTTTTCTGATGGTTTACCCGGCCGCTGTTGAAAGCCGTCCAGTCAATGTCCAGTGATTGTGCCTGCAAGCAGATCGTGTAAAAAATAAGCAAGAGGGGGAGCAGATACCTTTTTTTCATCACAGCCGTTTTGATTTTGTAGCTTTGAATTATTCTTTCCTAACCCGCTCTGTGTTCTTTTGTTTTGCGGGCTAGCTCGCTAAGTTACAGTTTCAAAAATGACAATAAAGCCTACCAAACGAGCAAAATGCGTTTTTTTAATCATGCTCGTCTCTTTGCTGTTCAAGCTTTGGCTGTCTTCCACCAGTCCTTATTTAAACATCATCGAAAATATCGTAAACAATGCGGTAATTGGCTACGCGAATGCGGCAGCCGTCTCTACCTTTTAATTTTTTGCAACCAAGAGCGTAAAACCATAGATTCTTTAGGAACTGTGGGCTACGAAATAGTGCTACTTGAAAAATAAAGCTTTACTTTGCACTACTATCTCATCCAATATACCAAACAATATGAGCCACTTGCGCTACGTATTCCTAACTTTTTTTGTGGCCTTTTGTTCCTGTGCCTGCTTGCAAGCACAAAAGGATTTGTATGCGCTGGAAAAGTTGGTAAATATAGAAATCAGTATTCCCGACGAGCATTGGAAGGCGAAGCTAACCACCTACAAGGAAAACCACGAGAAAAAACGGGTGGCCGGCGAGGTGAAAATTAATGGCGTCACTTTCAAAAATATTGGTATTCGCTTCAAAGGCAATAGCTCCTTCTTCGCGCCCCTGGCAGCGGGTTCTTCCAAGCTGCCCCTCAACCTCAAGCTCACTTTTGAGGACAAAGAACAGCTCACGCCCGAAGGCTATCAGACTATCAAGCTCAGCAATGTCTTCCGCGACCCTAGCTACCTGCGGGAGGTTTTGTCCTATACCATTGCCGCCCGCTATTTGCCCGCGCCGAGAGCCAATTTCGCTAAAGTAAGCGTTAATGGGGAGTATTGGGGGCTATACAATCTCACTCAATCCATCGATGAACAGTTTAGCGTTGAGCATTATGGCCACGACAAAGGCATCCTCTTTAAATGCGACCCAAGCTGGGAAGAAAAAGCTGCTATGAGCTGCCGACCCGGCGATAAAGCCAGCCTGGAATACCTTGGCACCAACGACGCCGCCTGCTATGTAGATAAATATGAGCTTAAGTACGGGGGAGAGCAAGCCTGGCCGGCTTTCATGGAACTCCTCCGGCAGCTCAAAGACAAGCCCGAGCAGTTGGAGGACATGCTGAACATAGATGAAGCCCTCTGGATGCATGCCTTCAATAATGTGCTCGTGAATCTGGATAGCTATACTGGCCGCCTCTGCCACAATTACTACCTGATGCGCGATACCTTTAGTGTGTGGCATCCGCTGCTATGGGATATGAACCTCAGCCTGGGAGGCTTCCGCTTCAGTGGGGTAGGGGGTAAGCTCTCCAACCAAGAACTGATGGACTTGAGCCTCTTCCTGCATTTCAATGAGAAAAGCAGCACGCGGCCACTGATTGTCAAATTGCTAGACATACCGCTCTACCGCAAGATCTACGTCGCCCACGTCAAAACCATCTACGAGGACTACCTGGCCGAAGACCAATACCGTACCATCGCCGAGCCTTTGCGCGAAATGCTGCGCCCGCTGGTACAGGCAGAACCCCAAGCACTGTACGACATTGAAAGCTTCGAGAAAAACTACACCGAAACCGTCATCATCGAAGAAAAACAAGAAATTATTGGTGTGGACGAGCTGCTGCAAGGCCGCAAACGCTATTTTGCCGCCCATCCGCTGATGCAACTCCCTACGCCCACCATCGCCGAGCAGGAGGTGCTGGCAGAAGGGGGCAAAAAGCGCATCTCCGTCCGCTTAGAAGAAGGCGAGGAAGCCCAGCAACTTTGGTTGTTCTATCGCAGCACGGATTATGGCCCCTGGAAGCGAACGGCTATGGAACAAAGCACCCCTTGGGACTACGCCGCCACGCTGCCTAGCGGAGATTTGCGCCACTACTATCTCGTGGCAGAAGGAAAGGTCACTGCCAGCGTATTGCCTGTCCGTTCGGCCAAGGAGTGGTTTTCTGTTTTAGAAGGTTAAAACAGCTCGATGTCTGCTCCTTACAAGCCCTACCACGGCCCGCCCCGATGGCAGTTCAACGGCCATTTACAGACCATTTTGCCCGCATTCCGAGAAATTCAAGTGCCTTATCAGCGCCGCCGTATTCCCACGCCCGACGGCGACTTCCTAGACCTTGATTACCTCGCCCGCCAGGGCAACGAGCGCCTTGTGATCCTCACCCATGGCCTGGAAGGCGATAGCAGCCGCCCTTATGTTTCTGGCGCTGCCCGCTTCTTCGCCGAGCGCCACTGGGACGTCATGGCCTGGATGTGCCGAAGTTGCAGCGGCGAACTCAACCGCACCCCAAAACTCTACAGCCACGGCCAAAGCGAAGACCTCGCCACCGTTGTTGACTACGCCCACCGGCTGGGCATATACGGCCAAATTGTCCTCATCGGTTACAGCATGGGCGGCAGTCTGACGCTGAAATATCTGGGAGGAGGTAGTAAAAAGATGGCTCCCGCTCATACGGGCATAAATGTACATCCATACGGACACAGTACGCACTCGCTGGATCACGCTCAGGCCCAGGCAGACACAGCTGGCATAAATGCAGGAGCAGTGCCTTCTGTAGTGAGCCATGGAATAGCCTTCTCCGCTCCGTGCTACATCCAGCACAGTGTGGATGCCCTCGAGAAGCCGACCAACTACCTCTACAAAAGGAAATTTTACCGATCCCTCAGCGCAAAAATACGCGCTAAAGCCCAGCAGTTCCCCGAAGAGGTGGGGCAGAAAATCCCGCTTTGGTCACAGCTCCCCGGCCCTCATGAAAAAGGTATTGCAAGGCAAAAAATGCCTCTTTGGCGGCAATTCGACGAGCACTTCTCGGCCCCGCTCAATGGCTTCGAAACGGTCGAGGATTTCTATGCCTACGCCTCCGCTGCTAACTTTATGGAGGCGGCCGAAGTGCCTGTCTTGCTGGTTAATGCCCTCAACGATCCCATCATCCCGCAGGCTTGTACCCCCTGGGCGCTGGCCGATAAAAACCCCTTGATTACCATCGAAGCACCCCGCCAGGGAGGGCATGTGGGCTTTCACCTGCGCGGAGAAAAACGCTTCAGCTGGATGGAATTGCGGGCCGAAGCTTTTATTAATCAATAAACCACTGTACTTTAGCCCCCGCGGGCTTGGTGAGACCTACTGAGGTGGGCTTCACTTTGCTCTTGAAAAGAAAACTTTGCTCCTGCGTGAGCCAGCGAGTGCTTATGGAACATCCGTATGGACGTACACCTAGTGCCCGCCGTGCCCGTACGGGTTTTAGTAAGGCGTGAGCCATAAAAGAGATAAGGCAAAGGGGAGAATTCCCTACTGATCCCTGCCCTAGCCACCGAAAAATAACGAATAATGAAAAAACTAGCATTGCATTGGCAGATACTCTTGGGCATGGCTGCCGGGGTCATTTTTGGCGTTGTGGCCACCCGATTCGGCGCTGAAAATTTTGTTAAAGACTGGATAAAACCCTTCGGTACGATCTTTATCAATGCGCTGAAACTGATTGCCATACCACTTATTGTAGCCAGTTTAATCAAGGGCATTAGCGATTTGAAAGACATCAGCAAGCTTTCTCAGATGGGCTTGCGAACCATCAGCATTTATGTTGGTACCACACTTTTAGCAGTTGTTACGGGCTTGTTGATTGTAAACCTCATTGGCCCCGGCAAGGGCTTAGATCAAAATACCCGCGATCAGTTGTTGGCCGATTTTGCGGGGGATGCGAACTCGCGCATCGAAGCCGCCAGCAAGCAAGCCGAGGCCGGACCGCTACAAGCCCTCATTGATCTGGTGCCCGAGAACATTGTGGGTGCTGCCACCAGCAATGGCAACATGTTGCAAGTGATCTTTTTTGCGATCTTCTTTGGCATTGGCTTGATTTTGATAGATCCCAAAAAGGCCAGTCCGGTCAAAGATTTTTTCGATGGGGTCAATGAAGTCGTCCTCAAGCTTATTGATCTGATCATGCTGGCGGCGCCTTATGGTGTTTTTGCACTTTTGGCCGCCTTAGTGGTGGAAGCACCTAGTGTAGAGCTGTTTTATGCGTTGATTAAATACAGTATGTGTGTATTACTCGGGCTTGCGCTGCTAATAGGTTTATTATATCCATTGCTCGTGCGGCTTTACACGGGCCGTTCTTATGGCTTTTTCTTCAAAGGCATCAGTCCGGCGCAGTTGCTGGCATTTAGCACCAGCTCTAGTGCGGCCACCTTGCCTGTGACGATGGAAAGAGTGGAGGAGCACCTGGGCGTAGATGAGGAGGTAACGAGTTTTGTGTTGCCCATTGGAGCTACTATCAACATGGACGGCACGAGTTTATACCAGGCGGTAGCGGCTGTTTTCATCGCGCAGGCTTATGGCATGGACCTCACGCTAGGGCAGCAGATGGGCATTATCACCACGGCTACGCTGGCGAGTATAGGTTCGGCAGCGGTGCCCGGTGCAGGCATGGTGATGCTGGTGATTGTGCTTGGGCAAGCGGGTATTCCCGAAGCGGGCTTAGCCCTTATTTTTGCTGTAGATCGGCCGCTGGATATGTGCCGTACGGTAGCCAATGTTACGGGCGATGCGGCCGTATCCATGCTGATAGCCAAATCGGTAGGTAAGCTGGGAGAACCACATGAAAGAAACATTGATGATTTTTATCAAGCTGAATAGGCAACCTTCGGGCTGTGTACTTGTTTAATTCGCTGTGCAAGAACTCAAGTACCTTAATCAATTTTTCTGGAAGTATCGTTGGCGTTTGCTCCTAGGCATTCTCTTCATTACCTTGTCTAATGGCTTTCGGGTGCTAGAGCCGGTAGTCATTCGCGAGGCACTGGACATGATGGTGGAGCAAGTGAACTTATACCGAACGATGGATGGCTTTGCGCTGCAGGCTTCCTTTTTTAAAACACTGAACAAAAGCTTGCTTTTCTTTGGTGTGGTTGTTTTATTGCTAGCACTCTTGATGGGAGTATTTTTGTATTTCACGCGCAAGACCATCATTGTGATGTCTCGTTTTATCGAGTACGACATGCGCAGAATTATCTACGACCACTACCAAGAACTGGGCTTAGAGTTCTACAAGCGCAACAACACCGGCGACTTGATGAGCCGCATCACCGAAGATGTCAACAAGGTTCGGATGTACCTTGGCCCTGCGGTGATGTACATGGCTAATTTGGTGAGCACCATTGGTTTGGTGGTCTATAGTATGTTTGCAGTGAGCAGTAAGTTAGCCTTATATACCCTTTTGCCGCTGCCTTTCCTAGCCATTAGCATCTACTATGTTAGCAATCTAATTCATCAGCGGAGTACGGAGATTCAAGAGCAACTTTCGAAGCTCACCTCGGTTGCCCAAGAGGTTTTCAGCGGTATCCGAGTAGTTAAAAGCTACGTCCGCGAGCCTCAACAGAAGGCTTTTTTTACGGCTGAAAGCGATAAATACAAAGAAAAAAGTATGGATTTAGCTAGGATCAACGCCTGGTTTTATCCTTTGATGGTTTTCATGATCGGTGCCTCCACCATTTTAACGGTTTATATTGGTGGGCGGCAGGTAATAGCAGGAGAAATTTCGGCGGGTAATATCGCAGAGTTTGTCATCTACGTCAATATGCTTACTTGGCCAGTGACGGCCATCGGCTGGATAGCAAGCATCATTCAGCAAGCAGCGGCTAGCCAGAGACGCATCAACGAATTTCTGGACACTCCCTCCACGATTCTTTCGCCAAAAGATGCCGATGCTTCCTTGGGTGTGGCTACTCTAGAGGGCCACATTCGCTTCGAAAAAGTGCATTTTACCTATCCGGATACGGGTGTCAAGGCCATCAAAGGCTTATCGTTCTCGCTAGAGCCAGGACAAAAAATGGCCATTGTTGGGCGCACCGGAGCGGGTAAAACTAGCATTGCTGACCTCTTGGTGCGTATGTACGACGTTAGTGAGGGCAGTATAGAAATAGATGGTAAGGATCTACGTGATTTTCCATTGTCTGCGCTGCGGCAACATATCGGATACGTTCCGCAGGATGTATTTTTGTTTTCGGCCAGCATCCATGACAATATTGCCTTTGGCTGTGCGGAAGGGGCTAGCCGCGAGGAGGTAGAAAAATTTGCCCGCCACGCCGCTGTTTACAATGATATTGCCGAGCTGCCCAAGGGCTTCGATACCCTTATCGGCGAGCGGGGCGTCACGCTCTCTGGTGGTCAAAAGCAGCGCCTTAGTATTGCCAGAGCGCTGATCAAAAAACCAGATATTGTGGTCCTAGACGACTGCCTCAGTGCCGTGGACACCAATACCGAACAGCAAATTTTGGGCTATTTCAAAGATGACTTGGCTGATAAAACGGCTATCATCATTACCCATCGCATTTACAGCTCCTTAAATTTCGATCAGATCCTAGTACTCGACGAAGGCCAGATCAGTGAAATGGGTACCCACGAGGAGCTGCTGCGGTTAGGCGGCTATTATGCTGAAATGTACGAACGCCAACAGTTAGAAGACGCTTCCGCTGTTTCCTCCAAGCAACAAGAGGTATAAAAAGGTTACAAGAACAATACCCAAGTTGGCCAGCAGATTGACCATATCGTTGTTGATCCAACCTACGCCCCGTTTTCCTACTTTCAGGTAGCTGGGGCTATCTCGCCAGCTGTAGCCATCGAAATATTGTCGCTGAAACCCGCTCCCCAGGAGGCTATCCAGTAGCATCCCCAAGAAACCAAAGGCCGTGATGAAGAAGAAACGCTGGGTATTAAATCCCTCCGCGCTTAGCAACCAATAAAGCGTAGCCATTGCCGCCGCGCCCAAGAAACCCGCCAGTGTGCCCTGCCAGCTAACGCCTCCGCTGAGCCCCGCTTCCACTGGCTTCCAGCGCAAAATATCGTAAGTAGCACCACTAAAGTACTTGCCTATTTCGCTCGACCAAGTGTCGGCCGTAGCTGCTGCCGCACTCACCCAAAGTAATAGAAAAAAGGAATGTTGGGCGGCCAGTAAATCCGAGCCCTGCAGGAAGGAATAAGCGGCTATCAACACACACAACAGCCCATACAGCCCACCATTGGCTACCACCTGTACATGGTCGCGAGCTTGGTTAGCTTTTTCATCGGAGGAATGCTGATTGGGCAGCAGTTTGCCAATCAGCACGCTAGACCCGAAAAAAAACAGCAAAGGCCAAAGCAGCGCTATCCCCAAAGCCGATAGGATAATCATCCCCAGCATGGTGGCCGCCACTGCACCGCCCAAGGTGAGCAAACGAAGGCGAACAGCTAAATAGGCCAAAGCGCTCAGTACCAGCAGCGGCAGGAGGGGCGCAAAAAGTACGGCATGTAACGCACTACACCACCAAAGAAAAGCCGTGAGTAAGGGGATATATAAATTGTCCAGACCATCCGACCCCAGAGCCTCTGCCGCGCTGACCATGATCGCCACAGCGAGTAGGCTAGTCCAGGGCCCCGGCCAAGCAAAAGCCCAGCCCAAAAAGAGAAAACCAACAAGAAAGGCTAAGCTCCCCACCAACGATTTGGGGTCGCCCGTTAGCTGATACTGCCGCTTGGCAAAACATTTACCCACCACCGTGGCCATCGGATCGCAGATCGCTAAGGTCGCCATGGGGAAAGTAATACCATACAGTTGGTCTTCCGGCCCGTGTAGCCCGAGCAAGACCAAGTAGGCCATCGGAAACCAAACAATGCCCCAGGCAATGCGCCCGTCCGCTTCGTCGCGCATCAAGCCCTTCTTGCCTACTAGGTAGAGCAGCAGCAACCAAAAGGGAAGCACCAAATAGAATAAGGATAACGGACTACTGACCCATCCAGGAGCTAGCGCACAAGCACCTACTGCTAGGAGATGTAATACTTTTCTCCCTAGCCAATAAACAATATACCCACTTTTGATTGCCCACTCGCTGAGCAAGGTCGCCAGCAGTACGAGCAAGAGTAGCGGCCATAGCGGAAAGAGGTCTTCTAGCATCGCACGAAGATAAGCGCTTGTTGGGACTTTGCTAGGAAGACCAAAATATCCTCAAGCGCCCAAACCAAACTATTTTTAAAACTGGCGTGTTTCATCAATCAGTGTGGGTACTTTTGTACCCAATTCAAATAAACCAATCGAATTTAGTTATGCACAAATTAATTGCCCTAGGGCTTTCCCTAGCCATTTTTTCTGGCTTACATGCCCAAATGGAAGCACCACAAAATTGGTGGAACCTCGATCAGGAAGGCGATCGCTACCCCGGTGTAAGCGCCAACAAAGCTCATGAATACCTACAAGGAAAAACAGGACAAACTGTGGTAGTAGCCGTGATCGATTCCGGTGTGGATATTGAGCACGAAGACCTCAAAGACATTATCTGGATCAATGGCGGCGAAGTAGCTGGCAACAACAGAGACGACGACAACAACGGCTATGTGGATGATACTCGCGGCTGGAACTTCATCGGCGGAGCCGATGGCCGCCACGTCAACTACGAGAACCTCGAAATCGTACGCATCTACAACCGACTGGCTAAAAAATTTGCTAACCGCAATTCAGATGGGCTTCCCAAGAAAGAAAGAGCAGAATACGCCCTGATGGAAGAGTATGGTAAAATCATCGAGGACAAACGCGCTCAGTTTGCACCCCAATTGGCTCAGCTTCGTCCTATTTATGAGATGGCAAAGGCTGCTGAAAAAGCTATCGGTAAAGATCCAGAAGATATTGAGATGAAAGACATCGAAGGCCTAAACGATGAAGAATTTAGTGCTTTCAAAGCCATGGCTGGACGCTTTTTGGCCGATACGGACTTCGCTGGCTTCAAAGAGGGCTTGGGTAGTTATGTTGAATACATGGAAGGACAAGTGGACTACAACTACAACCCCGACTTCGATGCCCGCGATATTGTAGGAGACGACCCCTCCAACCTTAAAGACCGCAATTATGGCAACAAAGACGTAGTTGGCCCCGACGCCAACCACGGTACCCACGTATCTGGTATTATCGCAGCCATCCGCGACAATAGCCTTGGCATGGACGGTATCGGAGGTGCCAATGTCCGTATTATGTCGATTCGTACAGTGCCCAATGGCGATGAGCGCGATAAAGACGTGGCCAACGCCATCCGTTATGCGGTGGATAATGGCGCGTCTATCATCAACATGAGCTTCGGGAAAGGACAAAGCCCCTACAAAGCAGCCGTGGATGAGGCCGTCCGCTACGCCGAGAAAAACGATGTATTGCTGGTGCACGCTGCCGGTAATGACGGCAAAGAACTTACGCTTACCAACAATTTTCCCAATGATGTGCTCACGAAGGGTAAATCAAAAGCTTGGTTGGAAGTGGGAGCTTCTACAAGCAGCTTTGACGAGAAATTGGCAGCTCCTTTCAGCAATTACAATGCCAAATATGTAGATGTCTTTGCTCCGGGAGCAGACATTTACTCTACCACGCCCGGCAATAACTATGAGGCTTTTAATGGCACTTCCATGGCAGCTCCTATGGTGGCGGGCATCGCGGCTTTGCTGCGCAGCTACTTTCCTGACCTAACGGCTGTGCAGGTGAAGCAAATTATCATGGACTCTGCCGTGCGCGTGAATATGAAAGTGGTAAAACCCGGTACGGAGGATGAAATGGTTGACTTCTCTAAGCTCTCTGTCACTTCTGGGCTTGCCAATGCGTACAATGCCGTAAAGCTGGCTGAAACTACCAAAGGCAAGAAAAAGAAAACGGCTAAGCGCGATGCGTCTTTGGCTGTTTATTAGGATTGCTCACGCAGGAGCCATGCAGCTTTTTTAGAGCAGGGCTTTTGGGCATACAAGATTTTAAAGCGCATAGCCTCTCTGGAAGGAGGCTATGCGTTTTTCCTTTGGCAGCTATCCCCGTTGTTTGTAGCGATATTATGATTCCTCAAATGAGCTTTGTCAGAAGGAAAATCATCTTTTTTTAGCGTGAAAGCACACCTCCGAAGTAGTTGCTGATATTTTTTCTGCTAAAATAGTATAGTTGTTCAAAAAGACCTACTTTTACCCATCTTATTTTTATTCACTGCTCTTGTACCGAGTTCATTGCTCCAGTCGGAACACCCGTATGGGCGTGAGCCAAAAAAGATATACGGACTTCGAATAGAAGCTTCAACACATCCACGACTATGCAAAAATTAACTTCATTATTATTTCTCGGTATCGCCCTTTTGCTGGCGTTGCCGCTACAAGCACAGTTCAGAACAGCTATGCGAACGGCCGATAAGGAATATGAGCTGCATGCCTATAATCTGGCCGCAGCCTCCTATCAGCAAGCTTTGAGTAGCCGCCCGAATGATTTGGATGCACTGAGCAGGGCGGCTGATTGTTTTCGGATGCTCAACCGCATGACCCAAGCTAACCAGTATTACACCCAAGCGGTTCGGGACGGGAAAGCAAGTGCGGAAGTGAAGCTACAACACGCTCATGTTCTGAAGGCATTGGGGCGTTATGATGAGGCTAAGCAGTGGTATTTGCTCTATGCACGCGATCATGATGCCGTAGTGGGCAACCACTTTGCCCAAAGTTGTGATTTTGCTAATACGCAGCTTAACAATCCACCTGTTTTTCAAGCCACTGCTTCCCCGGCTAACTCCACCGCTGCTGATTTTGGTCCTGCTTTTGCTGGCCAGAATCAACTTGTTTTCAACTCCGCCAGAACCGACAAAGGCGGTACTTTCGATGGGCAAGCTAAGAATTATCCCTTTGTGGCCGCCGTGGGTGAAGGGGGCTCTCTCCAAGAACCTTTCCTTTTGCGCAATGGCTACAGCAATACGGCTGGCAATGTAGGACCTGTAAGTTATAGCCCTGATGGAGCAAAAGTGATCTTTACGCGCAATAATTTTGTGGATGGCACCCGTATGATCCCTGGCAGTGGTATGGCGCTCATCCTGATGATTGCGGAAGTAAACCCCAGTGGCGGCTGGGTAAACGCGCGCCCTTTGCCTTTCAATGGCTCTGATTTTTCTTCTGGATTTGGCACTTTTTCGCCAGATGGCCAGGCTATTTACTTCGCTAGCGACCGCCCGGAAGGCTATGGTGGCTACGATATCTATCGGGCTGATTGGCAAGGTAACGACTGGAGCAAAGTACCTGAAAACCTCGGCACTGTCATCAACTCTCTGGGGGATGAAATTACGCCCTATTTCGATGGCGCCAGCTTATATTTTTCCTCCGATTGGCACCATGGTATGGGTTCTTTCGACGTCTTCCGCACCGAGCTTGTCAACGGCCGCCCGAATAGCCTTTACCATATGGGCAATGGCATCAATAGTAGCCGCGATGATTATGGCTTTATTTACAATCCCAACACGGCTATGGGCTACGTGGTGTCTAACCGAATTGGTGGCAGTGGCAACGAAGATTTGTACTGGGTGAAACCCGCAGGCAGCAATTTGGCCATCGTGGTGCGCTCTGCTACCGACAACACGCCCGTGGCGAATGCCACTATCGACTTCACGGCCTGCGGCGATCAAGCCTACACAACTGACATCAACGGCCGCTACGTCTTTACAGCGGCTAGCGGACTAAATTGTGAAGTGACGATTACCAAAGAGGGCTATGTCCCACAACGCATCAGCTTACAAATCACGGTAACCAACCAAACGGGCGATATTCCAGTGATGCTAAGCAAAATTAGCGATGCTTACCCCGGTCAGATTATTGATGCCCAGACGCGGCAACCTATAGCCAACGCTCGGGTACGGGCCGTCAATCGCGGTACGGGCTTGCCGGCTGAAGCTTATACTGATTTTCAGGGCAATTATGCCTTGGCTATGCAGCCTTACAATACCTACGACATCAATATCTCGGCTCAAGGTTACGAAACACTACAATTCCCATTGGCTATGACCGATGGCGCTAATAAAAATATTTTGGGTGCCTTGTCCTTACTACCTGGTCAGGATTTGCCCGGCCCAACAGGAGGCAGTGGTGCTAGCACCCAGCCTAGTACGGCACTAGGCAGTGGTTTCGCTGTGCAGCTGGCCAGCCTGAGTAAAGCTCCCGGCCAAGAATCCTTCGCCAGCATCGGTGATCTGGGGCGGGTGTATAGCGTTCAGCAAGGCGGCGCCTACAAAGTTCGTATGGGCGTTTTCCAAACGCGCGCCGAAGCCGAGCGTGCCCAAGCCGCCCTCAAACAACGTGGCTACCCTGGGGCTTTCATCGTAACAGAAAGCGGACAGGGCATGAGCGATAGCACGCCCTCAAATCCAACTACCACCACCAGCAGCTCTCCCGCGAGTACAGGCAGCACGGGCCCCTACTATGTGCAGTTGGGCGCTTATTCAACGCCTCGCTTCTTCGATTCCAACAAAGCTCAAGAACTCGGCACACTGGTTCAGCGGCCGCGCGGCAACCTCACCCTTATGCTCATCAATGCAGGAGGCGATTTGAATACAGCCCGCAGCATCCAAGCCCAAGCGCTGGCCAAAGGCTACAATGGCGCTTTTGTAGTGATGGATTCAGGCAGCGGATTGACGAAGGTACGCTAGACCAAGCAGGTAATTCCGGAATAAAAAAGCGCATCGCTATTTAGCGATGCGCTTTTTTATTTCATGTTCGTCACGGCAATCATCTTGTCTTCTACCAGTTGGACGAGTTCCACATAGCGATTGCTACGTTTGGTGCTGCGGTCCCTTTCCAGGGGGAGATCGACATGGACGTGTTCTACGAATTTACTGGGTGGAGGCTTCATCATGTAGATATCGTCGGCTAGATAGACGGCCTCGGCGATGTCGTGGGTAACAAAGATGACAGTGGGGTGAATGCGGTGCCAGATTTCCGTCAGTAAGTCTTGCATTTGTAGGCGGGTATCGATATCGAGTGCGCCGAAGGGTTCATCCATCAGCAGAATATCAGGGCTGGCAATGAGGCTGCGGGCGATGGCTACCCGCTGTAGCTGGCCGCCGGAGAGGGTAGGGTATTGGGCATAGCGATTTTCCCGGCCTTCCAAGCCTACCAGTTTGATCATTTCTTCAGCTCTGTCGAGGCGCTCGCTTTTGGGGATGCCTTGGTAAACCAGCGGTAGGGCTACATTCTCCAAGACCGTGAGCCAGGGCATACTAGAATATTGCTGGAATACCATCCCTACGCGGTCGGATTCTTTGATGGGCTTATTTTTTACCAGCACCGAACCTTCGGAGGGTCTTTGTAGGCCGGCAATATAGCGCAGCAAAGTGCTCTTGCCCGCGCCGGAAGCACCCAAGATGACCACAAACTGCCCCTGGTTGGGCTTGTCTTCGATCAGAAAATCGAGGCCATCCATGATATAGGTTTTGCCCCCATCGTAGGTTTGGCGGATATTGCTCAGCTGAATGATATTATCCAGTGAGGTATCGGTGAAGATTGGCATCCTAGTTGCTTTTTGAGTCTTTAGAGAATCGGAGGAGGTATTCGCCGTAGAGCACCAACAATAAGGCTGCTACACAGATAATACCCACAAAAATACCGAGGTTTTCCAGGCCGCTGCCAGTGACAGAGCGCAATAAAAGATAGACCATGGGCACGCTGATGAGCGTGATGAAACCCATCTTGCTCTCCTGCATCCCCGAGCGGGTAGTGGTAAAAGTTTTGTGTGGAAACAGGCGGTTGTTCATATGAACAAAGATACGGTCTTGCAGAAAGCCAATCAGGATAATCACCAGCAAGACGGCATAGACACTCGGCATTTTTCCTAGGCGGGCGAAGATGTACAACAAGCTGCCTAGGCCGGTATCTCGGTTGAGGGATTCAGCGATGATGATGTAAGTCCAGCTAATGGCCGTGAGTACGCGAATGTCATCGATCAATTTACCCAGCACGGAAGGGAGGTAAACGCTTTTGATCAGCTGCCAATCGCTGGCGCCCAGGGTGTAAGCGGTTTTGAGGTAAACGCCTTCGGTTTCCCAAACGCGCTGCATCACTACAGGCAGCAGATAGACCAAAATACCAAAGGCTAGGAAGTTGACTTTTAGCGGCTCGCCATACTCGAAAGCCGCCACGAAGAGCGGAAAAACAGCCGTAAGCGGAATATAGCGCAAAACATCGATTTGCTTAGCAAACATCGCCTTCATCACAGGGCTGAGGGCAACGGGAATACCAATGAGCAAACTCAAGAAAACAGCCCATAAATAGCCTTGTATATTGCGCCAGATCGAGATAATGGCATTGGGGATAATCCCTTGGGGCATTCCCTGTTCGGGCCACCACCAAGTGCCATCTGTAGGCTTAAAAATACCCGGAAAAGCTGCCAAAACATGATGGGGCGGCGATAGCAAAGGATAGTCTTTTACAAATTCTGTGGCGTTGGACAGCGCAATGCTATCGGCTCGTAGGATGGAGTCGCGCTGCGCCATCGCGGTGCTGTCCATCGATAGGCTGGAAGGCGGCCGCGTATTGATCTGTACCAGAGGACGATCCTTCGCCAGCAGTTCAGCTAAAGCCCACCAGGCAATGACAAAAACAACTAACCCCGCCAGCCCTAAAAGCAATTTCTGAGTGGCCGTGAATCTATAGGGTGCATCAATGAGTGACATACGTATGCTTTTCTGGGTGGCTAAGGTAAGGAAGTTTTGGGCTTGTGTGCAAATTTTGGCTCGCGCAGGAGCCATATTTCCCCGTTTGAGCATGGCTATGAAGAGAAAACCTTGCTCCCGCGCGAGCCAAAAATAGAAGGCTAGGATACGTCCCCCAATTTTACACTACTTTTGCGGCGCTATGGGCAAATTTGATTATTGGCTATTTCGTTTTTTCTCGTTTTGCCGCTGGTATGATGGTGCCCGCACGCGCTACGATCTGCATGCTCCTTTTCTAGCGGCTTTTGTGGAATCGGTCTTGCGAGATAAGCGCTATTTTCATGCCTTCGGCTTGGTGGAGCAGCTGCGAAAATACTGGGTAAAGCAAAAAGGGAAAGTGCCTATGCTTTCCTTAGGAGCGCCTAGTAAGGTAAGCAGAGCTGGCCAGCGCCGCATTCGAGACCTGGTGAGAAAATCAGCTATACCGCCATCCTGTGGGGAGCTGCTGTTCAAAACGGCCTTGTGGACGCAGGCGAAAGAAAGTCCCCAAAAGCCTATTTTTTTATTGGAATTGGGCACCAATGCTGGCATCTCTACCCTCTATTTGCACTATGCCAACCGCAAGGCGCAACTACATACCATCGAGGGCAATCCAGCCGTAGCGGCACTAGCGCAGCAAACTTTTCAAGTGGCTAGATGCTTTGGGAGTTTGCAGCAACATACTGGAATTTTCACGGAGGTTCTGCCCCGTATTCTACCCCAGATCCCTCACTTGGATCTGCTTTTCATTGACGGCGATCATCGCTACGAAGGCACCCTACAGTACCTGCGAGCCTGCTTGCCTAAAGCACGGGAGAATAGCGTCTTCATTGTGGCCGATATCCACTGGTCGGAAGATATGGAAAAGGCCTGGGCAGCAGCCAAAACCCTCGAAGGGGTGACCGCTTCGCTGGATGTTTACCATTTCGGTCTGCTTTTTTTTCGGCAGGGAGTCAGCCCACAACAACACTTGGCTTATATCGCTACGAAGTGGAAGCCTTGGCGAGTGGGCTTTTTTTAGGTTTCAAGGGCGGAGCCTACTTTCGTATCTTTGTAGGTTAGTACTTTCACTCCAAAAACAAGATCCGCGTCTCCTTCGCCTTCAAATCCAAGCTGGAACTCAGGCTAATATCCTGATCGCGGCACAGATCGTAGGCCTTCATTTGTTGGCCGATGATGCTTTGGTAGGGTGCTAGATCGAAGGTTTTGGGGCTGTTATGACCGTTGAAGAAGACGAGCATTCGCTGGTTTTCCAGTTGGCGGCTGTAGCAGTAGAGGCCGTCTTTGGGAACAAACTGGGTGAATTGGCCACTCCACATCACCGGATGGGTCTTGCGATAGTTGGCTAGGCGCTGCAGGTAGCTGAAAATAGCTTGCTGCTGGCTGCTGCGGTCTTTTTCTTTGAAGAGGTTGGGCTTGTCTTTTCGCCAGCCGCCTGGGAAGTCCACGCGCCCGCCTTCGCCGAAGCCGCCACCTGCACCCGTAAAGCCCAGTTCCGTGCCATAATAGAGCATGGGCGTGCCGCGCATACTCAGCAGTAGGGCGATACCGCTTTTGAATTTATTCAGGTCTTCGCCAACGACGGTGAAAAATCGAGCCAAATCGTGGTTATCGAGAAAGGTAACGTTCCTTTCGGGCTGCTGATAGAGGTAGTCCTGTGCCAGGGTGTAGTAGAGGCGCAGCACGCCGTCTGTCCAGCTAGGTTCTTTGGAGAGGGCTTCGTTGATAGCATAGTGGAGCTGAAAGTCGGTGACGGCTGGTAAGTGGGTATTGAAGGGTGGGTGGAGCTGATCGCTAGCGGTGAACCAAGCCTGTACGGCAGGGCCGTGTACCCAAGTTTCACCGAAGATACCTAAGCTCGGAAATTCGAGTTGCATCCGTTGATTCCAATTGGCCATAAATTGAGGGTCGGGGTAGGCATAGGTATCGATGCGAAAAGCATCTTGGCCGCTGAAGGCTGTCCACCAGATGCTGTTCTGTATAAGGTAGCGTGCCAGATGAGGATTTTGCTGATTCAAATCGGGCATGTGCTTATCAAACCAGCCATCGGTCATCAGTTTTCGGTCGTAGGCGCTGGCGTAGGGGTCGAGTAGGGTAGTGGCGCGGTAGGTGGTTTGGGTGTAGGTTGGCCATTGGTGAATCCAGTCTTTGCTGGGGAGGTCTTGCATCTGGTAATGTTGGTCGCCAACATGATTGAAGATGACATCCATAATTACTTTGATGCCGCGTTCGTGGGCGAGCTGCACGAGCAGCTTGTATTGGTCGTTGCTACCCAGGCGGCGATCGATGCGGTAGTGATCACTGACCGCGTAGCCGTGGTAGGACTCGTAGGGCTGGTCGTTCTCTAGTACCGGATTAAGCCAGATGGCCGTGATGCCCAAGTCCTTGAGGTAGTCTAAATGTTCGATGACACCCAAGAGATCGCCCCCATGGCGAAATAGGAATTTATTTCTGTCAATTCCCGTTTGTGCCATCCCTTCCACGCTATCGTTTTGGGTATCGCCATTGGCGAAGCGGTCTGGCATGATGAGGTAGATAAGGTCTTGAGGCCCCAAGCTGGAGCTGGCATCGGGGCTGTTTAAACGGGCGATGCTAGGCGTTGCTTCCAAGCGATAATCAAATCGGAAGACCTCCTGCCCCTGCTCGTTGTAGAGGAAGATCGGGAAGCTCCCCGGCTCGGCTTCAGGCGCTATCTGAAGACCTAAGAAGAGATAGTTGGGGTTTTCGAGCCGCTGTAGATACTTAAGAGTCACGCCCGAATACTTGAACGAAGCGCTGTTGGCGTTGGCGACATCTTTGGCATAGACCAGTATTTCCAGCTCGGGTACTTGCATGCCCACCCACCAGTTCGGAGGTTCCACCTTTGGCAAAATATTGGTGAGCCCTTCGGGTTCGCGGATGAAATAAACGGATTCCTGCACGCCCTCGGGCAGTTTCTGCATGGGGCCTTCTTCATGGCCTTGAGCGGCCAGAGAAAGGAAGAAGAAATTCAAGAATAGGAAGTAGATCAACTTTTGCATAGGGCGAATATAGGTGTTGCTTTGCAGATTCTAGCCATTTCCTTTTTTCCAAAACTCGAAGCGGCCTTTTCCTCGAATTTCTCTTTCTTTAATGCGGGCATCTTTTCGTTTTTGGCGTTTATTTTGGCGCCTAGTTTTTTCGCGGTCTTTTTCTTTTTGTTTATCGAAGATATCGTATCGCTTGGCGATGACATATCGAACACTAATAGCTGTTTGGGCATAGAGGAAATTGGTGCCACCGCTCAGGTTGATGGCCGGTTTGAAGTCGTAGCTGAGGTTCGTTCTGCCGATGGTGGCTTCTACCCCCATCACACCCGTGATGCCAAGCGGGTTCTTGGCTTCAACTTCGCCTTTCAGCTCATTGCTCCACCCAAAATGAATACCTCCGCCCATGAAGAGGTTGAGCCGTCGGCTTAAAATGGGTTGGTGCTGCTTGCCGAGAAAAGTGACAAGCCCTTCGTCTTTGCTGATGCTTGATTGGATAATGGCTTCGCCAACGAAGTTTTTATCAATCATTGGAAGCCGCAACTGAGCGCTGACGCCCCAGTCGGTACCGAAGCGCATACCGGCCGATAAGTCGTAGGATTGAGCGCCAAGAAGCGATGTAAGGAGTAGGCAAGCTAGCAATAGCGGCGGATTTGGAGCGGTAGTTTCGTTCAAAGTAGGATAGTTGAACGCTTAAAACGTTTGTTAGCAGACGGAATGGTGTATCGCGGCTCCACTTTTTTGCTTCAGGCAGGAAAATGCTTATCTTTGGCTTCTAATCCATGCGCTAATTGTTGGGTGCAGGCAACTATCGTCGGGCGGCTTCGTTCCATAAGCGAGGCTGTCAGCGGTGAGCTTGGCTCACGCCCTACTAAACCCAGACGGGCGTTCCGGCGGGCACAAGTGCAGGAGCAATGTTTTAAAAAATGAGCAAAGTAAGACCACAAACACTGCTCCTAAAAAAACACGGCTCCTGCACTTGCGTGCCCGTATGGGCGTGAGCCATCCAACATAAGCTTATCACCAACCATCTTTATTCA
>DAITME010000022.1:0-52319 GCA_036835305.1 Lewinella sp.
CTATGCGCGGGAACCTCCGCCTCGACTAGCCACAAAATTCGCTAACGTTCAACCCCAAAATTAACGCTTGACAGACCACTAGAACTCATACCTGATAACGGACAGCCGAGCGCAGCAACCTTTTCCCCTAAGCGCGTGTTGGATTTTTTTAAAAACAGGCAGGCAGAAAAAATAGCTGACCTCCACAAAATCACCCAACACGATGGCTAAGCGACCCCTTATTTTAGTGACCAACGACGACGATATCACAGCCATGGGCATCCGCGAATTAGTGGCGATTGCAAAAGAGTTTGGCGACGTTTTAGTTGTGGCACCCGATAGCCCACAGTCTGCCCAAGGACACGCCATTACGATCAGCCAGCCTATCTTCTTGCGGTCTTCCGATCTTCACCCAGGCACAGAGGCTTACGAAAGCAGCGGAACCCCCGTGGACTGTGTGAAGCTTGCCAAGTCTGTAATTCTTCAGGGGCGCAAGCCCGATTTATGCGTTAGCGGCATCAACCACGGCAGCAATGCGGCCATCAATATCCTCTATTCCGGCACCTTATCCGCTGCTATGGAAGCGGCGCTGGAGGGTATCCCCAGTATAGGATTCAGCTTTTTGAACTACCGCCACGATGCCGATTTCAGCGTATGCCGCCCCTACGTTCGCCACCTCATTGGCTACGTCCTCCAACATGGTATGCCCCTAGGGAGCCTCTGGAATGTGAACATCCCAGATATCGCGGCAGAAGACATCAAAGGCATCAAAGTCTGCCGCCAGGCTGAAGCCCGTTGGGTAGAAGAATATCAGAAAAATATCGATCCTCGCGGCCGCGAATACTACTGGCTCACGGGCAATTTTGTCAATGGCGATGGGCGTAGCGATACAGATGCTAAAGCTCTGAGTGAAGGTTACGTTAGCTTGGTTCCCAGCACCCATGACCTAACCAACATCCCTGCGATGCATAAGCTTAAGGAACAAGAAGCCCTCCTCCAACCCACCGTTTCTTCGCCCGAAAGTACCGTTTAGTAAGACGTATCTACCAATTAGAATAAATGTTTGGATGTTCGGAAAGTAAGCGTACCTTTGATGTTGTGGAAGGGATTTACTTCCGAATATATAGCAACTATTTGATATAGCCCTTTCCAAAGGGGTCATCAATCTCATGAAGTCTTTGTGAAAGTGTTGACGTGTTTTAGTCTTCCCCATTTTTCCTAAAGCACAAAGAGAGCCGGCGGTGAGCCGTCGGCTCTCTTTTTTTATGTTCTGCAACTACTTAGCCATTGAGCAAGCTCTGCCCATAACTAAAGAACCAGACTACGGCAAGCCCCATGACAAAGAACATCAAACCCTGTAAACTCTTGTGCAGATAGGCCCGGCGGAGGTATTCCATAGGGAAGATATTGAGCGCTACAGACAAAATAGCTACTGTTCTGTCCTGGAAAGCAAAGGGTTTGTTGAGTGCCGCTTCTATCCAATCATTTGCAGAGGTGGCCAAATAGTAAGTTGCCAGCGTGGTGGCCACACCGATCAGCACACCAAGCAACCAATGATCATTCTTAGGTATCATAAATAAATTTTATACTTCCATTCCCTACCTACTCCACATACTCCTTTCGCTTTACAATGGTCACCCAGTCTTTTTCGTTAACCATATAGCCATAATCATAGCAAAAGTGGTAGAGCGTTCCGTTCCTAGAACGGTATTCATTCGTAAAGTAACGAAATTTAAAGCCTCTATCCAACAATTTATCTCTGGGAACACTCACCTTGCCATCGGGGTTAAGGAACTCTAGGATATTGCGATTATCGCGCAAGATCTTGTTGATGCTGCGCATAAAGATGGTATCCTCCGCATTTTTGCGGTTGTGGTAGGCCGAACGGCAAGCATCCGAACAGAACTTTTTATCGGAGCGGCCGCTGTACTCGTCGTGGCATTCAGGGCATATCTTCTTCATCTTCAGAAAGTAAGAATTTTTTTTCGTTTATAAGCATCAGATTACCGCCAGTATCCAAAAAAGTAGCTCGGGGAAATATTTCTAGGAAGTGTTGCTCGTAAAATGCGAGGCTATCTTGTCGTTTTTCTTCCGTAGAAGCTAAACGGTTGAAGATGAGCGCCCCTCCTTCCCGAAGACTTTCTTTGAGTAGCCATAGAAAGTGCTCGCCCTCCATCTCGGCAGGTACATCAGCATCTTGGAATACGTCCATACAGATCAAATCGAAGCGGCGCTCGTCTAGTTGTAGGAAGGCGTAGGCGTCGGCGGTTATTACTTCTACATCAGCCTCCAGGCGCGGCAGGCTGTAGGCCGCAGCCAGATCCACAATAACTGGATCGATCTCGACGGCCACGAAACGATAGTCATAGGCCAGCCGATCTCGCAACAGCTCTGGGATACTCCCCAGCCCTAGCCCCAAGACCAGAACTTCCGACTGCTCGGGTAAGAGGCTAAAACGAAACCGTTCGAAAGTCTTTCTGAAGTTGAGGTAATAATCGCCGAAACTATAAATTGCTTCTTTGGCCGTGAGTTGCAACCGGCCTTCTACCAAGCTCACCAGCAGGTAGTCGTTGTAGTCGCTGCTGCTCTCCTCCAGCCGCTGTTCCCATAGGTAGCTGAGCCAATATCGCCAGCGAGGTATTTGAATCATGCCGCCAAACTACAATAAAAAATAATTGTACCACCCATCCACTATTTTTTTCTCTTACTTTTGCTGCCGATGCCTTACTTCTTTCACCGCTTTGGGTATGCCTTTGGTCTGCTAGTGCCACGCTTGCGCCGTATAGGATATGCCCTGTTAAGGGTATGCCCTTGGCGCCTACAATGGTGGCAGGATGTTGCTTTCTGGCTGCTCGATCTCTTATTTGTTTTTGATTTGTACGAAATGCTCTCGAATAGCCTGGCACTCAGAACCCGTACCTTACTGCCGGAAGAAGTGGCTTTACTTCAAGGAATCTTCGGCCAGTCCATCCCCTATTCCCTGATTAGAATCGATGAATACGCCCGCCTAGGACCGCTGCAATATCACCTTTGCTATGTCTCTTTTTATACCATCAATAGCTGGGGGCCTATGCCGCCCGATATACTCGTACACGAAGCGGTGCACATCTGGCAATACCAGCAGGTAGGAGCGGCCTACATCCCCCGTGCGCTGGCCGCACAGCGAACGCCTGAAGCTTACAACTATGGTGGCATAAGCCCCCTCCAGCGCTTCCCTAGCCTCCAGTATTTCAACTGCGAGCAGCAAGCCGACATCATCGCCGACGCCTACCGCTACCAAACCGGCAAGCCACTGCGCTGGATCCCGCAGCAGCCTATACCCAGGGGGCTGTTTGAGCCTTTTTTAGGAGAGCTGAGGGAGGGTGGAAGTGGGAATAGGCCTTTGATTCCTCTTAAGATAGGCTTTTCAAAAACTCTTCCGCCGACATAACAGGAATGGTGGAGTGCACAAAGTCTTTTGCATTCCTGCTTATGATAATTTCCGCATCATTTTCCAGTGCTGTGAAATATTGCAAGGCGTCTTCAAAATCTTTGAAATCATCGTCGTTTAATGCTAGTTCTATTATTTTTTGATTGAGTTCTAGAATAACCGTCAGAGTACTTAAATCTCTTAGCACTTTTTTTGCCTTCGCACTATCTTCAAATTTCGAGATGATGTAATGCGCGTTCGCCATGCCCAGAGCAGAAATTTGGATACAAACCTTTTTCCTATCAGCCAACGAGAACAACTTTGCAGCCGGAGGATAAAAATCCTTTCGCTTGGCCAATAAGTCAATTATGATATTGGTATCTACAAACAATTTTTTCATTTGTACTTGTTGATAAGATAGTCCGTGTAATCCGATTTGTAGTGGTAGTCTTCTGGGATGTTGACGACGCCACTCAACTTATCCACTAAGGGCGTTATGTAGAGAGCCTCTTCTTTCTTCTCTATCAAAGAAGCTAAGTAGTTTTCAATAAGCCTAGATAAGCTGACCTCTCGGGCGCGAGCATATTCCTTTGCTCTGTCAATCACTTGGGCATCCAGGCTCAAGGTTAGTTTTTTATCCATCATGCTGCAATTTTAAATCAACACGTACAAAATACAAAATAAAGCACGTGAAAGTTCGCCTTGTATCCAGATTAGTAGCAGGTCACCCAAAAACACGGCTCCCCTTTCATCGGCCTTGCTCCTGCACTTGTGCCCGCACATACGCGTCTAGGGACCAGTACGCCCGCCGTGCCCGTCGGTACGCCCGCCTGGGTCTGGGCGCGAGCCAAAAAAACCTGCCTTAAAAACTCAATCAAGCTTTATGACCAACGAGCAGCTTTACCGCCAAATAGTAGCCCATTACCCGCAGTTAAAATATGCCTTGCTAGCCGAGCAGACTTTCGACAACGAGCACTTTGGCTTTCCCGATTTATATTATGACATGATGGAATCGGATACACAGCGCATCGGGAAGTTTGTGGATACCTTCCGGCAATACGACTTCTTCGCCCACCAAACCGTTTGTGAGGTAGGCGTGGGTCGCTTAGCCTTGAGCCGCCACTACCTGCCCTACGTCAAAAAAGCCTATCTGATCGAGAGTAACCCGCATCTCCTCCTCTACCTCCGCGCGGAGATAGCCAAGATGGGGCTGGGCGATAAAGTAGTTTTGCTCCATGGAGATGGCCGCCATATTCAACTTCCCGAACCTGTAGATGCCCTCGTCGGAGAATTGATGAGCATTTTCTGTGCCAATGAGCTGCAAGTACAAATTTTCATGCACCTCCGGCAATACCTCAAGAACGGTGGCGTGCTCGTTCCGCAAAGCATCATCAACCTAGCTACGCTTTGCGAAGCTACTTTCGAGCAAGGTCATACGCATTACCCCATCAACTTTTCCAGGCATCTGCCGCAGTGGCTATCGCTGCCAGCGGTGATCAATACCATTGATTTGCTTACTATCAATGCCACAACAGCGCGCGCCAATACCGCCTTTGTGGCTATTAATCCGGGAAAAGCGAATGCAATACTGCTCAATTCTCACATACATTTGTCAGATAAGCATACCTTTACGGGCACGGATAGCTTGATGCCCCCCACGGTGCTACAGCTACCCGAGACTCAGATCCTACGGCCCGGGCAATCGCTTGAGCTAGAGAGCCACCTACAATACGGTAGCCAATTGGAGAATAGTCGCTTTTTACTGCGTCTACAAAACCATGGCTAAAAATATATTTAAAGTAAGACCCCACATTTGAAAACGCCCCACTGTGTGTAAATTAGTCCTCACTTGCTTTCTGTTCTGGCTGGCGGCTTCTCCTCTGCTAGGGCAATACACGCCGCCTGCGGCCAACGAGCAGCCCACGGCTACCGTAGCCCGATTTGCGGAGAAAATACAGCTCGACGGCCGCCTCGACGAAGCCTTCTGGCAACATAGCCAACCCGCTACCAACTTCTGGGAAACCTTCCCGAGCGATACCGTTCGTTGTGCCTACCAAACGGAGATCTACTTTGGTTTCGACGAAGCCAATTTGTATGTCGGCGCCAAATGCTATACCCCTGGTAGCAACTTTGTCATCTCCTCCCTTCGGCGCGATTTCCGCGCGGGCGGCAACGACAACCTCACTTTCATCTTCAACACCTTCCGCGATAAAAACACTGCCATTGTTTTTGGCATGAACCCCCTGGGGGTAAACCGCGAAGCCCTCATTTACAATGGTGGCGAAAATGGCGACGACTTTCGCGAAGAATGGGACAACAAATGGCAAGGCGAAAGCCACATCGGCGAAGGCTTCTGGTCTTGCGAGTTGGTCATCCCCTTTAGTAGTATGCGTTTCCCTGCCGATGAAACAGCCTGGTACTTCAACTCTTACCGCTTCGATACCCAGTCCAATACCCGCTCCACCTGGAACCGCATCCCTCAGAACCAACTTATTATGAGCTTGGCCTATATGGGCAATTTGCACTTCCCCGAGCCGCCCCTTCAGAAAGGTAGTGGTATCACGCTCATTCCCTATATTGGTGGCAGCTACAGCCAAAATTTAGAAGCCAAAGCCGCCGCACAATGGACGAACAACCTCGGCGGCGATGCCAAAATAGCCATCGGCAGCAATCTCAACCTCGATCTCACCGTCAACCCCGATTTCAGTCAGGTAGAAGTAGATCAACAAGTGATCAATACCAGCCGCTTCGAGCTTTTCTTCCCCGAACGGCGACAATTTTTCCTAGAAAATGCCGACCTCTTCGGTAGTTTTGGCTTCAGCAATGCCAATCCTTTTTTCAGCCGCCGTATCGGGGTTACGCAAGACACCAGCACGGGCGAAGCCGTGCAGAACCCCATCTATGCTGGTGCTCGACTCAGCGGCCGCCTCAATGCCGACTGGCGCATTGGCCTGCTCAATATGCAAGCAGCCGCTAACAAAGGCAATGGCCTACCTAGCTACAACTACACCGTAGCCGCCCTGCAAAGACGTGTAGGCGTTCGCTCTAATATTGGCCTAATTGCCGTCAATAAACAAAACTTTACTCAATTTTCCGATTCCACGCTTTCAAATACCGATTTTAACCGCGTCATCGGCCTTGATTACAACCTCGCCACCGTGAACAATGCCTGGAACGGTAAAACCTTCCTCCACAAATCCCTATCGCAGGTGCAAGAGCGCGATAGCTGGAATCACGGATTCAGCATCGAATACCGCCATCGCCATTGGAATCTCTCCTATGAACACGCCTACATTGGCGAAAATTTTAATGCCGAAGTGGGTTTTGTGCCTCGCCGAGGGGTGCTGAGTGGCAATATCCAAGCCCGACAAATCAGCTATCCGGCTACGCCAAAAATGGTACAAAAAGGGCCACAAATAGGCGCCAACAGCTTTATTACGCCAGGGGAAGGCCTCACCGATTACCTCCTTAGCGCCGGCTACATTTGGCAATATGGCAACACCAGCAGCCTCAATATCGCACTCAACCACAACTACACCTACCTACTGGAAGACTTCGACCCTTCCCGCAGCGATGCCGCCCCGCTGCCGGGCTTGCAGGAATATGACTATAGCAATCTGGAAATTCGCTATCAGAGCGATAGCCGCAAACGATTTAACACCACGCTCCTGGGCGAAGCGGGGCAATTCTTCAATGGCCAGCGCTATGGCATCAGCGGTAGCCTAATTTATCGCTATCAGCCTTTCGGTGCCATCGATATGCGCGTCAATTATCAGTACATCAATTTGCCCGAACCCTACGCTCAAACGGCCCTCTTCCTCATCGGGCCGCGTATTGACCTGACGCTTACTAAATCCTTTTTCATCACCGCTTTTGTACAATACAACGATCAGATCAACAACCTCAATATTAACACCCGCTTCCAGTGGCGTTTTGCTCCGGTCTCTGACTTTTTCCTCGTTTATACCGACAACTACGACAGCCTCAACTTTGGGGTGAAGAGCCGAGCCCTCTTTGCTAAAGTCACCTACTGGCTCAACGTGTAAGATGCCTATCCATTTACCCGATATACAGCCCGGTCGCCGCAATCTCATCGCTGTCTTAGATTGGGGCTTGGGGCACGCTTCCCGCAGCTTGGCGCTGGCGCATTTTTTGAAAGAGCAAGGTGAAATCGTTTTGTTGGCTAGCGCAGGAGCAGGGCTTTCCTTTTTGAGCAAAGAATACCACCCAGCAGCCCATATCTTACCGCTGCCTGCCTACCAAATCCGTTACCAGAGCAGCAACATGGTTTGGAATATAGCCAGCCAACTTCCGCATATCCTACCAACCATCCGCGCTGAACAAGCAGCCGTAGAACAAGTCGTGCGCACCCATCATATTGACCGAGTCATATCCGATAGTCGCTTTGGTGCCTACAGCCAGCACTGCCCCTCCGTTTTTCTGAGCCATCAGCTACGCCCGATCTTCGGCTTGCCTTTCGCGCAATGGGGCTACCGTCGTTTACTGCGTCCTTTTCAGGCATTTTGGGTGCCCGACGAAAGCGGGCAGCAGCGCCTCAGTGGGCAACTCTCGGAGGCTGGCAACTACAAAAACGTTCATTATATCGGTTCGCTCAGCAGGCTGCGACCTGATAAAAATCAAGAACCTACCCCACAAACGCCTCGCTACACCCTACTTTGCCTACTGAGCGGGCCCGAACCACAACGAACTTATCTAGAAGCGGTACTACGGCAGCAGCTTCCCGCTATCGCTGGCCATCATCTCCTCATCCAGGGCCTACCGCAACAGGAGGATACAGATATACAAGAACACAACTATCGTATCTTAGCCTTTTCAGATGCGGAGGCCACCGCTAGTTACCTTCAGAGCGCCGAAGTTATCGTCTGCCGATCTGGTTACAGCACTTTAATGGATCTGCGGGCCCTGGGGAAAAAGGCTGTCCTCGTCCCCACGCCTGGGCAAACAGAGCAAAGCTATCTAGCCAAGCGCGCCGCCGAACAAGGCTGGGCAGTGATGCTCCCTCAAACCGCTTTAAATCAGGTAGGCAGCTTAGAGCAAGCTATTGTTTCACTCGCTTCCAGGTAGTGGTTCGCCCCGCCCACGATACGCCTACATAGCCCCTAACCTCCAAGACGTCGGCTTGGGAAAGCGTCATTTGGCAGGAATAGGTTTTGCCCGACTCCGGGTCGTACACTTTACCGTTTTTCCATTTATTTCCTCCCGCGTGCGAAAAATCTTTGAGTAGTTCCAAGCCTTTTATTGGGCGGTTTCGGAGGCGCTCGTCTGGGTTTTTATCATCTTTTTTATCAATCCCGTTTTCTTTGGGTTCTTTTAGCCAAACAATTTTGCCATAGTAAGTATCTCCTTTTTTGTAGATGGCTATGTGGGAAAGCCCGCCATCCGTTTCCCACTTACCAACAATGGCTTCTGCCTGGGCAGTAGCCAAGATGGGAAATAGAAAGAGAATCAAATGAAAAAGATATCGCATGGTCCTAATTTTTTAATACACTTCGTATCGAGCTACTTCATGCTGTATAAAGCACCTTGGTTCTTCGGTTGAAACGGCTGCAAGCGCCTACTTATTGAAAAAAACACGAAATAATTAGTCTAGAAATTTGTCGAATGCTAATGAATTCTGTATCTTGTGCCTAATTTCCACTTTACTATTTTGGTGCCGCGTCTAAGCTTTTCTTAGATGCTTCGGGAAATGCTACACAACGGCAAGTAGGCCTTTTCGTAAAGGCAAAGCTGCTGTTGTGTCTGCCGCTTTGGAAGTCTGTGGCTACAGGCTTTCCATTCCCGCGGGTACCGAATGAACCGGGATGTTATTTTATTTATTTTTTCTTGCAAAGCACTCAGCGTAATGTCAGACAGAAACAACCGAATCATTATTTCCGGCCAACTAGAGTTCGGCTCAGACCGCGTGTATGAGCAGACGGTGGAGCAGTATATTCATCGGACTGAAAATTTTTATAAAAATGTCGTCTTACTGAAGAGTGAAGAAATTTTCAATGATGAAAGCCGAACGATGGACATCCCCAGAAAGGTTCTGGAAGCCACCAACCGAGAGTGGCTCAACACCCTCAAGCTGCTGGAGCGTATTGCGACCTTTAGCATTGCTGGCAACCTCAATTTATGGCGTTTACAAGAGGGAAAGCTCCTAGAACATCACGTACTGGAGCCACAAACCGACAGAACCACGACCCAACTTTTTGAAGAGGGACGCAATTTAATGGATCAGCAAGAAACCTTGGGCGAAGCTAAAGAAGCCCTCTCTAAAGCCATCGAAAACTACGACCGCCACGCTATGGCCTACGAGCGGCGCGGCTTTACCAATTACCAACTGGAAAATTACCAAGATGCGCTGTACGACTACAACAAAAGCATCAACATCAGCCCTTCCCGACCGGAGCCATACTACGGCAGGGGGGTTCTTTATTTCAAAAAACTAGATCAGCCAGCCGCCGCCATCGCCGACTTCACAACCGTAACCCAACTTGCTATTCCCCATCAGGACATTTACTGGCTGGCACGGGCACTAATGGGCGACGTACTCTTGAGCCTAGGTAAAAAAGCCGAAGCACAACGAGAGTTCCGTATGTTCATCAATCGGAAGCAGGACGAAATAGCCAACTTAAAAAGGTTGGATCGACGGATAGCCATTTCACTCGCTGGCCTATTCGAGGCAGAGGGCAAGCGAAAAGAAGCCGATGCGCTCTATGAAAAAGCACTGGCCAGCCTTGAAGATCCTAAAGCACCCTCCGATGAGGAAATTCAGCAGCTCCGCAAAAAAAACCTTGGAAAGCTGGGGGAGATAATGCAGAAAGACAGTAGAGGGCAACTGCTTTCTGCCAAATAGCCCCCTACACAAAAGCCCAACGAAGCATGCTTCGTTGGGCTTTTGTGTTCTGTGCAGGTAAAGACTTACTGCTGATTAATCATATCCCGGAGGATGTGCAGCGTCTCTTGTAAATAGACGTCGCGAGATACGTCCTTGATGAACTCCTCATTACGCGCCTGCTTAGACTCATCTGCTTCGATACTGGGTAAGTCTATTTCGAGATTTTTGACTCCTTGGTTTACTGGTGCTTCGAACATAAGCTGATACTTTTCGGCTTCCTTTTCGATGGCTTCCTCGGCTGCACGGTAGGCGGATAGACTAAGCGGAAAGGTATTTCTATCGCTGAGTTCCTTAAAGCGCTTGGCGTTTTCTCTTATCAAATCGAAAGTAGGATTTTGGGCAATTCGCTTTTCGGAATTCCGAGCTAGCTTTTCTTTCTTCCCTAGTCTGAAAACGTTTTGCTCGTAGGGAACAGGCGCAATTTGCGTCCAGGCCATTGGGTTAGTTTCCTTCTTCTCACCTGTCTCTAGGTTGGCATAGGTATCTGGAAGGATAATATCTGGTACCACTCCCTTTAGCTGTGTGGAACCACCGTTGATCCGATAGAATTTTTGCATCGTCAGCTTTACCGTACCGAGTGGCTTGGCTTCCTCATGTCCGCGAATGGTTCGGTCTAAATCAATAAACCGCTGTACGGTTCCTTTCCCAAAGGTAGAATTAGAACCCACGATGAGTGCCCGGTCGTAGTCTTGCAATGCGGCAGCCAAAATTTCTGAGGCACTGGCACTGTATTGATTGACCATGACGATGAGTGGGCCGTCGTATTGAACCCGATCATCCTTATCTTGTAGTACCTCTACTTGGTTGATGCGGTCTTTAACCTGCACGATAGGCCCCTCGGGAATGAAAAAACCCGTCATTTTCACTACATCCGTCAGCGAGCCGCCACCGTTGTTGCGCAAATCTAGGATGATGCCTGCCACACCAGCGTCTTTCAGCTTTTGCAGCTCTATTTCCACATCTTTAGAGCAAAAGCGGCCATCTTCATGCTGGAAATCAGCATAAAAGCTAGGCAAGTACAGGTAGCCGACTTTCTCGCCCTCTACTCCATCTAAAATTAGTGAGCGGGCAAAACTTTCGTCTATCACTACCACATCCCGCTCTATGGTAATTTCACTAATTTCGCCTGTTTTCTTTTTGACAGTCAGGTGAACTTTAGTGCCTTTGGGGCCCCGGATTTGTGAAACGACGTCGTCTAATTCCATGCCCTTGATATCCACGGCCTCACCTTCTTCTTGGCGCACTGCCATAATTACGTCTTCGTCTTGCAGTTCTTTTCCTTTCCAAGCGGGCCCTCCTACTACGATGGAGCTTACTTGGGTATAATCATCGCTGGTTTGCAAGGTGGCTCCGATGCCTTCCAAGCGGCCACTGAAGCGGATATCGAAATTCTCTTTGTCTTTGGGCCGCAAGTAGGAAGTGTGGGGGTCGAACACACTCGTGATGGCGTTGATATACTGGCTCAGCGCCTGAGAGCGCGAAATTTTTGCCATCCGATCGAACCACTTATCAAAGGTAGTAAGCGTTTCTGCTCTTATTTCTTCTTCCAACTCAGCTAGCGTGGGCGTGTTCGCTGTTTCGCCACTTTCTGCTGCTTTTTCTGCCTTCTTTTCTAGTTCTTTTTGTTTGTTAATAAGTTTGCGAAGCAGATCGCGTTTAAGGTAATCTTCCCAGTATTGTCGGAGGCTGGCTTCCTCGGTTAGCCATTCATCTGTTTCGCTCCGCAGGCTTACGGCCGTGCCTTTCTCTAAGTCGAAAGGCTGGGACAGGATTTCGCGATACCAAGCCTGCGCACGCGCCCGGCTGCTAAGTACCAAGTCTTGTGTTTCGTTGAAAAAAGTGAAAGAACCACTGGCCATCTGATCGTCGAGCTGATCGTGGTGCACATAAAGGGCGGCTACCTCTTCGGCAGTAAAAAAGAGCCTCGAGCGATCTAAATCATTGAGGTACAGATCGAAAGCCTCCTCAGAGAATTGATCATCTATATTAGCGGGTTCGAAGTGATAGCGCCCCAAGTTGCTCAGTACCGTTTGCAGGATAAGTGCCTCTTTTTCTGGCTCTGCTACATCACCCTTAGGCGCCACAGAAGCGATAAAGATACCAGCGAACAAAAGGCCGGAAAGTAGATAAGGAAATCGCTTGATCATATCAGAATAATTGAACTAAGTTTTGTTGTCAATGGGAATGTTCTCAAATGCCTTGTTCAAAAGCACGGCTCTTACAAATTTGCTTGGCTCCCGCATTTGCCTAGCCATATCTACATCTCGTGTGCGTACAAAATTGAGCAACACCGACTTCGTCCGCCCACAGAGGGGGCATGGTACGAATGATAGACGAAGCTGCGTACCCTTTAACTATTACTCCGCTTACGCTATTGCTTTAGCCCAGCTCACTAGGACAAATTTAGAATAAAAATCGTTAGAAAGCCAATTTATAGCCGCTATACTAATTCGAGTCTCTGTCGTTAAAAATCTGTGGTACTCATTCACAAACAACGTAAGAATAACAAAAATAACCGCTTAAGGTTGGCAAGTAGCGCGTAGTGCCAGTTTCCGGCCAATATCCAACCTTTCTGCGGCGTTACTGTTTTTATAAGTTGACATTAGCGTCAGTACTCGGACAAAATAATCACACTTTTGTACTCGGCATCTTTTGCGCCTAGATTAAAAAATCGCATTAAACTTGTTCGAGTGCTAACAAACATTTCAGCCATAAGCAGCCAAGATGAAAGCTACCTCCACTTTAATGAAACTATCCATTTTTTTTCTCTCTTTTTTCCTCGCATTGGGTATGGGCGCCCAGGACTTGCGTTATGATATTCGCATCGAACTGGCCGATTACGAACCCGATATTCTCACTATCGCCAACAACTTGATGGACAAGCAGTATGTAGTGGATACGCTCCACCGAGCGGAAGACGGTGCTTTCTATTTCCGCGACACCACTGCCCTACCCAAGGGGATTTACTTGGCAGTACTTTCCCCCAACAACAATTATTTTCAATTCTTGGTAGGCAACGAGCGGCCTTTTTTCTCGCTCAAGACCAGCCAGACAGATTTAGCAAACATTGCGGTAAAAGACAGCCCAGATAACCAGCTTTTCTACGACTATTTGGCCTTCTTGGGGCAGCAAAGAGAAAAGGAGCAAGCACTACGCCCTCAAATAGAAAATGTGGCGGAAGCTGAAAAACAAGCGGCGGAAGCCCAGCGAAAAGCGATTGACCAAGCGGTATTAGACTATCAAAAAAGTCTGATTGAGCAACAGCCCGCCAGTTTTGCTGCTGCCATCATCAATACCAATGAGGTGCTTATACCACCAGACTATCCCGAATTAGAGGAAGCGGATCGGCAATTGAAGCAGTGGCGCTATGTGCAAGCTCATTATTTCGATAAAATTGATCTGCGAGACGAGCGGCTGCTACGCACTCCGTTTATTTTTCAACGCATCGACCACTTTGTGCACAAGCTTCATGTGCAGCACCCCGACACCATCAGCTTGGCTATTGATGCGGTCTTGGAGCGGATGGATCCCCAGAGCGACTTTTTCAAGATGTACCTCGTCCACTACCTCAACGAAGCCGCTAAAAGTAATCTCGTGGGGATGGATGCCGTTTATGTATACCTCATTGATAAGTACTACCGAAAAGGCCTCGCGCCATGGACAGACGAGGAGCTCCTACAAACCTTCCTGGAAAACGCCGATCGCCTACGTCCGCTCTTGATCGGAAAAATTGCACCAGATATCAGCATGCAAAAGCGGGATGGCAGTTCCGTGAGCTTACACGATATAAATACGGACTTCACGATCCTCTATTTTTGGCGCTACGATTGCGGGCAGTGTAAAAAATCTACGCCCGACATGAAAGCCTTCCACGAGAAGTGGAAGGACAAAGGCGTCACGCTTTTCGCCGTCTGCACCAAAACCACCAAAGAAGTGGCTGGCTGCTGGGAATACATTGATGAAAACGAAACCAATGATTGGCTTCACACAGTAGATCCTTACATGCGTTCCCGCTATGGCAAGTTATATGACGTGCAATCTACGCCCAGTATTTTTGTACTTGACAAGGACAAGAAAATTATTTCCAAACGCTTGGGGGCCGACCAATTGGATGGATTAATGACACAGATCCTCGAGCAACAGGAAAGAGAGCGCAACAAGGAAGGCCGCTAATGGAGGGCAATGAACAAATTTTCCAAGCTGATAATAGCGACTTATGGACCTGGGCGCTGCTTTGCCTAAGTGCTACGGTTTTGCTGACTGTATTGGCCGTTTGGCTGAGTCGAGAAAAGTCAGCCGACCCCCGACGGCGCGTGCTGCTACCAATGCTGTTTTTCTTCGGGGCTTTGCTGGCCTTGATGGGCGCGGCTGGTAATCTATTTTCGCTTACCAAGTACCCTAGCCTAGCCATTTCGGCCACACAGATACGGCTAGATGATGCCGTCTTCCCATTCCCCAGAAAAGATGCCGTTCGGATTGAGAAGATGAGCGGTGGGCTAGGCGGCGAACGCCTCATCCTATTCTTGCAAACCCCAGCGGGAAAAACCTACGCCTTTCCAGACGAACGTTACCCTGTTCAGGCCATCTGGCAAGCGCTGAGGAAGGAGTGAGCGATTAACTTTTCTTGCTGCTCATTTGTTTATGTCATATAAATGTCGTATATTAGAGTTGTTTGGCAAGCCATCAAACGGCCGCTTTTTGCCAAACACTCAGACATATTTAGCAAGCGCATGGCGCAATCACATTCAAACCAAACAAAATGAAACAACAAGGTAAAAAACGTTTTCTTCTAGGTGCAGGGCTCTTGGCTGGCTTTGCACTAGGCTATTATCTCAACAGTAAAGAAGGACGAGCATTCCGAAAGCAAGCAGCAGCTCAGCTAGACGATTATGGCGAAGAACTAAAGAGTATTGCTGAAGAAGTAGGCAAACTGGCTAGCAACTACGCCAAAGAAGCCAAGAATAAAGGCCGCGAATGGGCGGAAGAAGCTGCTGAAAAAGGGGGGGAATTGAGCCAAAAAGCTCGGAAAACAGCTGCGCAGACCAAGAACTGGGCAGAGGAAAAGGCCGCCGCTCTAAAAAGCAAACTTGAAAAAGAAAAAGAAAAAGCGGGGGATGTTTCCGAAGACTTAGCCGATAGCTTCCAGAAAGGTATTAAAAATGCTAAAACCAAAATTGACAAATTAGATAAAGGCTAGGAAGTCCAGATCAATAGGCTTTTAGTTTCGCAAGCCCCACCCCAAACAGATATGAGCAAGAAAGAAGAGCTACTAGAACAACTAGGCGAATCGTATGGCTACATCGAAAGCTTTATCAGCAGCCGACTGGAGCTATTCACATTAAAGGCAGCGGAGCGATCTGCCCGTGGCATTTCTAAACTAGCGCTCGTATTGGTGATGGCTTTGCTGCTGAACTTCATCGTTTTTTGTCTGCTATTCGCTGCTGGTTTTGGCTTAGCCGAGTTGGTGGGAAGTGTTTGGCTAGCCTTTCTGTTGCTAGCGCTCTTCTTCCTACTGCTGGCGCTACTCCTCTATACCTTTAGGCAGCAGCTACTCTTCAACCCAACCATCCGCATGGTGATCAAAGAAATCTTTCAAGATGAGCAAGACCCATCCTAACTTGGCTATCAGAAGCCTCGCTGATTTGCAGCGGCGAAAGCAACAACTACAACGAGAAAGTGTAGCCGCTAGGGAAGCCGCCCTGGGAAGTGTCAAGCCGCTGCAGACCAAATTTTCTGGCCTTTTTGTTGAAAAAGTGGCTCCAGTGGTCGCCTTGGCAACAGGATTGGGCATAGCCTACCAGTTTTTGGGGCGAAAGAAAACGCAAGCAGCCAAAGCTGTTCCCCAGCAAAGTCAGACAACCTCCGCTTGGGTAGCACTGTCAAAATTTACACTACCGCTACTTAAAATGGCACTGCCGCTACTACAAAACTGGTACACCAACTACCAAAATCGGCCTACTAAGCCCCGCCAATAAGCACATCATGGATCCAATTCCTTTTACCGTTAGCAGTATGTTGGGTAGCCCGGTATATACAGAAGCCAACGAGGCCATCGGTCAGCTATTAGATATTTTTCTGGACCCCGACGACCTTGAAGTCACCTATCTAGTCCTGTCTATAAACCTACCTAGCCTGGAGCAAGAACGGCTTTTCATCATCCATGGCGTATTTTTTACTTTTTCCGACAGCGCTCCACATCTACGCGTGGCCACCACTTTACAGTTTGGAATGCTCGATAAGGTACCCGAGCCACTACCCAGCAAGTATGAGGGTAGTGACCTGGGTTCCTTCAAAGATTTTATTCAACAAATCGTGCCACTTCTATCGGTAGCAGGGCACCAAAGCGACCTATAGCTCTAGTCCCTCGCACCCATTTTAATAAATTCCCCCCAAGTAAGGTTCATCTGCCCATCCTTGTGGGCCTGTGCCCTTTCTATGGCATAAAGGGCTGCGTGCTCAATGACCCACTCAAAATTCTCTTCTCCCACGCTAAACAGATCGGCATCAGGCGCGGGGTTGCAAAAGTCGATAGCGAGTGGGATGCCGTCGCGCACAGCAAATTCCACGGTATTGAAATCATAACCTAGCCAATTATTGAGTTTCAGCACATAATCGTGGATCGTTGCCAACAACTCGTCGCTTACATCGTGATGACAACGGTAGCGATCAAAGAACTCGTTGCGCGGCTCGTAGTGCATAATCTTTACATATTTGCGACCAATGCAGTAGCAGCGAAAGTAGCTCGTGAAGTCAATAGCTTCTTGCAGCATCATCACCAATTGTCCCGTTTCGGCGTGGGCTTTCCATAGCTCATCCTGGTTGTGTAGTTTGTAAACACTTTTCCAACCACCGCCGGCATGTGGCTTCATAAAGGCTGGCCAGCCGATATAATCGAACATCGCTTGCCAATCCAGCGGGCTGGCTAGGTTGGAGAAGCTGTCCTGGCTCGTGTCATCGGGCCGCTCAAAACTGGGAAGCAATACTGTTTTGGGTACGGGCACGCCCGCTGGCCCCACCGCCAAGACGTTGTTGAAGAATTTCTCGTCAGCACTCCACCAAAAAGGATTGTTAATCACGGCCGTTCCCGTAGCAGCAGCATTTTTCAGCATCGCGCGATAGAAGGGTACATCTTGGCTGATGCGATCGATGATGACAGCGTAGCCAGGGTTGAGTCCTTGAGCCACCTTGTCTATTTTTACTGGCTCCGCGCGGATACCATCGATGTTTTTTTCGTTGATGCGCTGTATGACAGCAGGTGGAAAGGAGCGTTCCCGACCATAGAGAATACCAATTTTTTTCATAGTTCTTACATCTTTAGCGGCAAGATAGGGCATTGGTGGTTATTTGGCCTATTTGTTGCTATTTTTTTCTTTGCTGGGGCGTATTTTTATGAAGGAATCTAGGAAGCGGCTTTAAAAGCAGCTGTTTGCGTACCTTTGCAGCCAGCAAAACAGCAATATGTCAGCACATACTTATGTAGCCATTATGGCCGGCGGAGTGGGTTCTCGGTTTTGGCCAGCCAGCCGAGAAAATCGCCCCAAGCAATTTTTAGATATCACGGGCAGCGGCCAAAGCTTACTACGCAGTACTTTTAATCGCTTTTTGAAAGTCACCACGCCTGATCATATCTTTATTGTTACCAACCGGCAATATGCTCGGCAAGTCCAAGAACAATTACCCGAAATTGAGCCTCACCAGATCCTCCAAGAACCAAGCCGCAACAATACGGCCCCTTGCGTAGCCTATACTGCTTTCAAGCTACTGGCGCTAGATCCGCTCGCTAATTTTGTTATTGCCCCCAGCGATGCGCTCATCCACAATGAGGCGCTCTTTGTAGAGAATATCCAGAAAGCCCTGCGTTATACTGCCCAGCATGAAGCACTGCTCACCCTTGGTATTGCCCCCAGCAGTCCCCACACCGGTTATGGTTACATACAGTTTCATACCAGCGAAAAAGAAGACGGTATCTACCCCGTAGAGCGATTCACCGAAAAGCCCGATCTGCCTACCGCCCAAAGTTTCCTCACAGCCGGCAACTATTTGTGGAATGCTGGTATCTTCGTTTGGCGCGCCAGTAGCATTCTGGAGGCCTACCAACGCCATGCCCCCGAAGTCTATGAATTGCTCGCTAAAGGTATGTCTTGTTACAATACAGACAACGAGCAGGCCTTCATCGACGAATTTTACCCCCAAACCCCCAATATTTCGGTGGACTACGCCATTATGGAAAAGGCAGACAACATCTTTGTGCTACCCGCTCAGTTTACTTGGTCAGACTTGGGGGCTTGGGGCGCTTTGTATCAAGAATCTGAAAAAGATAAAGCGGGTAATGTGATTAATACCCAATCGGCTATTTTGATTGACACCCGCGATAGCCTTGTGCGCCTGCCCAAGGACAAACTGGCGATTGTGGGCGGCGTCCACGATCTACTGATTATTGATGAAGGAGACGTCCTCATGATCTACCCAAAAGCGCGTGAACAAGAGGTGAAAGACCTACGAAAAAAAGCCGAAGAACAATTTGGCGGGCGCTATTTGTAAGTCAACAAAAACCTTCAACACCGGCTAATGTTGCTCGTCCCTCTGATCGAAATCAGCTTGCCCAGCACCTTGATCGGAGGGCATTTGTAAGCACAGCGAATGCTCCTCCCGACTGTGGTAGAACACAATAACTGTGAACTCGTGTAGAAACCGTCGCCCACTTTATCCGCATAAATACGAGGTAAATACAAGCAGGGCGATACGGACTAGGAGGCGCCAAGCGCAGGAGCCATGCCTACAGGTAAGAGCAAAGAAAACCACAAAAAAACGATACCGAACCGAATGATTCTTTTGGTTGCCAATTCTAGCTGGAACTTGTATCATTATCGGCAGCCGCTGATTTTGGCACTGCTTGAACAAGGTTTCAGTGTAGAGACGGCTGCCCCTCGGGATGGTTTCCTGCCTGCCCTCCAAGCGCTCACGGGCGGCCCCCACCATCTCCTCGAAAAACTCAACCCTCAAGGTCAAAATCAATTGGCAGAGCTCGCCTGCCTCCGCGAAATAAGCGCCCTGTATAAACGTTTACAACCCCAATTGATTCTACATTTTACCATCAAACCCAACATCTATGGCGGCCTCGCGGCACGGCGCTTGGGTTTGCCCTACCTAGCGGTCATTACGGGCTTGGGTTATACCTTTTTACACGATAGCTGGCCCAACCGTTTGGTTCCCTACCTCTATCGGCTAGGGTTAGCAAAAGCGAAGCAGGTAGTGTTTTATAACGCCAGCGATCGGCAAGAATTTATCCAACGCCATATTGTTTCCCCAACCAACAGCTGTATTATCGATGGCTCCGGGATAGATCTGGAATATTTCCAGCCCAGCCCACTTCCCGAATCGCCTCGGCTTCGCTGCTTGTACGTCGGGCGACTACTAAAAGACAAAGGCCTGCGGGAACTGGTAAAAGCCGTTCAGCAGCTACAAAGTAAAGGTACCAATATTCAGCTCACCCTGCTAGGCAGCCCCGAAGTACTAAACCCCGAAGCCATTGGTGCGGAAGAATTGCTGGGCAGCCCACAGCGTCCCCAAACAAGAGCTGAGCAGGAACAAAGTCTCAAAGAAGCTTGCTCTGACGAGTCCAACACGGCTCCCGCCTTTGGCCAACCTACCAACAAGCCGCCCCAAGCCAGCAAAAAGAACGCTAGCAACCTGTTGGATCCAAAGCAAACGACTGCTTTGGCGGTCGAAGATTTTGCGACCATCCATTTTGCAGCCGCCGTGGAAGATGTGCGGCCTTATTTTGCGAGCCACCATCTTTTTGTGCTGCCTAGCTACCGCGAAGGCCTCTCCCGGGCAGGTGCCGAAGCCCTCGCTTGCGGCAGACCCATACTGGTGAGCGATGTGCCCGGCTGTCGCGAGCTGCTACATCCAGAAGTCCGCAACGGCTACTTGGTACCATCCCGATCTGTGGCCGATCTGGAAGCCGCCCTGCTGCACTACAGTGACTTGCCCCGCAGCACTTTGTCGAAAATGGGTGCAGCCAGCCGTGCCTGGGCGGAGGAAAAATTTGATGCCTCCAGCGTGAGCGCAGCTTTCATACAGCTCATCCGAAAAAGCATCGAGTCCTAAGCCCCGTTGCCATGCCGCATCACTATCAGCAAGTAAAGGACTTCTTTGAGCAAAGCGCATCGCGCTACCGGGAGCATCCCAAAGCTTATCGTCAGTTTTATTTCCGCCAGCGGCTGGCCATCGCTAGTCAGCTGCTACCACCGCCGCCCTACCGCCTACTAGACGTGGGCTGCGGCAACGGAATCTTCTACGATTACCTCGCCAGCATCCAACAAGCGGACGGCTACCTGGGTATCGATATTAGCCCGGCGATGCTGGCACTTAGCCATATTCCGGCCCCTCAGCAAGCGCGCTGCACCCTAGAAGCCTATGTTCAGCAAACTGCCAGCCGCCGCTTCGATACCGTGTTGGCCCTGGGGCTCACCACCTACTACCTTCCCAGCGACTTGGCTGGGTTTTATCGGGCTGTTGAGCAGGTTTTAGCGCCCGGTGGGAATGCCATTATCAGCTACACCCATTCTAGGAGCTGGGATTTCGTCTTCAGGCGGCAGCTAAACCGCTTCTTGGGTGCCTTATTGCCGAAGCAGTTTTCGGTGGGGCGATCTTTTCCTATCTACGCCACTACTTTGAGGGAGGTGGGGCAGGATTTACCCCCTAGCTTACAGCTCGGCGAGGTCGTTTATTTACCAGCGGCCATTCCTTTCCTGACCAACCTCCTCCCTAGGCTATCTGTAAAACTGGCTAAGGGGCTTTTGCGAAATGCTGCTAGCCGCTGGCGCGCGGATTTTGTGGTTTGCATTCATAAAAAGTAGTACGGTTCTTATCTTTGTCTTTCATTTTACCTACCTCCATGTCTGATAAGTCCATAAACATTGCCGATTTTAGCTACGAACTACCGGATGAACGCATTGCCCGCTACCCTTTGGCCGAGCGGGAATCGGCTAAGCTACTGCACTATCAAAACGGAGCGATTGCCGACTACCACTTTACCGACCTCCCCGATCTGTTGCCGCCCGGCGTTCTACTCATTGGCAACGCCACCAAGGTGATACATGCGCGGCTGCACCTGCTTACGCCCTCGGGCAAAGCTATAGAAGTTTTCTGCTTAGACCCGCTGGAGCCAGCCGACTACCAGCAGTCTTTTTCTAGTACCAAGCAAGTTGTTTGGAAATGCCTAGTCGGCGGCAACCGCAAATGGAAAGAGGGCCTAGCCACACTCGATGTGCCTCTTGGCGAACAGGAAATTCAGCTACAGCTCCAACGTTTAGAAGCGATTGATAACGCCTATGCCGTGCAATTTAGTTGGACTGAAGAGCGCTTTAGTTTCGGCGAGTTGCTGGATGCAGCGGGGCAAATCCCCTTACCGCCCTACCTCGGCAGAGCAGCCGAAGCGAGCGATCACGAGCGCTACCAAACAGTATTTGCCCAAACAGCCGGCTCCGTAGCAGCACCCACAGCGGCGCTCCACCTGAGCAAAAAGCTGTTAGAACGCCTGAAGCAACAAAATATGAATTGGGCAGAGGTAATCCTACATGTGGGTGCGGGCACCTTCAAGCCCGTCACTACCGAAGCACTCGGCGGCCACGATATGCATGCAGAATATTTTGAAGTAGGGCGACTTTTCCTACAGCGGCTGATGGCACAGTTGCAGTCGGGCAATCCGATCATCACCGTAGGCACTACCAGCACCCGCTGTGTAGAAAGCCTTTATTATTTGGGGTCTATGCTGCTGCGCAAAGAAATGAGCCTGGCGGAAATGCCCGTCCCCATTCCTCAATGGATCGCCCAAGAGCAAAACCACTCGGCCACGCCCCTGCAAGCTATTGAAGCCGTGCTGGAAGCCCTTCAAAAAAGCGGCTACCGCATGCTAAAAGGCCATACGCAACTTATCCTCACCCCCAGCACAAGGCTGCAAATTGCCGATGGCTTGATCACCAATTTTCATCAGCCCAATTCCACGCTGCTGCTCATTGTAGCAGCGGTAACGGGCTCAGACTGGCAGCGTATTTACCAACATGCCCTGGATAATAACTATCGTTTCCTGAGTTATGGCGATGGTTCGCTGCTGATGAAACGATAGGAATCCTTATATTTGTGTTTGTTCTTTGTCGGAGCTCCTCCCAAAACGCTTCAATTTCAACCTTATGCGCCAGACTATTTTCGGTTTTTCCCTCGGCATTGCAACTATGGCAACGCTTTTTCTATTCCTCAGCAACCATCCTGCTACGGGTAGTGCAGCCAGCACCACGCCCAACACCTCAACAGAACGGATACTACCACAAATCATAAAGCCCCCCCAGCTAGCCGATGCCTATCACTTCGCCAACGAACCTTTGGATATGCAAAATGAGGACGTGCGGGAGCGACTGGAGCGGGAGCTGCTGCGCAACATTTATTTCCAGAGCAATACCCTACTGCTAATCAAACGTTCGGCGCGCTTTTTTCCCACCATCGAGCAGATATTAGCGGAAGAAGGAATACCCGACGACCTGAAGTATCTAGCCGTGGCAGAAAGCGGCCTGGAGCCTGTAAAAAGCCCTGCCGGTGCCAAGGGCTACTGGCAGTTTATGCCCGCAGTAGGCAAAGCTTACCAACTCGAAGTGAATGACGAAGTGGACGAGCGCAACCACCTCGAAAAAGCTACCCGAGCCGCCTGCGCCCTCTTGCGCAACTACCGCCAGCAATTTGGCAACTGGCACCTCGCCGCCGCCGCTTACAATATGGGCGAAGGCAATGTTCGGAAGTACTTGCGCGAACAACAAGCTGAAAACTACACCGACTTCAACATCAACCCAGAAACGATGCAGTACCTCTTCCGTATCGTCGCCCTCAAGAGTATTATGCAGGCTCCCCGCGATTTTGGTTTCTATGTAGAAGACGACGAGCATTATGCCCCCCTGAGCAACTACAGCACAGCAGTAGTACGCAGTAGCATCCCTAGCTTAGCCACTTTTGCGAAAGAACGAGGAATCAGCTATCGCCAGCTCAAGCGCTACAATCCATGGTTGATAGCCGATAAACTTACCGTGAGCAGCGGAAAGTCTTATGAACTAAAAATCCCAAACTAAGCTGCTTTATGCCTATTAAATCACGGCTGCTGCGGTCCATCGCTCGGTTGATTGCAGCAAGGGTAAAGCGGAAGGCTGCCCGTGCTTTGGAAGAGCAAAAACGCATCTTCCAGACCATCATTCGGCAAGCCATGCACACCCGCTTTGGGATAGACCACGATTTCGCTCATATCCAGAGCCATGCCGACTTCGCGGTGCGCGTGCCACTGCGCGACTACGAGGGGTTAAAGCCTTACATAGATGCCTTGGTCGCTGGCGAGCAAAACGTCCTCTGGCCAGGCCAGCCATGTTATTTTGCCAAGACAAGTGGTACCACTTCAGGGGTCAAATACATCCCTATCACCAAGGAAAGCATTCCCAATCACTTCAACTCGGCCAGAGATGCCCTCTTTTGTTATGTAGCCGAAACAGGCCATGCTTCCTGGATAGATGGCAAGCAAATATTCCTGAGCGGCAGCCCGGTGCTGGAAGAAGTTAACGGCATCAAAACAGGGCGGCTCTCGGGGATTTCTAATCATCTCGTACCCGCCTGGCTCAAGCAAAGCCAGCTCCCCTCCTACCCAACCAACTGCATCGAAGACTGGGAGGAGAAGGTAGAACGCATTGTGGACGAAACACTGGGCGCTGACCTTCGCCTCATCTCCGGCATCCCGCCATGGGTACAGATGTACTACGAGCGCTTGCTGGCCAGAAGCGGGAAGAGCAAGGTAATGGAAGTGCTGCCGAATTTCGAAATCTTCGTCTATGGCGGTGTCAATTTCGAGCCTTACCGAGCCAGCTTAGAGCGCCTAGTGGGCAAATCGCTGCCCAGCGTGGAAGTCTATCCCGCTAGCGAGGGCTTCATTGCCTACCAAGATAGCCAAACAGAAGCTGGTTTATTGCTCAACACTTCCTCGGGTATCTTCTTTGAGTTTGTAGAGGTCTCCGATATTTTTAATGAACACCCTAGGCGGCTCACGCTGGAGCAAGTCTCCCTCGGAGTAAATTACGCCATTATCCTCAACTCCAATGCAGGCTTATGGGGCTATAATATCGGCGATACCGTAGAGTTTGTGAGTCTTCAGCCCTATCGCATCAAAGTAACAGGGCGCATCAAGCATTTTATTTCTGCCTTCGGCGAGCATGTAATCGGTAAAGAAGTAGAAAGCGCGATGAACGAAGTAGCGCCCCGCCACGCTGCTGAAGTAGTAGAGTTCACTGTGGCTCCGCAGGTAAACCCCACCGACGGCAGCCTCCCTTACCACGAATGGCTGGTAGAGTTTAGCCAAGCACCTAGCGATCCAGCGGCCTTCGCTGCTGATTTAGACCAGGCCATGATAGCACAAAACACCTATTACAAAGACCTCATCGAGGGGCGTATCCTACGGCCGCTCGTGCTTACCGTGTTGCCGCCAGATAGCTTCCGCAACTATATGAAAACTCAAGGGAAGCTGGGCGGACAAAACAAAGTACCTCGCCTGAGCGACAACCGCAAAATAGCGGATGCACTAGGGTAAGATCACCAATTTAGTCGTGCCCACCTGGCCATCTATGTGGAGCCGAAGGAAGTAAGCACCCGCAGGCATGCTGGCATTGTGCGTAAAGCTATGCTCACCGGCTGGAAGAGTGCCCAGCTCGTAGCTTTGAAGTACTTGGCCTTGTAAGTTGCACAGCTCTACTGTGGCAGCACTGCTCCTGACGCTAGTCCCGCCTGGGCGTGAGCCAAAATCCAAGCGAAAATCTCCTCGACTAGGATTTGGAAATACAGCCATATCTAGTACATCTGCGCTCACCACTTCTTGGGTAGCCACCACTAGGCCTGGTTCCGGCCGCTCGATAGGTTGGGAGAGATACACATGGAATTCTCCTGGCGCCAGCGTTACGGCCGTAGCGGCATTGCTCACGCTGATGCTTTCCCCGCTGAGGTAATCGTACCAAGTACCCGCATAGGGGACGGGGCTGCTAATCGTTTGTGCTTGTACATCGAAATTGCCGATGATAGCAGCATCAAAATCGAGATGTAGCAAGTGTATCCGTTTAGCGCGGCTCGCGAGATCGAGATTCAGTATGTTAAAGGTATGGAAAGTACCATAATTGTGGCGAAGGTGCAGCAAAGCTTGTATAGTGTTATAAACCCCTTGCCGCTCGGTGTTGTTTCGATAATTCCAGCGTAAAGGCTTAGGGTCTGTTCTACAACCATCATTAATGCTGCCATTGGGACAGTGATTGATGCTAAAATCGTAGCCCAATTCGCCAAATTGCCAAAGCATCTTCGGCCCTGGTAATGTGTAGAAGAAAGCCGAGGCCATTTCTATGCGCTGCAGGCCAGTGGCAAAACTGCGCACATCGTAGCCGCCGGAGGAGTTGCCAAACTGCGTATTTTTGTACATCATTCGCTCTTCATCATGGCTTTCCATGTATGCTATCAGCGGTCTGGCAAGCCCCGTAAAGCCTCGGTTGGAAGCCAGCACATCGCGGAAATTGCTAGGGTAGCCCATAGCGCCTTCGAGGTATTCGTTGTGGGGGTTGTAGCCCGACCAGAAAAAGATGCCATTTCCGTATTGTGCCAACTCATCTTCTTCAGAAGCTTCGGCGAAGTGTTCAAAAATAACCATAGCTTGGGGGTTCGCAGCCCAGGCCTGATCGGCATATTCTTTTAGCACAGCGATTCGGCCTGGGTCGTATTGGCGGAAGAGGCCATCATCGGTAGAAAAGCGCTGAGTAAAGCCTTTGGTAAGATCAAAGCGGTATCCATCAATACGGTATTCTTCCAGCCAATAGGCGATAGCGCGTTTGACGTATTCGCGGGTGGCGGGGCTTTCGTGGTTGAAATCGTAGCCAACATTGAAAGGATGGCGCGGTACAACATTGAAATAGGGGTTGTCGGGTGCAGGGCGGAATAGGCTTTGGTTCCACCACATTTGTGCTAGGGGCGACTGGCTAAAAGCGTGGTTGTACACCACATCCAACAAGACGGCGATACCGCGTTGGTGGCAAGCATCTACGAAGGCTTTGAGGTCTTCGGGGCTGCCATAGTATTTATCCAACGCCAAATGGAAACTTGGGTTGTAGCCCCAGCTGATATTACCTTCAAATTCGTTGACGGGCATCAATTCGATGGCGGTGATGCCCAGCCTAGCAAGGTAATCCAAGGTATCTGTTAGGCTTTTGTAACTGTGATCAGCCAAGAAGTCCCTTATCAGCAGCTCGTAAATCGTTTGCTCTTCTGCTGCTGCGGGGGTAAAGTCGTTCACTTGCCATTCATAGACCGGTGGGTTCATGCGCACCCATGTAGCAATGCCGCTAGTTTGCTCGCGGGGGTAAGCGGGGATGTTGGGGAATACGTTGGCTCCGATAAAGGCATCATGATCTGGATCCAAAACCAACTCGCTGTAAGGATCGGCAACACGAATATCAAAATCCACCAAATACTGGAAGATTACATCTTCTCCTTCAACTAGGTTGGTAAGGTTGATCCAAAAAGTGCTGCCATTCGTAGAGCGGTTCATACGGCTGTGAGGACTAGGCGACCAGTCATTGAAGTTGCCTACAACAAATACATCTTGCTTGCCGGGGGCGAAGAGCTGGAGGTAAAGGCCTTCATTGGTGCGCGTGATACCATTGATGGCCTCGGCAGGGGGATCAGCGATATTGGGATTTCCTACGATAATTACCAGCTGGTCGGTCGCTATTTCGCCTTGGTAGCTAGCTGTCAGACGAACGTTGTACACGCCGGCTACCGTTAGTGTGAGGCTATTGCTAAGGTTCGTAATAGCCGTAAACAAGGGCACCCCGTCTAAGGATAAGCTCAGATTGGCATCAATATAGGATGTACCTTGTACCAAGACGGTTTCGCCAGCCGTCGCCTGATAAACAGCGGTACCTGGATTGGTGATTAGCGCTACCAGTTCCGCCTCTACCTCAAAGCTACTGGAGGCCGTCTGTCCGCTGCTAATAGTAGCTTCCAAGCGCACGGTATGGCTGCCGCCCTGAGTAAACACTAAATCGTAGTTGAAAGAAGTGCCTGTAAAAGAAGCCACTTCCACATCATTATCAAAAAGTCGCATCGTGGCTTCCTGCGTCGTACCTCCCGAGATGGGTAGGCTCAGGCCCAGCGGCCAAGCCTGATCACCTGGGTCACCGAGAAGGCTAACAGAAAGCTGGCTGCCGCCTGCGGCTACATCAACAAAAATATCCGTATTGCCTGTACCTTTACCTTCTAGCGTACCAGTGGCGTTCCGGAAAACAAAGGCCACTTGCTCGATCGTTTCTCCCGCAGGCGTATTGAAGTAGCCCTGAATACTTGGACTAAAAGTGTAGGTATATTTATTGGGTTCGCCAGGCACTGCTGTCATTCGCCAAGCCGCATTGGCCACGCCCCATTGCGTGGGTACATAGCGCCAATCGCTAGAGTTGTTGCTTAGGTTTGTAATCACCCCAGTGTGTAGATAAACATCGCAGTTACAGTTAGCCAGTCCGCCTGTGCCTTGGGTGGCATCAAAGGTAATCGTCAGGGGCTGATCTACGGTAGGCACGGCCGGATCGGTAGTGATTATCTGAGCCGTAAGCAAAAAAGGCAGTAAAAACACGCCGAATAAAGATAAAAATCGCATGATCTGAAATTTATAAAAGCAAATTTGACGCTAAAGATATAAAACTTCACTCCTCCACCGCTGCCACCAGCATATATTTTCCAGCAAAAATGCGATAATCTAGGCGAAATCGGCGGCTAATGCCGTCTTTTCTGAGATAGCCCCTGGTAGTGCCGGCCTCCAGGGGAATGCCGGCTAAATCTATCAGCAGATGTTGGCGAAAGTCGATTTCTCGGCGCCCATAGCATTTGTAGATCGCTTCTTTAGCAGACCAAACGAGATGTTGGAAGATCAGTCGGTTGGCATCCGTTAGGAATACCGTTTCTCGGGGGCCCATAAAACGCGGAGCGATCCGATTAATCTTGGTCACAAAAAGCTGTATATCCACTCCGCAAGGCTGCACATGCCCCACGGCAGCCGAGTATTGGTGGGTGTGGCTAATAGAAACCTGAAAAGCAGAACCCGCCAAAGAAGGCTTACCGTGGGTATCTTTCACTAGGCTTCCCCGCTCAGCCCTACCAGAAAGTTGGTGCAACAACTGCCGTGCTGCCAAAAACTCCCGCCGTCGGCCTTGTCCTTTAATCGTAGTCAGCTGGCTAGCCTCCGCAGCCGATAATACCAACTGCCGCCTCAACTCCGCTTCTGTTTCGTCAATACGCCAAACGCCCAGGCTGCCGCCCGAAGCCATATCCGCAAACAAAGAGACTTGAAGGACTAATGGCATCCTATTGCGTTTTAAACCAGCCGGCATAGCGAACGTAAGCAGCCGCAATGCGCTCTACCTCCCCTTCAAGCTGAGCCTCGCTAATGGCTTTGATTTTCCTGGCGGGTACCCCTGCATAGATATGGCCAGCCTCGCAATGCGTCCCTTCCAACACCACCGCGCCGGCAGCAATCAGGCAACCACTTTCCACCACCGCATGATCCATCACAATCGCCCCCATACCAATCAGCACGTTATCATGGATGGTACAGCCATGCACAATAGCGCGATGGCCAATGCTCACCTTGTTGCCAATAAAGGTTTGGCTGCGCTCGAAAGTAGCGTGAATCACCGCCCCATCCTGAACGTTCACACGATGCCCCATCCGAATGCTATTGACATCGCCGCGCACCACCGCTGTGAACCAGACGCTGCATTCGTCGCCCATCACCACATCGCCAATGATCGTAGCGTTTTCCGCAAAATAACAATCGCCACCCCATTGTGGGCTAAAACCGCGTACAGGTATAATCAAGGCAGGCATAAGCGTAAATTTATAGTTTTTCTCTCGCCCAAGCGAGGTCGGCACCCAAGTATCCGTAATAAACGCAGTAGATAGGCAGATGCAGGAGCCAGGCTCCCACTGAAAGAGCCAAGTTTTCAATTCAAAGCTTCCTCCAAGCCAGCGACTTTCCCGTTAACTTCTTTGGCAAAAGTAGGACGCAGATAACTAAAAAGCAAAAAATCCTCCATTTTATCCCCTCCAAGGTGCGAAAATGAGCCTCATCTTGCTTTGTAGCGAAAATTCGCTAATTTTTTTCAAAAAAACTTGCATAGCTACTGAAAGACTTGTATATTTGTCAGCGAAATTTCGCTACAAAAATTTTCTAGTATGTCCACAACCTTAGTTTCTCCAAAAGTCCTCAAAGGAGGCGAGTTCTTGATTGCCGATCTAGCTGGCCAAAGCACTTTTGTGCCAGAAGACTTCAACGAAGAGCAGCACATGGTGCGCGGTATGGTAGAAGATTTTATACAAACGGAAATTCTGCCGCATCTCGATGCCATCGACCAGCAAAAGGATGGTATCGCCGTAAAATTGCTCGATAAAATGGCCGAGCTAGGCTTACTCGGCACACACATGCCCGAGGAATATGGCGGCATGGCTCTGGATACGAATACCAACACGCTTATTTGCGATGTGATGGGGGGCTCCAGCGGGTCTTTTACGGTGAGCTACGCCGCACACACAGGCATCGGTATGCTCCCAATACTGTATTTCGGCACACCTGCCCAAAAGGATAGTTTTCTTCCCCATCTCATCAATGGTGGGCTAAAGGCAGCCTACTGCCTTACCGAGCCCTCCTCAGGTTCGGATGCATTGGCCGCTAAAACACGTGCCGACCTCAGTGCCGACGGGCAACACTACGTGCTCAACGGCCAAAAAATGTGGATTAGCAACGGTGGATTCGCCGACCTGTTCATCGTTTTTGTTCAGGTAGATGGTGATAAGTTTACAGCCTTCATCGTACCTAGCAAGCTGGAAGGCATCAGCCTCGGCGCAGAAGAGCACAAACTGGGTATCAAGGGCAGCTCCACGCGTCAGGTTTTCTTTGAAAACGTGCATGTACCTGCCGAAAACCTGCTAGGGCAAATCGGTAAAGGTCATCTCATTGCCTTTAGTGTGCTGAATACTGGCCGTTTCAAGCTCCACGCACTCAGTATTGGAGGCTGTAAGCGCAGCCTCACCACGGGCATCCAGTACGCCAATGAGCGCGTACAGTTCAAGCAGCCCATCAGCAATTTTGGCGCCATCAAGCATAAGATCGCAGAGGCCGCCATTCGCATTTTTGCCGGCGAAGCAGCCCTCTACCGCGTGAGCGATATGATACAGCAAATGAACAAAAGCCTCATGGCCGATGGTGTGAGCTTCGCGGATGCTAAAATGCAAGCCGCCGCAGAGTATGCCATCGAGTGTGCCTTGCTGAAATTCCTAGGGTCTGAAACGCTGGATTTCGTGGTCGATGAAGTGTTGCAAATACACGGCGGAATGGGCTACAGTGAAGAGGGAACAGCTGCACGTGCGTACCGCGATGCGCGCATCAACCGGATCTATGAAGGCACCAACGAAATCAACCGCTTGCTCAGTGTTGATATGCTCCTCAAAAGAGCGATGAAAGGCGAGCTAGACATCGTAGAACCAGCCTGGGCCGTACAGAAAGAACTGGGCGGCATGCCGAATATGAAGGCAGTAACGGGTGACTATGGCCATGAAATAAAAGCAGTAGCCGACTTCAAAAAGGTGATTCTGATGGTTGCTGGCGGTGCAGCCAAACAACAAATGGACGGACAGCTAGACCTCAAATCAGAACAAGAAATCATTATGAATGTAGCAGACATGTTGGGCGATCTGCTCCAGGCAGAGAGCCTATTGATGCGCATACAAAAGATGAAAGAAGACGGCAGTGGGCAGCACCCTCAAGCTATTTACGATGCCATCCTACGCGCCTACTTCTACGATGCCAACGATCGCATGGCCAAAAACGCTACCGATGCTGTGGCAGGTTTCGCAGAAGGTGATTTGCTCCGAACCTTCAGTATGGGCATTAAACGATTCACGAAATACCCCATTCAAAACGTCAAACAACTCCGCAGAACAGTCGCCGATTATCTGATTGCGGCCAACGCATATCATCTGTAAGCGGCTTCCTGACCGATCAAGTTGCCGCTAACACGCTAAGCCCCCCCTCCGACAAAAGCCGAAGTAAAGCATTTCTAGAGTGTGCTAAAGAATTCTGGACTGTGTAATTATTGTATCCGAGCTACTAGTATAAGTAGCTCGGATTTTTTTATTTACCTTTGCCGCAAGCAAGACATAATTCCAAAACATGAGAACATCTTTTTTCGCCACGCTCCTGTGCTGCTTTTTTGCTAGCAGCATAGTAGCCCAAGGCCTTGGGGCTAACAGTCCCTCCTCCTACCACGCCCTCTCAGCTAAGGTGCTGAGCATCGATTACGGCTGGCCCAACGAACTAGAAAATCTCGACAATTCTTTCGGCATCGAGCTAGGCTACCGCTGGCAACTCGGCAAAGTCTTTGGCCTAGCCGTACCCATCAAAGCAGGCGTGATTGATGTAGGGGCCTTAGAAAATACCACTTTTGGCAGTATCGACTTATTGGGGCAGCTGTTTCCTTTGGGCAGCAGTAAGAAATTGTCCCCCTACCTGCTAGCGGGTGGTGGCTTCGTGAAAGAGAGCGTTGGCCCCTCCAACATACAAATCCCCCTGGGCGCGGGCTTAAATCTACAGCTAGGCACCAACTCATTCATAGGTTTACAGGCAGAATATCGGCTCTCTGACCAGGATGGACGCAAGAACTTCCAGCTCGGCTTGGGTTACATATACCGTTTGGTCGCCGCCGACTCCGACGGCGATGGCATCATCGACAGCGAAGACGAATGCCCAAATCAAGCGGGCCCAGCAGCTACCAAAGGCTGCCCCGATACCGATGGCGATGGCATTCCAGACCAGAAAGATAAATGCCCCACTATAGCGGGCCTACCACAATACAAGGGCTGCCCCGATACCGATGGCGATGGTATCATCGATAGCGAGGATGCTTGCCCTGAGGCTGCTGGCCCTGCCGCCACCCAAGGTTGTCCCGACGCGGATGGTGATGGGGTGCCCGACAAAGACGATGCCTGCCCCAATGCCGCTGGTAACCCCCAGCAACAAGGCTGCCCCGATACCGACGGAGATGGGGTATTTGATCATCTCGACAAATGCCCAAAAGAAGCTGGCCCAGCCAGCAACCAAGGTTGCCCAATAGCAGATCGCGATGGTGACGGTATTCCCGATGCGGAGGATCGTTGCCCAGATCAAGCGGGCGGAGCTATTTTCCAAGGTTGCCCCGATACCGACGGTGATGGTATCCCAGACCCCGACGATAAATGCCCCACCGAAGCTGGGCCAGGCATCAACCGAGGTTGCCCAGAAATCAAGGAAGAAGTGGTAAAAATACTGGAATTTGCCACCCAAGCTGTGCAGTTCGAAACGGGTAGTGCCCGATTGAAACCAGAGTCCTTTCTAACGCTAGACGAAATCGCGCGCATCATGGGTGACTACCCGGCCTACAGCCTCATCATCTCCGGCCATACCGATAATATTGGCAATGCCGATAACAACCAAGTGCTGAGCGAAGACCGCGCCCGCGCTTGTAAAGACTACCTGATCAATGCTGGTATTCCCAGCAGAAGGATGACGCACATCGGCTACGGGCAAAGCAAGCCTAGAGCGGACAATGCTACGGCCAGTGGTCGCCGCTTGAACAGACGAGTAGAATTTGATTTGCGCCTACTGTAAGAAGGACCCGATCCCGTTTCTTGTCAATCCGCATAAGAAAAAGTGTTGCCGCTCGTGCCGAGCGGCAACACTTTTTTTGTACTACTTCCACTTTAGCCTTCGTTGGGGCTTGTATCCTTGGCTACTGCCATCCCATTTTTGGTGGCTGCCGTCTGCTTATTGGCTTGGTTCACGAGGGAAGCGGGGAGGCTCATCCCACTTTGGCTGAGGAAGTCGTTGAGCTGAGGAACCATACCATATAGGCCGGAGACAAAATTGCCCACCCCTTGGCCATTGCCATTGTCGTAAACCACGACCTTATCGATGGCTACATCTTTGATGGCATCTGTTTGTATTTTGGCTAGTTCGGTGAGCTTATCTAGCATCAGGAAGCCGATGGCTGCTTGGGCGTCGCCGCTCGCTGCTTTCACGAGGCGCTCAAAGCCTTCTGCTTGTTTGTTGAGAAGCTCGGCCATACCATCGGCTTCGGCGCGGTAACGGGCCAATACGGCATCGGCCTCCCCTTTAGCAATTTCGCGGCGGCGCTCGGCTTCGGCTTGTGCGGCGATCACTGCTTTTTGGCGGTCGATATCGGCGGCTACTACCTCTTCGGCTTCTTGGCGGGCTTTCTCGGCTAAGGCGCGGGCAATTTCTGCTTTCTGCTCGGCTTGGTAGGCTTCTTCCCGCGCTTGAGCAGCCGCCACCTTCCGAGCGACTTCCGAACGGCGGTTGGCTTCGGCCATCTCAATATCGCGGGCGGCATTGGAATTGGCAATCTGTATGGCGGAGGCGTTTTTCCCTTCGGTAGCTTTGGCTTCGGCCACGGCTTCGCCAATAGCGGCGCGGGATTCGGCATCGGCCACTTTGGAGCGCTGGTCTTGTTGGGCTTCGGCCTGGCCGATGCTACCAATTCGCTGCTCGTTAGCCACTTTAACTTTGGCTTCGTTGATGGCCTTGGCTGCTGCCTCCTGGCCTAGAGCGGCTATGTAGCCAGACTCGTCTTGGATGTCCGTTACGTTGACGTTGATGAGGCGCAGGCCAACCTTGTGCAACTCTTCCCCTACGTTGGCGTAAACGCTGGAGACGAACTTATCGCGGTCGGTATTGAGTTCTTCTATATCCATGTTCGCAATGACCAAGCGCATTTGCCCCATGATGATGTCTTGGCTAAGGCGGGCTACCTGTTCGCGGTTGAGCGAGAGCAAGCGGTTGGCAGCAGCTAGCATCAAGTTCTCGTCTTCACCAATGCCCACGGTGAATTGAGAAGGCACGTTCACCCGGATATTCTGCTTGGAAAGTGCATCCTTGAGGTTGACGTCGATCGACAGGGGCGTCAGGTCTAGGTAGCGATAATCCTGAATAACCGGCCACACAAAAGCTGCCCCACCGGCATAGCATTTGGCGGAAGCCCCACCTCCCGTTTTGCCGTACACCACTAGAATCTTGTCCGAGGGGCAGCGCTTGTAGCGGCTGATAAGGAAGAGCATGAAAAGCGTAACGATGAGGGCAATACCGCCCACTATTAATAACATGATACTGGAGTTTTATTGGATGAAAAATAGGTAATTTTTTATTATTTGAACCTGGCTAGCTAGCAGCTTAAAACACGGCTCCTGCGAGAGCCATCTTCCCAGACCTTGTTTTGCCAAAGCATTCGTTTTATTCCGCTTCTTCCGTGGTCATCACCAGGAGGATCCCGTCTGCCGCTAAGTCCGACACAATGATACGAGCACCAGTAGGGATTTCCTGTTGGTTGGAAGCACGGGCTTTGAGTTCCCGATAAGTTCCTCCTACGGGAATGCGCACGATGCCTTCCCCATCGGCCGGAATCTTGAGATAGACCGTACCTTCTACCAGCAAGGCATCCGCTACCGACCAATTGACGTTCGACTGCTGGCTGAGTAAAAAACGAAGCATCCAGCTCAGTAGCCACACTCCTGCCAGCCCCGCCGCCGTGCCCGCCAAGAATGCCAGCCACGGATCCGTACGTGAAAGCAGAAATAAACGCACGACCCAAGCCCCCAGCGCAAGAAAAGCTAACAGCCCTTTTACAGGGCCCAAACCACCTGCTGCATCCGCACCGCTCATATCAAGATCAAGATCCAGCCCACTGATGATGGAAAGCAACAGCAGCAGCACCAAAATAGCAGCACATGTGAGCGCGATATAGGTAAGAATGCTGATCATATTGGTTTCGCTTTTGTAATATCCATATAACGTTTTGCTGCGAGAAGATAGTTTTACCTAAAATTGTAATTTCAACCAATAATGACAAAATAAACACTAAATAGCTAATTAAATCGACGAATAATATAAAAAGAGCAACCCCTCACGCCGAAAATTTGTTAAGCCTTAAATTTCCCATCTATGGAGCTGACTGAAAAAGAGCCCATTCTACTCTTCGATGGCCTTTGCAACCTTTGCAATGGGGCGGTACAGTGGCTGATCTTGCGCGATCGGCAAGGACAAGTTCGCTATGCCAGCTTACAATCGGCTCTTGGGCAGCGGATTCAGCAGCAGCACGGCCTCGATCCGCAAAAGCTCGATTCGCTGATTTTATACCAAGGTGGCCAAATTTTTTTGAAGAGCGAAGCCGTGCTGCATTTGATCCATTTTCTATCTTGGCCATACCCTTTACTACGTCTTTTCAAGTGGGTTCCCCTGCTTATCCGCGATGGCGTGTATGATTGGGTGGCCCGGAATCGCTATCGCTGGTTTGGCAAAAAAGAAGCCTGTATGCTGCCTCGAGCCGAGTGGAAAGACCGCTTTTTGGGCTAAAAGAGCGCTATTCCCCAACTATTTATCTTTTCAGGGCGTTTCCACCCAATCGTTTTCGCTACCTTTGCCCCATGCTAGTAGATGCAATTCTATTTCACGTAGGTCGCTACGTTTTGCTGCTCAGGTCGGCTATTGCCCGGCCCGAACGCTTCTCCATGTATTACAAGGAGACGATGCGGCAGATGACCACCATCGGCGTAGGTTCGGTCTTCATTGTTGTGCTGATTTCCCTGTTTATTGGGGCGGTTACGGCCGTGCAGTTTGCTTATCAATTGGGGGATAGCTTCGTACCCACCTATTATATTGGCTATATTGTGCGGGACATCGCTATCATCGAGATGGCGCCCACTATCACCTGTTTGGTATTGGCCGGCAAGGTGGGTTCTAACATCGCTGCCGAAATAGGCGGAATGCGGCAAAAAGAGCACATTGATGCCATGGAAATCATGGGCGTCAACACGGCTGCTTATCTGATTCTGCCCAAGGTAATAGCAGCCATCGTCGTGATCCCGATGCTCGTAGCGCTAGCGGCCTTCATCAGCGTCATTGGTGGTTATATGGCAACGGTTTTCACGGGTTCGGTTTCGCACGCCGAGTACATTTTGGGCATCCGCTCCTTCTTTGAGCCCAACAATGTCACCATTATGTTCGTCAAAGCAGCCGTTTTTGCTTTCATCCTCACCAGCGTGAGCGCCTACCAAGGCTACTACGTAAAGGGCGGCAGCATCGAACTGGGCCAGGCTAGTACCAATGCAGTAGTTTTCAGCGACATTTTAATCCTCATTTTCGATTATCTGCTAGCGGTGTTACTCACTTAGTTGTATGGCTTTGGGTAGTAGCTGACGGCTAGCCTACTGTTCTATTTCCTATTTTTCATGGCCATAGGGCAGGAGCCAAGTTTTAAAAAAGGAGCAAAGAAAGCGTAAGATCAAAGCCCAGGGCAATAGAAATAACAGCTATGATTCGAACAGTAAATTTAGTAAAATCTTTTGGCGAAACGGAAGTCCTTAAGGGCATTAATACCGAATTTTACCAGGGCAAAACCAACCTGATCATTGGCCGCTCGGGGGCAGGCAAAACAGTTTTACTCAAGCTGCTGGTGGGGCTTTTTGCACCAACTAGTGGGCAGGTTTTTTACGACAATACCGACTTCTTTTCGTTGAGCCCGCGGCAGCTGCGCGAGCTCCGAATGTCGGTAGGGATGCTTTTCCAGGGTAATGCACTTTTCGACTCGATGACGGTGGAAGAAAACATCCGCTTCCCGCTGGATATGTTCACCAAAATGACGGTAGCCGAAAAGCGCACGCGCGTTGATTTCTGCCTAGAACGCGTTGGTATGCAAGGCGTCAATCAACGCTATCCTGCCGAAGTATCTGGTGGAATGCAGAAGCGCGTAGGTATTGCCCGAGCCATTGTGCTACGCCCAAAATATCTCTTTTGCGACGAGCCCAACTCTGGCTTAGACCCCCGCACAGCCATCCTGATCGATGAACTTATTGCAGACATTACCAAAGAGGACCAAATCACCACGGTCATCAACACCCACGATATGAGCTCGGTAATGGGCATCGGCGAAAATATTGTTCTACTGAAAGATGGCTACGTCGTATGGAATGGGCGCAAAGAAGCCGTGCTGGAAAGCGAGGACGAAACGCTGCAAAGTTTCATCTTCGCCAGCCCCTTCCTCAAGCGATTGCGTGAGGACGCCTTAAAGGCTAGAGCAAGGAACTAATCCCCCCGAAAATAAATTATAGCAAAAAGGCTTTCAGAATTATAAAAGACCATTATCTTTGCGTTCCCAAACAAATACCAGCCATTGGTAATCATCTGCCCAGGTGGTGAAACTGGTAGACATGCCAGCTTGAGGGGCTGGTGCTCGCAAGGGCGTGCAGGTTCGAGTCCTGTCCTGGGCACACAACAAACATAGCCATTGCTTCCATCGGGAAGTAATGGCTTTTTTGATTGCAGAAAGCGCCCAGCATTGTGCTTAGCAGTTGCAGCCAATCACCACAAAAGACCACTAAAAAACATACGAATCGTCAAATAAGCCGTATCTTGTGGCCTCACCCAAAAGACTTGTAAAATGATACGTATTTTAGCCAACGATGGTATTGCCGACGACGGCAAAAGCCTACTCGAAGAGGCAGGCTTCGAGGTAGTAACTGACAAGGTAGCGCAAGAAGACCTGGCCAAGGAGCTCCCCAACTACGATGTGATCATCGTCCGCTCGGCCACCAAGGTGCGCAAAGATCTTATCGACCAATGCCCCAACCTAAAAGTTATTGCCCGCGCAGGTGTAGGCCTCGATAATATTGACCATGAGTACGCTACCTCCAAAGGCGTGGAGGTAGTGAATACTCCGGCAGCCAGTAGCCAAGCAGTAGCAGAATTAGTTTTTACCCACTTTTTCAACCTAGCTCGTTTTGTGCACCGCTCCAATCGCGAGCTTGCAGCAGCAGATAGCGATTTTAACAAGCTCAAAAAAGCCTATGGCGAAGGCATACAGTTGCGTGGCAAGTCCTTGGCTATCATAGGCTTCGGCCGTATCGGCCGGGAGGTTGCGCGCATTGGTCTAGCCCTGGGCATGGAAATCCTTCCGGTAGATCTGATGATTGATGAAGCAGACCTAGAGATTGATATCTACGCGGCCAAAGCAATAAAGCTAAAGGTGAGGGTAGAAACCGTAAGTATGGAAGAAGCCTTGGCTAAAGCCGATTTCCTCACCTTCCACGTGCCTTCCGTAAAAGGTGCGCTACTAGGCAAGGCAGAAATAGCAAAAATGAAAAAAGGCGCCATTGTTGTCAATACGGCTCGGGGTGGTGTTATCGATGAGGAAGCACTGCTGGAAGCACTTGATAGCGGCCACCTAGCCGGTGCTGGGATTGATGTATATAACAACGAGCCCAAGCCAGATCGCCGCTTGCTCTCGCACCCAAATGCCAGTGTTACACCCCACATCGGCGCGGCTACCCTTGAGGCGCAGCAAAATATTGGCTTGGAATTGGCCGATCAGATCATTGCCTTCTTCGAAGCTTAATTTCTTTTGGCTATCGGAGGCAGCCCCTTGCAGATCAAGATCCGCAAGGGGCTGCTGCATTTAGTGCTTGTTGAAACCATTTTTGCCCTTAAAAAACTGTATCTTCGTCTTGTGTATGCATTGCCACATTTAATACAACTACTATGAGCCAAGTCCTGCAATACTTTTCCTCCTTCGCCCTGATAGCCCTGAGTTTCCTTTTGGGAGGGTGTGGCTCGGGCATCCCAAGCTTTACAGGAGGCCTTAGTGATGATATTCGCCTCAACCAAGTAGGGTACTTGCCAGCTACCAAGACCCAAGTTGTGCTCACTGCGCAGCCTGAGGGAAAAGTTATGTACCTCACCGATACGAGTGGACAGAGCGTACTTTATGAGCTACCATTAACTACCGACAGCCTGTTTTGGGCAGCAGCGGGGCAGACCGTTTGGCCCCAAGAGATAGCCATGCCCGATACCCTGGGTCACTACCGTTTGTTCGTACCAGGCCTGGGTTACTCGGCAGCCTTTGAACTAGGAAAAAATATCTACCAGGCACCTTTTATGGCCAGTGTAAAAGCCTTGTATTACCAAAGAGCCAGTACAGCGCTGGAAGAAAAATATGCTGGCAAGTGGCACCGCCCACTAGGCCACCCAGATACAGCTGTTTTCTTCCACCCCTCCAGCGGGAAAGTAAGTGGTCTGTTATCTTCTCCAAAGGGTTGGTATGATGCTGGCGATTACAACAAGTATGTACTCAATGGCGCTTTTCCTCTAGGGCAGTATTTCGCACTCTACGAGGATGTCGGCGATCCCTTCCCCGACGGCAGCCTGAATATTCCTGAAAGTGGAAACGGTATAAGCGACTACCTGGATGAAATGCGCTGGGAAATGGATTGGCTACTCAGTATGCAAGATGAGGACGGCGGGCTGTTTCACAAGCTCACGACTAAAGAATTTGAAGCAATGGTGATGCCCCACGAGGCCAACCAACAACGCTATATTGTGGGTAAGGGCACGGCGGCTACCCTCAACTTTTCTGCCGCAGCAGCTCAGGGTGCCCGGGTTTTTGCAGCCAGCGACCCCAACTACGCCGCTGCGCTGATCTCCAGCGCTGAATTAGCCTGGGCTTGGGCGCTACGCTATCCTGCCGTAGCTTTCACCAATCCTTTCGACATCAAAACGGGTGAATATGGTGACCAAGATTTTAGCGATGAGTGGTACTGGGCTGCCGCAGAGCTCTATATTAGCACCAAAAAAGATAGCTACCGTGACTACCTCACCAGCCACCCAGCCCCCCTTCGATACCAGGGTGGTAACTGGACAAGCTTCATGGGGCTGCTGGGAAGCTTTAGTTTATTACGCCACCCAGATAAAATACCAGCAGGTATTTACAATCCTATCAAGGAAGGCCTACTGCGGCTGGCAGATAGCCTAGCGGTTACGAGCCTCATGAACCCCTACCGCCTACCGCTCACTACTTTTGGCTGGGGCAGCAACAGTGATCTGCTCAATGCCGCTATGATCTTGGCGGCTGCTCACCAGCTGGATTCCAAACCTGCCTACTGGCAGTGTATTACAGACATAGTAGATTATATCTTAGGAAAGAATGCGCTTGGCTACAGCTTCCTTACCGGTTTTGGCCACCGAAGCCCCTTGTTTATTCACCACCGCCAAAGTGTGGCCGACGGCATCGCCGAGCCTGTCCCTGGCCTATTATCAGGCGGCCCCAACAGCGCCCAGCAAGATAAGCAAGCAGCCAGCTACCCTAGCAATGTTGCGCCCATGCAAAGCTGGGTAGATCAAGCAGCCAGCTACGCCAGCAACGAAGTGGCACTTAACTGGAACGCTCCGCTCAGCTATGTCCTTGGGTGGTTGGGGAAAAATGCTTCGCCTACCGAGCAGTAGGTATCCTGTTTTCACAGCACTGCGCAATAAAAACAAGGGCGAGAGGAAGCAATTCTGCCTATTTATTTGCACAACGGCCAGCCGTGTTGTTTCTTTGCTCAGCATTGAGCGCGTGCCCAAGAGTGGGAGCCCCTAGGGCTGCTCGCTCATTCGGATGGGCATCGCCCGCCCGAACATCTTTTTTAATATGACTAAACATGGCTAGTAAATATCCCATTTTAGAGCGCGACATCAGTTGGCTATCCTTCAATCATCGCGTACTTCAGGAGGCTATGGATCCTAGCTTACCCTTATTCGAGAGGATAAAGTTCCTAGCGATTTACAGTGCCAACCTAGACGAGTTCTTCCGTGTGCGCATGAGCAATCACCGCAACTTATTGCGCATCAAAAAGAAAACGATCCGCGAGTTGGAGATCAGCCCGAAGGAAATGGTGCGAACCATCCAGAAAATCGTTAACCGCCAGCAAGAAATTTTTAGCCATATCTTCGAGCAACAACTCGTCCCCAGGCTCGAACGAGAAGGCATTGTGCTAAAAAGGCGGCTGGATCTAAATGCAGAAGAACAAGAATTCGTAGAGCGCTATTTCGAGGAATATCTCCTTCCCTACGTACAGCCCGTGCTCTTGGTGAAAAACAAGATCCGACCCTTCCTCAACAACGGGCAGCTCTACCTCGCTATCCTGATGAAAGAAAAAGGATGGGAAGACCAAATCACCTACGGCCTTGTGAAAATACCCAGCGACCACTTGCCGCGCTTCCTCTCGTTGCCAGCGGATAAAGAGGGGAGAAAAGGGCTAATTATGCTGGATGACGTAGTGCGGCACAATGTGAGTTATATGTTTCCTGGCTACGATATTCAGGATACTTTCTCCATTAAACTCACCCGCGATGCAGAGATATACATCGACGATGAGTTCAAAGGAGACTTGCTGGAAAAAATAAAAGAAGGACTCAACAAACGACATGTAGGGCCAGCCAGCCGTTTCGTATTCGACCGAGAGATGCCTAAAAGCTGCCTAGATTACCTCATGGATATTTTTGAGCTAGAGAAGTTCGATCTCCTCCGCGAAGGGCGATACCACAACAACATGGACTTTTTCAAATTTCCTGATTTTGGTCTAACGCAGCATAAATACACCCCGCAGCCCCCGCTGCCCTATCCAGCCTTAGAAGCTGCCGACGACTACTGGGCAGCCATTCGGCAACGAGATCATCTATTACACCCTCCTTATCAAGACTATGAGTCGGTCGTGCGCTTTTTTGAAGAAGCCGCTAAAGACCCTCTAGTAACGCACATCAAAATAGTCCAATATCGCGTCGCGAGGCGCTCGCGCATCATGAACGCCCTCATTGAGGCAGTGGCCAATGGCAAGCAAGTAAGTGTCTTTATTGAGGTCAAGGCTCGTTTTGATGAAGAAGCCAACCTCAAATGGGGCGAACGCCTTGCCAAGGCGGGCGTACATGTTCACTACAGTTTCCCAGGAGTAAAGGTACACGTCAAGCTAGCCTTGGTGAGGCGGGTGGAAAACGGGCAAGAACAAATTTACAACTATTTAGCCACCGGGAACTTCCACGAAGACACTGCCAAAGTATATAGTGACTTTGGCGTATTTACCACCGATGAGCGCCTGACTAGCGAGGTTTCCAAGGTCTTTCGGTTCCTGGAAACAGAAGAAGAGCCGCAAAGTGGATTTCAGCATCTACTTGTAGGCCAGTTCAATCTGCGTCGGGGGCTAGAAGCTTTGATAGACTTTGAAATCCAAGAAGCCAAGGCTGGCCGGCCAGCCGCCATGACCCTCAAGATGAATTCGCTACAGGATCCGCAGATGATAGAAAGGTTCTACCAAGCTTCGCAGGCCGGCGTGAAGGTACAGCTGATTATCCGCGGCATTTGCTGTTTGCTGCCTGGCCTGAAGGGCGTGAGCGACAATATCCATGCCATCAGTATTGTCGATCGTTACCTAGAGCATGCACGGGTATTCAGCTTCCACCATGCCGGCGAGAAGAAACTTTACCTGAGCTCAGCCGATTTCATGACGCGCAACCTCAGCCACCGCGTAGAAGTCTGCTTCCCCATACTAGACCCTATTATTCGCCAAACCATCGAAGCCTTGTTGGAGCTACAACTACAGGACAATGTAAAAGCGCGCTTGCTTCGCGACCAGCAAGGCAACCCCTTTGCCAAGAACGAAAGTAAAACCAAAATCCGTAGCCAAGAAGAAACCTACTACTATCTCAAACGCCGCCTAGTGGCCGAGCAACAGGCCATTGTGGCCGAGCGGGAAGGAAAGCTAAAGCTAGCCGACTAGCTCAGCAAATCATACTCCAAGGCTATGCGCACCAAACCTGCCGTATTTCTGGCGCCCAGTTTGCTAAGGATATTACGCCGGTGGGTCTCGACCGTACCGAAGCTAATGAAAAGCTTATCGGCAATCTCCTGAGTAGTAAACTCATCGACAATAAGCTGTAGGACTTCCTTCTCGCGCCGGCTCAGGCGAGGAAATGGGCTTTGGTAGCTGGTTCTATTCGTAGTCTCCCTTTCGCTGATCAACAGCTTCTCGGCTATTTCGTGGCTAAAATAACGTTTACCCACAGCCAATTGCTCTAGTGCCTCCAGTACTTCCTCCCGCTCAGCGTTTTTATGTAAGTAGCCTCTGGCACCATTCTTGAGCATCAAGCGCACCATACTCAGGTCGTTCACCATAGATAACCCCAAAATATGGATGGCAGGGTAAGCTTGGTGGACGATACGGCAAAGCTCCACACCATTGGTATCCGGCAAATGAATATCCAACAGCAGCGTATTGATGGGCTCTCCAGCTTGAAGCGCATCAAGCAACTGCGCGGCATTGTGATAAAGCCCTACAATCCGTATATCAGGAGCGTTGCGCAACAAGAGTTCGAGGCCTTGCAGCACGATGCTGTGGTCATCTACGATAGCGAGTTGGGTCATAATGGAATCGTTAAAGTTACGGTAGTGCCCACGCCCGGACTACTATCAAACAGAATTTGGCCATTGAGATAATCCACGCGGCTCTGAATACTCGCCAGGCCAAGCCCTTGCCCTTTGGCCGCCTCCGTATCAAAGCCCTGACCATCATCTTCCACCGTTAGCAGTAGCTGCTGCGGCTGATCCAACAACTGGATAAATACTTTATCTGCCTGGGCGTGTTTTACAATGTTGTGTGTTAGCTCCTGTACGATGCGCAACAGCATCAGTTGCTCTTCTTCGCTGAGCCTAAAATTAGGCTGGCCGCCCAGCTCTAGTTCACATTCCAGCCCTTGTAACCGCAGCTGAGCCGCGATATCCTCCACTGCCGCAGAGAGACCAATGAGCTGAAGATTCTGCGGAGCCATATTGTGCGCAATACGCCTGACTTCTGCGCAGGCCCGATCCAGCAATTTATCGGCGGCTCCCACGTCATTCCCCTCTGTATTCAGCCGTACTTTCACCGTAGCTAACAAGCCCCCCAAACCATCGTGCAGATCTTGGGCGATGCGGTTTCGCTCTGCTTCCTGGCCTTGCAGCATGGCTTTGAGTCGTTTGAGCTCGGCCGTTTTTTGCAGCGCTTCAATTTCTTTGTTTTTTAACAAATTCTTCTTATCGGCTTCACTTTGCTGGAGGCGCAGCCGATACCGAAACAAAAAGAAAAGCACCGAAGCCAGCAAAGCAGCGCCCAAGGCCACAATCGAGAGCAGTATCTGCTTTTGCTTTTGCCGTTCGATGATGAGCTGCTGCTGCTCAATTTCGGCTTCTTTTAACTGGCTCTCAAATTTTTCTGCCACCTCTTGCTCGGCTTGGCTGCGTTCCTCTGCATAAACGCTATCGATCTGGCTAGCATATTGGGCGTAGTAGAAAGCCGCACTATCCAACTGCTGCTTTTTCATGAAATAATCTGCCAACACCCGATCGTAATCTGCTTGTAAGCGAGGGATAGATAAATAGGCAGCGTAGGTCTTGCCCTGCTTGGCGTAATCTAATGCGATGGGGTCGGCCTCATCATTAGCAATATCCGCCAGCCCTAGAAAGGTATAGGCCAGGGTCCGAGCATCAGCTCGAATACCTGGTTGCGCCAGCGCATTTTCCCAAGTCAGCCTAGCCAAAGCTTTATCCCCTACCGAAAAATAAGCTTGTCCAATATTCAAATCCACCGCAAGCGCTTCCTGGGGTTGGGCAATAGCTAGATATAGTTGTTTGGCTTGTTGGAAAGTTATCAGCGCCGTCTCCACCAGCCCCAGCTGCATTTCCACAATACCCAGATTCCCCAAAGTAGTGGCCATACCCAAGCTATCACCCAAGCTAATTTTAAGCGCCAGCGATTCTTGGTAGGTCTTTCTAGCAGCCTTTGGCCGATCAATTTTCCTGTAAATGATGCCCAAATTATTGAGTACCTTGCTCTTCAAATCATCAGCCTCCAGCACTTCCGCCAAGTTATATGCCGCCAAACAATACACCAGTGCGCTGTCATGAGCAGAAGCATACGTAAAAATGGCTCCTCTGTTGATGAGCAGCCGCAGCCGTAGCGCTGGATCGCGAATACCCAAACGCTCCATCGCTTGCACGCCCAGCGCATTGTAATACAAGGCCGAATCGTAGCTGCTGGCAATCAAATAAATATTAGAAATCGCTTTATATCCCTTCGCCAGCCAAATCGACTCCTCCCTTGTTGGTGCCCGCTCCACTAGCTCCCTGGCGTACCCAAGGGCTTGGTCTTTGTCTTCCCGGATGAAGTGTTCTGCTAAGGCTTCTAAAGCCGAAAGATCTGCTGTATCCTTCGCTACTTGGTTCGCCAACTGCCGCAAACTATCCAATCTAGCAGCCGTACCAAGCCCTTGGGAAAGCAAACTGCCCGAGCAAAAGAAAATCCCCAGCAACAGGCAAGCGCCAGCCCGCAACAGCATAGTCCGTGGATACCAACCAGTAAAGTAGCTCACAAAGTGCATCATTGTTCTGTACGTTCCTTTACTCTTCTGCTATTTGGCCATTCGGCAGGAGCCGTGCTTACCCAAAAAGAGCCATGCTTCCTCAACAGCAGCAAAGAAAACACCCATAATGGCAAGCAATATACATGAAAACAGGGAGATCACCAAAATACCAGCATTCGGCCATCTCAACACGCGTCTGACGCACAGCAGAAAAAGTAGAAATATTTTTTTGCGTTTCCTTGCTTATATTGCTACAAGAAGTCGTACCTTTGCGCTCCCTAGAAATGGTATAGAAATAAAGCCCCACTCGAAGCTTTCCGATTTGTACCCCAACAAATTGGTTCTCAGCGTGGTTTGCCCTCGGGCAAATAGAAAAGGCTGGGGTCACTTTTATATCAATACTTAATCTGATTTTTGCTAAAGCATAAGCCATGGATGCCATCAAATTTGTACATGAACAGCTCGCTTCGAACCGCAACTTGCCTAAGTTTCGTCCTGGCGATACCGTTATAGTAGATTATAACATCACAGAAGGTGACAAGCGTCGCGTTCAGTCTTTCAGAGGTGATGTGATTCAGATAAAAGGCGAAGGTGCCACCAAAACCTTCACTGTTCGCAAGATCAGCAACGGTGTAGGCGTGGAGCGTATCTTCCCATTCAGTTCACCTTTCATCGAGAAAGTAGAGATTGTCAAGCACGGTAAAGTGCGTCGTGCCCGCCTGTTCTACCTCCGCGACCGCGTGGGCAAGAAAGCGCGTATCAAGGAGCGTCGCATTCTCTAAAGAGCTGCTGTGCTCTTTGCCCAGTAAGGGTATAAAAGCCCCAAGCCGAAAATTTTCGGCTTGGGGCTTTTTGGCTTGTGTGCTGTAATGGATGGTGCAAAACAGCAATTTAGCCCCGCTCCTCGCCCAGTATCCAAGAAAGCTTCTTACCTTTGTACTCCCTAACCAAGGTTACCTTACCACCTTTATTGTGGCAACCGTAAAAGCAATTAATCAAATATGGCCCAAGTAGAGCTCATAATGCCCAAGATGGGCGAAAGCATCATGGAAGCAACCATCCTCAGCTGGGTAAAGCAAGTGGGGGATGAGGTGGACGTGGACGATACCATCCTAGAAATTGCTACCGACAAGGTAGATAGCGAAGTGCCCTCCCCAGTGGCAGGAAAAATCACTAAAATCCTCTATGAAAAAGATGCCGTGGTGCCTATTGGAGAAATCATTGCCCTTATCGAGACCGAAGCGGGGGCAGCCGTGAGCGATTCCCCCAGCGTAGTGGCCAGTAGTAGCACAGCCGAAGCAGCACCCAGCGAAGCAGCGCCAGCCGCCATTCCCTTTGTGCCCCAGCCAGCTACTGCCGCCAGCCAGCCCAATGCTAGCAAGCAAGAGAGCGATCGTTTCTACAGTCCACTGGTGCGCGCTATGGCTGAAAAAGAGCTCATCAGCCTAGCGGAACTGGATCAAGTTCCTGGCTCTGGCAAAGATGGCCGCCTCACCAAAACCGATATGGAGGCCTACCTCCAACGGAGAGACAATGGCTTCCTATATGGCACGGCTACTAACAACATCAGCCCTGCTCCTGCAAATATTGCCAAACCTACCGATCCGCCAAGCCCTGTAGAAAAAGCCCCTACGCCAACAACCAACAAGGGAGGCTCCAAAGTCATAACAAGCGGTGCCGACGAAATTATTGAGATGGACAGAATGCGCCGCCTCATTGCCGATCATATGGTGCACTCCAAGCGTACGTCTGCGCACGTTACTTCTTTTGTGGAGGCCGATGTCACCAACTTGGTACAGTGGCGCGACTCCGTGAAGCAGCGCTTCCAACAGCAACACGGGGAAAAGATCACCTTCACGCCGATTTTCATCGAAGCCGTTGCGCGAGCCCTGAGTGATTTCCCGATGGTCAACGTCTCGGTAGAGGGGCAAAACGTCATCAAGAAAAAGCAGATTAACGTCGGTATGGCGGCCGCGCTCCCTAGCGGCAACCTCATTGTGCCGGTTATCAAGCAAGCCGACCAACTCAACCTGCTAGGCCTCACCAAGGCAGTGAACGACCTGGCCGACAGGGCCCGGAAAAACCAGCTAAAAGCCGACGAAATCCAGGGAGGCACTTTTACCCTCACCAATGTCGGCAGTTTTGGGAACGTCATGGGCACCCCCATTATCAACCAACCACAAGTGGCGATCCTCGCCGTAGGCAGTATTAAGAAAAAACCGGCCGTGGTAGAAACGCCCTATGGCGATCTGATTGCTGTGCGCCACTTGATGTTCCTCAGCCTGAGCTACGACCACCGCGTGGTGGATGGCGCCCTGGGCGGGAGCTTCCTGCGCCGGGTAGCCGACTACCTAGAGGGCTTCGACATCAACCGAGGTATTTAAAACATGATAAAATACCTGCTCCTTTTCTTGGTCTTTTCACTTGGTTTGCCCCTTGCGGGGCAGACCAAGCTGGGTAGGGCGCAGTTTTTTTTCAGCCAAGGCGACTACGAGAGTGCCGTGCGCACGCTTCAATCGGCCCGCACTTTGGTGCCAAGCAACGCAGAGGCCAGCCTCCTCCTAGCCGTGAGTTATTACCATCTCAACAAGCTAGAGGAGGCCGAGCGCCTGCTGCAACCCCTCAGTGAGAACTCCAAAATCAACTACCCCGCTGCTTGGTTTTATCTGGGAAGGCTCTACCATGCCCAACATCGATTTGCAGAGGCAGCCACCTACTACAAACGTTATCTACGCGAGCTCAGCAAAGGAGACGAGGCTCGGAAAATCAGTATCGACCACATCCGCATGTGCGACAATGGGCTACGGAATACTTACAGCCCAGAGGGCATGGTGGTAGAAAATCTGGGGCAAAAGGTCAATACGCGCTATGATGAATTTGGGCCCGTTCCCAGCCCAACGGGAGCGGCGAAAGTCTATTTTAGCGCCACCAGTCCCGAAGATCCGCTGGCGCTAGAAAAAAGCCGGCAGCAAAGCGATATTTTATCCACCGAGCTGCTAGCCACCGAATGGGGCCAACGAAAGCCCCTACACCAGTACCTGATGAGCCCCCAGCATGAGATATTACTGGATATCAGCGCCGACGGCCAAGAACTTTATTACTTCAGCGGGGAAAGCGAAACCAATGGTGCCTACTTGGTGGATACCTTCCAACAAAGCCTCATCAAACAGTTTACTACCCTGCGCTTAGAGGCACCGCTGCTGCCGGCTCTTGGGGATGTTACCCCCTTTTTCTGGAGCCCCAACCTGATTTATTTCAGCAGTGCTCGCCCTGGTGGTTACGGCGGTTTAGATATCTACAAACTCGTAAAAAACGAACAAGGCTGGCTGCCACCTGAAAATCTGGGGCCGCAAATCAACACGCCCTACGACGAAACCACTCCTTTTCTGGCAAGGGACGGCCAAACCCTCTACTACAGCAGCAACAACCCGGCTTATTCTGTGGGGGGCTTCGATGTACTACGCGCCTTCTACTACTCCGATCAAGGACGCTATAGCTTGCCTCAAAATCTGGGTATTCCACTCAATTCTGCTGGCAACGATACCCATTTTCGGCTAGCCCCCGACACCTTTACCGCTTTCCTAAGCAGCGACCGAAAAGATGGCTATGGTGGCAAAGACATCTACATCGTCTATTTCATCGAACCTCGCAAAGAGATGGAAGCCACCGCAGTGGGCCAGTAAAATCAATTCCCTGCCCACCAACTTCATCCTATGCTACTACCGGAAAACACGACTGCCTTCCAGAACCGCCTCCTAAAAATGGCCAAACACTTCGATAAGTGGGCCCGCCGCCAACAACTGGAAGCTTACCGAATTTATGATGCCGACCTCGATGAATTCCCCATTACCATCGATCGCTACGGCTCCCAGCTGTATGTAGCCATCTACGCGCCCAAAGGCGTTGAACTAGACGACGACACTTGGCATCAAGTGCGCAATGCCTATCGCGAAATTATCATGGAAACGCTAGGGGTGGATAGAAACGACCTCTTTTTCAAGCTCCGCAAAAAAGCGAAGGGAGGCGAGCAATACGATAAACTTGCCTGGGTAGAAAGAGCCACCACCATCGTGGAAAATGGACTGCAATTCCGCCTCAACCTCACCGATTATTTGGATACGGGCCTGTTCCTGGACCATCGCCAGACCAGAGCCTTGGTAGGCACACTGGCCAAGGGTAAATCCGTGCTCAACCTCTTTGCCTACACCTGCTCCTTCAGTGTTTACGCTGCTGCCGCAGGGGGGCGCACCCACAGCATCGACCTTTCCAACACCTACTTAGATTGGGGTAAACGCAACTTTGAAGCCAACGACCTAGACCCCGAGCAGCACCGCTTCGAGCGCGCGGACGTCCTCGCTTGGTTGGCTGCGCCGAACGAGGAAAAATACGACCTCATCGTCTTAGACCCACCCACCTTCTCCAATTCCAAAGCGATGAGTAGTGTGCTGGATACCCAACGCGATCATGCCCTACTAATTCAGCAGGCGCTCCGCCGGCTAGCCCCTGGTGGTAGTTTATTTTTCAGCACCAACTACCGCCGCTTTGTCTTGGATGAAGCGGCGTTCGACACTGCCTTGCTACAGCTAAAAGAAATTACGAAGCAAACCGTGCCACCCGATTTCAGGAAACGACTGCCGCATCGCTGCTGGCAATTTCGGCAGCCCTTCATAGCTGGCGGAAGCGCCTCCTAAAATCCACAATCTGCAATATTTTAGTTGCTTGGTGGCCAAGCTGATCGCTGCGTTCCGTCATGGACATCAGTTGCTGCCGAACTTGTGGAAAGAGCGCCGTGTCTATGCGGTAGGGCAGGTCGCGCAGCAAATCCGTGCCATAGAACTGCCCGACCATCATCCTGCCCCGCCCGCCCCTAGCTAGATCTAAAAATTCCTGGATCGCTGCTTGGCTCAGTGCGTTCGGCCAAGGGTATGACACAATTTGGCTCATTCGGCGCAACACACTCCCTTTTCTGACGGCGTCTTCCTGCTGCCGCAGTGCGCGTGCAGCTAGCTGCTGGTATTCCTCTGGGCGGAGCTGGGCATAGAGCTGCTCGGTGATGTTGCTGTAGTCTTGCTGCGGCCGGTCATGCTCCAGTAGCCATTGACAATAGGCCAAACGCCACGGAGCCTCCTCAAAAGCTAGGATGGCTTTCAGCAAGGGAAGCAATAAAGCCGAGTTGGTAAGCGCCACGGTGCGAATAAAAGCCAGCGGCTCCTCCCCTACTGTTTCGCTCCATACGGAGGGGGGTGTGAAAGCAAAGAATTCAGCCGCCGCCTCTCCTTTTTTAGCAGCATAGCCCGCTTCTTGAAGCAAGCTAATGGCCAGCGGCGAGAGCGAAAACTGGTAGCCTGCCGCGGTGATCGTACGGCTTTCTGCTGCGGCCTGTCTTAGCAGCGTTCTGAGGGGATGCGCGGGCAAGGCGAGTAGCAGCTGACTGGCCACTTGTCGCACGCCTTGGCGCTTGGGCAGGCGAGCGGCCTGTAAAAAATCGGCATCATCCGCACTTAGGTTTTTTTGAAGCGCTAGCAGCATCGTTTCTTGTTGCTTGGGGCTGAAGCTGGGCCAATCCGCTTCCAGTTGCTGCCGCGCGGCGGCGGGGTCCTCGCTGCGCCAGCGACTTAACAAAGCGGCTCGGCGGCCGGGTTTATCCAATGCCGCATAGGCAGCCGCCCAATTGGCTGGTGGCAAAAGCTTTTTCCAATCGGGATGTTGGGCGGCCAACCACCGACCTCGCGAGCCAGCCAAAAGCCACAAACGCGCCGAAAGCGGCCCATCACTCGTGCGTAGTGCCCTCGCCAAAGTCAGCACCGCGGGGAGGTGTTCGGGTGCAAACTGTAGCTGCCGCGCTTCAAAAACTTCCAGCAATTCACCCAAAGCAGGCCTGTAAATATCCGATAAACAAAGCCCCAGGGCCGTTCGCAACAAAGGGGGTGGAAAGTGCTCTACTTCTGCCTTTGCTGGCCGCGGCGGTACTCGCTTTGTTTGTGTCTGCCCACGCCTAAGCCGATCTACTAGCGCTGCCGCCTCTAGTAATTTCTCCGCAGCGCTGGCCGCCTCCTCTATGCCAAGAGAACGAAAAAGTGCCGCTAGCTCCTCCCCTTCCAAAGGCTGCCGATGCGTCCCTAGAATAGCCGTTTGCAGCAGTAATTCATTTGCGCGTTCTAGCGTCATGGAAGCTTGGTCTATAACGGTTGGCCTGGTTCGGCACGGATCAACTGGATCGGCTTGTTGCTCACGCGGGAGCCATGCAAGCCAAGAAGAGCAAGGCTAGTGAAATAGCTTTTCCGCCTTGGCAAAGTTAAAAAAATCAAACAACTTCTATCGGCTTTCAGACAAAAAACTCTTTTTGAGCAGAGTGGAGGGCTTTTCGGTTAAATGGGTGTTTTGCTGGGTAAAACCACAGAAAACGGTCAGTTGGACTGGTCCAATCGTCCTTTTTTGGTCAGTTGGACGGATTCAATCGTCCTTTTTTACGTTTGCGAAGCTTTTTGGAAGCTTCACAAACGTAAACTCAATGTTGTATGGCGACCACAGCTCGGAGGGACAGCCATTTCGCGACGCTCTTGCCAGATACCTCCGAGCAGGATCGCAAGATCTCCTTTTCAAGAGCAAGGTTTTCGTAGATAAAACGGTCGGTTGGATACGTCCAAGCATGCTAACGAGCCTCTTTGGCCTACAAG
>DAITME010000023.1:0-21536 GCA_036835305.1 Lewinella sp.
GAAGAAAATGGCGACTACTAGGGCGTAATGCGTAATGCGTAATGCGTAATGCGTATCACAAAAAAGGATCTAACGAATGTAAGTTTAGAGAACAATCATAGTACAATAATACGGGATATAACTCAAAAAAGCAAATTTTAAGGCAATTCTTTTTGTTATTGCCATGAAAAAAAACTTGGTTACTTAGACCGAACGCCATTTGCGCTACAAAAACGGCTTTTGCTGGGTAAAACCCACGAAAAACGGTCAGTTGGATGGGTCCAAGGGATTAAAAATGGGCTTTGAGCCCGCCCGCAGAGCCAAGCGATAGCGAGCTACGGGCAGCACGACCCCAAAGCGCGCGCACAAAGAAAAATTCTGATCCCAGAAGCGTCCCGCCAAATACTGAGAATCCTGTTGGTGAACAGCACCCCCTCGCGGCCCCTATCTCAGGTCGATAGGGCCGAGTTTCACGAAATTTGTCAAAGATATAGACTTTATTTGTGCTCAAAAACCAGCCAAGTAGTGAGGCAAAAATATCAACTATGCATATCATCACAGCTTCTTCCAATCCCGTCAAAGTGGCGGCCGCCTTACAAGGCTTTCGCGAAATGTTCCCCAGCCAGGCCTTTACAGCGGAGGGCCTGAGCGTCCCCTCTGGCGTAAGCGACCAGCCTATGGGCAGCGAAGAGACCTATACAGGCGCGCTCAACCGAATGCGTGCCGCCCAAGTCCTTCGCCCTAATGCCGACTATTGGGTGGGCATCGAAGGCGGTAATATCTTCGCCCTAGATGAAATGGAGGTGATGGCTTGGGTCGTCATCCAATCGGCGAACAGGTTCGGAAAGGCGCGGACGGCAGGCTTCTTCCTGCCGCCCCGAATCATCGAGCTGGTTCATGCAGGCCACGAGCTGGGCCATGCCAACGATGTGCTTTTTGATGTCGAAAACTCAAAGCAATCTGGCGGCTCATCAGGTTTGCTGACCGACGGCGCCATGAGCAGGCTACGCTTCTACGTACCTGCCGTTGTACTAGCGCTCATCCCGTTTCTGAAACCAGACCTGTATCCTACAGCAGCGTAAATTGGCTCGGGAGAATTAGAATCGACATCGATCCCTCAGTTTGGTGCAGCACTCTCAGCGATTAAGAGCCTAGTGGTATGATTTAAATAATGTAATTTTCCGATATTTTCTCTAGTGGTTGGAGCCATCTACAACATGCAACAGTCTTAAGCGTTTCAGGATATATAGTTTGCAAGCAAGAAAAATCCTCTTATATTGGCCTTGCATATAGCTCATTGCTGGGCTTTCAAACATATTCTGCTATGAAACATCAATTCGTACTCCCCTTTTTCCTTGGCTTATTCGTGCTCTTGGCTAGTTGTGAGGCTACTTCCAATTCCAACACTGCTCAAAAAGAAAGCATGGCTCCTGCGAGAGCCAACGGGTACGCGCCTACCCCCCCCAGTGCCACTACTCAGCCCAACAGCCCACTACCTAGCACCGGCTTGCCGCCAGCTCCTACTACCTACGGCGCCGTCAGTACCCCTAAGGGTATGGAAGCCGCCCCCACCACCTATGCCAATGCCGCGGCCGTGGCAGCCCCCATCGTTGGCAGCTGGATCAATGCAGAAGACCCCGACGAGACCGTCGTCTTTACCGATCATAGCTACGAGACCTACTACGAGGGCCAAAAAGTGGTAGAAGAAGAAATGCTTTACCACCCCGTTTGCCCCAACGATTGCAGCGGCGGCCAAAGTGTGGGCGTGCCCTGTTTCACCATCACCAGCCAGTATGGAAAAGACTGCTTCGGCATCTTGCGCGTAACAGAAAACGAGCTGGAACTAACGATGCTAGGGGTTAGTACGGCTAGCATTCTTTACAAGCGGATAAAGCCTTAGTGAGTAGAAAGTAGAAAGCGCCGCACTGACTTGTGCTGAGCGGAGTCGAAGTAGCGAAGCCGAAGTAGCGTAAACGAAGTGTAGAACGCCTGCTCGACCAAATGCTGTGCGAAGCAGTAGCCTTGCTACAACAATGGTAAAATCCGTTCTGTGCGTAGTGTGGGAGCCTCTTCCCAGGGAATCATGCTGTTCATCAGGCGGAGGCGAGAGAAGTGCACGAGGTCTTTTTCGCGAATGACGGCAGCTTTTATGACCCCTAGGTCTAAGAGCTGGGCGCGGCGGGTACCGCGCAACATAGGCGAAGCGGGGGTGTACCAAGCCGTGCCATCGAAAAGTGCGATGTTGGCATAGCTTGTGTCCGTCAGGAAGCCGTGTTGTAGCATTAGGATATCATCGCAGCTGCCGCGCTGAGCTAGCAAATCGTTGATACTTGCTCGGTTGGCTAGCTTCTTGGCGTAGCGAACGTGGTTGCCGTTCACCAGCTGTAGCGACTGTACGGGCTTGATGGTGTAGGGAGCGTGCTCCACTTCCACCACCTGTTCGGCGTATATAAGCCGTACTTTAAACAGCCCCTCGCTGGGTAAATTGGCTGCTTCTAGAATAGCAGGCAGCTTCAGGACAGCCGCCTTGGGGTACAGCACGCGCCGGGTACGATCTATCCGTTCTTGGTGATAATCCAAGAGGGGCAAGCGTCCATTTTCCAGCCGAATAGATTCGAGGAGTAGTTGTTCTCTAATAGCTCTGTATATTGAGTGTGCTCAAAACCAGCGGCTAATGTAAAAAAAAGCAAGCAATTTTAGCTAAGCCACTGACAGATAATCACTTCCTCAAAGCTAAAAAGCTAGAATTTGTTCATAATATTAGGCTGTTAGGTATAGAAAGTAGAGACGTAGCATTGCTACGGCTGTGCGGTGAGGGTAGAAAATGGCGCAGCATTGCTACGGCTGTACCAGGAAGCGAGCTTCTAGTGAGTCGATGTATTCTGGGCGCGCAGTGGAATCCGAATTTTATTACACAATTCCGTGAATTCATCTTGCCACTGGCTGCGCGCTGTGATGCCGCCGCCTGTCCAAAAGATGCTGGGGCTTCCATCTGTGCCTTGCTCAATAAAGCGGATCAGCACACAACTATCCACTTTTTGACCATCAAAATACAAAGCAATACCGCAGTAGTAGCCTCTGGGGCGTCCTTCTGCTTCGCGAATGATCTGAAGCGTAGCGGCTTTTGGGGCACCGCTTACCGAGCCTGCTGGTAGTAATTTATGGATGGTGGTACCGAGTTGTCCTTTCCAATTGGGAGGCAACTGTCCGCTAATTTCGCTGCTCGTTTGCCACAGACCTCCGCGAGGGGTAGCAATGAGATCGAGGTAGCGGTATTTATCCACCCGCACTTGCTTAGCTACCTGGCTCAAGTCGTTGCGAATGAGATCTACAATGGTGGCGTGCTCGGCGATTTCCTTGGGGCTTTCGAGCAGTAGTCGCCGTCCTTCTTCCGTATCGGGGGCTGTGCCCTTCATAGGGTAGCTGGCGATGCGGCCTTCTGGGGAAATTTTGATAAAGATCTCTGGACTAAAGCAGACAAATTGATCTCGGAGCCAAATGCGATAAGGCGCCGCAGCGTGTAGGTAGATGTCTTCTAAGGGAGCGGACAATTCTACTTCGGTAGGCATAGTGAGGTTGGTCAGGAAGCTATCCCCTCTTTGCAGGCCTGCTTTTACAATCTCGAAAGCATGGCAATATATTTCCTCGCTTAGCATTCTAGCACCGCAGAGAAGATCCCCCGGAAAGGGCAATTCGGCTAGCTGTGCCTGATCCGGCCGCTGTGGAAAGGAAAAACGAAGGCTGGCATCACGGAGGAAATCGGCTTCTCTCCACAGCCGCGGCTGCTGCTGCTCAAAATCCAACAGCAGGAAAGCGGGCTCGCTTTGGTGCCCTAGTTCGTTGAGTTCTGCTACCCACTGAGGTGTTCGTTCCATAAGCCTTAATACCCGCCAAAATAGCGCCGCAAAAACCACTCTAAGGTCAGGAAGCCCAGCAAGCCAAAAAACAGCCATTTCCAATTGAGGATGGAGCGCGTATTGGTACTACTATACAAAATGGGCTTCACTGTGCCGCTGCCAGCTAGTATTTCGGGTAGCTGTTGCATATCTTGCGGCAGCAAGAATTGGCCACCAAAGCGCTCGCTCAGCAATCGGAGGGTGCCATGGTCAGCCTCTAGGACAAAGCGCTCTACCTCCACGGACTGCACGCTGAATTGCCCCTCGTAGGTGAGTGCCTCGCCGCTAAGATTCGTTTTTGCCTGATAGCGGTAGTTTCCAACCGGTAAGATGCCAGCATCCAAGGTGTAGGTATTTGTACGTCGACTGAAGGAATAACTGTACTCTCGGCCTTCCTCATCGGTGATCAGCAGCGTAGCTTCGGGTTCGTTGATGAGTTCGTAGTTGCTATTGTACAATTCAGCATCTAGCACCACCGGCTCGTTCTCATCGAAGAGTCGCTTGGCACTCGTTACCCGAAAGCGGCGCTTGTCCTCTTGTACGCTGAGGTATTGGCTTATTTGGCTGATAAGCTCATCAAAGCGCTCGTGGTTTTGCCGGTCTAGGTAGTCAAACAAACGCCACTGCCAGATCCCCGTGGCAGCTAGGACGGCCTGCCGGGTGCCCTTAGATTCCCCCAGCAGCAAGAGTGGATAGTCGGTATCCACGCGGCCAATGCGCTGTAGCAGCATCGTGCTCGTGTTGGGCCCGGCCGCGAAATCACCGAAAGCCGCTTGTAAAGGCGGGTAGCTAGGGATAAGTTGCCGCAACTCCTCCCCTACCTTAAAAAGGCTGAAATTGCCTGCTAGCTTTGCCCCCACATCGTTGGCTGAGGCATTCCTGAGGCGGATGGAAAGCAAAGTCTGGGCGGCATTGAATTGGTTGAAGTTGGTTTCCTCCCCCACGATATACCATATTGGCTTTTTAAGCTGGGCAGCACTGGCTATAATCGGCTCGATACCTGCCTTTTTTCCGGGTAGCTGATGAAGCACTATTAAATCAAAATCACGGATGTCGCCCGAGAAATCCCGCGCATAGGCCACCTCCACTTCATTGTTCTTCCCTTTAACAAGGGCTTGCCTCAAGGCTGTAATGTCGGGATGTGGACTGGCGGCCAGGAGCAAGATCTTTTGCCGAGCATCCAACACATCCACAAAAATATCGCGGCTATTATTCGCTGTGCTCACCTCATCGCCAATACCCGATAGACTGATGCGGTAGCGTTGTACACCCGCTTCGCTGGCGTCTAAGATAATCTCTTTGGTCTGGAAAAAATCATCCCCATCGATCGTGATTTCTTCGCTGTGAAGCGCCTGACTACCCGAACCAACTACCCTAGCGATGCTGAGGCGGCTGTGGCTACCTTTGGAATTTTGTGCGCTGATGTCTACCTGTATAGAAAAGCGATCGTTGAGGTAGGCGATTTTGTTGTGAAAAACACGCCGCAATATCAGGTCGCGCCTTTTTGTCGTGTCCCCCAAACCAATGGTGTAAACAGGCGCTTGCAGCTGAAAATTGCCGTAGGCGGGGTTGGCGCCTTCGTTGTATATGCCGTCGCTGGCCAATACAACGGCACCTAGGTTTTGGTTGCTATAAAGATCGCTGATATGCGCTAGGGCATCCTGGAGGTTGCTACGCTTATCTTCAAACTGTAGTTCTTCACCTTCGCGCACCGCATCCCCAAACTGATACACCACTAGTTGGTAGTTGCCACGAAGCTGCCCCAATAGCTGCTTCCAACTGGCCTTGTAGGCGGCGGTGTCTGACATACCGAGAGCAATACTCTCGGAAGCATCCTGAGCCACCACCACGATCGGATCCTGAATATCTTTTTCGAGATATTTAAGCAGCGGCGATAGCAAGAGCGCAGCAATGGTGGAAAAAACCAACCAGCGCAATACGCCCAAGAGGCCGTTCAGCCAAGCACCTTTTTCTTGGAAAGTGGTATCTCGGTAGTACAAGAGTAGCGCAACGGCCAAACCGGCCAAACCGCAAAACAATAAAAACCAAAGGGGATATTCAAAAGTAAGTCCTTGCATATACTAGATATAAAGTAGCGCAAAGCTACTCCATAAACTTGTAACCCACGCCCCGAACCGAAAGGAAGTGGGTGGGTACCTTCGGGTCGGGCTCGAAATATTTGCGGAACGAGAGAATAAAATTATCAATGGTCCGGGTACTGGGATAGACATCGTAGCCCCAAACCGACTGCAAAATCTGGTTGCGGCTCACCACCTCGCCCCGCCGCTCGATTAGCAGTTTGAGCAACATCGATTCTTTCTTTGTGAGCATAAAATCGCCGTTGCTACCACTGGCTTCGAAGGTGACAAAATTAATTTTGTTCTGCCCAAAGCTAAAGATATCCGGCTGTACCACGTCCGATTTACTGGTTCGTTCTATCAAACGGCGCACACGCAGCGCCAGTTCCTCAAAAACAAAGGGCTTGGTTAGGTAGTCATCGGCACCTTTTTTCAGACCCAAAATACGGTCTTGCGACTGGTCCTTGGCCGTGAGGAAGATAATAGGTGTCTCTCGGTTGGTCAGCCGAATCTGCTCACAAATCTGGAAGCCATCGGCCTCGGGCAGCATCACATCCAGAATGATCAGATCGAAGTGCTGCTCTTCGGCATACTTGATGGCGGCTCTGCCCGTGGCGGCAGTAATCACTTCGTAGCCATCTAGCTCGAAATTGAGTGTCACCGTCTCGCGGATATTTGCTTCATCTTCCACTAATAGTAATCGTAGCATATTGGGTATTCTTTGGTTGTCTTGGTTGGCTATCGCCCAATACCCATAGGGGTTTACAGACGGGCACGGCGGTGTACACTTGTTGCTTTCGCTGGAGCAAGGCTTGCCCTCTTGAGCAAAACCAAAGTAAAAACCTAGCAGCCTCCATAAAGGTTCAGCGCAAGCTCCTACGCTCCGTCACAAAAGACGGAAAGCTGACGAAAGACCCTAAGCTTTTGCCAAAAGTGGATTTTTTTGCCTACTTTTGGCAAAAATACAGAAATGAACGTGATTATTGGCAGAGCGGAAGAGCAAAAATATTGGCCGATGCCCTGGCCTCTGCTAAAGCAGAAATGATAGCCGTGGTAGGTCGGAGGAGAGTAGGCAAGACCTACCTGGTTCGTTCTTATTATCGAGAACACATCATTTTTAGCCTCACGGGTATGCAAGGAGCCCGTGAGACGGATCAACTCAGAACCTTCCAACAGCAGTTACAAAGCCTTGATGGGGAGGCTATTGCGCTCCCTAAAGATTGGCTCGAAGCCTTCTTCCAATTACAGCAAAGCCTCGAGGCCGTTTTGAAAAAAGACCGCAAGCAGGTGCTTTTTTTTGATGAATTACTCTGGTTGGCCACTTCCAGCCCAGCTTTCCTCAATGCCTTTGGTTATTTCTGGAATACTTGGGCTTCGCAGCAAAACCTAGTAGTAGTTATTTGCGGCTCGGCCTCTTCCTGGATCATTCAAAAAGTTATCAACGATAAGGGCGGGCTACACAACCGAGTAACCAAATACCTCCATCTTAAGCCCTTTAGCCTAGTGGAAACAAAGGCTTTTTTGGAAGCTCGCGGTGTGTTCCTCAATCACTATCAGCTCGTTCAGTTGTATATGGCTATCGGGGGAGTGCCGCTTTATTTAGAGGGGGTAGAGGCGGCCAAAAGTGCGGCGCAGAATATTGACCAACTTTGCTTCTCTCCTAGCAGCTTGCTTCGTGATGAGTTTAATCGCCTATACGCTTCGCTTTTTGAGGATGCTGATAGGCACATTGCAGTCATCCGAGCCTTAGCAAGTCGGCAAGAAGGACTGAGTCGCTCTGCCATCATCGCTCATTCAGAAGTTTTAAACGGTGATAGCACCAGCCAAGTGATAGAGGAACTGCTACAGTCTGATTTCATCATGGCTTTCTCGCCCTATGGCAAAACGAAAAAAGACAAAATCTACCGCTTGATTGATGAGTACTCCAATTTTTACCTTCGCTTCATCGAACCACATCCCTATGATGGCAGCGGTACTTGGTTGCAAATATCACAGACGCAAGCCTACAAAAGTTGGAGTAGCTACGCTTTCGAAAGTATCTGTATGAAACATACCGCTGCCATCAAACAAGCATTGGGTATCAGCGGTGTTTATAGTACCACCCACAGCTATCTAAAAAAAGCCAACGAAACCCAAAAAGGGCTACAAATTGATATGCTCCTGGAACGAGCCGACAAAGTCATCAACCTATTTGAAATCAAATTCTACGCCAACAGCTGGTCGCTCAACGAACAGCAAGCTCAGCAATTACAAGAACGCCGCGATCGCTTCAAAACGCTCACTAAAACCAACAAACAGATTTTCCTTACACTCCTTAGCGCAGCAAACTTCCAACACAACCAGCACAGCCTCGGCTTGATTGACCAAATACTCACCCTCGATGATTTATTCTAATCTTAATCGCTACTGTTGGCCACTGGCCATCTTGCTATTCCTTCCTTTCCTCTTCAATAGCTGCCACATGCCCATCCCTGCCCTTCCTATCGAGCAAAGCGATACCCTAACAGGCATCCCGAGTGCTTCTGGCCTAGTGGCGCTGGAAGACGGCTTCCTAGTCATCGGCGACGATACGCCTTATCTTTTTCAGCTAGATACGGCCTTATCCCTTGTTCGAAAAATTGCTATTTTCCCTAGCAATATGGCCGAAGCGGACGGTAGCATCCCCAAGCCCATCAAACCCGATTTTGAAGCTATGGAACTGATTGAAGGCCGTGACTTGCTCATTTTTGGCTCTGGTTCTTTGTCGCCGCAGCGCAATCTGCTGCTCCGCCTCCCTTGGCCAGCAGCGACGCCGGTGGAAACCTACGATCTGAGCAGCTTCTATACCCACCTCCGAAGCCTAGCCGCCATGCGAAGCCAGGAACTCAATATCGAAGGCTTGGCTTACCACGAGCAGCGGTTGTACCTCCTCAACCGCAGCAATAATTTGATTTTTCGCTTCTCCTATTCCGATTTTGTGGCCTTTTTGCAAGGTAGCGGCGGCCTCCCCGAAGTGGAAAGCATTCGCGCCCGACTCCCACAGCTGGAAGGCTATCCGGCGCAGTTGACGGGTGCTACCATTGCAGCGCAGCCACCCCAGCTTTTCTTCACCGCAGCGGTGGAAGCTACCGATAATGCCTACGATGATGGGGCTATATTAGGCAGCTTCCTAGGCCAGGTGGCTCTCGGTGCCCTAGAGCAAGCTGCCGCCTACCAATACTATCGGCTAGAAGCGGAGGAAACGCCCCTAAAAGTAGAGTCGATCAGCCTCATTAAGCAAGAAAAACAGGGGTGGCACTTCGGTTTTGTGACCGATAGCGACGGGGGGGAATCTTTGTTTTTGAGGGGGTATTTGGAGCGCAAATAAAACTTTGCTCTTTTCCTTAAACACGGCTCCTGCACTTGCCTGCAAGCCCGCCGAAACGCCCGTATGGGTATTGGGTGCCCGTACTGGGCGTGAGCAGCAATCCTCCCCAACCCCTATCTATCGCCACGAAAAATTCCATGTCACGGAAGGGATGATGGGGAACAAACTCACCCTACGGGCGCTGGCGGAAGCACTGCCTTCTTGTGGGTTGACATCCAGCAAATAGTAGGTAAAGAAAGGGTTTTGGCGGTTGTAGGCATTGTAGATACTGAAAGCCCAAGAGGATTTGAAGCGCTTTTGGCTATCGGGCTTGGGCACATAGACGGCGCTGAGGTCGAAGCGGTGATAATCGGGCAAGCGGACGCTGTTGCGCTCGCCGTATTCCTGTATGAGATTTCCCTCAATGAGGTAGAGGCTACGCAAGGGTGTGAAGGCTTGGCCTGTGCCGTAAACGAAGACGCTGGAGAGGGTCCATTTTTTACTCAGATCGTAGGAAGCCACCAGCGATATATCGTGGGGCCGATCGAAGACCGCGCGGTAAGGCCGGCCTTCGTTCACTTCCTCAAAGCGGCGAAAAGTGCGGCTAAAGGTATAGCCCAACCAACCTGTCAGGCGGCCTTTGCGCTTGTTGATAAATAGCTCAATGCCGTAGGCTTCCCCTTGGCCGAAGACGAACTGCTGCTCCAGGTCATCGGTAGCATTATTGACGTAGCTTTCGCGGTAATCAATCTGGTTTTGGAGGTCTTTGTAATAGACTTCCACGGCAGCTTCCCACATATTATCCTTAAAATTGCGAAAATAGCCCAAGGCATATTGCCAGCCGAGTTGGGGCTTCACTAGCTCCGAGGAAGCTACCCAAACATCAGCGGGTAAGGTACTGGTGGAGTTGCTCACCAAGTGCAAATATTGAGCCGTTCGGGTGATGCCCGCCTTGAGGCTGCTGGCGGCATTGATCTGGTAGCGCGCGCTCAGGCGCGGCTCCAAGTTGGCGTAGGTTGTTACGGCTTCCTGCTCGGCAAAGACTTGGCCATTGAAAGTGGAGGTGTAGGATCCTAGTTGGGTGAAGGCACTCAGCCGCAGCCCCGCATTGATCCCAAAGCGTGGGCTAATTTTCCAATCATCTAGTACATACAGACCGTATTCGTTGGCAAAGCGGGGCGTGAGGCCGTTGGAGAAGACCTCGTCTCCGCTGCGCGCTTCGGCGACGTTAGGCGTGAGGCGGTGATAGGTATAAGAAAGGCCGTATTTCAGGCTGTGCTCCGGGGAGGGAAAGTAGTCGAAATCGAGCTTGAGGTTGTAGTCGCGCACCCCGCTGAAGACCTCTACGGCAAAATCACCTTGTCCGCCGCTGAAACCAAAATCATAGGCATTATAAATGGCCGATAAGTTGAAAAACAAGCGGTTGCTAAACAAGTGATTCCAGCGCAGTGTGCCCGTGGCATTGCCATAGGGCAGATCGAACTTGAAATCGCTTTCTTCCTGTCGGAATTTGAGGATATCCCGACCAAAATACCCACTAAGGTACAGCCGATCCTGATCGCTAAACTGGTAATTGGCCTTAGCGTTGAAATCGTAAAAATAATAATTGGTGCCTTTGAAATCGGTGGTATTCACAATGGGCTGGGCCAGATCGAGGATATAGGTACGGCGGCCACTGAAGATGAAGCTGGCTTTGTCTTTTTTGAGCGGCCCCTGAACCGTCAGGCGGCTTGCGACGAGGCCGATGCCGCCATCTACTTGGTAGCCTTGGCGGTTGCCCTCTTTCATTTGGATGTCGATCACGGAAGAAAGGCGGCCGCCGTAGTTGGCAGGCATTCCACCTTTGATGAGCTGGGTATTTTTGATGGCATCGGGGTTAAAAACTGAAAAAAAGCCCAACAAATGGCCACTGTTGTACACCAAGGCTTCGTCTAAAAGCACCAGATTTTGATCGGGGCCTCCGCCTCGGATGTAGAGACCGCTGCTCCCCTCTCCTGCTGATTGGACGCCAGGCAAAAGTTGCAGTGTTTTCAAAACATCTACCTCCCCAAAGATGGCGGGAAGTTTTTTGATTTGTTCGGTGGATAGCTCCACTGTTCCCATCTTGGTTTCCTGGATGTTCTGGTCTTCTTCCCGGGCCGTCACGACTACTTCCTCCAGCAAAGTGCCGCTGCTGAGGGCTATATTCAACTGCTGGTCGCTTTGCAAATCCACCCGCCGCTCCTGATCGCCATACCCTAGGTAGCTAAATACTAAGGTATAAGCCCCTGGCGGCAGCGACAAAGAGTAAAAGCCATAGACATTGGTAGCCGTCCCTTTTTGTGGCTTGTCTTTGACATATACATTGGCTCCGATGAGCGTTTCGCCCCCATCTTCTGCGGTGATGTAGCCACTCACCGTCAAGTTCTGTGCCGATAGCCCCAGTGTGAGGAGGCTGCAAAAATACAAGATAACACATTTCATAGGAGGATAACAGTTTAGGTGGATGGGGGTTTCGACCTCGGCCGTTCCCTTGGTAGCTGGCGCCCTACTAATTTCTACTCCCGCAACAAACGCAGCGCATTCAGCACCACCACCATCGTGGAGCCTTCATGGGCGGCGACGGCTGGGCCTAGATTGGCGATGCCAAAAATCGTGAGCGGTACCAAGACAGCAATCATACCAAGGCTGATCCAGATATTTTGTCGGATAATGCGATTGGCTTTCCGGCTCAGCTTGATCGCAAAGGGCAGGTTGCGCAGATCGTCGCCCATCAGGGCAATATCCGCTGTTTGCAATGCTACTTCCGAGCCAGCAGCGCCCATGGCGATCCCTACGGTGCTGCTGGCCATGGCGGGCGCATCATTGACCCCATCGCCCACCATGGCTGCTTTTCCTTCTTCTGCTATGAGTTGTTGGATGGCAGCCACTTTGTCTTCGGGCAATAAACTTCCGAAAGGATCGGTGATGCCAATTTCGTGAGCAATGGCATCCGCCACCAGCTGATGGTCTCCCGTGAGCATAATAAGCCGCTTGATGCCGATTTCCTTTAGGGCTTTCAATGTTGCAGCGGCTTCGGGTCTGGCCTTGTCCATCACGGCTATCAGGGCTATAAAATCTGCCTGCCGCCCCATCAGCATCACCGTTTTACCTTCCATTTCTAGCGTACGCATCCGGGCTTCGATAGTTTCGGGGATGGGTACGCCATTCACCTCTTCGAACAGTCGGCGATTGCCGATGTAAATGGGTTCCCCACCGATGCTGGCTTGGATGCCTCGAGCAGTCAGTGCCTGTATATCATCGGCGCTAGGCAATGGAAAAGCCACCGGCAGTTCTGCTTTCCCCCCACTTACGATGGCTCTCGACAGCGGGTGATCGCTCTGTTCTTCCACTGCGATGGCGATGGCGAGTGCCCCTAGGCGCTCGTGTTCGCCCAACACCTCGAAGCTGGTGAGCGAAGGCTTGCCTTGGGTGAGGGTGCCTGTTTTGTCGAAAGCCAAGGCTTGTAAACTTCCTAGTTCTTCCAAGGGCTTGCCGCCTTTGATCAACACGCCTTGCCGCGCCGCCCGCGCCACACCCGCCAAGACAGCACTGGGCGTAGAAATCGCCAAAGCGCAAGGAGAAGCCGCTACCAGCACCGACATCGCGCGGTAAAAACTCTGGGTAAACGTTTCCTCCAACACCAAAAAAGCCAGTAAAAGCGAGCTCACCAATAGCAATACCAACGGCACAAAACGGCGCTCGAATCGCTCCGCAAAATGCTGGGTAGGCGATTTCTGTTTCTCAGCGTGTTGCACCAGTTCCACCAGTTTAGCCAGCGTACTGTCTTGATGCAAACAGAGTACCTCTACCTCCAAGGCGGAGGATCCATTCAGCGTACCCGCAAAGACCTTGTTCTCAGCAGCCAGCTGACTAAAAACATGCCTTGGCTGCGCCTCACCAACGGCTTCTTTCTCCACAGGGATACTCTCGCCTGTTATCGGCGACTGATCCACACTGCTGTGGCCTGCTACCACCACCCCATCTGCAGCAATCTTGCTATTGGGTTTTACCAGCATCCGATCACCGATGGCTAGATCCTCTACTGCCACTTCTACCAAATCCTTTCCGCGCAGCACAACAGCCGTAGGCGGTGCTAACTGACTGAGCGCCTCAATGGATTTCCTAGCCCTGCCCATCGCGTAGTGCTCCAGCGCATGCCCTAAACTGAACAGAAAAAGTAGCAACGCTGCCTCCGCCCAATTGCCCAGTACGCCCGCTCCCGCAGCCGCTACAATCATCAAAAAATCGATCGTGAGCTTTCTGTCTTGCAAATCCTCTATGGCCTCTTTGAGCGGGAAAAAACCGCCCAATAAAACAGCTAGCCAAAAAAAGTAGTTGGCCATGCTCGACACCAGAAGACCTAAGAAGGGCAACAATAATCCCAGCATCCACAGCAGGCCGCTGCCCGCTGCCACGTACAACTCTATGTTGCTCATCCAGTGGGGTGGAGGAGCCGTCTGGGCATTTACTGTTTGCATATTTTAGGGTTTGGACTTAAAAACCAATTTGCTTGCGCTGGATAACCAATTGCTTAGGGTCTTCAACGAGATGTTCCAGATCTGTCAGATTGATTTTCCCCTGCGATTTGGCTGCTGCCAAATCCATTGCTGCTCTGCGCAGATCGCTCCTCCTGATGATATCCCCCACCAACTGCCGAACCGTTCGCGCATTTCCAAAGAAGCGATCGCGGTAGGTATAGATAAAGCGCAAATAACTAGCTAGTTTCTTTTCCGCAGCCGGTGTAAGGACTCTGGAAGATTCCCTAAACATCCCCAGCGCAATTTCTAGTAGCTCGGAGGCGCTATAGTCCTCGAAGCGTATTATCTTATCGAATCGACTACTCAAGCCCGGGTTGGCTTTCAGGAAATCATCCATCTGCTCGGGATAGCCTGCTACGAAGACGAAGAACTCCCCGCGCTGGTCTTCCATTCTTTTTAGCAAGGTTTGGATCACCTCATCTCCAAAATCGCCACGCTGAGAAGTGTTCTTCTGCGTAAGGGCATAGGCCTCATCGATAAATAGAACGCCGCCAGAAGCTTCTTTTATTTTTTTATCTGTCTTTTCAGCGGTTTGGCCTACATAGCCTGCCACTAGACCCTGCCGATCCGTTTCCACCAGATGGCCGCGCTCCAAGATTCCTAGAGCCTTATAAAGCTGGGCAATGATGCGGGCAATGGTTGTTTTACCCGTTCCCGGATTACCAATCAGCACCGTGTGCAACTGGAAGGCATTGAGGACATCCTGATTCATCTGCCGATAAAAGCGTACCAAGCTCACCAAATCGCGCAGCTGGGCCTTCACGTTCTCCATTCCCACCAAATCATCTAGCTCCTTGAGAGTGCTTTGTAGTAAATCCTCATCTACTGGAATGATGGGCTTGTCTTTGCGCATATCACTCAGCATGGCTTCCACGTCCTTGCGCTCGATAGTGGAAAGGGCTTCGTCCGAAATCTCTTTCTGCTCCGCTTGGCTACTGAGCAACCGAATGCCTAACTGCACTTTCGCTTTCTCGATCAAATCGCCCACATAGCGCGCATTGCCGAAGGTCTTATCTCGTTCTCGGAAAGCCTTGATGATCAGCTCATCCAGCCGCGCTTTCGCCCCCAGGGATAGGCTTACACCTCGGGCTTTGGCGGCATAGTCGGCTACAATGCTTAGTTCTTGCGGCAGGAAGTCGCGGAATTCATAACGATGCTTGAAGCGCGATCGGAGCCCCGGGTTGATCGTCAGAAAACGCTCCATTTCCTCTGGGTAGCCTGCTGCAATGACCACCAGATCGCCAGGGCCATTGGAAAGCTCCTTCACCAGTATCTCAATTACTTCGCGGCCAAAGTCCTTCCCATCATCGTTGGATCTAGCCAAGCTGTAGGCTTCATCAATAAACAAGACCCCGCCTCGGGCTTTTTCGATCACTTCCCGCGTCTTGGGAGCCGTCTGCCCAATGTACTCACCTACTAGATCTACCCGATCTGCCACCACTACATGCCCTTTTGTTAGCAGCCCCATACTTTTGTAGAGCTTACCCATCATGGCGGCAACCGTCGTTTTGCCCGTGCCCGGATTGCCAATAAAAACCGAGTGTACCTGTATATTTTCTTCCTCTGGCAAACCTCTCGAACGCCGCAACTGAAGGTATTTCAGATAAACAGCGTGCTGCTGAATCTGCTTTTTTACCTCCTCCAGACCAATCAATTCGTCTAGCTTTTTCATGATAGCTTCAAAGCTTTCCGCTGCCTCTTCTTGCGCTGGCGTTAGCACGCGTAGCCGCTTTTCCCAAGGCAGCAGCACCGGCGCATCGCCTAGCTCTATATCTTCCTCCATACGCAGCGGCACACTAGCAATCACCCGATCCATTACCACCAAATCTATGATGTACTGCCCCAAACGCCATACATTGGTTCCATCGCCGCCCCAGCCAACCGAGAGGGCAATGGTCTCCTGATGTGCGCCTACTTCTACCAACTTGACCACCTGCCCTTTCAACTCCCCAGCCTGATTGTAGTAGCGAACCAGCAGCTCCAGGAGCCATTTCTGCGGCCACTGCTGGTTTTTGAATAGCAGGTCTAAAAAAACAAAACGACTGTGTTGCGGACTAAAAGCCGATAAATACACCCGCTCATCCGCCGCCACATCTTCCTGAGGCCCTTCATACAATCGGAGATGCTGCAGCTTGACATAACGCGCATAGGTGGCTTCCGAAGACGGATCCTCCGGCTCTCCATCTAAACCGCCCCCAACAGATTCCAACAAGTAGAAACGCTTGGTAGAAAGCAGCTTCCCATCAATATAGGCTTCCCAAGCATAACTGCCTTTCTCCCAAAAAGAAGCGCTCTTTTGGTTCCCCCAACCCTCGCGGATATAAACCACCGGGTCGTACTTTGAAACCGTTTTTTCCAACTGAAGACTACAAATTTCTTTCTTTTTGGTCTCCTTCAACTGGAAACATTTCAGCACCAGCTGCAACTGCCAGTCCGCCAGATCAAATTGCTTGTTGTACAGCGACAGCTCCGCATAAATATAAGCAGTTTCCTCTCTCTCAAAGACTTGGCGGTATTTCTTGGCGTTGTCCCAAAGAAATTCCGTGGAGTTGTATATCTTCAACTCCTTGAACTTATACTGGCTGGCAGCCACCCGAGGGGTTTCTTTTTGTTCTTGCATAGTATCAAAACAGCGTGTCTCGGCGCATAGCTAAACAACTACAAAGCAGATGCAGCAACTGCCGTCGGTAGGTGTCTGCGCACAGGAGCCTCTACCAGAACTAAATGGGCGCTGGTATAGTTGCCCGCTACCAAAAAACAGTAGCAACCGCAATAAATGCAAAGGTATTTAATTTTGGCGTATCGTCTTCCATTGCCTGCTTCGGAAAGCCACAAAAAAAGGCGTACCAATGTCATACACTGGTACACCCCAAAACCACCTATCTAAACATGGCTAGCCTTTTGAGAGAACACGAAAGATGGCAGGCCGCGCTTGATGTGGGTATAACTACTACGGCCGCACTGTGTTCATAGAAATGACTACTTTTTTAAAAATAGTGAAACTTTTTTAGGTTTCGCTGTTGTTAGCTGCGTATTAAATATGGTTTAATTCTGCCTTACCCCTTATTTATTTCAGCCAAAAGAGCGATATTAGCGCGTAAATTTTAAATAAGTATCCGCTTTCCCCTCCCGAAGTGGGAAGTTGCTTTGGGCAAAATTGTACGTCCATACGAATGATCCATACGCACGCTCGTTGGCTCTCGAGCCAATGCGGGCACTGCGTGCGGGAGCAGTGCCTTGAAAAAAGAGCAAAGAAAACACAGCTCCTAAAAGAAAAACACAGCTCCTGCCCTTGGGGCAAATAGACGTACACCCAGCCCCCCTCCTTGACCCAAAACGGCCGACAAAAGCCTAGATTAACAACTAGCAGCAAACAAAAGCAAGATCACGAACTGTAAAAAATGGAACTATGAAACCTTTACTGGAATCTCCGTGGCGTCGTTTGGATGGGAGGAAGATCGAGCTTTCAATTGTAAAAGCCGTTGAAGAAGCCATTGTGAGAGAGCGCGCCCTAGGGCACAAGCTAAAAGTTTGTATCGGCACCGACTCCCAGGTCAAGAGCCAAGTAGTAGAATTTGCCACCGTCATTGTTTTTCTCCGCGAGAAGAAAGGTGGCTTCATGTACATCTCTAACTATAGCCAAAGCAACAAAATGGGCATCAAAGAGCGCATGATCCTCGAGGTGGCGCGCTCGGTGGAAATTGCCTATGCCCTTTGTGATCTGCTGGATCGCTACCAGGTAGAGTTGGAAGTACACGCCGATATCAATACAGACCCCAGCTTCGACTCCAACGTGGCGCTTAAGGAGGCCATGGGCTATATCCTAGGGATGGGCTTCGTATTTAAAGCCAAGCCCAATGCTTTCGCTAGCTCTGCTTGCGCCGATAAGGTAGTGTAAGTTACCGAAAGAATACTTCCGTGGCACCACTGCCGTAGCGAGGATGAAAATCGTTTCTAAAACTAGCCACGCCCGGCATTTCCTTCAGCATACTGGCCAGGGCTGTTTTCAATTTTCCCTCCCCTACTCCGTGGATAAGGAAGACGCTGTCTAGGCCCAATTGCCGTGCCTCTTGCAGGTAGCGCCTACCTTGGCTGAGCTGAAAGCCCAAGTACTGCCGCGCAGGAAGGCTGCTGGGGTCGTCGAGTAACTTTTCGATATGCAAATCAATCGCCCTAGGGAAAGCGGCCAGCCGAGCGGGATCAGGCGTGGCAGAGACACGGCTCCTCAGGTTCTTCTGTGTTGCTTTACCCGCTTGCTGTGCTACCCGCTTGGTGTAGGTGGCTAAATCTTCTTTCTTGGGGGAGGGCGGCGGCCCGTCCTCCCTCAATTTCTGAAAGAGCACGAAGTGATACACCTTCCGATTCAGCAAGGGCGCCGTGATGAAATGCTTAAAAAACTGCTTGGGCTTTATCTTTAAGCTATGCTGGTGCGCAAGGCCCGTGCCCCCCTCTTTTTTGGCGCGCACCTCCAAGTCTATCGCCGCTGCTTGGTTCAGTTCTTGGTGCTGCAGGTCTCCTAGCTCAAAATAAGCCGTTCCGCCCAATTGGCCAATTCGCTGCCACATTAGCTGTTTGCCCAACAGCAATTTGGCAGAAAAAATAAGCGCCTGCCCCGTATCATTAACCAGATACACGCGGTAGCGTTGCGGGTCGCCATCCAGCCGGTACACTGGATCGAAAGCCAACTGTACCCCCCAAGGCTGTAGTATGGTATAGCCCACATCAACCGCCGCCGGTTCTATCTCGGTATTTTTCGTTGCTTTACCACTTATGAAACGGGCGCCACCGCTGCTGTCAGCGTCCGCTGCGGAGCGCTCGGCCAACAGCGCTTCCGTTGGGACGGGAATCGTTCCTAGGCCATTATCTAGCGCCACGCGCACGAGGCCATCGTCGATAAACTCCGTAATCTTACCGCTGTCTCCGGTACTTTTGAGCCGCACACGGCTTCCGATGGTGAATAACATAGTGGGCGTGTTAAAGAACCAGCAAGGGCATCATTTTTTCTCGTGTGGCCAGCCTATCTGATCTAAGCTCTCGCCAATAAAGGTCAGCAATTCCGCTTTGCCATCCTCCTTCGTAGCGGAAGTGAGGAAACACGGAGGCAGGCTTTCCCAGCTTTCGAGCATCGCACTTTTAAAGGCTTCCACGTGCTCCCCTCCCCGCGCTTTTTTACGGTCGGTTTTGGTAAAAACTAAGGCGAAAGGTACGCCCAGCTCCCCCAACCAATTGCAGAATTCTAGATCAATGAGCTGCGGGGGGATGTTGCTATCGATCAGCGCAAAGGCACAAACCAGCGATTGCCGCTTGCTGAAGTAGTTTTCCGTTCGCCCCTCCCACTTGCTGCGGGTTTTTTTGCTCACCTTCGCATAGCCGTAGCCCGGCAGGTCGGTTAGCATCCAACTGTTGTTGATTTTGAAATAGCTGATGAGCTGGGTTTTGCCTGGTTTGCTACTCGTGAGCGCCAACTCCTTACGGCCAGTGAGCATATTGATCAGGCTACTTTTCCCCACATTGGATCGGCCAATAAAAGCAAACTCTGGCACCCCCTCTGGCGGCAATTTTTCCACGCGGCTGTGGCTAGAATCGTAAACGGCAGTTTTTATCAACATAATCGGCAAAGTTAGCAATAATTTGGCGCTTGTTCTGCTGCAATACTTATCTTTGCTCATATTAAGTACTCGTTCATGAACCGCTTAGACCAACTCTTCGCCCGTAAGCAGCAGGGTATCCTCAATATTTACTTCACGGCTGGCTACCCGCAGTTGGAAGACACGGTGCCCATTATCCGAGCGCTGGCCGACGCGGGCGTAGATCTCATAGAAATCGGCATGCCCTATTCCGATCCGATGGCCGACGGAGAAACCATACAGCGCAGCTCGATGCAAGCGCTAAAAAATGGCATGACGCTCGCTAAATTATTCGAGCAAATTCGAGAAGCCAGAAAATATACCCAAGTACCGCTGGTTCTCATGGGCTATTTCAACCAGATGATGCAATACGGCGAGGAGCGCTTCATCACCGACTGCCAAGCAGCGGGCATCGATGGCCTGATTCTCCCAGACCTACCCGTTTATGAATACGAAAGTTTCTACAAAGAAATGGTAGAGGCTGCCGATTTGCGTATGAGCTTCCTCATCACCCCGCAAACCGACGAAGCCCGCATTCGCGCCATCGACCGCGCTAGCAAAGGCTTTATTTATATGGTATCCAGCAGTGCCATCACCGGCAGCAGCCAAGGAATTAGCCCGGAACAAATTGTCTACTTCCAGCGCATTCAAGCGATGAACCTGGAGAAGCCTCGCTTGATTGGCTTCGGTATTAGCGACGCCGAAGGCTTCCGTACAGCCTGCTCCTATGCCCAGGGGGCTATCATTGGTAGTGCTTTTATCCGGCACTTAACCAAAGGCGGCGGGGAGGTAAGCGCTATCAGCCAAGCTTTTGTGGAAGACATCCTTTCTTTATCGCAAGCCTCCTGATCAGCAGCCTATTTATCCTGCTGCGCGAAGACTTTGCGAAGCAGCTCTGTATTGCGCATCGCTGGTTTTTCGCGTAGCTCCCGCTCTTTCACCTCCACTAAGGAGAACATCCCCAGCAAGGCTCTATCGGTTACATAGCGGTCTAGCTCTGGGTCTGTTTTCTTCACGAAAGGAATTTTATTGTAAGCTGTTACGGCTCCGCGCCAGTAGTCGCGCGCGTTCACCTCATCTAAACTTTGCTGGATGACTGGCAAAAAGGCATCTAGCAAAGCAGCCTTGGTGTTGCCTTCCAAATAGCGCGTAGCGGCATCCTTTTCCCCCATCAATAAATTCATGGCGTCTCGGATCGTCAGCCCCTTGATGGCATCAATAAAAATAGGTTTTGCCTTTGCTGCGGCCAGCTCTGCCGCTCGGTTTAGTTTCTCCTCCAACGTCGCTTCTACGTTCTCGAAACCAGGCACGGCCTTGAGTTTGCTGGTGACCGTACGGGCCTCTTCAGGGATCAAAATTTTGTAAGGACTAGCAAAATAACCATCCTCCGCACTCAAGAAAGTAACCGCTTCGCCCACACCCATATCGAGCGCAGCTTTCAGGCCATTCCCAACCTCTTCTTCCGACAAAGGATTTCCGCCTCTGAGTACATTGTTGGCTCTGTCGGTTAAACCACCCAATTTCTTGGTTATTTGAGCTTCCGCTGTTGGTTGGAAAGCGACCAAGGATAAAAATATAAAAAATAGCTTTTGCATTACGATTTAGTTTTGGCCGGATCGGCAGGAGCAAAGTTAGTTCATAGGAGCCATGCTGGGTGTGGCCCAACAAACAGCTCAGTACTAAGACGCTCTAAAGGCCTTTTTAGATATACTACGAAACATAATAGTACGATATTTAACAAAACGATAAGTTTATTTTCAATTTTATTTTATCATTTCACGGACGAGCAGGCCCGATCGCCTTGCCGCAAAACTACCAACTGCTTATATAATTCAAACAAACGGTCGTCAGCGGACGGTGATTACAGGCGACTTGTTTACTGCTGCCGTTTGTTTTCCCATTTAATTTCTTCAAGGAGCCTCCATTTTCCATTCAAAAGCATTGCTCAAAATCGCAAACACCCGCTCCTGCGAGAGCAACGAGTGCGAACCGTGGCCTTATGGGTGTACACGCAGTGCCAGCAACCCTTATTGGGTCTTCCAAGTCGTCTCTAAGTCGTCTCTAAGTCGTCT
>DAITME010000023.1:21636-51625 GCA_036835305.1 Lewinella sp.
CCAGCAACCCTTATTGGGTCTTCCAAGTCGTCTCTAAGTCGTCTCTAAGTCGTCTGAGCCCAAGCGGGAGCCACCTTCTGTAGAACAATTCCACCTAGACTTTAGTGCGCCTCCCATACCTAAGGGCGCGCGCGAATCGTTAGCAATAGAAATATGGGTGCTATGATTCACTTGGGTATTGTAGAAGACGAACCGATTATGTTGGCCAGCATCAAAGAATGCTTTGAACCTTCCCGAGATGTGGTAGTGGAGCGCGCAACAGAAAGTATGGAAGACTTTCTGGCTGGTTTCCGTGTTAACTCTCCGATCAATATGATTTTGCTCGATATCAACCTTCCAGGTATGAATGGCATTGCTGGTATCCCGCGGATTTTGGCCTGCAAACCTACCGTTGACATCATCATGCTCACCAACTCCGATGATAGCGATAACATTTTCAGAGCATTGGTGGCGGGGGCAGTGGGTTATATCAGCAAAAAGAAAGTTAACCCCCTGATCTTGCGCGATGCTGTTTATACTGTCCACAGGGGTGGTAGCTACATGAGTCCGAGTATTGCCCGGCAAGTAGTTGCCCACTACAATCGGCAGCAACAACCCAAGCACAACGACAACGCCGAAGCCCAGCTAACGATCCGCCAGCAAGAAATTGTCCAAGGCCTGGTGGACAACCTATCCTACAAGGAAATCGCCTACCGCTTGGATATTGGTCTGGAAACGGTAAGAGATCATATCAAGAATATTTACCGTAAATTGCAGGTAAATTCCAAAACCGAAGTGATCCGCAAAAAACTGGATGGAGAGATTTAAATATATTCCTTTTCTTAGTCGCTATTTGGCTTTCCTTTGTGTCTGCCTCTTCGGGGCTACCTGGCTGCGCAGCCAAGCTTTCAATTTCGATTTTTTCACTGTCAACGAAGGCTTGAGCGATCGGCAAATCACGGCGCTACACATCGGCGAAGAAGGATTTGTCTGGGTAGGCACGCGCGATGGTCTCAACCGCTTTGATGGCTACAGCTTCCTTCCTTTCGGGCAGGGGCCTTACAGCGATGCGGGTCTCAGTTTGGGGCACATTGCCAAAATTGGAAGGGATATAGAAGGGAAATTTTCCATCTTTTATAAGGATATTCACACATATTTTGATCGTTTCGATCCGGAGAGTTTTGTGGTGCAGCAAGTTCAGCTAGCCCCTAGCAGTGGCGTAAAAGGCTTTCCGCGCGCCTTGGCCACCGACGAGTTGGGGCGCATCTTCACGGTTACCCTTAGCCGCCAAGGCACTCGCTTGTACGAATATACCCCAGCAGGATTTAAGCTCCTAAGTTTTTTGGAGGAAACGCGTAGCAGCATCGCCAGCGCCGTTCATCTCTGTCCGCTCTCCAATGGTCAGTTTGCACTCTTCGATACCGAGAAAGGGCTGCGGCACCTCAATGCCGCGGGCGAAGTGCTACAGGACATATCCCTCTCTGATGCCAAAGCTGCTGCGCTATTTGGCAGTGGTAATTTCGAGCGGGTAAACTTCCTGGAAGAAGCACCTAACGGGCAGCTACTATTTAGTTTTTTCGGCCATGCAGGCCTTTTCTTATGGCCTATTGGTAGCGAACAGGCAGCCATCCCCTACAATGCTTTTTCGCAGCAGGCCTACTACCAACAGCTGTTCAAAGATAGACAGGGACAACTGCTTTTGGGAAGCCGCAATACCCCCGGAGCCACCGAACAATCGGAAGCTTTCTACCTGATTGATCGGGACGGGAACATCCTGCGCTACCAAGATCTTCAAAAAGCAGGAAGCCGTATCTATGCAGCAGCAGCCGATGATTTCAAAGAAAGAATATTCCTAGGCCGCTACGATGGGCTGGGTGTGGCCGAAACCCCCAAGAAAAAGCTCTGGAACTTTCTGGCTGTTGAACAAGAAGAGGAATACCGCCAACACATTATTAGTGGTATTTGTGAGGATGCGCAGGGAAATATATACTGCTCGGAAAGCAACGGCCAGTTGTATCGGGTAAATCCGAATAGTTTATTATCCGATACCATCAGCTTACAAATTATCGATGAAAATGGGCAGCGATTAGACCTCAGCACGGCAGCTTCCTTACGTTACGACAGTGTGCAAAAGGCCGTTTGGGGCATTGGTCAAAAGCTAGGCAAAAACCGCGATAGCTATTTATTCTGCTACTCCGTAGAACAGTGTACTGCCCGAGCCTATAAGCTGGGTGGCCATCGGTTTACCACCCTCAGTGAAGGCTGGGGCGGACAATGGGTGCTTGGTGCCGAGCAAATTGGTAGCCCGAACGGAAAAATCCTACTCTTCGATACACTCAGCAGCTCTTTCCTGCCGCTTTTGGAAAAGGGTATTATCAACTTTCTGCACAACACCATCCCACAATACAGCAGTCTTTCGAAGAGCGGGCTGCTCCTACTGGGCAGCAGCACTAAAGGCTTATTGCTCTACGATCCTCAGAAAAGAAGCAGCCGAACCTACCAGCCTGCTGCTAGAGGAAACAGCGGCTTGGTTTTCAACGACTACAGCATCAACGTCCTGCACGAATCAGAGGAAGATATACTGTGGCTTGGCACCCAAGGCGGACTGCATCGCTTAGATATAAGAAACAACGAACTCCGCTTTTATGGCCGGAAAGATGGCCTATCCAGCAATATCGTCTATGGCATCTTGCCCGATGAGCAGCAGGGCTTTTGGCTGAGCACTGCCAATGGTATCACCCACCTTAAACAAGAAAATGGACAAACTGAGTTCCGGCGCTACTATCGATCGGATGGCCTAAGTAGCGATGAGTTTAGCCGCTTAGCTTTTCATCGAGCTAAGGACGGACGATATTATTTCGGCGGCGTCAACGGCCTGAGTGCTTTTTATCCGCATGAGCTAACCGACGTGACCACCGATGCAAAGGTGGTGATTACACAGATTATACTATATGGCCGCGAGCAGACACGCGTTTTAAATCGCAGGCTCGAGGAAATACAGGAAGTAAACGTACAAGCCAATGAAAAGGGAATAGCCGTACAATTTGCCCTACCTGCTATCACACGCGCCGATCGAAATCGGTTTAGAGTAAAACTAGAAGGCCTGCAAACTGATTGGGTAGAACTCAATAATGAGCACACAGCCCGATTCAACAACCTCAATGCCGGGCGATATACCCTCCATATCCAGGGTGCCGATGCCAATGGCAACTATGCTAGTTCGATTATCTCCGTTCCCATCCGCGTGCGGCAATACATTTATGAAAAAACTTGGTTCCTGATTCTCATGGGCTTGTTGATTGCTGGCCTGGTTATTGGTTTTTTGCAGAGCCGCGCCAGAGAACGCCTTCGGACGGAACAGTTGCGAACACAACTCTCCAGCGACATTCATGACGAAGTGAGCGGGCTACTGGCAGGCATCACACTACAAACCGAGCTGCTACAATCTTATACAGACGATGAGCATCTCCGCACCCGCCTCGCCGGCATCGGCGAAGCAGGCAGAAAAGCAATGAGTAAAATGAGCGATGTTATTTGGAGTATCGATAGCCGCCGAGATACCGTAGCCGATTTGCTACAGCGTATGCAAGAGCATGCCGACGATGTGCTACTGCCCCTTGATATTCGCTACACTTTTCGCGCCGAAGGCCTCGGTAAAGACCGCCAAGACAAGCTAACAGGCAACAAACGGCAGAATCTCTACTTTATCTACAAAGAGGCCATCAACAACATTGCTCGCCACAGCAACGCCACCCAAGTGAGCGTGGCGATTACGCAGCGCAACAACGAGTTTGAAATGCTCATCCACGACAATGGTACACCAGAATATAGCTTCGATACCCGTAGAAGCGTAAAAACTGGTCAAGGCCTAGCCAACCTACAAATGCGAGCCCAACGACTAGATGCTCAGCTACACCTGGATACCTCCCAAGGCTACGCCATTCTGCTTAAAATGCGCCGGCTTAGTTAGCCTGGTTCAGGCATAAACCAAATTGTCGGTACCTATTCGTCCTCGGCTGGGTCTATGCTCATCCGAGGCCTGAATATTTGACGATTTGGTTTGCGCCCCCTTGTTCCGCATCGCAGGAAGGAGCAAAATGGGCAATGTTCAATGTTCAATTCCCCAACCGCACAGCCAAAATTCATACAAAACCCCAAGAAGCCAAATCATTACACATTGTTCATTACTCAGTGCGCATTGTTCATTCTCCTTTTCTCCATGCTCTATTCATTAATGCTTCCTCCAAAGCCAGCCGCCAATGCCTGGGTGGCGCCCCCAGTACAGCACTAATTTTCTCTTTATCCAACAAGCTATAATGCGGTCTCCTGGCGGGCGTAGGATAAGCTGAACTGCGTACTGGTAACAAGCTGCATGTAATACCCGCCAATTGATGGATAGACAGCGCAAAATCGTACCAACTACAAACACCCGAGTTGCTGAAATTGTAGATACCTGATCGCTGCTGCTCGGCCAAAACCAAAGCCGCTGCCGCCAAGTCGCGTGCATAGGTAGGAGTTCCCACCTGATCACTCACCACCCGCAGCTCGCTTCGCTCCCGCCCTAATCGGAGCATCGTCTTCATGAAATTATGGCCATACTCAGAGTAAACCCAAGCCGTTCGGACAATCAAAGCCTCGGGATAAACCGCTTGTATCGCCTGCTCGCCTAAAAGCTTGCTGCGGGCATACACACCAATGCCCTCTGTGTTATCCTCCTCCCGCAGCGGGCGGTTGTAACGATCGGCATAAACATAATCTGTTGAGAAATGAACCAAGTGGCTGGCATACAATTGGCATACCTTGGCCAATAACGCTACTGCCGTGTAATTGGCTCGCATAGCAGCCGCTTCTTCCTCCTCCGCCTTGTCAACAGCTGTGTAGGCCGCACAGTTAAAACAGTGCGTCGGCCGTATCTCTGAAAAGATTTGAAGTAGCGCCGCTTCCTGGCTGATATCCAGATCGCTGCGACCAAAACAGTACACTGTACAATCAGGTAAGCGCGCTGCCAACTCAGTCACACAACGGCCTACTTGTCCACTAGCACCGGTAATCATTATTCTTTGCATGGCACAAAAATGCAAAAAGAAACCGGGAAAACCTTGCGGCTCCCGGTTCCGAATAAATAGCAACTATCTACTTATCTTCATTTTCCCTTCTGAAGATAAACACCCTTGCATCTTTGTGGACGCGTAAAAGTGTGAAAAAAAATCTTCGACTTATCTCTTTTTTCTAAAAACCGGCGACGACAGCGCCGTCGCCGGATATCTCAAGGACAGATAGATTGAGAAATAAACCAGTTTCTTGTCTGAGGCAGAAAGCATTCCTCCCGCTTGACAATACAAATATGCAGCCAACCGCTCCCGAAACACAAGCCAATCTTTAGTTTTAAATCGACTTTCTAATCTTTTTTATTCAATACAATCTATTTATAATCAATTATTTATAGAAAATTATACCTTTTTTCTAAGCCCAATTCTATTGCCGAATAATATCGCTAATTCCCCAAACGATAACGCTCTCTTAACACTTTTCGGGCTAGCCGGCGGCTCAACACGACATGCATTGGCTGGCTCTATCCACCGTACGGGCATAAATGCAGGAGCCATGCTACCCCTTAAGAGCCATGGTAAAAAGAAAATCTGTAGTCTTCCTTTAATCCGTGTAAGTGAAGACACCTCCGGGCGTATGCAGACTTACCAAAGGGCTATCGGCCGCCAGCACTCGCCCTACGATTTGCGCAGCAATACCAAAGCGCTGGGCAATGCTGATCACCGCCGCTGCGTGCTCGGCTGGTAGATAAACTTCCAAGCGATGCCCCATATTGAAAACCTGGTACATTTCTTTCCAGTTGGTGCCACTTTCTTCACGGATCAGCTCAAACAAAGGCGGAACAGGAAACAAGCTGTCTTTTACCACTTGAAGGCCATCTAGAAATTTCACTACTTTCGTTTGCCCTCCCCCACTGCAGTGAATAAGGCCGTGTATGTGGCCGTTCAGTTCCTCCAACAGTACCTTCAGCACAGGCAAGTAGGTACGTGTAGGTGACAAGACCAGCTTACCTAATGTGATTTCTTCTCCTCCGATCTGTATCGTATCCGTCAAGGATCGGCTGCCGGTATAAACAACAGAGCGGGGCAGAGCCGGATCGAAACTCTCTGGATATTGATCTGCATAGCGGTGCTGGAAGACATCGTGCCGAGCGCTTGTAAGACCGTTGCTACCCATTCCGCCATTGTAGGTATCTTCATAACTCGCCTGGCCGAAGGAGGCCAAGCCTACCACCACATCTCCAGGCTGCATCTCGTTAAGGATAAGGCGATCGCGGCGCTGCCGGCCAAAGGTTGTAAATCCAATATCCACTGTACGCACAATATCGCCCACATCTGCGGTTTCTCCCCCTGTGAGATGTAAACCTACCCCAAAGTCGGCCATGCGGTCGCAAAATTTTTGCTGGGCTTGTATGATGGTGGTCAGTACCTCCGCGGGAATGAGCTGTTTGTTCCGCCCAATAGTGCTGGAGATAAGGATATTATCTACCAAGCCCACGCAACCCATGTCGTCGAGGTTCATCACCAAGCTGTCTTGTACCACCCCATCCCATACACTGAGGTCGCCCGTTTCTTTCCAGTAAATATAAGCAAGACTCGTCTTGGTGCCCGCAGTATCCGCGTGCATGACGTTGCAACAAGCAGAGTCGTTGGCTACTATATCGGGCATAATTTTACAAAAAGCCTTCGGGAAGAGCCCTTTGTCCATTCCCGCAATAGCCTTGTGTACCTCCGACTTAGTAGCGGAAACACCGCGCTGCTCGTATTTACTTTGTTCCATGAGGCAAATATATCAAAAAAAAAGTCGCTCCGTAGAGCGACTTCTATTAAGCAATCTAAAACAATACCGCCTCAAGCGGTTGGTTCCACAAAACAGAACCAAAACTAGGCAGGCAGCGAGCGCCAACCGAGTAGGCTTGGCACTGCTTGTGTATTTCTAAATCGGCTTGGGATGTAAAAAAATAGTCCTTCAAACATGAGATTACGCTCAGCTGTAAATAGTTGCTATTCCGGCTAAGTCAAAATTAACGGACTATCTCAATTTTTCTATTCACTACGCCCACTGGCGTAGTGACACTCAGGACGTACATACCATTCGGCAGTGCACTAAGGTCTAGTACCCGATGGTTGGTGTATAAACTTTTTTCTTGCAGAACGCGTCTTCCTAGCTGATCTGTAAGTAGCAACTCCTCGAAAGTTTGCTGGCCATTCAGGTGAACTGTCAGTTGGCCATTACTAGGATTCGGAAAACTAAGCAATTTATCGTCTAAGTGCTGGTCTATCTCTGAAGAGATAGCAAGACCTTCGAGTGCTGCTTTCTGCTGTATCTTAATTTCTAGGGGTTGCACCCGCACGGACTGCATGTCGCCAGTACCTCCCAATACGGCTGCATCTTGGCCGCCGATAGTAGCGGTGATGACTTCATCGGGGCGGCCTCGGAAGCCATAGACATCCTCTACGCCCACATACAGTGTTCCCACCTGCCCATAGCCACTCATTGGCTTGCCATTGGTACGGATGTAGGCCGCTTGGAAATCTCCTGTTTGCTGACGATTTACTTGAGTACTAATCACAGGCGAGCCATAGCTTAACCAACTATCCTCGTCAAAGACCAAGTCAATACTACCAGGTATAAAGACCGAGGGATCGTAGGGGAAGGGGAAGCGGAAGCCATAGACATCCTCCACCCCTACCAGATTGGTACCCACTAGCACGTCGATCGCAAGTAGATCACCAGGTTCAGCAAAGATGTCACCATCCAATATGATATCGAAGGCGGCAGTGTTCACTGGCTTGGGCTGCAGACTATGTACCAAGCCGTAGTTGGCCATCACCACTTGGGTATCTAGGGCACTCACTAGCTGGTCGCCGTTAGCATCAACATACTTTAGATTCAAGCCTGCTGGCGTGCTGTGATCCCAATCCTCCGACTCTTGGGGGCACCACATAGCGGGGTCGGCGGAGAGACGAGGTGTACCAGTGGCTCCCATATGAAGGCCAATAGTAAGGAAGTCATCTAAATCTACGACACCATCATTATTAGTGTCTCCTGGCCAAAGGCAGTCATCTTGGCAGGCGACTACAGCCCCACCGGCAGGATTAATTTGTATATTGACCGCCACTGTTTTGGTTAGCACGCAGCCACCATCTTCCCCCTCCAGACAATAAGTGATAGCCAGGAAATCGCTACCTTCTGAGGCCACTGCGGTATAGATGATCTGGCCGTTTTCGATACTTACGGTACCAGCGCTTGGGGCTGTTGTTACAGACCAGCTTGCCGTACCCGTGGGAACTTCATAAGTCAGTAAAGTAGGTGCTGCTGCTGTTGTGGTGATGTTAACCTGTTCTTGAGCAGGAGCAAAATCATCCACCACTACATAAACGGTTGCCAGCTCTCCTTCACCCGGACAACCAGGCTCGAAGGAGCGATAAGTAAAACGATCTACCCCACTCCAAGCAGCAGGAGGTGTATAGATAACTCTACCCGGAGAAGCTCCTGGACTGAGACTACCGAACTGTGGAGCGTTATAAGTTACGCAGCCCGTGAAGGAGCCATAATAATCATTGGATAGCACGTTTACCATAACGGAGCTACCAACCAAAGTGTAGGCCAGATCATCCGTTGAGAAGGCCTGGTCTTTCATATCCAGCACTTCCATGGCGAAGGTAGTGACATCCCCACTTGTTCCTACAAAATCGAGGTACTCCGTTCCTACAAATCCGGCATTGGGGGTATATGTTCTTACGCCATTCTGCCAACCATATGAACCGTTTTCAGGTTCGTTGACCGGGCTGAAATTGCTGGGTGCTAAGACTAGCTGTGTTTTCTCTCTTTTCGTAAAAACGGGCGTGGTATCGCGTGCCGAGCTGAAATCTGTGTTGAGGACATTGATACTCACCGTGCCCATAGCACAGATGTCATTGGTAGTGCAGACCAGATAATTGACTTCCGTTAGACCGCTGAAACCCGCTGCGGGCGTGAACAGCAAGTTGTTGCCACTCATGGTGGCGGTACCGCCATTGCTAACGGGAACGGCTCTGAGTTCTAAGAAACCGCTGCTGGAGTAATCATTGGCTAAGACAGGTACAGAAACAGCGGTACCTGCCGTTGTGTGCGCTATATCATGATTCGCATCCAACTCAACCGCAACTACCCGAAAGTTAAAAACGGTGATCGTGAAAGAAGTGTTCTGGATAGGAAAAGACAGTACCCTTGCTTGGTCATTCAGCCCGAGGTAGCCCGAATCGGGCGTATAGGTAAGAATATATTGGTAGGTGAGCGGCCCCGCCATCAGGGACAAGCTACCATTTTGAGGAGCTTGCGTTATAAAAGGCGTGTTCCTCGAGAGCAGGGTGTAGGAAACTGGTGTATCTTCAAAGGTGGTTATGTTGATAGTAGAACCCTGCGCATACGCACCGAAGGATGCACATAACAAGGTCGCCAACACAAGAAGCTTTCGCAACATTTTCACCGTTAATAATTGAGATTATCCAATACAGGGCACAATATACACATTAATCTGAACTCTGTCAGTGAATTTGAAAATAATTTAAGTAAATTTGTGAATCTACAAAGCACTTCGTTGGCTACTTATATTAAAAAGAACAACCTATAATAATATGTCTTACAATGACTTAATCTGTATTGCTTCGTTAAAACCTGTGAACATTGGACAAAAAATCTAATAAGTTAATATCCCTCATTGCGGCTTTTTCAACGGAAGAGCAGCGAGAAGCAAGCCTCTTTTTGGCATCTCCTTATTTTAACAAAAGCAAGGATCTTGCCCGGCTGTTCAGAGAAATATGTAAGCGGCTTGACAAGCAGCATTCTTTGGAAAAAGAAAGCGTCTGGAATAGGCTGTGGCCCAATAAGGAATACAACGATACGCGCTTTCGCAAATTCTGCTCTGATCTACTCCGATTGCTACAATCCTTTGTCACTTTGCACGAGCTTCAGCAGCAAGCTCATATCAAGGAGCAACTCTACCTCCAGGCCATTGGCCGTTTGGAGCCCAAGAAATTAGTGGAAGGCATCTTGAGAAACTGGGATAAAAGCACAGCTGAGTACCAGCAAAACATGCGTGAGAGTAGCCATAAATACTTACATCTCCATCTATTGGAACGGCAGCGCTTTGATTTAGCGGATTATGACCGAAGAACCTTCGACCGCTCCAATTTGGAAATGATTATCGATCATTTGGATGTCTTCTACATGGCAGAGAAGCTAAAGTCCTATAATTCTGCCAACAGCACTGCTTTTTCTCGCTTCCACAAATATCAGATTCGTTTTATTCCGCAGATCATACAGTTCATTGACGAAAACCCAGCCTACCTCAACTATCCGCCACTGGCCATCCACTATTACAACTACCGCATGGAAGCGCAGCCCGATCAGGATGCCTTCTATGAAGCTTTCCGCGAAAAGCTTTTCCTACTCACAACTGATTTTCGGGCTTCCGAACTACAGCAGCTTTATCAAACCGCCCTCAATTACAGCAGTCGCAAAATCAATGCTGGCAAAACGGCTTACCTCAAGGAGTACTTGAAAGTGTACAAGCATGCCCTTGAGCGAGAGGCCGTCTTTGAGGATGGCTTCCTCGATCCGCTACAATTCAAGAATACCATTCTGATTGCCCTGCGTGATGGGCAGTTTGACTGGACAAAGAACTACATCGAAGTCTATCAGCAGCGCATCGCAGAAGTACACCGCGAAAATGCGGTCAATTACAACTACGCCACCTTGTACTTTTATCAAAAAGATTACGATAAGGCGCTCGACTATTTGCGCGGCGTGGAATACGAAAACATCACCTACAACCTCAACGCCAAGGCCATGCTGCTGGCTATTTACTATGAAACGGATGCCTTTGATGCCTTGGAGTCGCTCTTTGATGCCATTTCGGCCTACCTCAACCGCCACAAAGAGATACCTGCTCACCCCCGCAAGGCTTTCCGAAACCTCGTATCCCTTACCCGGCGGCTCACCAGACTCATTCCCGGCGACAAGAAGGCATTGGAAAAGATAGAAGCCGACATCAGAGCCGCCGATCCGGTTGCCTCCCAGAATTGGCTATTGGAGAAAGCTCAAGAACTCCGCTAGTGCCTTGGCTCGACTATTCTTCAATACAGCTCCTAATGAGCTTACTTTGCTCCTGCGTGAGCAACAAAAAAACTAACTAGGCTACCGCATGCCCCAGTGAAGCCTCCAGTATTTCGTACCAATCTTGCTGATCTACTTCCATCCTGAGCGCGAGAAGTGCATCGCGCAGTCTTTCAATTTTACTGGTGCCCAGAATCGGTAACATGCCTACGGGGTGCCGCAACAGCCAAGCCAACATAACGAGATCCTCCCCCGGGTAGTGGTATTTTTTATCGATTTGCTGTATGGTGTAGCGCAGTCGGCGCCCTTGGCTGCTTGTTTCGTTGAAATACTCGCCACCTTTGTAAGGCCCCCAAACCATGGGGCGTTTTCCTTGGCCGAGCAACTGATCGAAGGTGCCATCAAACATGGGCGCCGTGTGTAGAGCGCTGCACTCTACTTGATTGGTTACCAGCGGTGTAAATTGGTTGAGCAAAGCAAATTGGGAGGTACTGAAGTTAGATACCCCAAAGTGCAGCACCTTACCAGCGTTGCGTAGCTCATCGAAAGCGCTCGCCACCTCTTCGGGTTGCAGCAAGATATCGGGGCGATGAATCAGCAGCAGATCGAGGTAGTCTGTGCGCAGTGCCTTCAAGCTGTTTTCTACCGACTGCATGATGTACTGCTTGCTACTGGCATAGGACTTCAATCTGTTATCGGGGCGCTCTTTCACATCGAGGCGTATGCCACATTTGCTAACCAGCTCCATGCGTTGCCGGAAACTGGAGCCTAAGCCTGAAAGCGCCTCCCCGAATAGTGCCTCGGTGGTGTAGCTACCGTAAATATCGGCATGATCGAAGGTGGTAATATGCACCTCTACACATTGATCAATCAGCACTTGTACCTGCTTGGCGTTGAGCCCAGCTCCCCAAGCCCCCCATTTCATAACCCCAGCTACGATGGGCGACAAAACAGGGCCTCCCTTTGCAATTTCAACTTTTTCCATGGCGGAAAGATAAAGCCTTTACCGCTGAACACAAGAATTATTTACCTTAATTTTTTCTTAAACCCAGCGCTGATCTTAACTCTTCTTCGCTCTTTTCTGTTAGCTTCCCGGAGTCATTATTTAGTAGAGCTGTTCGGCAGGTCATCAAACACCTACAAGCGATACCACCAACTAGCTGCAAAGCGAAATTTCACACTGCACTTCGTTAGAAGGCCTCGTTGCAGCACCACTTTGCCTGCCTTTCGCTTCGCGGCTGTGCTTGGTACGGCTTTGCAGCTACATTTGGGTGCTCTGCGGCTAGTTCGCTTCTCGGCTGCCTGCGGCGGTCACAATTTCACCTCGCTCAGGATAAAATTTACTCTGCTTTCGCTAGTTCATGACCTGTTGAACAACTTTACTGCAATGATTATTTGTACCTTAGCGTTACTTAAAAGCTTTTGGAAAGACAAGAAGAACAAACTCCCGCTGCCGAGACCTTTAAGAAGTCTTGGAATGTATGGAACCTAGTGAGGCGTGGCCTCATATGGACAATTGGTCTTGTGCTCCTTCTGATCCTACTACTACAATCCCCAGCCGTCCAGAACTGGTTGGCTCAAAAAGTAGTCAAGACCATCTCCAACACCCTAGATAGCCGTGTGGAACTCAAGCAGGTACGGCTTTCATGGTTGGATGAGTTGCAGATAGACAGCCTTTTCATAGAAGATAAATACGGTGATACCCTCCTACATGCTGGTCATTTGTGGGTAGACTTCAACCTCAACCCCCTGGTGCTGCTCCGCAGTGGTCTGGAGATCGAGGAGATACAAATCAGCCAAACGCGCTTTGTGATCCGCAGAGATGTAGGAGATGCAGAAACCAACCTCACCTATGCCTTGAAGCGCCTTTTCCCCCCTAAAGAAACTGCGGGGCAGCCGCTGAATTTGCAGCTAAAAAAACTAGCCCTAGAAGCCGTAGAGTTTGTTCAAGCAGATAGCGTTGGTGGGCAAAAGATGTATGTCTATTTACCCGCTGCTACCGCCAGGTTGCGGCAACTGGACATCGCCAACAAAATAGTTGACCTGAGCAGCATCGAGCTACGCGAGCCTTTGATTCAGCTACAAAATTTCCAGAAAGCTCCGCTTGATAGCCTATTGCTAGCTCACTTACCGCCCACGAAGATCGATAGTACCGATACCATTGGAATACAGCTTTTAGCGGACTATTTTGAAATCATCGACGGCCAATTTCAACTCGACAATTACCGGAAAGAGGCCCTCACCAGCAGCGATATAGCGGCTATTGACTTTGCGCGTTTGGGCGTAAGCAACATCAATATGGAGCTAGCCGATATTCAATTCCAGCAGGATAGTCTATTGGGGCAGCTCAAACACCTCAGCTTGCAAGAACAATCGGGCTTTTTGCTAGAAAAGCTCAGTATAAACGAGCTATTGGTGGCACCCAGTGCCTTGGTGGCCAATGGGCTGGAGATAATTACCCCCGATTCTAGGCTGGGTGACAGTCTTTCTTTCTCGTTTCGCAACGGTTGGGAGGAATGGTTGCGCTTCGAGGATCGGGTGCGGATGAACATTCACTTGGAGGACAGCCAGCTAGCCCTGCGGGACATCATGTACTTTGCGCGTAATTTACGCTTCAATCAATTCTTCCGAGACAATCGCAACCGAAAACTTTTCCTGGATGGCGAGCTTTCCGGTGCGGTCAATAGCCTGCGTGGAAGGGACATTGTACTAGGGCTAGATGAGGATAATTACCTGAAAGGCAAATTCTCCTCCAATGCCCTAACAAAAAAGGGAGAGCAGTTTCTACTACTGGAACTACAGGAATCGGCTACCAATATGCAGAGTTTGCGCCAACTGATCCCCGGCTTTAGTCCGCCGCCTTCTTTCGATCGCCTAGGAACACTCCGCTTTGCAGGCCGCTTTGATGGCTTCTTCCGCAACTTCGTGGCTTACGGAAATCTGAGGACCAACATCGGGCGAACGGAAATGGACATGAACATGAACCTCATCCCGGGCGTAAAAAAAGCGATTTACAGTGGTGCCATCGCCTTGCGCGACTTCGATCTTGGCAGCTTTCTTAACGACCCTACTTTTGGAAGTATATCGCTAACCGGACAGATCAAAAACGGCCGTGGTCTGGTGGCAGAAACAGCCGCTGCTACGCTTAGTGCTACGATCGATAATCTTACCTTCAGGGATTACACCTACCAACAAGCAGCCATTTCCGGCGAACTCAATCGCAACTTCTTCAACGGAGATTTCAATATCCAAGATGAAAATATCGACTTCAACTTTCGGGGAGAGCTTGACTTCCGAGACAGTATCACCGATCTCAACTTTATTGCTCAGGTAAATCACCTAGATTTACAGGCACTCAACCTCAGCAAAGCGGACTTAGCCCTTTCCGGAGATATACAGCTCAACTTGCAGAAAAACCCCTCTAGCGACATGGCGGGGCGCCTCGATATTCAGCGGCTCCACCTAATAAAAGATGGGGTCGATGCATACGATATAGATACCTTCCTCATCTATTCTGCTTTTCAGGAAAACGGAGACAAAATCCTAGCCTTGCGCAGTGAAATTGCGCGCGGAGATATCGTAGGCCAATTCAGCATCAACGACCTAGTCAGTGGTCTAAAGCAATTTGTACTAGACTACTACCCTGGCTATGCGCAGCGCCTCGGCATTCGCGTACCCAAACGACGCCCAGAAGCCAGCAATTTCGTCTATGAGCTCGATATTCTGAACATGGAAGGGCTCAATTACTTAATTAGCGAACAACTAGGTCCTGTAGCGCAGCTATCAGCCAAAGGTTGGTATCGAAGTGAGGAAGGCCACCTGAGGGCAGAGCTAGAAATGCCGCGTTTCTATTTCGGCAACCTAGCACTGAAAGACCCCATCATTAGGCTCAACGCCAAGAAAAGCGAGGCAGACTTTGATATTGCCGTGGACAGCACCTACCTCAATCAAAAACCCCGTCTGGGGCCCATAGCTCTGCTTAGTATCGTCAACAAAGACAGCATCAACTTCGGCATCAATTATGCCTCGCAAACCAACCCGCTCTTCGATAAACTCAACCTCAACGGACTGCTCTACTTGTTGGATAGTACCAAATTCCGGGTCGAGCTAGACCCGTCGCGGCTCGATATTTTGCAGGAACCCTGGGAAATTAGTGGAGACAATGCCATCACATTCGGTAAAAATTTTATCGACACCCGCAATTTCAAGCTCAGCAGTGGACAACGATCGGTGAGCCTACAGAGAGAAGGTCGCCAAGGATTGAACATCAATTTTCTCAACTTTCCACTAGGGATCATCGACTCTGTTTGGAACTACAAACAGCTAGATTTTTCGGGCAACTTCCAAGCCAGAGCCACCATAGAAGACCTATTCAAAATGGAAGGCCTATCCGCTACCATCCAATCGGATACCTTTTTAATGAATGGCGACGACTACGGCTGGATGCGCCTGGATGCTCGAGCCCCCAACCTGCGCTCGCAGCTAAATGCCTATATGAGTCTCAACCGCGATACCGCCCAGCTCATAGCGGAAGCTATTTTTAACTTGCAAGACCTAGTAAAAGCACCTGTAAAAGATGAAGATCGCAGAAACTTCCTCGATCTCAACGTCTCCATCAGTGGATATCCAATAGCACTGGCAGACTATTGGGTTGGCGGGGCTGTCTCTGAGCTGGAAGGCAACCTAAATGCCTACATGCAAGTAAAAGGCCTCACCAAAAGACTAAATATTAATGGTTATATAGATGCCTTCAAGGGGGCTTTTGCTGTTAATTACCTCAAGACACGCTACACCTTCGATAAAGCTAGGGTGAATATCAACAACAACCTATTTGATGCCGGCGGCACCATCCTCCGCGACCGATTCGGCAACCAGGCAACCGTGAGCGGCGGCATCAGCCACAACCGCCTAAAGAACCTCGGCTTAGCAGCCGCACTCACAACCGATCGTTTTCTGGCCCTCGATCTTCAAAAAGGCGATAATGACCTCTTCTACGGCCGGGCACTCGGCAGCGGCCGTATTGCTTTTTCCGGCAACTTCAACCAACCCGATATTTATGTCCGTGCAGAGGTAGGGCGCGACTCCCGACTCGTCATCCCCGCTGACCAGACAAGCAGTGCCGCTACCATCAACAAGGATATCCGTTTCGTAAACAAAAAAGTATATGTAGAACCTACACCAGAAGTAATTTCCGAACCAACAGGCGTGAGTCTGGAGATGGATCTGAGCGTAAACGATGCAGCTAGGATGGAAATCATCTTTGATGAAGAAGTAGGCGACAAAATCCAGGGAAACGGCCGCGGAAATCTCCGCATTCTCGTCCCACGGGCAGCCGACATGCAAATGTATGGCGACTACGAAATAACTTCCGGTAGTTATCTTTTTACTTTCCCGGTATTGCGGGTCATCAACAAACTTTTCACCGTTCGGCCTGGCGGAACGCTGGTGTGGGATGGCGACCCCTTCGGCGCCACCATCAATCTACGTGCCGACTACGAAAAACTTTCCACGCCCATCGCTGGCTTTATTCAGGAGTATCTGGCGGGCATTGTGAACCCCGATCTAGAACGAGCCGCCAACCGCGCCACTGACGTGGATCTTAGCCTGCTCCTCAGAGGACAGTTGTTACAACCCGAAATAGACTTCGATCTTTCCTTCCCAAAACTCGATGGGCAGCTCGCCACCTTTGCCAACAACAAAAGAAGGCTGCTGTTGCTTGACCAAAACGAACTAAACCGCCAAGTCTTTGGCTTACTGGTGGTGGGGCAATTCCTACCGCCAGACCTCAGTTTCAACACCAACGATGTAATCGTCAACTCCCTAGCAGAATGGGCCTCCAACTACATGAGCTACCTGATCAACAACACCATTGCTCAGGCTTTCGGCGAAGATTCTTTCATCTCTTCCCTGGATATTGATTTGGCCTACAACACCTACCGATCCGCTAACTTAGATCAAGCAACGAGTAGCCGAGGCGATATCTTAGAGTTTACCCTTCGCAAATCTTTCAACCGCTGGACGGTTTCGCTCTCCCCTACCCTCGATATACTGTCGGGCAACCAGCTCAACATCAACCAAAACTCGGGGGTATTCATCGGAAATGAGTTTGTTTTGGAGTATGTACTCAACGATGCCCGTACCCTCAAATTGCGAGTTTATCAGCGCTTACAACCCGACTTGCTGAGTGATCGGCGGCTACAGCTGGGGGCAGGTATTAGCTGGCGCAAGGAATTTAATTCCTTCCGCGAGCTCTTCCAGAGCCTGAAGCAGGACGGGCAGAAGCTAGGCACACCGAAGTAAAGTTCCCCTAGCTCGGTTAAGCCCCCTACCCGCATGGCTCTTTTGGGCAATCTTTGCTCCTGCACAGCGTGCCCATATTGGGGCAAGAGCAACGAATACGTATGGATATAGCCCAGCGGCGGGCTATGCGATACTCAGAGCTGGCACCAAGTGCGGGAGCAAAGCCGACAAAAATAGAGCCATGTTTTCTTCAAAGCTGCTCTTGATCGGAAGAAAATCATTTTTCATCTAATCTTCATGGGGGGAGGAGCGCCACTGCCCCATCTTTGGGTCGTATGATGCTCCTCGATAGCTCCAAAACCACCCCAATGAAAAATTTTCCTTCCTTTTTTCTCTTGCTGTTCCTTCCTTTTTTTCTGCATGCCCAAACCGCCCAAATTAGCGGCCGAGTGACGAGCGGCGATGCCCCAGCAGAATTTATCAATATCATCTTGTTTAAAGCAACTGATACAAGTATCGTGATGCTCCAGCTAGCCGATGAAGACGGGCAATTCAGCTTTCAAGCGCTGGAAGCCGACACCTATTTCCTCAAAACCACTGGCATTGGCTACAACGATCAGTTTCATCCTACTTTTCAGCTTGCGGAAGGCGAACGTTTTACCCATCCTCCCATCAATGTAGCCAACAACGCCCTACAACTCGGCACCGTGGAAGTGGTAGCCCGCAGGCCTTTCCTAGAGCAGCAAGCTGGCAAACTCGTCGTCAATGTATCCGACAACATCACCGGCCAAACGGGCTCTGTGGTAGATTTGCTAAAAAAAGTTCCCGGCCTCATCGTAGTAGGCGACCGCATCAGCATGGCGGGCAAAAGTGGACTCACCATCCTGATCGATGGCCGCCCTACTAAGTTTATGGACATCCAAAGCCTGCTGCGCGAAATGCCAGCCGACAACATCAAAAGCATTGAGGTCATTACCCAGCCCGGCGCGGCAATGGATGCCGAAGGCGCTGGCGGGGTGATCAACATTATCCTCAAGAAAAACACCTTGCTGGGTACCAATGGCTCCGCTTATATCGGTGGCGGCTATGGCACGCTGGCAAAATACCGGACGGGCGTACAGCTCAACCGACGCAGCGGCGCCCTCAATATCTCCGGCGGACTGGCTTATAATCATGGTAGCTGGACGGAGGGCTTGAACATAGACCGCCAAGTGAGTGAGCAATTTTTCTCGCAAAGAAACTTCGAGGAAGGCTGGTCGGATAGCTACTCGGGGAATGTAGGCATCGACTACGATATCACCGACCAACACCGCGTTGGCTTCAACAGCCGCGCCTACCGCAGCGATACGCGCATGGAAGGCGATAATATTACCAACATCCTCAGCCAGCAGCAAGGCGATTTACTCTCTAGCTTCGGCACCCGCAACGAAAGAGACCGACTCACCAACAGCTTCACCACCGATGCTTTCTACCGCTGGAAAATAGACACCCTCGGCCAGGAAATCACTCTAGATGCCAGCTACTCCCGCTTCAATAGAGCCAACCAAAACGACCTGCTCACCAACGGCGATATCAATCAGTTGAGACGAAACGAAGAGCCCGCCTTGGTACAATTATACAGCAGCCAAATAGACTATAAGCGCCCCCTAAACACCCAACTACGCTTGGAAAGTGGACTAAAGTATAGCTTCGCCGACCTCGACAATGAGCTAGTGGCCAGCATAAGAGATGGCGAAACTTGGCAAAATGACCCCTTGCTGAGCAACCACTACCTTTATGATGAAGGGATTTTTGCCGCCTACACCCAGCTCCACTACCAGGGCAAAAAACTGGAAGTCAACTTCGGCCTACGCTACGAAAATACCAACACCTTGGGCAATAACCTCACCATAGACTCTATCAACCAACTCAACTATAGCCAACTCTTCCCCAGCCTGAGCCTGAGTGTGCCGCTGAACGAAAAACTAGGCGTGGCAGCAGCCTATAGCTACCGCATCGAGCGCCCCAGCTATTTCAACCTCAACCCTTTTGTGAATTTTATTGATCCCTTCACTTTCCAAAAAGGCAATCCTTTCCTACGGCCGGAGCTGATCCATAGCGGTTCGATATCGCTCACCTTCGAGAAACAACCTTTCTTTAACCTCAGCTACGACCACACCACCGATGTGATCAGCGATGTCACCCAGCAAGATGACGAAAGCAGCATCCTTTTTCAAACGGCTGTGAATCTGGATAACTTTCGCCGCTATGGCGGTCAATTATTCTTCCCCCTAGACTGGATCGCCAAGCCCGTAAGTGGCTTTGCTGGCGTGATGGCCTATTACCAGTCCTATAGCTCGCAATACCTGGGTGCCAATCTGCAAAACAGCCAAATGAACTGGACGGCCTTCTCGCAGTTCAATATCCAACTCCCCAGCGATTGGAAAATGGAAGTAACGGGCTGGTTCCAAGGCCAATCCATAGAAGAGGGGCTCATCAGGGGCGAATACCTCTATGGCGTGGATGCGGGCTTGCAGAAAAAGCTACTGGATGGCCGCCTAAACCTCCAACTCAGCGTGGATAATCTTTTCTTCCGCTATTTTCATGGCAGCATCAATTATGAGAACCAGCAAATCAACATTCTCAGCACCTGGGAGGCACCCCGCTTTAATTGCCGGCTCACTTACAACTTCGGCAACCGCTTCCTGAAGAAAAAAGACAGCGTTAATACCTCCGGCAGCGAACTGCGCAAGCGGGTTGATATGCAGTAATTACAAGTCTCCCTTGTAGTAAATTCGGCTATTGGGCGGCACGCTCTTCACCAGCCAGGTATTCCCCCCGATGATGGAATGCGCACCAATAACGGTATCGCCGCCCAAGATGGTGGCGCCGGCATAAATCACCACACCATCTTCAATGGTGGGATGCCTTTTGGTGCGCGCCATTTCCTTCTTGACGCTCAGGGCACCTAGCGTGACACCTTGGTAGATTTTTACGTCTTCGCCAATATTAACGGTTTCGCCAATAACCACCCCCGTGCCGTGGTCAATGCAGAAGCGCCGCCCGATATTGGCTCCTGGGTGGATGTCTATCCCCGTGCGCCGATGCGCCAGCTCCGATAGCTGTCTGGGCAAAAGCGGCACCTGGAGCTGGTACAAGCAATGCGCCAAGCGATGCACGGCAATAGCGAAAAAGCCCGGGTAGGTGCTGATCACTTCCACCAAGCTCTGGGCGGCTGGGTCGCCGGCTAAGATCGCAGCAGCATCTTCTTGTAGCAGTGCCCGAATGGGGGGTAAGTCCTTGTAAAAAGCCGTTTGCAGTTGCACGGCATCCATGGGAAGCTGAGCCTGTAAAGTATCGAGCAAGGACAGCATCTTGAGTCCATTGGTCTCAAACTGCCGCTGGAAAGCATTGCGGTTGGGGTAGTGCTGCTCGCTAAACTCTGGGAATAGAAACTGCAATAAACTATCTAGCCAGTTCTCTACCAAAAAAGGCGAGGGCAGCTCAGCCGCGCGGAGATGATCTGCATACAATTGGTTGATAAAGTGGGTATCCATATTGCAAATGTAAGCTACATTGCCCAGAAAACGATCTCTTTATCCTCCATCTGACGCACCTCGTGGCGAATGCGCATTTCCCAAGGCAGTTCTTCGGACGATTTTTTTTCAAAAAAAACTAAATGACCGCGCTTTTGTCCCAACTTATCCATATAGCGACTTAGCTGACGGAAGCCATCGGGTTCGGAGCGAGCATCGTGGTGCATCTTAATTTCGATGGGGATGATTTGGTCTTGCCAGAAGACGGCCAAATCGGTGCGCCCATTGCCGATGGCCATTTCGCGCTCGATGCGGCCACCGCCATTGATGATACGCTGTAAAAAAGCCATTAGAAGCAACTGATGCCCCGCTTCTTTGTACTGAAAGCGCTCTAGCCAAGACTCCGAGTTCCAACGGTAAAAATCAACGAAGGCTTCTAGTAGCTTGTCCATGTCTAGAGAGCCGTCTGGATTCAAATACCAAGAAATTTGTGCAATTTCTTGGTTGATGCCCTTCTGGAAACCAACGTTGAGTATTCTTGTAATAATCTCCCGATAGATGGGGTTAGCAAACCGGATGGGGTCGTCGAAACTAATGATCCCTAAATCTCGGCAGTAGCGCATACCATCGTCGAAGTCATCAAATTCAGGCGGCGATCCATTGATTATCGACAAGACCACAGGCAAAACTTTCGGCTCGTTGATTTTATCCGCCAAGCTATCCAAATGGGTTTGCCGTTGGGAGATGAGGCGCTCTTTAGCCTGATCTACCATCGGGAGCGTGATTTCTTGGGAGGTGTCGTTTTTGAGTATCTCCGACACAATCTCGTTGGCCAAGGCATTGGTTAGCCAAGGTTGGCCACCGCTGTAGTCATAGAATTTTTCTAACACCGCTTCAGAAAAAACCTGGCCCGTATCATCGGTATATTGCTGCAGCAAATCGCGTACTTCTTCAAAGCTGAATACAGGCAGGAAAAAAGATTTTGCCTTCACATTGAATGGCGAACCCGCCCCAATGGAAGGATTGTCTGCCCGCGCACGCATGCGGTACTCCCGAATATCCCGCAAACCCACTAGCGCTATGGATTGGGGAAAGTGAAGCGGCCTAGTCTGAAAGCCATCCCGCAATTGCCGAAGTGTGGAAATCAACACATCATCATATAGCGCATCTACCTCATCCAGCAGCAAGACTAAGGGTCTGGATAGCTGGTGGCACCAGTCTGTCAGGTAAGTTTGTAAGCCCGAAGCGTTTTTATTGTAGGCTTCTGGATCGGGCGGCATTTGATCGGGTGCCACAAAAAGGGCAGCGGTGCGGTGCATAGAGCGCAAAAAGACGCTATTCGCTTCCTCTACCGAAATACTGGGGTAGCCCGCCGACTCCAGCGAACAAACCGTAGCCACATATACCCCCTCCTCGTTCAGCTGTTTCGCCAGCGAGTGCAAAAGCGTAGTCTTGCCCGTCTGCCTAGGCGCGTGAATCACAAAGTATTGCTCGGCATCAATCAACCGCCGTACATCATCGTAGATATTCCGAAAAGGATCTACCATGTAATGCCGCTGCGGATTACAAAAGCCCGTGGTGTTGAAAAATCGCTTCATTTGGCAAAGATAAGGAATATACAGCCGGTAAACCGTTATTACAAAATTGGGATTTTTAATGATATTGACAAATACACGAACTAGAAATGTTTTTTCTCCTCCTCGAAAGAGATGGTTTTACATAATAAGATTTGGAGATGTAAATAGAAACATTCAAAAATAAGTTGAAAATGTTAATAAAATGTTGAATTTTAAAATAAATTTGGATATCTCAAAAAAAGGGGAAGGGAGTAATGTTGCGTATTGTTAACCCTTGAATGCTTTTTCAATGAAGAAGATACTGCCCCTTGCAGTGCTGTTATGCGCTGCTTCTTCCCTTTCTGCCGCTTCGGCACTATCTTTACCCACCAATTCTCCTGATTAGTTCCTCTTTGTAGATGAATGTGGGAATGTTGAAGTTTATGATGATGGCTGCAACGGTGTCCTCACTATCTATGACGAAAATAGTGGGAGTATGACGCACTATGGAAATAAGTGCTAGACTCAAAACGACTAGGAGGTGAGAGCCTCCTAGTTGTTTTCTGAGTCAAATTTAACATTTATGAAAAAAACACTAAGCCTTCTTTTTTTTGCTGTGCTGCACCACACTAGCGGCGCAGGGTCCGCTGCTGAAAGTTTCTTTTGAACAAAGAAACGCACTTCCTCCAGAGGCACTAGAAAAACTCGCCTCCTTGGGGCCTAGTAGTCTGTTGGCTGCTGATCTGGCACACAAATCGGTATTGTATTATCAGGATAAGAGAAGCTGCTTTCAGGCTATCCCAACGGATACTATAGTTGGAGGTATTCCAGTAAGGAGCTCGACGAATAGTTTGGTCTGTTTTTTCAAGGATCACCCCCAGAAACGGCTGTATAAAACGGATATCATGAACAGCCCGGAAAAAGCTACCGAAGCGTTACTGCACGAGCGCAACAACTGGCAGCTTCGGCTCGATTTACCCTCCAAAACGATCTTGGGCTACCGATGTAGTGCCGCTAGCCTGACGGGAAAAAGCGGAGAAGTCGTTGCGTAGTATGCCCCAGAATTACCCTTTCCGGATGGGCCAATACAGTACGGTATGCTTCCTGGCTTGATATTGGAGGTGGAGCAAAAGATGACTCGCTATACGGCCACCAACATAGCGGTGCTGCAAGAAAGCCCGCCCCACGATCTCAACTACCAACCCAAAGAAGTGATCACAGCGGAGGAATTTAAAGCGGCTATTTTCCGAGCTAATGGTCATTGAGATTGATGCTTGAACAATCATTGCTCTTAAACGAAAACACGGCTCCTGACCCTGGTCCTGTATGGGCGTGAGCCAAAAAACACGATCCTATTCCGTTGAGATACCTACTGCTTTTACTTATTGGCTTCTTTTTGCTGGGGCATTTGTGTGGACAAGCTGCCGTGGAGCTGCGTTTTATACTGCAAGACGAAGCCGGGCAGCCACTAGAAACGGCCATATTGAGCTTGGAGCAGGATAGCAGCCACACCATTGTGGCCTACGGCATAGCGGAAGAGGATGGTGGTATAGACTTATCGGTACTACCCGGTAGTTATGTGGCCGTTGGGCGCTACTTGGGCTGTCGGGAGCTGCGCGAAAATATCCTTATAGGCACAAGCACCCCACCCATTTTCAAGTTGGTTTTGAAGAATTGTGGTACCGATTTGCCCCTTTTGGAAGTAAGAGAACGAGCGCCCGCTATGCGAGTAAAAGGGGATACTACGGTATTTAAAGCTAGTGAATTTAGTAGTGGTAACGAGAGAAGCCTCAGTGAGTTACTAGGGGTTTTGCCTGGCTTAAGCATGGATGAGCAAGGGCAGTTTTCTTACCTAGAACGCCCCATACAGGAGCTGCGTGTAGAGGGCAAGAATGTGCTCAACAACCAACACCAACTGGCCGGCAGCGGACTGCGGGCGGAGTTTATTGACGAGGTGCTGGTGATCGAAAATTTTCGGGAGCAGGAAGACCTAAATACAAGCGATAGTGGCGTTTTAGCGCTAGATATCAGCATCAAAGAAGCCTTCAGAAACCGCTGGCAAGGGGATATCTCCCTCAGCGCTGGCTTGCCTGCGCTGGCTTACAACGGAATGGGAAACGGGATCATGGTGGGCAATCAATCGGCTGCGGTACTTTTCGGTCGCGCCAACAACAACGGCCAAGTACTGCTCTCTACGGCCGATTTCATACGCCTACAACCCTCTCTGACAGAGGCATTGGCCCAAGCCAATGGTGATATGAGCCAAATCATCCCAGCTGCCTTGATTGATCAACAAGGCATATCCGCCAACCAAGACGAGCTGCTGGCGGCTAACTGGCAACGCAACCGAGAACACAATAAGCTGAATATATCCATCTTAGCAGCGCAAAGTCGCAAAGAACGCGATGTAGATTTCCTGTGGCTGTTCCCCAGCACTGACTCCCTACTGCTTGGTAGCCAGCAAAGCCGACTGCCGAGCTATGTGCAGCAACTACAACTAGGGTGGACGCGCTGGCAAAACAAAAAATGGACGCTAAAAACCACCGCCTCGGTCTTGGCCAACCAAAGTCCTATCCGCAACGAGCAGTTATTTTTTTCGCCTACTGCTGTACCGCTCTTGGATAGGCTAAACGACCAACAGCTTCGCGCTCAGGGGCAAATAAGTTTCCAGCGGCAATGGTCGCAAAAATGGCGCAGCGAAGTAGTGGCGAGGGGCAGTTACCATCAAAGCGACTTCCAGTTTCACAGCAATTACAATCGCCCAACCGACGCACTTGCCCTGCTGCAAAAGGATCGGCAGCAGGAAAGCCATCTGCATTTGGAGTGGCAGCAAATTTACAGTCACGGCAATTGGGAACAGCAGTTTTTTGTCCAAAGGCAGCAAACGCATTTGGATTATGAGCTGGAAGAACCCAACCGCTTTTTTAACGAGGAAGCCATCGCCCAGCGGAAAATTTATACTAGCCAATGGGAAACAGGCCTAGAGAATCGTTGGGAGAAAGGAAAAACGGCCTTGAGTTTGCGCAATAGCTTTCCTGCATTCACAGCAGATGATGGAACAGGACAGAAAACACTAGCCCCTCGCTGGTCGCCAACGTTAAGATTACGCTATACCATGAGCCGCTTGCACAAAATAGTGTTCTCGGGCGGGCGGACTTATCAGGCGGCAGCTCCTCTCCAATTGCTTGGGCTAGCTCGCTTGTCTTCTTTGGAGCAGGCGCAGATTTATCAGTTACCACCTGGAACCCTCTTTCCCTCTTGGCAACTTAGTCTAAACTATATTTCCATTGGCCTTGCCAGTAAATCAAGGTTCATGCTGAGTTCCCAGTGGCAGTTTGGGCAAGGTGTGTTAGGCTTCAGCAGCCGCAACATAGACCGATTTTGGGCACTAGAGGCTGGAATTTTACCCAGCCAGTGGAGCCACCGCTTCCGAATTAATTGGGGCAGACACCTTTGGCAGCAAACGATAAAACTCGACCTCAGCGCCAATCGCTTTGACATCAAAGGCTTTTTCCCTCAGTTGGAAGGGGAGCCTGTGCCCTATAGCAACTCCTCCAGCAGTTGGAGGGTGGGAATAAAGACCGTAGCCAAAAAAGCCATAAATGCCGAGTTGAGAACGCAGTACACCCATTTTAGGCGTAGCACTCCGGCGCTTTCCTTCCTGAATATCACCCATCGCTACCAAGTCAATACAGGCTTAATCTACGAGCTACCGCACTTTTCTTTTCGGCCTTCGCTGGGGCTGCAACACTTTCGCAATGGGCAGCAGCGTATCACGATCGAGGATGTTGGCTTTGAACTTTTCTGGCGCCCTGAGGAAAAATCCCGCTTGGAATACCGCTTGATAGGCCTGGATATTACCCACTTGCAGGGCGTTCAAGATGCTTTTATCATCTTTGAAAATAATATCTTGGTTACCAACACCCACCAAAGGGTAGCGGGTAGCTTGTTGCTGGGCATACAGTATAAATTATAGCCTTTTCTTTCCTTATCCCAACCAAAACCCCGATCTTACCCCCTCAATAAAAACCACCCTCCATGCTCCTCCCCCTCAGCGCCCCACCTAGTGCGGCCGACATCCTGGCCACGGCCGAAGCCATTGCGCCCTACATCCACCGTACGCCCGTGCTCCGCTCTGCGGCTTTGGACGAGATGGCTGGGGCGGAACTGTATTTCAAGTGCGAGAACTTCCAGAAAATCGGGGCCTTCAAGATGCGGGGTGGCATCAGTGCGGCCCTGCGGCTCAGCGATCAGCAGCGGCAGCGCGGGCTGGCTACCCACAGCAGCGGCAACCATGCCCAGGCCGTGGCGAAGGCGGCGCTGCTGCTAGGCGTGCCGGCCTACATCGTCATGCCCCACGATGCCCCCAAGGTGAAAATAGCGGCCGTGAAAGGCTATGGCGCCCACATCACCTACTGCAACAATACCCCCAGCGAGCGGCAGGCGGCGCTGGATAAAATCGTAGCGGAAACGGGCGCGCACTTCATCCACCCCTACAACGATTGGGACGTGATCGCCGGCCAGGCCACCGCCACTAAAGAACTGCTGGAGGACGTAGCCGTACCCCTCGACCTCCTCCTCGCACCCGTGGGTGGTGGCGGGCTGCTATCCGGTACCGCCCTGGCCGCGAAATTCTTTAGTCCTACAACGCCCGTCCACGGCGCCGAGCCAGCCCAGGTGGACGATGCCTTCCGCTCCCTCCAAAGCGGCCAAATCGAGCAAAACGAAGACAACCGAACCATCGCCGACGGGCTGCGCACCACCCTAGGCGATAAAACGCTGTCCGTCCTACTCGAAAATGTCCCCCACATCTACTGCCTTAGCGAAGCAGAAATCGTGGCCGCCATGCGCCATATTTGGGAACGGATGAAAATCATCATAGAGCCGAGTTGCGCCGTGCCCTTCGCGGCCGTCTTGAAGCATAAATCGGAGCTGCAAGGCAAAAAAATTGGCATAATCCTCACCGGCGGGAATGTGGATGTGGCCAATTTGCCGTTTTAGTATCCAAATATTCCTTACCTATTCAAAGCTGGAAAGACGTCACGCCGCTTACGAAGCCTCCAAGGATTCGTAAACGTAGCGTTTAATGGATAATTGCTAAAATATTCCTTACCTTTGTGGCGGTTTTTGAAGTAGCCAGTTTCCCTTTAGAACAATGGCTCTCGCCCATATCCATACGGACTGAAGGCGGGCATAAATGCAGGAGCAAAGCCGACGTAAAGGAGCAAAGCTATTGAGCCTCCGTGCCCTGAGCTTCGGTCTATACCCTAGTCAGGCAACCGCTTCACAAACCACTTTGAGAATGGCTTTTTTTATCCAGCAAAATCCCCACTATGCTTTCGGTCAATGATATTTCAGTACAGTTTGCCAAGCGCGTACTTTTCAAAGATGTTGAGCTGCAATTCACCCGCGGTAATTGCTATGGTATCATTGGTGCCAACGGCGCAGGTAAGTCCACCTTCCTGAAGGTACTCTCCGGCGAGCTAAGCCCCAACCGAGGCAGTGTCAACCTAGAACCCGGCAACCGCATGGCTGTCCTGAACCAAAATCACTTCGGCTACGAGGAACACCTCGTGCTGGATGTGGTTAAAATGGGTCACGAACAACTCTACGCCATCGAGCAGGAAAAAAACGCCATATACAACAATCCTGATGCTACCGATGCCGATGGGATGCGCGCCGCCGATTTGGAAAACACCTACGGCGAAATGGGCGGCTGGACGGCCGATAGCGATGCCGCAGAGCTACTCAGCAACATGGGTATTAAGGAAGACCTGCACTACAAGACCATGGCCGAACTCAACGGCAGCGAAAAGGTGAAAGTGCTGCTCGCTCAAGCCCTCTTTGGCTCCCCCGATATCCTGCTGCTCGACGAGCCCACCAACGACCTCGACGCCAGCACTGTACACTGGCTAGCCAACTTCCTGGCCGACTTCCAGAATACCGTCATCGTGGTCTCCCACGACCGCTACTTCCTAGATATGGTCTGCACCCACATCGTGGATATAGATCGCCAAACGGCCAAAATCTACACGGGCAACTACTCCTTCTGGTACCAAAGTAGCCAGCTAGCCGCCCAACAGCTCGCGAACAAAAACAAAAAAATGGAGCAAAAGCGCCAAGAAATGATGGAATTTATCCAGCGATTCAGCGCCAATGCCTCCAAATCCAAGCAAGCCACCTCGCGCAAAAAAGCCTTGGATAAGCTCAATCTGGAAGAAATACAGCCTTCCACCCGCCGCTACCCTTTCATCGCCTTTCAGCCCGAGCGCGAACCTGGCGACCAAATCCTAAAAATCACCAAGCTTAGCAAAAAAGCCTTGGATGGTAGTGTGCTTTTCGATGAGCTGTCTTTCACCATGAACCGAGGTGATAAAATCGCCCTGCTTTGCCGTGATGCAGCAGCGACCACAGCCTTCTACGAAATCCTCTCCGGCCGTGACAAAAACTTTAGCGGCGAAATAGAGTGGGGGCAAACCATCACCCCGTCCTACGTCCCCAACGACAACGAGGCTTACTTCACCGAAGCCAGCAAGGTGGACTTGGTAGAGTGGCTGCGGGAATATTCCCAGAACAAAGACGAGCAGTTTATCCGCAGCTTCCTCGGGCGGATGCTCTTCAGCGGCGAGGAGGTACTCAAAAAATCGAGTGTCCTCTCCGGAGGCGAGAAAGTGCGCTGTATGATGAGCCGCGCCATGCTCAATCACCCCAATTTCTTGCTGCTCGACGAGCCCACCAACCATCTCGACCTAGAGTCCATCACGGCCCTCAACAATGCCCTCAAAGACTTCAAAGGCAACCTCATCCTCACCAGCCACGACCACGAATTGGTGCAGACTTCTACCAACCGCATCATAGAAATTTCCCCCAACGGCATCATAGACAGCCTCCTCACCTACGATGACTACGTCCTCAGCGACAGCATCCGCAAGCAGCAGGAAGAGTTGTACGGGGCGACGGTGTAAGCGTTGGTATTTTAAACATCGCTAGATAGCGATAGCTGAAAGTTCGGTGAACGAGGACTCAACGAAAACGTAGTTTGGCGCAGCTGATAAATGCAAAAGCAACTAAGCAGGACTATTTGTACTTATTTACATCTATCAATACTAGTTCTATGAATGAAGGAGCTAAATGGCTAAAATCCTTATCCGTAGTGACTAAGGGTACATTCAGAGCCGCAGCAGTGGCGGCAATCCATAGGTCGTTCTTCCCCATATTCCTAGGTGTGAAATGAGATTGTATTTTTTTGTGTTTACACTGGCTGAATGCGTCTATTTCTTCGTATTTCAGGAGAATATCAGCGTAACTAATATCAATCTTGTAGATGCCATCCAGTATTCGCTCCAGGCTATCTCTGCCCTTACCGCTTATACCTTGCTGATGGACAAGAGAATTAATTTCTGCGATGGTTACGATGGATACAGCCAAGTTATTTTCTGCTGTAAATAACTTGTATTCCGCTTCAATTCGCTTAGCTATTACCCCATCTTTACTGTAAACAATGATGATATTCGTATCCAATAAGTAGTTCATTGTCTATTTTCTAATCCA
>DAITME010000024.1:0-10972 GCA_036835305.1 Lewinella sp.
GCCAGCAGCGGCGGGCAGCTATGTGGTCTATCTCCGCCTCCGCTGGCCAGATGGGGTGGAGACGCAGCATAGTCAGGCAGTGGAGTTGGTGCGGTAATTCAATGCTGGGGTTTTGGGCGGCTTTTGGCGCTGCTTGGAGTCGAAGTATTCATTACTGTTGTCTCTTAGGCAGCGGCGTATTCCCGCATTGCGGGTAAAGGCGAATAGCTTGCAAAATAGTTTATGTTAAATTCCGCACAGCGCTTGCATTTTTGAAATTATACCCGTACTTTTGGGTTATTATTAACTCTAAACACTTAGAATATGGGTCTCTGCGTCTCTGCGTCTCTGCGTTTAGCCGTTTGGCCTTGCTATGCTTGATTTTTCCCTTCGCGCTCCAAGCACAAAATTCTATTTTTGATTACGCTCCTCCAGAATCTCTGGACTCAAAACAAACCAGCGTTTTGGAAGAATACGAGCGGCATCCACTCTATCACCGCCCCCGTATGCTTCAATTCAATGACTTTGAAAAGCTAGCAGGAAATAACGAGGGAACGGTACAGCTACAGTTGCCGGATAGTAGGGGTATTATTTCCTTCCAATTTACTAATGCTTATCAAGACAACCAAGGCAGTTCTTGGTATGCAGAAACCTTAGATGCCGACGGCAAGTCAGACTATTTCGGTAGCCTACAAATTATTACCAGTCTAGACGCGCCCAACTTTATGGGAACAATCAGCTACGGCGATGCTTTCTACGAGTTCATGCCAGTAGATGAATCCTACAGCATTATCTATCGGGTGGATACTGAGCAACTAAAAGAAGGAAATGCCTGCGGCACAGAAAGCCATCACCGAAGCCCTAAACAGTTACAAGCAGCCCCTCCTTTAGCACCTGAGAAAAGCAGCAGCCAGCCTTGCGGCAGGGGCAGGGTTACGATTCTGCTGATTACTTCCCCCGCAGCGCGTGAAGCGATACCCGCTAATAACATCAATAATGTGATCAACACGGCGGTGTTTCAGCTCAAACAGTCTTTGGCCAATTCTTACGTGAGTGCGGATAATTTGGATATCATGACGGTTTCTCCTGTCATCGCTACTGATTTTGTGGAGGGGAATGACGTATTCACAGATGCGCAAAGCTTACGATCCGATTATGAGGCACTCAGGATAGCTAATGATGCAGATTTAGTGGTGATGTTTACAGATGGCACGGAAGGTACTGGCGGAACGAATAGTCGAGGCTACGATCGATTTAATGGAGCAGTTGAAGATATAGGTATAGATCCCCTTGTACAATATGCTATCGTTCAGATCGAACACGCTACTAGTAAATCTTTTGCTCATGAGGTAGGTCATTTGTTAGGGGGGCGGCACGCAAACGATCCGTTGGGAACTATCAATCATGGGATAATCCTTTGTAAGTGGAGAGGAACAATAATGACCACAGCTCGGGAAATTTTCGGTTCTGGTTCTAATCGAATATTGTATTTTTCAACACCTTTAAAAAACGAGTGCGGCGCGCCCATGGGTAATAACACTAATCGAAATATGGGTCTCTTCCTCAATCAAAATGGCCAAACCGTAGCCAATTTTGTTCCCAATACGGGCAACTTCAATTTCTCGGCTTGGGTAAGTGGGCCATGGAATGTATGCCTTTGCAATTATGCGACCTTCACGGCTAACACGAGGTGTAATAATGGGAATGTTACCTACCAGTGGCACCGATCAGTCAACGGCGGCGCTTATCAGTTTGTGGGTAGTGGTGCGAGTTACGACAATTGGTTCTCTTGCAGCACGACCAACGGTACGAATTATGTCGTACGGCTCACAGCCACAGATAGCCAAGGCAACGTATCCATTTCCACTAAGTTTGGGTCTGTTGGCGGCTATGGCTGCGGGAGTTGGATCAGTACGCCATCTCCATCCGTAAAAACAGATAAACTACAAGTGTATCCCAGCCCAGTAGATGGCCGAGGAGACCGCAAGATTAGTGTAATTCCTCCGCAGGATTTTCAAGAAGGCCATCTAACAATTTACCATACAAATGGTAAAGCCGTTTATCAGGACGCAGCATTCTCTATTATGGATAAGTCAAACAGCTTGACTTTGCCCAGCAGCAGCCCCAGCGGCCTGTACTACATCGTACTGCGCGACAAAAACAATACCACCATCCATACCACCCCCTTAATTATCCAATAATGAAAACGAAAATCCATTTATTATCAGGATCTATCCTGCTAGCTATCCTTGGCTTAGCTTGTTTAGCCAGCTGTAAGGACGATGACGAATTTAGCCGTAGAAACTCCTTTCTTCTGAATGGAGAGTCTTTTGCCCCTTCCACAGCAGCTACTTATTATTTTAGAAATAGAGATCGAATACAACTAGCTTTCAGCACCGATTTAGATGAGAGACACAACAGTTTTCATATGTATTTTTCTAATTTATTTCGTTCAGCCTTTCGGTATGATTTTGGGCAAACCGATGTCGAAAGTCAGCTAGAAACATTTTTATATATATCAACAGGAGGAGATGCAGGCTGTGACATTTACGACTTAGACTATTCGGTCTCCACCAACTACTTAGAGATCACTTACTTTAGCGAGGAGGAGTGCGTGGTGCGGGGTTCTTATGATCTTACTTTTATCAAGCGGGAGGGGCGTAGAGGTTGCAACAACCCCCGCTATGGCGATACGCTTCACTTGGTTTCGGACTACTTTTCGATTGACTTGGAGGGGTGCTAGTTTGTGGGCTTTTGGGTCAGTTGGATGCGTTCAACTGACCCAAAAAGCACCATTGGACCAGTCCAACTGACCATTTTTTGTGGGTTTTACCCAGTAAAACAGCTTTTGGGCGCCACAAAGCTTTTTTTTGCCAAAGGCTCAGGCGGTTGTTCCGACAGGAGCAGTGCCTTGACTAGCAGAGCCATGCTTTTAGAAGAAAATACGAAAAATGTTTTGCTAGTACTTACTTTCCGAGTTGACGTTTACGAATCCTTTTGGGAGGCTTCGTAAACGCTCAAAAAACCTTGCTCCTAAAAAGAAGGCATTGCTCCTGCGAGAGCCAGCGAGTGCGTATGTACATTTATGCCCGCGCATACGGATTGCAGACCGGCACGACCGTATGGGTTTAGTAAGGCATGCGCCATATCACTTCGTATCATACCCCCCCAATCACCTTTCCACCAAGCGATTTCCGTGTACTACGCCAAAGGCAAACAATTGCTTACTATAGCGGTTATACAGCCAGGCGAGCTAGTGTTTAACTCGCTGTGTAAAATTAATTAGGATGTTACGGATACGTGAAATGGCTTGTTTTTTGGTTTTGTGGATGCTCCTTTTTACGGCTTGCGAACAGCCGCAAGGTAGTTTAGAAGTGGCTTCGGCCTCCGTACAAGGGCGCGAGCAGGCAGCGGTGCAATCTCCTTTTTCGGGTTCGCCGAGCGATTACTGGTACCAAGGGAAGGCAGAGGTAAATACCTATGAGCTGCAGCAGCCTCGCTACGGCGCCATACACCCGGGCGAAGTGGTATTGCTTTTTGTTACAGAGGATTTCCTAACAGACAAGCAGGTGAAAAACGATACCTACCGCAGCAAGGCTTCCACGCCTATTTTCAAGACCAACAAGCTGAGTCGCTTCACCACGGGTTTGTATGACTATTCGATGATGAGTTCTGTTTTTACGCCCACCCAAACAGATAAGTTTCCTCACACCCTGAAGGTAAGCAGCAGTGTGCAAGACTGGTGTGGGCAGACCTTTGCCCAGCTCAACTACCAAAGTGGGCAGCAGTGGCAGAGTCAATTGCGCTCCTACTTCGAGCGCGAAGGCGATCAGGAACAGCTCGTAAAAGCCGCTTGGTTGGAGGATGAGCTGATGAACCGCCTGCGCATCGATCCTGCGGGTTTACCGCTGGGCGAGCAGCAGCTGCTGCCGGCTTTGGGGTATCTACAGTTGATGCACAAGCCTTTTGAGGCGGTGAGCGCACAGGCCAGTTTGGGGGATTACGAGGGGGATCTGTTCACGGGCGAAGCACTTCGGCAGTATCGCTTGGCTTATCCGTCGCTAGATCGGGAGCTGCTGATTGTTTTTGAGGCTGCTGCGCCCTACAAAATCGTGGGCTGGACGGACAGTTACCCCTCCAACGGACGGCAGCTGCAAGCGGTGGCGACACTCCGCAAGAGCGAGCTGCTGCCCTACTGGGAGATGAATCGCCCCGACTTGGCTAGCGAGCGAGCCGATTTTGGCTTGTAGGGCAGGCAGAGCACCTACCTTTTCTCTTAGCTTTTCGTTAAAAATGACAGTAAACTAGTTGGGCTATTCAATTTTGCACCATCGCAAATGGTTATATAGCCCGATGAGCAAGCAAATAAACAAGATCGGTTGGAAGAGTGCTACGGCACTGGTGTTGGCCAATATGATCGGCACGGGGGCTTTCACGACTTTGGGGATACAACTCAAGTACTTGCAGAATGGCTGGGCGGTGCTGGCTTTGTGGGGTTTGGGCGGGCTCTTGTCTTTGTTTGGCGCTTTTTCATATGCTGAGTTAGGTGTTCGTCTGCCGAAATCGGGCGGGGAGACGCATTTTTTGGGTGTCATTTACCATCCCTTCATTGGTTTTTTGAGTGGTTGGGTGAGCTTATCGGTGGGGTTTGCGGCAGCGGTAGCACTGTCGGCGATGGCGGTGGGGCAGTACATGGCCTTCCTGACGGCTTGGCCTCCTTTGATGACGGCTTTTGCGGCTATTGCGCTGCTCTCTTTGGCACATAGTTTTAGTTTGCGGCACAGCAGTCATTTGCAGAATGGTCTGACGCTGCTCAAGCTACTGCTGGTCTTGTTGCTGGTGGTGGCGGGCTTGTGTTTGCCGGTGCAGACGGCTGGGCAGGCGGTGGATTGGGAGCTAGCGGGGCTTTCGGAGAGTTGGTCGCCAGCTGCGGCCGTGGCCTTGATGGCAGTTTTTTATGCCTACTCGGGTTGGAATGCGGCAGCCTATATTGTGGAAGAAATAGAGGAAACAGAGAAGAATTTACCCAAAGCACTGATCGTGGGTACCTTGGTGGTGAGCTTGCTATTCATTCTTTTGCAGTATGCTTTTCTTCGGCAGGCGGGGGTGGCTGCTTTACAAGGGCAAATAGAGGTAGGCCAAATGGCTGCCACGGCGATGTTCGGCGAGCGTTGGGGCGAGCTGGTGAGCACCCTGATTGGTGTCTTGTTGCTGGCGGGCATCAGCGCCATGATTTGGGTAGGCCCTCGGGTTGTGCAAGCCATGGGCGATAGTCATGAGCTGTGGCGGATATTCGGGAAAACCTCCAGCCGGGGGCTTCCCTTGCGCGCCATTTGGTTGCAGGCGGGACTTAGTATTTTTCTGGTACTGACGGCTTCCTTCGAGCGGGTACTGCTGTACAGTGGCTTTGTCTTGCAGTTATTTACGTTTTTGGCGGTCTTGGGGCTGCTGAAGCTCCGGCGAAAAGATCCTGGCTCTGCAGCTTGGCGGAGCCCTTTTTATCCTTGGGCACAGCTTATTTTTTTGGGCTTTAGCTTGTGGTCGATGGGATATTTATTGCTCAACCAACCGCTCGAGAGCTTGCTCGGCTTGCTCAATGTAGGTAGCGGGGCGGCAGCCTATCTGTTGGATGTGAAAAAGCAAGCGCCTGAAAATAATCTCTAGGCAAGCTGTACGCAACTAGTGGGGCGGGACGTTTATACTTATCAGGGCGCTAGCGGCTCGAATACGGCTAGGCCGCCTTGGTAGTTCTTGGGCGTTACCTTCCAAGCATGTACCTTTGTGTTGGCTTTTTTTTGACGTTAAAAGTGTAGTATGCGACGTATGCGATGTAGTTACAGATGTTTGTTTTTTTTCCTGGGCTGTTTGTTTCTCCAAGCAGGGCTCCAAGCTCAAACTACGGTTGGTTTGGTGGCTTACTATACTTTTGATGGTAATCTAGCGGATTTTACGGGCAACAGTGCCAACGGTGGGGTAGCCAGCGGGGTGCCTGAATTCAGCTGTGGCGTAGGGGGGCAGGCCATACAATTGTTTGGTGGCAACGACTTCGTGCGGATACCTGGCGGCACTTCCAACAACATCAACCGAGAGTTTGATACCGAAGATTTTACGCTCAGTTTTTACTTCAAGCCCGTAGGCTTCAACGGCACGCAATACCTCATTAGCAAGCGGGATACGGCCTGTGATTTCGAGCAGTTCTTTTACATCCGCTATGCGCCAGCCTCCCGCACTTTGTCGGCCTATTTACGGCAGGGAAACCAGGAGGTACGCATCAATCATCGGATTGAGAACAGTAGCTGCTGGCAAAATGTGGTACTAGTAAGAGAGAACCGTCGGGTGCGGCTTTTTGTGAATACAGCGCTGGTGGGCGATCAAGGCACTACCTCCAGAGTAGATATTTTCAATAGTGGCGAACTCACGATCGGGTCGGCCAATTGCCTAGAGAACAACGAGACGTCTTTCCAGGGCTTAATAGACGACCTCAGGATATACAACCGCGCCCTTAATTTTGCGGATGTAGAATCGCTTTATACCTTCCCTGATCGGATATTAAATCCCGACCAACGGCTTTTTCTGGGGGAAACGCTAGAAATTTCACTCAATAGCAATTGCGGGGTGGCCTTTCAGTGGCTGCCAATCAATGGAGTGAGCGACGTGAATGCAGCCGAACCTGATATTACCCCTAGCATCGCTGGCGACCAGACTTACTTGATACAGATTTCGGATGCCGAGAGCGGCTGTGTGGCGCTGGATAGCATACAACTGCAAGTGATTGACCCCAGTACCCTAGATTGTGCTACGGTCTTCCTTCCAAAAGCTTTTACGCCCAATGGTATCGGACCAGCGGCCAACGAAGCCTTCGGGATTAGCAATCCTTTTGCTATTCCCGAACTCGTCAGCTTTGAAATTTTTGATCGCTGGGGGGGTAAAGTTTTCAGCACCACCGATGCCTTTGCGCGTTGGGATGGCAGCTTTGGGGGCTCGGAGGTCAATCCTGGTGTCTTCCTTTGGCGGGTGGTTTTTCGATGCGAAGCCCGGGAGATTGTCTCCACGGGTAGTGTAACGGTCTTGCGGTAGGGGTTTAGCTTGGGGGAGCACGGCTCTTGAAAACCAAACATGGCTCCTGCACATTGTGCCAGTCTAAACGTCTGACTGAACGTGGATGCTGAAGTCGAGCGCAACAAGCTCGATTGCTTCCTCATCGTCCATATTTCGACTTTGTTACTTCGGCTACGCTACTTCGGCTACGCTCAGCACGAGTCAGCACGAGTCAGCACAATTCAGCATGGCCTTTTCACTCGCCTTATGTCCATTTAATTGTCACTCGTCCATCGTCAATTCAATAAGCGGTGTCAAAATCTCCACAAAAACTTAAAAGTACCTCCTTATTTTCAATTTTCAAGCTTCCATTTTCAATTAAACAACTAGCTCGGCATAAAAAAAGGCCAGCAGTTGAGTGCTAGGGCGATGAGAAAGAGCAGGAGGTGCCCCGCTTCGGCGGCCTGCTTGCTAGCGCGACCAAAGGTGAAACTGAGTAAAATGCCCATTGGTGGCAGGAGCGGCAGTACGTTGATGGTGCTTACCGCAGCGGAGAAAAACAGCGAGCAAGCGCTGAAAAGCAGCCACCAATAGAGCAAGTTCACTTTTTTCTGCCCTTCGATGTGCAGGAGCTGGACGTTCTTAGCTTGCTTGAACAAGACGAAGCCCAATATGCTAGAGAGCACCACGATACCCCCGAAATTCCATAGCGCTGCCGACTCGAAACTGGGTAGGTATCCATTGAGCTTTTGGGTTTCCCAAAAGTAGGGGAGTTGCTGCTGGCTAAAATAATAGGCCGCTGCGAGCCACAGCACCGTAGCCCAACCAAAAACAATGCGCAGTAAGAGCTTGATACGGAGGGTGTTGAGTATGGCGGCAGCCATGAATAATAGAAGCAAGTAAAGGCTGAAGCTGCTGTGGAATAGGCAGGCAATCCCTAGCCAAAACCCAGCATTGAAAGCTGGTATGGAGGTGTTGTTCTTTTGGTAAAGTCCAAAAGCGCTCCAGAGGGAAAGTAATAAAAAAAAGTTGGCGAAACTGATAGCAGGCAAGCCCAGCAACGCCGGAAACAAAGAGACTAAAAGGATAAAAAACAGTCCCGAAAATTGGTTTGAATTTCTGGAGAGCCGCTCCTGCCCCACCACCTGATTAGCAGCGAGCGCCGTGATGAAAACCAGCAGAATAGCTAAGCTCCGTGACCAATAAGGAGCCGTCAGCGCCCAATTTTCTATAATTTTACCCCACACACCCGCTTCTGAATCGGCCATGGTGCGTGCTGCTACATCTTGCCACCAAACGGGAAGGCGGACTAACAAGGCGTAAAAGATCAACAAAAGGCCGGCAAAAAATTGGTTGCCGCGAAAAAATTGTAGCAAATTCCTGATTTTTAGAAAATTGTGAAAAAATAGAAATAAAACTTACTGAAAATAAAAAAATCAGCGTCTATGGATTAGGTCTCGGGATCGACACTTACTTTAAAGACAATTTCCTTTGTCCCTCTGCTTTCAGATCGTATTTTCATCTCCTTATATACGTGGTGAGCCTACACCTTATTAATGGCTCCACGCGCTTACGCTCTCCGGGGAGAGGGGAAGTGTGTGGAGCCATTTTTCATCCTTCCACCTTTTCTGTTTTGAGGATTACGCTTTTCGCCTGCTCGTAGGTAGTTGCCAGGTCGGCGGCTTTGTCCTGCTGGGCGTAAAGTGCTAGTTCACACTGCTGAAGCAGACGGACGTAGTCGTCGGCCAGTGTTTGGGCAGCGCCTTTATTGAGTAAAAGTTGGTGGATATTTTTTTTGTTGAGCTCGCTGGTCTGGAGCTGGAACTTGTCTTTCAGGTAGCCCATGATGGCCTCCTCGATAGCATCGTAAAATGCCTTGGGTGCTTGCTGTTGCTGGGCTTCTTTTGCCAGCTGCAGGCGTTTGTTTGCCAACTTGATGGCTTTCTGCCTAGCCAGTTCTAGCGGGTCTGTATTTTCCAGCGCTTTCTTTTTACGGTCTTGCCAGTAGAATCCGGCAAGAAGGAATAGCGGAAGTAGTAGTAGCCCCCAGAAGATCTGGTCTGAAATATCCGTTTGGGTATAGTCTTTCAGTTTTCCTATTTTTGTAGTTGTCATTAGCTGCAAGGCCTGGCCACTGTCGGCTGCTGCGTTTGGCTCTGATTCCTCGTAGTTGATGGTAGTACTTCCTTGTGTTACGTGTATTTGGTAGCTGAGTGGGGCCAAATTCACGTAGGCATTGCTATCAATATCGAAGTAGTTGAGGGTGGGGGCGAGGGTGTAGGTGCCTGGTCGTTTGGGGATAATTTGGTACTCCAGTACTTTATTGCCAAAGACGCCGGAGGGGCTTTCGTTGAGGTTTTCCTGCAAGATGACGGGGTCGTAGATCACCCAGTCTGCTTTCGGGACGGGCAGCATGGCAGTGATTCGGTTGATGTCGCCTTCCCCAAATATACTCATACGCAAGGTGATGGCTTCATCAGTACTGAGGCTATCTTTATTGATGTTGGTTTCGAGGCGGAACCTCCCCACACCACCACTGAAATTGCTAGGACGTGGATTAGGTAATTCCTTAACAAAAAGGCGGGCGGTATCGGTTTGTAGCGGCAGCCTTTCGGTGTATCTTCTACTAAAGCTCGATTGAGGGTTGCGGTAGCGCATAACACCCAATAGCAAGCGGAAGGGTTCGATGATGATTTCACCATTTTTGGAGGGGTAAATCGCCTTGCTATCGATGGTGCGAACGAGGTACTCTTTGCCATTTTCTATCACGGTTTGGGTACGCTCGTCGTAGTAGCGGCGGTTGAGCGCCAGGAAATTGGAAAGGTCTGGCGCGGCTACAATGTTACGGCTGACGACATTATCGGTGGTATAAAGCCGTAGGTTGAGGAGCAGTTGCTGGCCCACGTAGGCGGTGTCGTCCCCAAATTCTACCCGCAGGAAATTGTCTGGAGCCAGGCTGCCGAGGCCAGCATCGGGGGCAATGACTTCAATGGTGACGGCATTGCTTTTATAGGGGCGTCCAGCGGCTTGTACACTGGCGGGCGGAATCACGACTTGGCCTGTTTTTTTGGGTTGTAGTAGCCAGCTGTAGGTCAGGTAGGTAGTGGTAGCACCGTTGATGATGCTGGTGCCTCGAAGCTGCCCGGGGCCGCTGATGACGGTAAAATCCTTGAAGTTCGGTGCCTGAAAGTTACTTCCGCTGGCGTTGCGAAGGTTCACTTCGTATTCGACGGTACTATTTAGTAGCATCTTACTTTTGCTCGCCTTTGCGTCGAAGGTGATATCAGCATGCTGCTGGGCAGCAAGTCCTCCCAGCCAGCCATAGATAAGTAATAATATGCTTAGTCGTAAACACTTCATGGGCACGAAACTACCACTCTTCTTTTGAATTGCAAGCGTTTTGCGTATCTCTTTGTAGCCGGCTTCTAGTTTTTTTCTCGGCTTCGGCTGCGATGCCTAGCTGTCTTTCGGCTTCTTCGCGGCTCATGGTTGGGGTTTTTTCGGGCTGTGCTTGGCTGGGCTGTCCGTTTTGGGGGTTTTCTTGTTGTGGCTGTCCGTCTTGTGGTGGCTGCTGGCTATCGCCACCTGGCTGCCCTTGGTTTTGTTCTTGTTGCTCCTGGCCCTGTCCATCTTGCTGCTGCTGATCTTGCTGGTCTTGCTGTTGCTGATCTTGGTTTTGCTGGTTTTGTTGCTCTTGTTGTTGTATTTGCCGCAGGGCTTTACTGAGGTTGTATTTTGTTTCTAGGTCGTCGGGGCGAATTCTCAGGCTGTTTTTGTAGGCCTCTACGCTTTTTTGGTAGTCTTTTTGCTGGAAGTAGGCATCCCCGAGGTTTCGGTAGGCATCCGATTTTATATTGTCATCGTCTGCCAGGCTGGCGGCTTCTTCGTAGCGCTTGGCGGCCTCGGGGAATTGTCCTTTTTCATAGAGGGCGTTGCCGAGGTTGTAGTTTCCTTT
>DAITME010000024.1:11072-17956 GCA_036835305.1 Lewinella sp.
AAGCCAAAGGCAGGCCAAAGGAAATAGTAGAAGTAGCTCTCGTAGCTGGTGAAGGACTGCGACTCGAACTCCATTTTTTCAATTTTGTCAATTTGCTGTTGGATAGCCGTAGCCAAGGCCTCCGCATCGCTGCTGAGTGGGTAGAAACGCCCGCCGCCGGCTGCTGCAATATCAGCGAGGGTATTCATATTAGCCCTACTCTGTGCGGGGCTTCCACTGCTGTTTCTGACATAATCGCGGGCGCCATTGTCTAGTGCCAAGGGCATGTAGCTTCCTTCTTCTTTCCCCACGCCCACGGTGTAGATGAGCAATCCCTTTTCTTGTGCAGCGGAGGCGGCTTGCTGGCCGCTGCCGTCGTGGTCTTCTCCGTCGCTGATGATCACTAGGGCGCGGTGGTTCTGATTGTCGGCTTTAAAGCTTTTCTCGGCTACTTGGATGGCTTCGCCAATATTGGTTCCTTGCGCGCCGATCTGGTAAGGCCCTGCCGTGGAAATTACCGACTTGACAAAGGCGTAGTCTGTTGTGAGCGGTGCTTGCAAAATAGCGGTACAGGTGAATAGCTCCACGCCGATATTATTGCCGCTCAGGGCATCTACTAGGGTGCTGGCAAAATAGTTGGCCCTATCCATGCGGCTGGGCTGTATATCTTCAGCAAGCATGGATCGGCTCACGTCGAGCGCAATGATCAGGTCGATACCTCTGCGTTTGACCTCTTCTCGCTGGCTGCTCCATTGGGGGTTGGTATAGGCTAAAGCCAGTAAGGGGATGGCCGCGAGGAGCAACAAAAATTTCGTCCAAGGCAGCCGTTGGCTCCAGCCCGGAGCTAGCCGATCCAGCAGCTCCCGCTCCGCAAAGGCGCGCAGGGCTTGCTGCCGGCTGCGCCAGTAGAAACCATAAGCTAGTAAAAGCATCGGCAGGAGTAGCAACCACCACAGATAATCGGGATTTTCTAATCGGAACATTGGTGTAGCGAGTTTATTTTTAACCGTCACTAGGGTATAGAACGCAGCAGGGTGTAGCGCAGTAATATCTCAAGCGAGAGTAAGACCATGCCCCAGAGCATGAACCGCCCAAATTCTTCTTGGTACCTACGGAACACACTGGTTTCTATTTCGGTTTTTTCCAGCTCATCAATATAGCCATAGATGGAGGCCAGTTCTTCTTTGTCTTTAGCACGGAAGTAGCGGCCGCTGGTGAGGTCGGCAATGTATTGCAGTAGGTTCTCGTCCACGCTGCCTTGGGTGGGGCGATAACGGTAGCGGCCTTGGCCGATGGGGGCCGATGGCATCAGCGTTTCTTCTCCGCTACCCACGCCGATGGTATAGACGCGAATGCCAAATTCCTTAGCTAGTTCCGCTGCCAACTCTGGGCTCTGGTAGCCAGCATTGTTTTCTCCATCTGTAAGTAGAATGATGATGCGGCTTTTAGCAGTGCTTTCCTTAAGGCGGTTCACCGCTGTGGCTAAGCCCGTGCCAATGGCAGTTCCGTCCAACAGTTCGCCCATCTCCAAGCCTTGGAGATGCTGGATAATGAGGTCGTGATCTACCGTAAGCGGTGCTTTGGTGTAAGCTTCGGCGGCGTACACGACGAGGCCAATGCGATCGTATTGCCGGCTTTGAACAAATTCGATCGCTACGTTTTTGGCGGCTTCTAGTCGGTTGGGGGGGAAGTCAGTAGCCCCCATACTGGTGGAGAGATCCATCGATAGAACAATATCAATGCCTTCCGCCTTTACACTCTCCTCCTTCAGATCGAGCCGTGGGCGAGCGAGGGCGATGAGGAAGGCACAAAGCGACAGCACCCTAAGCAAAGGGAGGTAGGGGCGTACTTGGCTGCGCCAGGAGGAGACGCCCTGCAGGCCACTGGTAGTGGGCAATCGCAGGCTGCTGTGGCGGTCTTTTCGCCAGTAAAGAAAGTACCAAACCAAGGGTGGCAGCACCAATAGCGGCAGCACCCAGGGATAGACGAAACTGTATTGGCTTAGCCAGCTCATTCTTCTTCGTTTTGCATGGTTTTCGATGTCTCGTCGCTATCGGCTTGGGATTGTATGAACGTCCGAACTCGGCGCACACTTTGTTCGTGGATATTTTCACCGGGCTGCGCTTTGGCAAATTTTACTAGGTCGGAGAGTTGTAGCAGCTGCGATAGCTCTTGCGTTTGGGTTTCGTCGATGCGTTGTTTTTCGGCTAGGGCCTTGATGATTTGCCGGCTGGTAGATTCCATGGCTGGGATATCGAAGCGTGCTTCCAGGTAGGCTCGTAGAATGTAGCTCAGCTCGGTATAGTAAGAGGGGATTTGGCCGCTTTGCCACAAGTTCTTTGCTACTAAGGCATCTAACTGCTCCAGCGCGAGCAAATGTGCTGGGCGTTTCTCAATAGGTACTGGGGGAGGGGGGGTCTTTGTTTTTCGCCAGTAGCTGAAGCCAGCATAGGCTAGAAGCAAGGCGAGTGTGGCTAGGTAGAGCGGCCAGAAATCCGTCCAGCGCAGCGGTTCTTTGATGATGGGTTTAATGGGCATGAGTTCAACATCTTCTTCAACGGGAATGCCAGTGACGGTAATGAGTAGGCTTTCGGTTTGCAGGGTGTCGGCGGAGCCATCGGGGTAGCGGATGGGGATGTAGAAAGCGGGGGTGAAGACGTAGCCGGTGTCGAAAAGCTGTAGGGTCAGGACTTGTTGGGTGAGGAGTTCAGGTTTTTCAGCCACTGTTTGCATGGGCTGGAGGCGCACCAGCTCGGCAGGGTTATCGGCGAAGGCTCTTGAAAAGTCAATTTCACCAATGTCGGTGCCTGTGGGCGCGCTTAGTTGGATGCTTAGGTTGAGCTGATCGCCAATTTGAATGGTCTTGGAGGAAAGACTGGTTCTGGCTACGGCAGACTGCCCCAGCAAGTTTGGCAAACCGAGCAGAAGGCAACTAAACACCAAGATAAAGACAAGACAAGGCCTTGATTGCATAAGTGGAGTGACTATAAAACAATTTCGAGGGGCAAGATACGGCCTTTATATCAATTTACAAGAGCGGGAAAGCTTGACTAGTTGCGGTAGTAGCGCTCGGCCAGCCGGGCATCAGTGTACACCCCTTACGGGTAGGGTACGTACTCGCTGGCTCTCGCCTATACCCAGACCCAGGCGAGCACGGCGGGCGTGCCGGTACTCGGACGCGTATGTGCGGGCAATGCGTGTACACCCATACCCAGACGGGCGTGCCGGCGGGCACGGTCCGCACTCGTTGCTCTCGCAGGAGCCGTGTTGGGGTTAGGGAGCAGGGTTTTAAGGCTATGGGGGGGGAGCTAGCTGGCTGGCGTTTGGATGTATCCGTTGATCCGTTAGTCGGTTGATGGACCAATACGTTAACGTAGCTGTCCAAAATGGAGCCAAGCTGTCATCTGCTTTTTAGCGTTTCAAAAAAGCAATCTATCTTTGTTATTCAATTACCCAATCGCTTATAGTATCACCACTTTGCTACTTGATTTTTTTCGGCTCATACGTTTACCCAACCTACTTATCGTTGCGCTTACACAGTGGCTGATATATGGTCGGTTCATTCTGCCAAGCCTAGAGGCCACGAGCATAGTAGGTAAGCTGAGTGACTTTCCTTTTTATCTGCTGTGCGGGGCGACCGTATTGGTAACTGCAGGCGGCTATATTGTGAATGATTTGTTGGATGTGGAGAGTGATGCGATCAATCGACCAGGCAAAAACAAGGTGCACGCCTTAGGGGTCGCGCTTTGTTTGTGGTGGTATTTGATCAGTGTGTTGTTGGGTTTTGCCTTCAGCTTGCTGCTTGCTTTTCAGTTGAAAGAGCTGCTTTTGTTGGGGCTCTATCCCTTGGCCGTGGGAGTTTTGGCACTGTACACCCGATATATCAAGCCCACTCCGCTGGCGGGCAACGCTTTGGTGGCAATTTACTGCGCTGGTGTGCCTTTCTTGCTTATTGTGGCGGAGCGACGTGCCTTGCTACAGCTTTGGGAAGAGGCACCACAAAGTGGCATATACTTGGTGGGAATCGTTTTTGTTTATGCCCTTTTTGCTGCATTGGCTACCGTTCTCCGGGAGTTGGTGAAGGATATGCAAGATGTGGTAGGTGATCGACACATTGGCCGGCGAACCCTTCCTGTTTGGTTGGGTATGGAGCGCAGCCGTGGGCTAGCCTTGTTCTTGGTTTTTTTATGCTTGACGGCATTGATTCTACCGATTTGGTGGGACTGGCCTGCTTTTCAGACCTTACGCGTTTTGTTTTTTATTGCTGGCTTGGGGCTGGCTTTGGTCTATATCGCTTGGGGTATCGTACGAGCACGGCAGCAGCATGATTACGGCCGCTTGAGCAGTCAGCTAAAGTTGTTCTTGTTGGCAGGTTTGGGGCTGTTGATGTTGCTTTAAATTTTAGTTGATGATGCTTCCTGCATTTTCACTAATCTCGAAGCCAGACCAGTGCGCAGGACCATCGTAGCGGACTACGCCATCCAGCGTGAAAGTGATTTGTAGCTGCGTTTGTAGGCTTTCGTTGATTTTGCCGCTCATTTGCCCGGCAATGGGGCTTTTGAGCTCACCGCTTTGGGTGCTTTGGCCTACTACGAGGAGCTGCCGCCGCTGGTCTTTTAACAAAATTGTTGCTCTTGATGTGGCAGGCACTGCTCCTGCACTTGCGTGCCCGTACTGGGTGCCCGCTGGTACGCCCGTCTGGGTCTGGGTGTGAGCCAAGCCCTGCAAACGCTCCAAGGGTTCTATTGCCAACTGTACTTTGGCACCTGTCCAAGTAGCGAGGGTGTGCAGCTCTCCTTCGAAGAGAAAGGTACACAGAAAACCCGTGAAGCTGCGCCCCAGCCAGGGAATGTCAGCTACGGAGACCATCAAGCTGCTGGGGCTATCGGACAGGAGATGATTAGACTGCAACCAAACCCAAGCATTGGGGAAACTGCTACCCCAGTCTTTTTCAATGTATCCTAGCCCGCCCACCACAGCGTACTGTCCTTTTTTGTCTTGTACCGTGCCGCGAAGATGGTGATGCAAGCTCACTAAGCCGTGATAGCACTGCATACCAGGAATAAAGCCGTACCAACCCATCACGCCAGGAGCAAAAAGGCGCTTGGGCCAGGGTCTGCCACCAATACGATCGGCTTGGTGAAACTGCACATCGGCCTGTAAACCAGGCAAGCGGAGGCGAATTTCCTGGTCACTGAAGTAGTTGTCGCCCAGCGCTACCCAGAAGCGATCCTTGGGCGAGTGGAAGTTGGATAGAGGGAAGCGATGATAAGTGGTGCCACCATCCACACCGTTCAAAACCTGGATAAAGGCATGGCCCTCCTCATTTCTGGGTAAACTAATGCCTGGAATGATCGCATACGCAACGCCTGCTTCGGGCACAACGAGCTTGTAGTACCAGCCCTCGAAGTAGCCGCGCTTATCTAGATGGCCTTGAAAACGTTCGGGATGCTGTACCCCACGCCAATAATTGTTGAGCATACAGTAGGAAACAAATGAAGTAAACAAAACAACAGGCTAACGCTCAGTTAGCGCTGCGGTTTAGCGGAGTAAGGTGACTTCTCCTTGTAGGCGTTCTTTACGTCCATCGGCCAAGGTGACATATATTTGATAAACAAACACCGCTGGATTGAGTAATTCGCCTCTGTAAGTTCCATCCCAGGCCCAGCTAGGGTCGTTGGGCGCCAAGTCGCCATTGGCACGGTGGACGATCTCTCCCCACCGATTGAAGATAAGCAGATCGTGGTAACGCACAATACCCTGCTCACCGTAGAAGGTGAAGAAATCGTTTTGGCCATCCCCGTTGGGACTAAAAGCATTGGGCGCATAGATGGGTACTCGGCGATCTACTCTGATGAGTACTTCGGCAGAAGCGGTGCAGCCATTCTCGTCCGCTACCACCAATCGGTAGCTGGTATTGTCGGTGGGGCCAACACGGAGGGACAAGGACTGGAGTCCACTCGTGTCGCTACTAGAGCTCCAGCGAACAAGAACGGGATCAAGATTGGTTTGAGCCGTAAGCAAGAGGCTATCGCCCAAGCGAATTAGTGTGTCGCCAGGCAGGATGAGGAGCTGTCGCGCTGGCGCTGCCTCTAGTAGCATTTCCTCACTGCCAATACAGCCATTGCTGTCCTGAATATCCAGACGTATGCCTCCAGGCGCCTGCTGAATGCGGAATGGAAAGCTGCCGATAGGAAAATAACCGCTTTGATTAATCTGATAAACATACGGTTCATTGGCTTGTAGGATGGTATCGATCGTTATACTCGCCAAATTATTCAGGCAGCTAGCCGCCTGAGTGCTGATTAGGAAAGAAAGGGGAGGTGGCTCGCTGAGGGTGATGCTGCTGCTAACGGTACAGCCATTAGGATGGCTGGCCGTTACGATGTAGGTACCTGCACCAAGATTATTTGCCGTAGCAGTGGTGCTGCCATGGCTCCATTGGAAGTTAAAGCCTTCAAGGTTGTTACCCGCCAGTACTGCTCGGAGCTGCCCATCGTTGGCACCAAAGCAGCTGATAGCCGAGCTAGCATCTGCTCCACTCAGAATATCGATGCTGAGTACCGGAGCAAGGGGAATGTTGACGCTCCCGTTACTGTTCACAGGGCAGTCGTCTGACAAGGAAGTGGCGCCGAGGATACTAATCGTGTTGCCTGTTGGCGCGACCTCCATCGTATTCATTCCGGGGCTTAGGACGAAAGTAGCCGGCACGGCATTGCTGATGCTTACCTCCACGTCTCCTACTCCGTTGTAGCTAAATTCCAGACTAAAATTGGTGTCGTTGCAGTTACCGCGTATGCCTAACAACTCTAGTACCAAGGGAGCCGAGAAGCTGACCGTTACGTTCACCAAACTATCGCAACCATTGGCGGAGGCCGCTAGGAGGGTGAGGGTACCTGTGGGGT
>DAITME010000024.1:18056-51065 GCA_036835305.1 Lewinella sp.
TGGTGGTATCCAAACTCCCCATGGGGACAGGGAAGAAGCTGACGGTGACGTTCACCAGGCTATCGCAACCATTGGCGGAGGCCGCTAGGAGGGTGAGGGTACCTGTGGGGTTGGCTTCATCGAAGGTTTGGCCGAGTAGCGTCAGGGAACTGCCGCTGCAAATGGTGGTATCCAAACTCCCCATGGGGACAGGGAAGAAGCTGACGGTGACGTTCACTAAACTATCGCAACCATTGGCGGATAGCGTATTGGATATAAAAGAACCGCCAGCGTTGTCGGCATCAAAGACGTTGCCTTCTAATATTAGCGCCGCGCCTTCACAGAGAACAGTGTCTATGTTGCTGCTTGCAAGAGGGATAAAGCTGATGTTTACCGTAACAATACTATCGCAACCCAGCACAGAGGGCGAAGCAGAAACAAAACTACTACCGTTGTTGGCAGTATTGAAGACTTGTCCTTCCAATGTGATGCTGCTACCGATGCAGATGCTCGTATCTATCGAGCCAGGGACGGCATCAAAGAAAGATAAATCTACAACCAGCAAGCTATCGCAGCCGTTGACGGATTGCCCACTAAATAAGATTTCGTCATAGGGGTTGGCTTGGTCGAAGCTCTGTCCGCCGAAGCTAGGAGTATCCCCTGTGCAGAAGTTTTGCCGTATAGTGTCGCTTACCAGCGGATAGATTTGGATGGGGAAGGAAAGCGTATCGCTGCTATTACACAGGCCATCGGTGAGCTGCGTAAAGGCGATGGTGAGTCCTTCTAAGCTACCTAAGCCCAAATCGGCAGGACAAATTTGGAGCAGCGTATCTGCATCGGTTTGTATGATGAAATTGCCGCTGTTGAGGAGCCCCATATTATCGCTGACCCGATAGTCCAGCGCAAAAGGGGCTTGCCCGTCTAGGTTAACTAGATAGGTAGCACAAGCATCGCGGCATAGGCTATCTGCGGCTTGTATCGTCCAGGAAGGGAAAGCTGTAAAGGCGACTAAACTAAAGTCTTGGCTAGCGGTACAAGCGTTGGCATCGGTTACCAGTACGCTGTAGTTGCCGGGGGGGAGATCGTTTACCAGGCTGTCGGTACTGCCGCTGCCTGTCCAAGTATAGGTATAAGGTGGAGTGCCGTTTACAGGGGTAACCACTAGGCTACCGAGCGTTGGGTTGTTGCAGTCGGGTTGTATTGCAAGTGAATCGAGGGTCATGGTACAGCCGCCTGCATTGACGCTTACGCTACACGTTTCCTCACAGCCATTGCTGTCAGTGAAGGTAAAATGGTAAGTGCCGGGGCTTAAGTCACTAATTAGAATCGGACTATCTGCCAAGCTAAGTCCGCTAGCTGTGTAGTCGCCGCTGATGCTGTAAGGACCGGTACTGTTGCCCATCTGACCAAAGCTGAGGGTAATACTGCCATCATTAGCGCCGCTGCTGCTTTCTGCGGTGGCGCTACAAGAAAAAATAAGGGCTTCGGGCTGTACGATTTGGAAGGTGTCGCGCCCTACACAGCCGCTGCCATCCGTAACTTCCAAGATGTATTCGCCAGTGGGCAGACTGTCTATTCTGTTGGTGTCGGGCTGGTTGGCGTTGATCCAGTTGTAGCTAAAGGGAGCTACCCCTTCTGTGACGTTGGCCAGCAGGCTGGCCGTGCTGTCTCCAAAGCAGTTGATACTGGCTTCCAGGGTAATCAAAACAGCCACAGCCGCTGGGTCGCTAAGGGTAAAGCGCAGCGTATCCAGCCTACAGTTGTCATCGCCCACCACAGCATAATAGTTGCCGGCAGCTAAATTGCTCAAGCTCGTTTGGTTATCGAAGCCTGGAATAGACCAAAGGATGCTGGAATCGCCCACGACATCGCTGAGCTGTAGGCTGATACTGCCATCGGCTTCCCTTGGGCAGCTAGGCTGCACAAGCGTAGGAGAAACGTTAAGATCACAATTAATCTCGGGGATTGTCAGGCTACAAGCCGCTTGGCAGCCATTGGTATCCGTCACGACAATCCCGTATGAACCAGGAGCCAAGTTGGTGATTGGACTAGCAGGGGTATAGTTGTTTACGATGTTGCCGTTGTAATTCAGCTGATAAGGTGGTGTTCCTCCTATGATGTCCACGCTGAGGCTGCCGTTGTTTGCCTCAAAGTCGGAGGCAGTAGCATCACAAACAATGGAAAGCACATCGGGCTGGGTGATGGTAAAAGAAGCAGGGGGAATAGTCGTACAGCCCGCTGCGTCGGAGATGGTAACCGTATAGGTACCTGGCACTAGGCTATTAACATCTTCGGTGCTAGCGCTAAAACCGCCAGGCCCTGCCCAACTAAAAGTATAAGCAGGGTTGCCGCCGGTGACGGTGAGGTCAATACTGCCGAAACTTCCATTGCAAAGGGGTTGGGTAACGACAAAATTCGCCAAGGAGAGGGTGCTGCAATCTGGGGCGCTAATAGTGATCTGGCAAAAGCCAGCACAGTTGAACCCGTTGGCATCTGTTATGTCGAAATTATAATCACCTGGAGGTAGAACAGGCGTGGTATAGCTGAGGAGATTGGTGAACGCATCTCCAAATACGCCAGGAGGGCCGGAGTAGAATATGGAATAGGGCGCTACACCCCCAGAAAAGGTAATCGTCACTGTATTATCCGGGTTAGGTCCCGTAGGGCAGCTGACGTTGAGCGTACAGAGCGCATCTTCGATGGTCACAAAGCAGTCGTCGGTACAACCATCGCTATCGGTGATGGTAACAATATAATCGCCGGGCGGGAGGCCTGTGATGGTGTTGAAACCTACGTTGCCGGACTGAGGCCCGCCCGTGTCTGGCCCTGACCAAGTAATGTTGAAGGGAGGATTTCCGCTGTTGATAGTGAAAGAGATTTCTCCGTCATTTCCTCCGATGAGGGTGGGGGGGAGTCCGCTACAACTGCCGGGTGCGATCTCTGCACCAGCGGAGTTGTCTAAGATTTCGATGTTGTTGAACTCACCTGTACAACCATAAAAATCGGTAACGGTCACGGAGTAAAAACCTGGCGCTAGCCCTGTCCGGTTGGGGGTGCTGGGGCCGCCGTCGCTCCAAGCATAGCTGACGGAGCCGGCGCTGGGGTCGGTATTGCAATAAGCATCGGGAATATTGCCAATGGTGATGGAGCCAGTGGGGTTGTTGCAATCTACGTGGGTAAGCGCAGGCACGATGCTGTTATCATAATTGAAACAGGTAGGTACGAAGGTGACCATGCAGGTGACCACACAACCTTCGTTATCGGTGATTTCGATGGTGTAGTCCCCGCCGGGGATGCAGGTAGCTGAGGTGGTGGTGTTCGTTAGTGAAAAATCCCTGGGGGCAGTGAATTGATTTCCCTCTGGCCCAGTTCCGCCAACAACAGTGAAAATTTGGCCACCGCTGTGGAGCAAGCGAACGGAAAAAGGATTCATACCCCCTTCCACACGCCATTCTAACCTTCCAATTGCGCCTCCATCCGGATTATCCCGATCATCTGCTCGGCAGTTGAGCACCACCAGCGGAGGCATGGCGGTACACATCATCTTCTCTTGGCTTTGGAGGGCGCGCATTTCATCTGAGCTTAGGGTGGTAGTGTATTCCAGCACTTGCTGGGCTTGTAAAGCAGGAAAGGAGAACATGGCAAAGAAGAAGAGAAAGAGAAACGTCAGCAGCTTCATAAAGCAAAGATTAGTTGGGGAATAAGCAACGGAATACAGGAGCAATAAGCCACCTCAGAGGGCGTATTTGGCAGGGAAAAATCCAGAAATGAAACCAAAGATAAGATTTAATTTACATTTACTTGACAGGCTGGGGGATAAATTTTTTGCCGAAGGCGGGAGCCATGCTTCCAATAGTAGCCGTGCCGAAGCGCGCAACAGCCTTGCTCTTGAAAGAAAAACCTTGCTCCTGCACTTGCCTGCAGCCCGCCGAAACGCCCGTATGGGTATTAGGTGCCCGTCTGGGCGAGAGCCAGCGATTGCGTACGGACATTCAGTGCCAAACTAGACAAATATATCGCGACTGTGAGGATAAGGGCTAAATAGCAAAGAAATATTGACAAATTATATTTTGTCACTTTGGTTTGCTGTCGTTCGATGCAAGGGTATTTGGGTGATGCGCCAAAGATTAAATGGCTATAGCCGCCCTGGCAGAAAAAGGCATACAGAGACGAGCGCCGCACAAGTTTTAATTGTGGAAAAAAAGCCCATTTTTGGTAAGAAATATAGGAGATACTGCTTACCTTTGCGGTCAATTTTAAGGCCAGCTAATCCAGATGCTTGTGAAAGCTAGTTCAATAGTCGCTTTTTTCGTAATTTTTTGTGCATTTTTGGGTGCTTCGGGTAAACTGTATTCCCAAGCACACGGGGGTGCAAACCACGATCAACCTACGGAGTCGCCTTGTGGCCATACTGATACGTATGATGCTGCGGGTGTGATCTTACACCACATAGCGGATGCGAACGAGTTCCATCTGTGGGGGCATTTAGCTATTCCGCTACCGGTGATGCTGTACGCTCCTGACCACGGCTGGACTCTCGGATTAAGCAGTATGTTTGAGCACGGCCATAAGGCTGTGAACGGTTATGTGCTCAATCACGGCCGTGTCAATCGGGTGGAGGATGCAAGCTTTGCGTATTTTGAAGAAAAGGTAGCCGTTCAGTGTATATCACATGATGTTGTTGAAACGTCTGAAGGTAAAAAGAAAGATGTTTATTTTGCGATATTCGAGGATGGCGGGAAGTACCTGCTGGATGCCCCTAGCGTTTGGGACGGAGGTCTATTAGGGGGTGGGGTCACTAGCTTCTACGATTTCAGCATTACCAAGAACGTATTCACTATGCTGTTGGCTTCCCTCTTACTGATGTTGCTTTGGACTTCTGTCGCACGGGCCTACAAAAAGAGAGACGGGCTTGCGCCCAAGGCCAATAGCGCCCAAGGCTTTATGGAACCTTTCTTCAACTTTATAAAGGATGAGATTACCTTGCCGATGATCGGAGAGAAGCACTACGCGCGTTTTCACCCTTTCATCTTGACGGTCTTCTTTTTTATTCTCTTTTGTAATTTGTTTGGTCTCATTCCCTTCTTCCCTGGTAGCTCCAACGTCACGGGCAACATTGCCGTCACTTTCACCTTGGCATTGATCGCTGCTATTGTAGCTTATGCCAATGGCAATCGTCATTTTTGGGAGCATACACTTTGGATGCCCGGGGTGCCACCACTCATTAAAATATTTATTCTTACGCCTGTTGAAATTTTAGGCTTAGTGATCAAGCCATTTTCTTTGATGGTTCGTTTGTTTGCGAATATCACAGCTGGGCATATCATTATTTTGTCTCTAATAAGCCTCATCTTTATTTTTGGCAAAAACGGTGCTAGTCTAGGAGGGGCGAGTGCAGGCGCTTTTGTCGGATCTCTGTTCACGGCCTTCATGAATTGTATTGAACTTTTAGTGGCTTTTGTGCAAGCTTTCATTTTTGCTATCCTATCAGCTAGCTACATCGGGGCAGCAGTGGAGGAAGGTCATCATCATGATGATCACCAATCGGATTTACAAGGTGCCCACTAATAAAAAAATAAGAGAATGAACGTTGGGGCAATGGCACTTACGTAATTCTTTGTAACTGTATTATTAATCTTTAAAACCATATAATATGGGAGCTCTTGGAGCAGGTATCGCCGCCCTTGGCGCTGGTATCGGAATCGGTTTGATCGGTAGCAAAGCTACAGAATCTATTGCTCGCCAGCCAGAAGCTGCAGCAGATATTCGTAGTGCAATGATCCTTACGGCTGCCTTCGTTGAAGGTGCCGCATTGTTCGCTATCATCGTAGGTCTGTTGGACAAGTTGTTGTAATATCAATTCGTCTGACCGAACAAATGTAGCTGGAGTTTTTCGCGATTGGCGAAAGCTCCAGCTCCTTTAGCCCCTGCATTGGGCTATTTTTGGTTTTAAGAAATTAAGTAGCGACTATTCGCTATTCATATCCACATAAATAACATTCGACGGTATGCTTTTTCTTGCAGATTTCAGTGTAATTAAGCCAGATCCAGGATTGATTTTCTGGACTACTGTCATTTTCTTAGTTACTTACTTCTTTTTATCTCGCTTCGCCTTCAAACCCATCCAAAGCGCCCTGAAAAAGCGGGAGGAGGACATCCAGTACAGTATCGACGAGGCCAAGCGGGTACGTGCCGAAATGGAGACCCTCAAGGCGGACAACCAGCGCCTGTTGCAGGAAGCCCGCGAGGAGAGTATGCGCATCAAGCGCGACGCCGAGACAGCCGCTAGCAAAATCCTGGCGGAAGCAAAGGAAGACGCTAAAGCAGCACAGCAAAAAATTGCTTCCGATGCCAAGCGCGATATCGAGAACATGCGCAAAGCCGCCATGATCGATCTCAAGCAAGAAGTAGGGATCATAGCCGTGGATATTGCTGAGAAAATCTTGCGCAAGGAACTGGGCAACGATGCCAGTCAGCAAGCTTTTGTAAAAGACTTGGTCAGCAAACTCAACTAAGCGAATTGCTTACCCATGTCTAAAAAAAAGACACACTAGATGAAGAACTTAAAAGTTGCCGAACGCTACGCCAAGTCTTTGCTTGATCTCGCAGTAGAACAAGGAAAGCTAGAAGCGGTGAAGCAAGACATGGATGTGGTAAAAAGTCTGATAGATAACAGAGATTTCTACCTCTTCCTCAAAAGCCCCATCATCAAGCCGGAAAAGAAGAAAAGTACCTTGGATGCTATCCTAAGCCAAGTTGAGCTGAGCGAGATGACGCAGGCCTTTGCGCGCATACTCGTGAGTAAAGGACGGGAGGGCAATTTGCCGGAAGTGGTAGCTGCTTTCATACAGCAATACAAAGTGTATAAGAAGATCACTTCAGTAAAGGTGACGAGTGCCAGGGAGCTTTCAGTTGCCGAGCTGGATAGTATTCAAGCGCAGTTGGCTAAGATGGAGGGTGTTACACCCGACATAGAGCTAACAACGGCTGTAGATCCCGAACTAATTGGTGGGTTTGTGATCGAGTACAACGGCAATGTATATGACAGTAGCGTGTCGCAAAAAATAAAGGAACTCCGCAAAGACTTCAGTAAAGTGAACGTCTATGTATCCCGAGTATCAAAATAAGATCTAAGCTTTTTTCCAAAGGTTTAGCGCATAATGAAGCGGTTTCTACCGTCCAGTAACTAAGTATAAAAATAAATAACATCATGGCAGCAGTAAAACCTGATGAAATCTCCGCAATCCTCAAGCAGCAGCTTTCAGGCTTCGATAACAGCACCGAGCTAGAGGAATACGGCACCGTACTACAAGTTGGTGACGGTATTGCTCGTGTGTATGGCTTGAACAATGTACAGGCCGGGGAGTTGGTTGAATTTGAAAACGGCAGCGAAGCCATCGTATTGAACTTGGAAGAGGACAACGTAGGGGTGGTTATGATGGGACCTTCTACGGGTATCCAAGAAGGCAGCCGCGTACACCGCACCAAGCGCATTGCTTCTATCAAGGTAGGCGACGGTTTTGCCGGTCGGGTAGTCAATACTTTAGGGCAGCCAATTGATGGTAAGGGCGAGATCGAAGGCGTCACCTACGAGATGCCATTGGAGCGCAAAGCACCTGGTGTTATCTACCGCCAGCCAGTAAACGAACCGCTACAAACTGGTATCAAAGCCATTGACGCGATGATTCCCGTAGGTAGAGGACAGCGCGAGCTCATCATTGGCGACCGCCAAACAGGTAAAACGGCCATCGCTATCGACACCATCCTGAACCAAAAGGAGTTCTATGATCGTGGGGAGCCTGTTTATTGTATCTATGTGGCCTGTGGTCAGAAGGCTTCTACCGTTGCACAAGTGGCTAAAACACTCGAAGAAAATGGTGCGATGCCCTATTCTGTCATCGTTTCGGCTTCTGCTGCGGATCCGGCACCTGTACAGTTCTTTGCCCCTTTCGCAGGAGCCGCTATCGGTGAGTATTTCCGCGATACAGGCCGCCCAGCCTTGATTATTTACGATGACCTGTCTAAGCAGGCTGTCGCTTATCGGGAGGTGTCGCTACTACTTCGTCGTCCACCAGGACGCGAGGCCTATCCTGGCGACGTCTTTTATCTCCACAGTCGTTTGTTGGAGCGCGCGGCAAAGATCATCGCAGATGATTCCATCGCTCAGAGCATGAACGATCTACCAGAAACACTAAAAGCTGCGGGTATCGTGAAGGGTGGCGGCTCGCTAACAGCCTTGCCGATCATCGAAACACAGGCTGGTGACGTATCCGCTTACATCCCCACCAACGTAATTTCTATTACCGACGGGCAGATATTCCTAGAGTCCACGCTCTTCAACAACGGTATTCGCCCCGCGATCAACGTGGGTGTGTCTGTATCCCGTGTAGGAGGTAATGCGCAAATCAAATCCATGAAGAAGGTAGCGGGTACGCTCAAGCTCGATCAAGCTGCCTACAGTGAGCTAGAGGCCTTTTCTAAATTCGGTTCCGACCTAGATGCCACTACGATGAACGTACTCGAGAAGGGTAAGCGCAACGTAGAAATCTTGAAACAGCCGCAATATAGCCCCGTCTCGGTAGAAAAGCAGGTGGCTATCATCCACTTGGGTACGAACAACCGGCTGCGTAGTGTGCCTGTGAGCAAGATTCGGGAGTTCGAAACCTACTTCTTTGGTGAAATGGAGCGTCGCCACCAAGACGTGCTGGATAATTTCCGTGCTGGTAAGTTAGAAAAAGAAGATCTGGCGAAAGTGGATGCACTAGCTGCTGAGCTAGTACCGCAGTTTGCATAACCAACAATCGCTCGGCTTTGCTTACTGGCAAAGCCGAGCGATTATCTAATAGCGTAGTTAACCAAAGTTAAATGGGCAACTTAAAGGAAGTAAGGGAAAGGATTGGCTCGGTAAAAAATACCAAGCAGATCACCAGTGCCATGAAACTCGTTTCTGCCTCCAAGCTGCGTCGTGCACAGCAAGCAATTGTGGATATGCGGCCTTATGCTGATAAGCTAGATCAGATGCTCCGCAACATACTGGCCGCTTTGGAAGGCGACGCAGGCACGGCATTCAACCAAAATAGACCATTGAAGAATGCGGCTCTCGTAGTCGTAACCTCCAACCGTGGTCTGGCAGGTGCCTTCAATACCAACATTATCAAGTCTGCAGTAGCAACGCTGCAAGCAATTTTAAGTGAGTTGCCAGCTGATGGGCAGGTAGAGGTGATCGCCATCGGTAAGAAAGCCAACGACTTTTTCCGCCGGAATTATGCAGCGGATAAGCGGGTGCGCCTTGTGAACAAGCATGTGGCTCTGTTCGAGGATCTGAGCTTTGATGCTACCAAAGTTCTGTCCCAGTACCTAATGGATGGCTTCGAAAATGCCGACTTCGACCGGGTGGTGGTGAGTTACTCTCGGTTCAAAAATGCTGTGCAGCAATTCGCAGAGACCCAGCAATTCTTACCCGTGCTACCGCCAGCGACTGAGGAAAAGACAGAGAAAAGCCAGTTCAGAGCCGACTATATTTTCGAGCCAGGCAAGGAGGCACTGCTGAACGAATTGGTACCCAGCATCTTGCAAACGACTTTCCAGAAGTATCTGTTGGATACCCACGCCAGCGAGCACGGTGCACGAATGACCGCCATGGACAAGGCAACTGAAAACGCAGAGGAGTTGCTGAAAGAACTGAAAATTAGCTACAACAAAGCACGCCAAGAGGCTATCACCAGCGAAATCCTAGAGATTGTTGGCGGCGCGGCGGCTCTGGAAGATGCCTAGTGATAATAAAACAAACAACGAACAATAAATTGCAAGCGGCTCGGGAGAAATCCTGAGCCGCTCTTTCTTTATGCCAAGATTTCTTCGATAATTTCTCCACCTACATCCGTCAGCCGGTGGTCGCGGCCTTGGAAAGGGAAAGTCAGCTTTTCATGGTTTATTCCTACTTGATGAAGGATGGTGGCTTGTAAATCATGGATGTGCACACGGCCGCTAGTGCCATAGTAGCCAATTTCGTCGGTTTCGCCGTGGGTGATGCCCGGTTTTATGCCACCGCCAGCCATCCAGACGGTGAAAGCTTCGGTGTGGTGGTCGCGGCCAGTGAAGGCATTGGTAAGGCCATCGCGGTTTTCTTGCATGGGCGTGCGGCCGAATTCTCCTCCCCAAACAACGAGGGTTTCTTCTAGCAGTCCTCGCTGTTCCAGATCAGCGAGTAGGGCGGCGACGGGGCGATCCGTTTGCCGGCATTTTTCTGCCAAGCCGCCTTTCCCCAGCCCTTCTTTCTCGCTGGTACCGTGGGTATCCCAGCCCCAATCGAATAGCTGCACAAAGCGGACGCCGTTCTCTACTAGCTTGCGCGCCAAGAGGCAGTTGTTGGCAAAAGTGGTGCGCTGTGGGTCGATACCGTACAGCTCGTGGATGTAGGCAGGCTCTTTGCTGATGTCGGTTACTTCCGGAACGGAGAGTTGCATCTTGAAGGCCATCTCGTATTGGCTGATGCGGGTGAGGATTTCGGGGTCGCCTACCTCTTGGTAATGGGCTTCGTTGATGCGGTTGATGGCCTCGATGGTGCGGCCGCGGAGATCGCGAGGCATACCTGCGGGGTCGTTGACGAAAAGAACGGGATCACCAGAATTACGGCACTGTACACCTTGGTAAACGCTGGGCAAAAATCCGCTACCCCACAAGCTCTTGCCTGCACTAGGAATGGCACCGCCAGAGACGAGCACCACATAGCCAGGGAGGTTCTCGTTGCTACTTCCTAAGCCATAGGTCACCCAAGATCCCATGCTGGGCCGCCCCAAATTGGCTGAGCCTGTGTAGAGGAGCAATTGCGCAGGGGCGTGATTAAACTGATCGGTATGGCAGGCTTTTAGAAAACTTACCTTATCAGCCATTTGCGCTAGGTGGGGAAGGTAATCAGATATCCAAGCGCCCGATTGGCCGCGCTGCTTGAAAGTAGCTTGAGGGCCCAGCATTTTAGGTACGCCCTTGATAAAGGCAAACTGCTTGCCATCCAGCAGCGAAGGCGGGCAATCTAGGCCATGCAATTTAGCCAGTGCGGGTTTGTAATCAAAAAGCTCCAACTGCGAGGGCGCTCCAGCCATGTGGAGGTAGATCACGCTCTTGGCCTTCCTAACAGGATGCTGTTTGTGGCCCAGCATACGGAGGTTCGCTGCCATTTCGCCCGAGCCGCAAGCGACTAAACTACTAAGGGCTGCTGCGCCTAATCCCCCTGCACAGTAGCGGAGAAATTGCCGCCGTGTTTGAGCGTGGTAGTAGGTTTGTTCAAGTTCTTCTTGTAGATTTTTCATCGCTTATTTGGTTAAAACTTCGGCAATATTGAAGAGGGTATTTGCCACCACCGCCAGCGCGGCGGCATCGGTCTGCAACTCGGGTGGGATATCTGAGAGATCATAGGCCGTGGGGTGGGCGGCTTGCAGCATTTCTTGGAGCGCTTGGGGGTCTTGCTGATAGTGCTGCTGGGCTTCCTCATACACTTGTAGCAGCGTTTCCAACTCTTTGGGTGCAGCAGTGCGATACAGGAAATGCCTTATCATCGCGTTGATCGTTTTTTGTGGGGAGCTACTGACTAATTGCGGGATATAAGTTTTACTCACCACCGCTGCCGCTTCCAGATAAGCGGGGTCGTTGAGGCTAGCCAATGCTTGTAGGGGTGTGTTGGTGGTAATCCTTCTTACGTTACAGACTTCTCTGGTGAAACCGTCGAAGGTTTCCAAGCCGGGGTAGGGGCTGGTTCTGCGCCAATAAGTGTAAAGGGAGCGGCGGTAGTTATCTTCCTTGGTATTGTTCCACCGCTCGTTGCTATAGACCATTTGCCACACACCCGCTGGTTGTACGGGCATCACGCTGGGGCCGTGTAGGCGGGTATCTAGCAGCCCCGCTTGATAGAGGACTTGGTCGCGTATTTGTTCGGCGCTTAGCCGTTGCCGCGGCCCTCTGGCTAGCAAGCGATTATAGGGGTCTGTTTCCAGCTGTTGCGGGCTCGCTTTGGCGCTTTGCTTATAGGCCGCGGTGGTCACCAGTCGGCGCAGCAGCGATTTCATAGACCAGTGGTCGTCTTGTATGAAGCTAGCAGCCAGATAGTCGAGCAGTGTAGGATGGCTGGGTGGCGTGCCTTGGCTACCGAAATCTTCACTCGTTTCCACCAAGCCTGTGCCAAATAAGGCCGCCCAAAAACGATTCACCACCACGCGGGGCGTGAGCGGATGATCGGGGTGGGTCATCCAGCGAGCAAAGCCCAAGCGGTCGTCGATAGGCTGCTGATCCGGCAGCGCCAAGGTGACGGGAACGGCTGGCTGCACCGTATCTCCTAAGGTGAGCCAACTACCGCGTTCGAATATTTGGGTTGTGCGGCGGAAGCCGCCGCTTGCTTGGCTTAGAATGGGTACACTTTCTTTAGTGGGGGAATTGTAGAGCGCCAGCACTTGGTCTGCCCAAGCTTGCTCCGCTGCCAGCGGCGCCTCTGGAAAGGGATGCGGAAGGAATACGAACCAAGTGTAGGCAAAGTCGCCTTTTTGAAGGTCTTTTTCTTGATAGGAAAACCACAAATCCACTTGATCGCTTCCTTGATATGCTGCTGGTAGCGGCGGCAGGTACAGGAGCTGATGCTGCCAATTGTGTTGACTATTTCCCTGGATGGAGAACCAGATAGGCCCTTGGGCATCACCAAGATGAATGTCCAAAGTGCCGCCTTTGGGGTTGAGTGCTGTATGCGTCAATAGCCAGCCGCCTTCGGCAGGCAGGGCAACCTTAGGTAGGCGGGCACGACCATTGGGGCGGAAGCGGATCCATTTAGAGTCCCAGTGGGCAGCATTATCCAGCGAGTCGAAAAAATGGGGATGGTGCTGCAAGCCGCCAATACTCAGTAGTTCACGGGTGAGCGCTTCGCCTTGTAACTTGCTGGTTTTTGGCACCGGGAGTTGTTGGATGAAATCTGCTAAGGCGAGCAAGCGAGCACTATCGGGCTGTGGGAAAACGTGCAGCACGGGGCTGTCGTGGTGGGTGTCTTCGTCCAGATCGTTGTTGAAGACAGCCAAGCTGGTGTAGTAATCCTTGTGGCGAAGCGGATCGTAGGGGTGGGCATGGCATTGTACACAACTCATGGTGGTGCCCATGAAGGCCGTCCAGGTAGTGCTTACCCGATCCATCACGGCTTCTATGCGGAAGGCATTGTTGTCGGTGCCGCCCTCGTCGTTGCTCATGGTATTGCGGTGGAAGGCGGTGGCGATGTAATCGTCGTGCTGCGGCTTCGGGAGTAGGTCGCCTGCCAGTTGTTTGATGCAAAAGGAATCATAGGGCATATCACTATTGAAAGCATCGATGACCCAATCGCGATAGCGCCAGATTTGGCGGTGGCCATCTCGCTCGTAGCCTTTGGTATCGGCAAAGCGCGCCAGATCGAGCCAAGGAGCTGCCCAGTTTTCCCCGAAATGAGGGCTGTTGAGCAGCGTATCCACCAAGGCCGCGTAGGTAGCAGGGCTAGGATCGGCCGCGTAGGTAGCTACCCATTCTGGTTTTGGAGGCAAGCCGATGAGATCAAAACTTAGTCTCCTGATCAGGCGGTGTGCATCCTGTTCTTCGTTGGGTACTAGCCCATTTTCTCTAATTTTCTCCAGTAAAAAGGCATCGATAGGCGAGTGTTCCCAGCCTAGAGGAGGATCGGAAATGCTGGGCGGCTGCGCATACACCACGGGGGCATAAGACCAAGGGTTATCCCAGTAAGCGCCCGCTTTTATCCAGCGCCGCAGGATGTCGATCTCCGAATCTGCCAAGGGAGGAGCATCTAAAGGCATCCGCTTCACAGGGTGGTCACTGTTGATGCGGGCCATCAGCTCACTTTTGTCGGGGCGCCCGGGCACGATGCAGTCCATCCCCGATCTGCCGGGCCGCAGCGCTTCTTCTCGGAATAGGAAGCTGATACCACCGCTCTGCTTCACGCCACCGTGGCAGGGCAGGCAGTGCTTATTCAAGATCGGGCGCACCGCTGTATTGAAATCGGGCGCCGCTTCTCGATTGCAAGCCCAAAGGATAAGACAAAGCAGGGAAAGAAAGACGAAGATCAGCCGCATGAAAAGAGTGGTAAGCCTGAGTTAAATATAGATATGGGGTAAAAATATGGATTTTTACGGATTTGTTGAAATTTCCCACTAAAATTTATAGCATGAGCGTAGATTATTCTGCTTTGCTCTTTTTAGAAAGCACGGCTCCCGCATTTATGCCCGTCTTAAGTCTGTAGGGATCTGGATGAGAGTAGGGAGTGTGTACGAATGATTTTATGACTCACGCTGGAGCAAGGCTTTTTTTGTTAGGAGCCTATCAGCAGCTGGAGCGAAAGGAGTAAGTTATTGCACCAAGTGCGGGAGCCAGCTCCCCTCAAGAATAGCCAAGCTAGGCATGGAGAATCCTTATTCTTGGCATTTCTCACCCGATATTTGCTTGATTAAACAAAATGTGTTTACTTTGCCTTCGGAGAGTGTCGCGCAACAACTACATTATGCAAGCAAACAAAGCCCTAGCGGCCTTGCAAAAATATTTTGGTTACTCAGCTTTCAGGCCATTGCAGCAGGAGATTATCGAGCGGGTATATGCTGGTGGCGATAGCCTTGTTTTGATGCCAACGGGTGGTGGGAAGTCGATGTGCTACCAACTGCCCGCTATCACGATGCCAGGGACGGCTGTGGTGGTATCCCCCTTAATTTCCTTGATGAAAGATCAGGTGGATGCCTTGGTAGCCAACGGTATTTCGGCGGCTTTCCTCAATAGCAGCATGGATAGTGCGGCGCTGCGGGAGGTGGAAGCTGAGTACGAAGGTGGCCGCCTCAAACTGCTGTATGTATCACCAGAAAAGTTGCTGAGCGCGGGTTTCTTTCCTTTTTTACGACGCACCAAAGTCAGCTTGTTTGCGATAGATGAGGCGCATTGTATCTCGGCTTGGGGCCATGATTTTAGGCCAGAATATACTCAGTTGAAGCAGATCAAAGCCAGTTTTCCGGAGGTACCCGTTTTGGCTCTTACCGCCACCGCTGATCGGCTAACGCGCATCGATATGGCCGAGCAGCTGGCCATTCCCGAGGCCAAGCAGTTCATCTCTTCTTTCGATCGGCCCAACCTGAGCCTCGAAGTTCGCCCTGGGCAACAGCGGCGGCAGCAAATTGAACAGTTCATCCGGCAGCGGCCCGAACAAGCGGGTATTATCTACTGCTTGAGCCGAAAGCAAACCGAAGACCTAGCGGCTAAGCTCCGTGAAATGGGCTATGATGCTGCTTCCTACCATGCAGGCCTTGCTCCTGCACAGCGTGCCAAAGTCCAATCAGATTTCGTCAACGACCGAACCCTCATTGTCTGCGCTACGATTGCTTTCGGGATGGGCATTGACAAGAGTAATGTGCGCTGGGTAATCCACTATGTGATGCCTAAAAATTTGGAAAATTACTACCAAGAAATAGGCAGAGCCGGCCGAGATGGCGCTGAGGCCAATACCCTGCTGTTTTATTCCTACAACGACTATCTGACCTTGCAAGAAATGCTGGGGCAGTCGCCTAATAGCGAGGTACAGCTGGCCAAGTTGGAACGAATGAAGGAGTATGCCGATGCCTTGGCTTGCCGCCGCCGTATTTTGCTCAATTACTTCAGCGAGGACAGCGGCAAGAACTGCGGTAATTGCGATGTCTGCAAAAACCCACCCGAGCGATTTGATGGTACGGTGGTGGCGCAAAAAGCACTTTCTGGCGTGGCGCGGCTGAAGCAGAACGTGGGGATGAATATGTTGATTGATGTACTGCGCGGGAGCCAAAATCAAGCTATTCGGCAGCAGGGCTACGACCGAATCAAGACCTATGGCGCGGGGCGCGATCTGAGTACTTACGATTGGAACTACTACCTCGGGCAGCTCATCAATTTGGGCTATCTCTATGTGGCCCACGAAGATTTTAATAAACTGCGCCTCAGCCCTGCTGCTAAAAGGGTGCTTTTTGAGGGAGAGAAGGTAGCCTTGGTTCGTTTTCAGACCCTCAAATCAAGGAGAGAAGCTGCGGATAAGACCGCCAAATCTAAGTACAGCAGTGCCAACCCACAAGCCCGAGGTGGGCTATTCGAGCAGTTGCGCGCCCTACGGAAAACACTGGCGCAGCAGAGTGGCTTGCCGCCCTATGCGATATTCAGTGACCAAACGCTGGGAGAAATGGCCGCCATGAAGCCCATCACTTCGCTGGAAATGGCCAGGATAAATGGGGTAGGGGAAATGAAGCTTCATAAATACGGCGATGATTTCATAGATGCCATCTGTGCATATGAAGGCCTCGAGCGAAAGGAAAAGCTGATCAAGAATAACCCAGCCCCCGACGTAAAGGAGCGCAGAACGCCACAATCAGCTGCCGAAAGCCTCCGACTGTTCCGCTCGGGGATGGATCTGGAAGCGATTGCCGCCGAGCGAAAAATGAGCAATGGTAGCATCGTAAGTCACCTTAGTAGCCTGTATTTAGACGGCGAGGACTTCGATATTAGCCGCTTGGTAGATAGCAATATTATCGAGAAAGTTGGCCGCATTTATGCGCAGGAAAGACCAAGCGGCCTGATGCGCCTCAGTCTTCTGATGGGCTATTTTGAGGAGAACGAAGTGAGCTACAACGAGCTGCGCTTTGCCAATATTCACGCTATGCGAAGCTTTGGCAAGACGAATGCTTCCTAACACCTTTTGTTCGGCTTTTTCAGTGGGTGATGCCCTATACGGAAAAAGCCTACTATTTATTCACAAACAGCTCAGAGATGGACTCATTGCGGTAGGCCTTATCGATGGCCTTGGCAAAAAGCGCTGCGGTAGGCAGCACTTTTATCTTCGGTGATTGCTGAGTGAGCGGGATCGTATCACAAACGATCAATTCGGTGAGTGCAGATTGGTTGATGTTGTCGTAGGCAGGCCCGCTCAAGACGGGGTGGGTGGCGATGGCGCGTACACTTTTGGCGCCTTTCTGCATGATGAGCTCGGCTGCACGGCAGAGGGTGCCGGCGGTATCGACCAAGTCATCTACCAGAATGACGTCGGCTCCCGTGACATCGCCGATGAGGGTCATGCTGGCGATTTCGTTGGCGCGTTTTCGGAATTTATCGCAAATCACGATCGGCCGATCGAAATGGACAGCATAATCTCTGGCACGCTTGACGCTGCCCATGTCGGGGCTGGCAAAGGTGACGTTGCTCATGTCCTGCTGCTCGAAGTGAGGAATGTAAATGGCCTTGGATTGAAGGTGATCTACGGGCACTTCGAAGAAGCCCTGGATTTGGTCGGCATGCAAATCCATGGTCATGATTCTATCGATTCCAGCAGCTTCCAAGAGGTTGGCGATTAATTTGGCGCTGATGGGTACCCTGGGGCGATCTTTTCTATCTTGGCGGGCGTAGCCGAAGTAGGGCATCACCGCACAGATATAGCCTGCGGAGGCTCGGCGGGCGGCGTCGATGGTGAGTAGCAGTTCGATGAGGTTGTCGTTGGGTTGATAAGTGCTGCCAATTAGGAATACATAGCTTCCGCGTACGGATTGCATGATGATGGGCTGCATCTCACCGTCGCTAAAGCGTTTGATTTGTAGCTGGCCTAGTGCTTTGTCGAAGCATCTGGCAATATCTTGGCCAACTACTTGGCTGTTGGTAATGGCAATGAGGTTGAACTCGGTGCTCATGGGGGTGGGCCGTAGCTTGGCGATCATAGCAAGGTGGGATTTTGTTTGGTAGGGTAAAGGTAGCCACTCTTAGCTAAAATGCCGCAACATTCGGATTTCTTCTTCAGATAAAAAGCGGTAAAATCCTTTGGGAAGATGTTTTTTGTTGAGACCAGCCAAATAGGTGCGATCTAGCTTGACGACGGTGTAGCCGAGGTGTTCGAACATCCGGCGCACAATTCGGTTGCGGCCGATATGAATTTCAAGGGCGATGGTGAGCGGGTCGTCGGCTTTGGCATAATTGGCCCAATCCACGGCTGCGGGCCCGTCTTCTAGTTCAAGGCCAGCGCGTAGTTTTTCGAGGTCTTGGGCAGCGAAAGGCCGATCGAGGGTAGCCTCATAGACCTTTGCCACGCGGTGCTTGGGGTGGGTGAGGCGTTTGGCGGTATCGCCATCGTTGGTAATGAGTAGTAAGCCCGTCGTATCTCTATCGAGCCGGCCTACTGGAAAAAGGCGCAATTTATTCAGGAGGGGGTCGTCTAGTAGCGAGATCACATCCGCTCGGCCACGCTCATCTTTGGTGGTGGTGATGACGTTGCGCGGCTTATTGAGTAGCAGATAGACCAAGGTTTCGCTGGGGCTTACTACTTGGCCTTCGTAGCTTACTACATCGCCTGCTGCCACTTGGTAGGCAGGGTTGATCTCTATTTGTCCGTTTACACTCACTTTACCTGCCTTTACCATATCGCCAGCATTTCGGCGGCTGCCCACTCCGCTATGCGATAGGTATTTGTTGAGGCGCATGCCCACAATATCTTCAGCAGCACGAGCCACTCCCGGCGCGTTGGCCGAATTGCGAGCTTGTGACCGTTGGAATCGTCTGGGTTCTTTCATTTTTGATGACTAATTCAACTGAAAGCGCACTACCACACCACCACTGGAGGTTGTTTGTGGGAAGCCCAAGGAGTTATAAGGGGTAGATTTCCGATAATCCATAAAAGCACGCAGCGATAACTGTGGGTTGATCTGGTACTCGGCGGAAGGGGAGAAGGTGAGTACCTTGGCGCCTTCGGTAGCTTCGCGGATGCCTTGGTCTGGCTTGCTGGCATAGGTAACATTATCGCGGACACTGATATTGAATTGTATGTCCATATCTTGTACTTGCAAGCGGCCACCACTCCGGCTGCGGCCCGAGTTGTTGCCAGAAAGCGCAGGAGCTCCTTCCAGCGCCGGGCCAGTGTTGCGCTTTTTCTTTTTCTTACTATTGCCTGTAAGGAAGCCGATTTCAATATCGGATAGCACAATACCGAAGCCACCGACCACCTCTTTAGTCGTATTTTCGGAGAGAAGCTTATTAATGATATTGAGACTTCGCTGGGCGGCCTGCGTATAGGTGAAATTGAAGCTAAAACCATTGACCAACTCCGCTTCGATGCCCACAAGTGGAGCAAAGCCCTTTTGTTCGCTCAGGTTAGGAATTTCCAGACGCGGGAAGTAGTTCAAGCTTACCGTATCGTAACCACCTGCCAAGGCGGGGTTGGTTACTTGGTTCTCTAGCGCATGCAGATAGTCCAGGCTGGTACCAAAGCTATTGATGCTAAAAGTTGATTGGAAACCGTGGGTAATATTCACGCGGCGGAAAATTTGGTTGAGCTTCCCCACTTTGTCGAGGCCATTGTAGGTGAGCCGCCAGTTGGGGCTGGGGCGCAGTTTGAATGGGTCGAGGGTGGAGGTGTTGGCATCCTCCCCGCGGTAGGCTGCTAGGAAAGCGGGCAGGAGCACCTCTTGCTGGCCAGGGCCGTAGCCGAAGGAGTAACCCCTCGCAGCTAAGTCGCGGTCTTCGTGTGGTCTTCCATCCCCCAATCGGCGGCTAATGATAACGCGGTTATTCTCGAATTGGGTGAACAAGCGCGCCAGCGAGGCTGTATCGGAGTCGAACAAACTACTGAGTCCTCCATAAGTCATGGTTAATGCCCCATTGTAGGCAGGTACTGCATGTTGGAACTCCGGCTGATAGCCTGGTGGGATAGGGTCTTCGGGCTTATCCAGCACTTTGTAGGTTTGGGTATAATTTTCCGAGAAAGTCCGGTTGATGTTGAGTTCTAGTCGGAAATCGCGGAAAGGCTCGATGGTCATGGTTCCGTCCCAAGTTTGAGAGTAGGTTTGTATGACGTTGTTGTTGAGGAAGGGCGAAGTGACCAAGAAACCATTGTTTTGTGCCAGCCAGTCCTTGGCCACGGGGTTGCCAGCGTTGGCGGCAGCGCGGTCATCATCCGAGAGTTGGCGGATGGTAGGTTGCCAGCCTAGGATGAAATCTAGTCCTGGATCTGACCAGCCATTGGCTAGCCCCATCAGTTCGGGGGTAGGGGCAAAACCAGGGACAGTGGTACCCAAGTTCTCATTGTAAGTGAGCCGTGCGCGGCGGGCAGCTAATAGGGGGCGCACCAGTGCCCGAACAGCCGCCGAGGGGCCGTCTTTCTCTTTCTTCTTGCCTTTGCCTTCTTCTTCTTTAGCATCTTCTTTAGCTGCGCCGGGTGCTGGTCCTCTTACAGGGGTACGCGCTGGACTGCGCTGCGGACGATTGATCTTGCGCAAGAAGCCAAACTGATCGTAGAACTTTTCGAAGTTTATATCAGCCGTTAGCTGTCGCGTTTGGCTGTTTTGGATGACGTTGCCTAGGAACTCCGCATTCAGTGGAGCGGCTGTCCAGTTGTAATTACCTTGGTAGTTGGCGGTTATGTCCAAGAAATCCATAAAGGGCAAAAAGCGGATAGGTAGCTTGTAGCTGGCGTTGAAAGCGTGCTGGTAGTGCTTTGGCCGACCGAAATTGCGCAAGTTAGTCCATATAGAATCGCGGCGATAGCGATCTACATCGGGAATATTCTGATCGGCTTGAATACGGGCTTCATCCGGTTCATCGATGGTTGCGTTCATTTGTGCATTGAAGTTGAGGCGCAAGTTGCGCGTCATGTTCCATTGCATATCATAGTTACGCTGCCAGATGAAACGCTTGTTAAAGTAACGGTTGAAGCGCGGATCCACTTCCGCAAAGCGGTAGTTGGTTTCCGAGAAGCTCCGGTTGATTTGGTTGGTAACGGCGAAGCTGTTGGGCAGCGGGTTGAGGTTGAACTCACTCAGCAGCTTCAGGTATTTGCCCTTGATGTTTTTGAAAGGTTCGATAGCGCCACCTCGACCTCGGTTGTAATTGTAATCCAAGGAGGCATTGGTTTCGCGTATTTGTTCTTGTTCGATGAAGGGATCGCTGCGCTCGGTTCTGGTTACGCCATAGCCAGCTGTGAAGTTGCTAATATCCCAAGGTTTGGGTGCGCCTCCTCCGCCTCGCTGCGGGCTGATACCCACGTTGGCTAGGTTAACAGCAGTGATTTTGATAATCTCCTGCGCTTGCTCGCGGATAGAATCTCGGCTGTTTTGATCCTCGAGCTTATCTAGTTTATCGTTCAGCCTGATGTCGAGGTCATAGGGGTCATATTCTGGTGTGTTGACAATGCTGCTGTGCTGCAAATAGAGTGGTAGCCGTAGCCCCCACGACTGTGGGAAGAACTTGTCTATTTGTAACTGGGTAGCGATATCGAAGCCAGCAATTTTCTCCCGATTTCTTTCCGTCACCGAATTATCCAAAGCTCCAAAACCGATACTGCTGTAATTGACAGCAGCCGTAACACTACCGAGATCGGCTAACTGTATGTCTGCCCGGGCAATAGCCGCCACACCAGCGCGCTCATCTAAGCCCTCCAAACGCAATTCATTTACCCAGATTTCGGCAGATTTGGCATTGACATCGAAGTTGTTGCGGTTTTTGACCCCAATCATGAAGACTTTTACAAAGCCCATGTTGGGGTTGCCTTTAATACGGATGGTGTGCCGAACCGTGTCCCCCCTGTTTTCGGGCATATAGGACTGTATATACTCGCTTGTAATGGGCAAGCCCAGATCGTTGCGCTCTTGCTTGATGTCGCGAAGTACCGCTAGCGGGAAGTCTAGCTCATTCTCGGCGCGCCAAACTTCCTCTTTGTAGCGCCTGGAGTTGGGGTTCAGCCCCATCACAGCCGTTGTGTCGGAGATCGTGAGGGGTATTTCGTATTCGTAGTAGTTGCTTTCAAAGTCGGAACCGAAACGGACAAATAAGCTCAGTTCACCATCGTCGGGTCGTTCTAGGATGTCATTTCCTCTTGCCTCCGCATGGACAAACATTTTTAGCCGCTCATAAACGCGGAAATCGGTGTCTGTGTATCTGAAGACTGCTCGGCGATCGGAAGGGTAGAGGCGATCCACTCGTAAGGCGAGGGATTGCTCGTTTTGCAGGGCGTTCACAATACCCAAGGAACGTTCCTGCTGAATGCCCAAGGGTAGGGTGTAGCCAAAAGGTTGGCGGCGGCTGTTTTCTTCGTAATTGACAGCATCAATATTGAAATCCGTATCGTTGGTGCCCCCCACCTGTGGCGGGGTATCTTCGTCCTGAAACTCGCGGGTATAGCGCCTCCAACTATTTCTTACCAGTTCTAATTGGCCGAAGCGAAGGGTCGTTTGCTCCTCAAAGCCTTTCATATACATCCGCATAAAGCGAATAGAGCGGAAGTCTTGTATCCCCCCCACTGCTACTTTATCAGGTGTGTTGATAGGAATACGGAAGCGATACCAAATGCGTCGGGTGCCGGGGTCTTCCAGCCGGTCGGTGATGAAAGGCGTGCGCTCGCGGTCGAACTCTCTGGGGTTGGCAGGGTCTCTTACTAGCGGGATGGCGTACTGGAAGTAAGATTCCGATTCGTTGAGGGTATTGTCGTTGTTGATATCTTCGCTATCGGGGAGGTTGGTGCTCGATTGGCGCAGGCTCAGGTTAGCATTGTTGCGGCTATTGCCTTCCGTTTTATTAAAGTCTTTATAGCGAGTGAGTACATTCTGCCCCTCGAAGCGGTCATCATTGAAGAAATAGAAATCATCATTTGCAGGGTCTTGAGCAACCAGCGCACCGACATTGGGATTGGCCGCTGTGATGGCTGCGAGGTAGTCGGCAAATTTCTCGGCCTCCATTTCATTATCAAGCCCGTCCAGACCCACATCCTGTGCTTCGCGGGTGGCGATGTCGTTATCAAAACCTCTATTGATTTGCTGGGCTACAGGAACCCTGGCCCAAGGCGTTTGGCTGACAGGCCTACGGGGGTTGGCTGGGCCGGGAAGACCATTCTCGAAACCGAGGCGGCTGTCCTTCAGCACATCCTCACTTACATTTCCCAGATTGATATAGAGCGTACCCTGCTTACGGTCGCCATCTTCAGCGGGCAAGCTCCCGTTGGTGGGATCAAGAAAGGGACTGAGTACCCAGAACTCCACAAATTCGATATTGGCCGACTGGAAGTCGTTGGTGGTCATCTCGCGCATAATACCGCCCCAGCGGCTCGCAGGGTTCGCAAGTTTAATGGGGGCTAAGGGGTCACCGGGGTCAGGAATAGAACCAGCTGATACACCTGGGATACCATTGGGTGGGTCAAAGTTGTACATCCCTCGCTCGCGTGGGTTGAAGGTAATATCGAAAGTGAAAAACTGTTGCTGAATGGCGCGCACGGCCGGCAAGTCGCGGTTGGGAAAAATTTCTGTTTGTGGCACCCGGCTGGTGTAGATGTTGTCGGGGCCGCTCACGCCCGTTTGGTCAATTCGGTACCAACTGATGTTGGCGCGGTTAGCGCCACTCGCTAAGCCTTCCAGCCTAGATTCAGGAAAGAGCGTGTTGTTGCCAAAACCGTCGTCTTGTGGGACCGAAGCCACGAACCAGCGCTGCACGGGCACCGTTAGGTCAATAGGCGCTGCGCTGCCCTCGAAGTCGTCTATATACACCACCCCACCTTTCTCTTTTCGGTCGGCATTGACGTTGATGGCGCGGCTGTGGCCAGGTTTTAGCAAGGCCGTTTCGGCCATGAAGCTAATGTTAGACGGTGTGGAGGTGCTGTAGAGCGGCAGCTTGTCCAGGGTTTTTGTCAGCCAATTGGATTCGGTGTTGAAGGTTAGGTCAAAGCCGTAGATGCTGTTGTTGATGGGGTCTTCGCCAATATTAACCTTCGGGGTGAAGGGGCGTTCGAACAGCTTCATCCAGGTGGCGCCTAGGCTGAGTTTATCGCTCACTTGATAATCCGCCCGCAGACCCAACATGGTTTTAGATTGTAGGCTGAAAATGGTATTATCCTCAAAAGAGACGTTGATCGGCACGCCAGAACTCAGGATGGCATCATTGAGAATACGCACACGGCCGGTGTTGTAATCGACCGTGAAATCTCGGCCTTCTTGCAACATAGCACCGCCAGCAGTAACCCGCACCGAGTTAGGGGGAATGTTGAAGGCGCCTAGTGATATTTCCGATTGTACCGAAGACTTATAAGTGCCGCGTATGGCAAAGCGGTTGTTTTCAGGGAATTCCTGTGCTCGGAAGAGCGTCGAGTCGTAGAGCTGCGGATAAGTGTATTGGTTGACTAGCGCGGGATCATTGCCTAATTTTCGAGCAAGGTCATCCCCGAAGGGCTCCAGTACGGGGAAGTATATCCGCCCCGTAGTGGGGTTGATGGTGATGCCCGGTACGAAGTCGAAAACTCCATCTGGCTGCGGATCATTTTGGGTATTTAGCCGATCCATATTGAACACCCGGATCAGCGGCTGCCCCGCTACCGGTCCGGTAGGCAGGAAGCGCTTAAAGCCTTCACCCGGGTCTTCATAAAGGATATCTAGGCGGAAATCTTCTTGGTTCACTTGATAAGCGCCGAGGGAATAGACGTTTTTCATCATCAGGTCCCAGCCGGGTTCTCCCACGCGCTGGCTAGAAGACTTAAGCATCTTGGTAAAAAGAACGCGGTTGCTAAACTCGGTAGTGTCGCCGCTGACATTGTCGGTGTTCACCGAGAGTTCTCCTACTTTGAAAACGCGGCCATTGTATTTGTAGCGGTAGGAAACAGCCACTACCTGATCGGGCTGTACATTGATGTTGAGGGATACAAAGCCTAGCTGTGGGTGGATGGTGTACTCTCTGGGGTTGAGCTTTCGGGCACTGACTTTCTCGAAGTCGCGGATTTGCTGCATACCAAACTCACCAGATTGAAGGATGGCCACGGAACGATCGATTTTTCGTAGCGGCTCTCCTCTATTTACGAGTCGGGCGTAGAGGTCGTTGGCACCGTTTTCAGGCAGTGGGAGGCCGTCGCAGATTTCGCGGTAGGCGGGTTCTGGGAAAAGATTAACCGCATCAGGGTTGGTGATGCGCTCGGGCTCACCAAGGTCAGCAAATGCCACAATATCGCGCACATCTTGGATCTGGTTTTGGTCGTTGGTGATCCAGACTTCAATATTTTCCAGATTAAAAAGGCTGTTGATTTGTGGGAGGTTGGCTAAGGCTTCCTCGTATTTATCGCGGGTGAAGTGGCTGAGGAAGAAGTGGCGGTTTTCGTCGTAGCTATCGGCATAGACATCAAACTCTGCTAGTTGGCTACCACCTTCGATGGTAAGTTTTTCGCGTTGGCTTTGTTGCTGGCTGGCAATAGCCGTGAGGCGCAGGTGGCCAAACTGGAGTTCGGTTTTGAGACCAAAGAGCGACTGAGCACCCTCGATCAGCGTACCGCGCAACGGAAGGCTAACGTTGCCTGCCTCGATTTTTTTCAGGATGTCGTCCTCCCCGAAGGCGTCGCTGTTGTAGTCGAGCTTGATTTGATTGTCGAAATTGAAGGTAGCATTGGTATTGTAGGCGGTATTGAGCTTGAGTTTGTCGCCAATTTGGCCGGTGACGTTCATTTGAATATCCATATCGAAATCGAAGATGGTATTCCGCTGTTGCCTTTGGATTAGGAAGGGGTTGTCTAGCCGCTGGTAGTTGTAGCCGAAGGTGAGGTCCACATTTCCCTGAGGCTGTATGCTGATTTCGTTGCTGCCAAAAATACCCGCCAAGAGGTTGTCGGCTATATCAATATTCCCGAGCGGGTCTTGTACATCTACGGATACGCCGGTGCCTACGCCTGCTAGTTTGTTGAAATAGGCCTTTTGGTCTTCTTTGCGGCGATACTCCATGTATTCCTCGAAGGTGAGGTAGGTAGGGGGGCGAAAATCAATACTTCCCAGGCGCTCGCGCACAATGTAGAGCCCAGTTTCAGGGTCATACTCCACGCTTTTATCGATGGCTGCGGGGTCTTTGAGATCGATGGGGTTGCGGGGGGAATTGAGGAAATCTCCGTAGCGCTCTTGGATGGGTGGAAGGGTATCCTGCAAGCATTCCCGCTCCAGATCATGGCTCAGAAGGATAGGCACGGCTCCTGCATTTATGCCTGCCTGAGCGTGGGCAGCAGCCGCTCCTTTAGTCCGATGATTCCCAACGATTAAATCTTCCAAGCTGGGTAGGGCTAGGGTGTGAGCTAGCTCCATCTGGGTTGCTTCGGCTACCTCTGGGCTAACGAAAGGAGTGAAGCTAAAATGAGCCAGAGAAAGTAAGAGTAGTAAAAAAAAAGTCTTGTTCATGTTGCGATCCTTCCTGTATGCCTATGGCGCTATACGAACGCGGCAACCCATACAAATTGGGCAAGGCTACCGAGAATTAACACTGAGATTATGCAATTATTGGAGTGCAGTGTTGTTCACCCCACTATTGATTCTAGGATGACAACTCCCGCAGCGCCAATTTTATAAGTTGTTCGGCTGTTGGGCTGCTGGGTTCCTTTTCCAGTACCCGGTTGAGGGCACGTTGTACCGAAGGACGCGGGAAACCCAAATTTACTAATGCAGATAACGCCTCTTCTCGCATCGTATTGTTTTGAGCCCCGATCAATATTGGGCTTTCACCACTTTCCTTCACCATTTTATCTTTTAGATCCAGTATGATGCGCTGGGCAGTCTTGGGCCCAATGCCTTTTACACTTTTAATAGTGGCTACGTTTTCGCCAATGATAGCCGCGCGGAGTTCATCCGGATTCATGCTGGAGAGCACGATAAGCGCCGTAGAAGGCCCCACGCCACTCACCGAGATCAGTAGCTGAAACAAGCGCCGCTCCTGCTCGTCGGCAAAACCAAATAGCGTATGTCCATCTTCTTTGACGTAGTGGTGCGTTAGTATTTTCACGCTTTCCAGCTTTTCAATTTTGGTGTAGGTATGAAGGCTGATGTTGACGTGGTAGCCCACGCCCGCGGCCTCCACCAAAATGAAGCTGGGGTTTTTGTGCGTAATCGGTCCTTTGAGGTAGCTAATCATTTTTTTTGTGCTAGAAATTTGTGGCTGCGGCCTCCCAAAGGAGCGCGCAGTAGCAAAATTTGGCCGCAAAGGTACACAACGGTCGGCAATTCCCGATGTGGCTTGTGCGCCCCATGCGGGCTACAGTTTCTACATATCTTGACACGGTGCGAAACACCTATTTTGCTGGACTGAAGAGCGAAAATTCCAATCCCGAAGGGATGTTATGATGCTAGCGAAGCGTGATGAAAAGTGGATTGAACCCCGAAGGGGTGACATATTCTTGCTGGCTCACGCAGGAGCAAGGAATAGCCATTTTGAGCCATGCTTTTGCCAAAAATAGCAAAAAAAAGCAGCGCGGCCGATGAAGGTCCGCACTGCCTAATGATTCAAACTACTCTCTCAAAGGTTCAAACACAGTGCAGTAGCGGCCAGATGCACCACTGCACAGTAGGGTGTAGCGACGCAACACCACCAAGATTCCTTCTTCTAATTTGTATGCCATTAGAACGGCTTGCTCTCTTTTGTATTGTGCCGTTCCGTTTCGAAAAATCACTGGCCATTGGGTACATCGAATGATGGCCGCTGAAATTTTGATCCTGCGCTACTGCTTTTAAGCCACAATTTTTTCTATCTTCGTAGCAAAATTGCTTGTATGCGAATATTTTCTTTTTTCTTATCTTGCTTATTCAGCTTGGGTTTATGGGCACAAAACCTAGCAGTGAACGCCCGTTTTCCGCTAGCGGACAATGCTTCTGAACTACAAAAGCCTGCCGATTTTTTGGGTTTCGAACCGGGGATGCGCTTTACAGAATACGACCAATCGGTGGCATATTTTCGCTATTTGGCCGAGCAGAGCGATCGAGTAAAAATCGAGGTGTATGGCCGTACTTACGAGGATAGGCCGCTTTTGCTACTGACCATTAGCTCGGAGGCCAATATGCAGCGCCTGGAAAGCATCCGACAAGATCATTTGAAAATGGTAGATGCCTTCAAATTATCCAGTAATGATAAGGCAGACTTTCTGGAGCAGCCAGTGGTTACTTCTTTTAGTTATTCCATCCATGGCAACGAAGCTAGTTCTACCGAAGCCGCCAAACAGGTGGCCTATGAATTAGCTACTACCACGGATCCCGCCCTGCTGTCTGCTTTAGACGAGTCCGTGATCTTGTTGTTTATCTGTATCAATCCAGATGGGCGGCAGCGTTACGTCACTTGGTACAATAGCATGATGCGCTATACAGGGGGGCAGGAACCTCAAGACTTGGAGCATTACGAACCTTGGCCCAATGGCCGTACCAACCACTACTGGTTTGATCTGAATCGCGATTGGGTGTGGGGTGTTCACCCCGAGAGTAGAGGCCACACGGCTGCTTATCAGAAATGGATGCCACAGGTGCATGTGGATTATCACGAGCAGGGTTATAATGCCAATTACTTCACGGCTCCTGGCACTACGCCGCGCAACCTCCTCCTACCCGATGCTTATGAGGGTTGGTCGGATGTGTTTGGTCGTGCCAACATCGCGGAGTTTAATAAAAAAGGGCTGAGCTACTTTACCCGCGACCGCTTCGATTTTTTCTATCCTGGCTATGGTAGCAGCTACCCTTCCGTGATGGGCGCCATCGGGATGTTGACCGAGCAAGGTGGCATTGGAGCTGGCCGAGCCATCGAGACAGAAGACGACTTTGTGCTTAGTTTGCGGCAGCGCATCTACGATCACTACGTCACCTCCTTGGCAACTATCAAAGCCTCGGCAGCCAATCGCAAAGAACTGATTGCGTATAGCCTAGCAGCCTGGGACCCCATGAATAGCAAGGAACCCGCCAATGCTTACCTGATAGAGAATGATGGAAATCCTTACCTCTCTGATTTTACCCAAGCGCTGCTCATGAATGGGGTGGAGATGGAGCAAACCACAGAAACACTCACAAGTAGCGGCGTCAGTTACAGAACGGGGCAATTAGAGAAAAAAAGCTTTCCCGCTGGTAGCATCATCATCCCTACCGAGCAAGCGCGCCACCTGCTGGTCAATACGCTGCTGAGCCGGCAAATGGCCATTGAAGATACGGTGATGTATGATATGTCCACTTGGTCAGCGCCCCTGGCCTATAATTTATCGGCCTACACGCTGAACAGCCCTGTGCAGGTGAATACTGAACCGCTGAGAGAGGTACCCAAGCCCAGAACAAGACTGATGGCGGTTCCCACCGTAGCCCCTACCTATGCTTACTTAATAGATTACAATCAACGCCATGCCCCCAAGGCTTTGGCAAAACTCTGGGCGAAGGGCTACCGTGTTCGCTCCGCCATTGAGCCCTTTGTACTAGATGAGGGAAGCAGCTTCCCCGCCGGAACGCTCATTGTGCTGGCTGGGCGAAACTTAGAAAGAACCGAGGAAGCCGAAGCGGATATGGCCAGCATCGCTGCTGCCACAGGCGTGGAAATAATAGCTACTAGTACTGGCAGAGTAGCCGAGGGCTACGATTTGGGCAACACCCGGAACCGACCCGTGAAGGCACCCAGGGTAGCGATGTTAGTAGAGCCTCCGTTCGATACCTACACTAGCGGGCAGCTCTACTACCTCTTCGATTATGAAACGGAACTACCCGTAGAAAGGATTCTAGCTAGCACCTTGCAACAGACCGCGATTCCCAAATTTGGCCAGCGCTACGGCTATGCGGATTTGTATGACTATGATGTTTTGTTGCTACCTGGTAGTCGCCAGCTTGCAGCGCTTTTTAAGGACGAATCTTTGAGGCAACTCACCGAATGGATTCGCCAAGGTGGGGTAGTGGTGGCTCTGGAAGAGAGTGCCCTGTTTTTTACCCAGCAAGGTAAAATCAGCGACCTGCAAGCAAAAGTAGCTCCTAACGATACCAGCAAGGCTGCTTATACCATTCCCTATGCGGAACAAGAACAATACCGGGGCAAAAGCCGCATCCCCGGAGCGGCCTTATTATCGGAGGTAGATACCACACACCCCCTGGGTTTCGGGCTTCCCGGCGAGCTATTCAGCCTGAAATTTGGCACATCAGCACTACCGCCGGCTGCCAACTTGGAGTCGGTGGTGCGCTATCACGAGCAGGCAGATGCTTTGCTAGCGGGGGGGTATGCTTCCTCCGAGAATCTACAGCATCTGGCGGGTAATACATGGGCGGGTGTTCAGTCTTTTGGGAGTGGGAAAATTGTTTATCTGCTGGACAATCCTCACTACCGAATGTTTTGGCGCGGGCCTAGCCGCTTGGTTCAAAACGCAGTGATGTTGTTACCGGGCTTTTAGATACGCTCTTCCATAGCAGAGAAGCACAAAAAGCCCTCTGAGCAATGCTCGGAGGGCTTTTTGTGTAAGAAAGTAGCGCGTCGGCTACTAGTCTTCTTCCTCGAAGGTGACTTCCTCTTCCTCTGCTGCTGCTACAAGCACGCTGCCTCGGTAATAGAGGTTGCCAGCTGCATCGTAGTGCGCACGGTGGCGAAGGTGGCTCTCGCCAGTTACGGAATCGGTTGACAGCGTGGGCGCTGACGCCTTGTAGTGAGTACGGCGCTTATGCTTGCGCTGCTTGGATACCCGGCTCTTAGGATGTGCCATGACGTGATATAATTTTTGATCGTTAGTTCTTATTAAAGTCTTTGAGTGCGTCCCAGGGACTGGGGCTGTTTTTGTTCTTTTCTGCTTCCTCTTTTTCCTGCGCTACTTGTAGCTTGTACAATTTGGCCAAGAGTTCTTCATCGCAAGGGTAGGGCGGTTCGCCGACCCGGCAATCAAAAATATTTACCATCGGTAAGCTGAGTAAAAAGAACTCGTAAGCATACGGTGCTAGATTGAGTTCGTGCGCTTCGAAAGAAATGCGAACCAAGCTAGGATCATCGGACGTAGGGTTTTCTTCGTTTGTGAATTGGAAGAGCAACTCTTCCGCTCCGCTGACGGGAAAATCTACCACCGCTAGGCACCTATCGCAGGCGTTTTTGATCGTACCAGAAAAAGAAAAGTTGACCACCATACTGCTCGGCCGCTTATCCACCTGGAGCGAGAGCTGTATCGCTGCTTGCTGTACCGGACTCTCGGGGAAAGAGGCAAAGAAGAAATCATCAGCCACCAAACTGTACGTGTGTAAGCCGTTTTTTAGGCCTTTGATGGGCAAAATGTAGGGGCGTTGCGCGTGCATAATGGCTGATTTGACAGTCGGTCAGCTACCCATTGGTAGTGAACGTACTCAAAAATTGGCTGCAAAGATACAACTTTTCTTAAGAGTACCGATAGTTTTTGCTTAAATTTTCAGTTTTTATATTGCTGCGCATCAAGTTTACGTAAAAAATAGCGGCTGGCGATGTGCTGCCAAAGAGAATGGCTTTACATTTGCGGCATGAGTAAATACCAAAATGATCTCTTTCTGCGTACGGCACGCGGCGAAGTAACCGAGCGGCCTCCTGTGTGGCTGATGCGCCAAGCCGGCCGCATACTGCCGCAGTACCGCGCCCTGCGCGCTAGCCTCAGTGGTTTTATTGAGTTGGTCACCACCCCCGAGCTAGCCGCCGAAGTGACCATACAGCCAGTTGATGAGCTAGGGGTAGATGCAGCGATTATTTTTAGCGATATTTTGGTGATCCCGGAAGCCTTAGGGCTTGCTTATACCATGGTGGAGAAGGTAGGCCCCCGCTTCCCCAAAACGATACAAAGCGCGGCGGATATTGCTCAGCTTCGGCCAGCCCAAGCGGCAGCCGATCAGCTGACTTATGTCTATGACGCCCTCACAGCTACTAAAAAGGGTCTGGCAGGCCGCGTCCCCCTCATCGGTTTTGCAGGAGCGCCCTGGACGATTTTTGCCTACATGATCGAAGGGAGCGGCAGCAAAACATTTAGCAAAGCCCGCCGATTGCTCTACGAAGACCCGCAGCTAGCTCACCAATTGTTGGAGAAAATCACCCAAGCGACCATCGTTTACTTACAGCAAAAAGTAGCCCACGGTGCGGATTTAATTCAGGTCTTCGATAGTTGGGCAGGGGTGTTGCCGCCCGATATTTATCGGGAATTCAGCCTGCGCTACATCAACAGCATCAGCGAGGCCTTATCGGGGAGTGTGCCCGTGACCGTTTTCGCTAAAGATGCCCGGCATGCCATTCCGCACATCCACGAAAGCAGTTGCAGCGTTATTGGCCTAGATTGGATAGCGGAGCCTGCTAGCATCCGGCAAGCGCTGGGGGCAAAAAGAGTATTGCAAGGCAATCTAGACCCCACCATCCTTTATGCTGGCCATGAGAAAATCGAAGCCGCTACAAGGAAGATGTTGGAGGCATTCGGGCCCCATCACATTGCCAACTTAGGCCACGGAGTTTATCCCGATACGCCTTTGGAGGGCGTGAAGACTTTCGTGGAAACGGTCAAGCAATACCGCTACTAAAATCTTGCTTAAAAGGACAAATCTAGCTCCTGCCAACTTGGCCAAACGAAATTCACGCTAGCTGCACTCGGTGCAAACCCGGTCCGTAGGCTTGTGACAAAAAGTGCACCAACTGCTGGTAAACGGCTTCGTTGGTGGTGAAATCGTGGTCTTCCAGCTCGATAATCAGGATGGGCGTTTGGGATTGGCTGCGGAAATAATCGAAGTAGGCTTGCTGTATTTCCCGCAAATAATCGTCGGTAATTTGCTGCTCATAGGCTCGGCCGCGCTTCTGGATATTGGCTTGCAGTGCCTGTACGGGCCGATGGAGATACACCAATAACTCAGGCTGGGGAAAGCTGGCGTTCAGCACTTGATAGAGCCGCGTGAACAGGCGATATTCCTCCTCATTGAGGTTGTTTTTGGCAAAGAGCAGCGTTTTGACGAAGAAGTAGTCGGCAATGACCTCGCCCCCGAATAGCTGCGTCTGTGCTAGCTCGCTTTGGAGCTGTTTGTGGCGCTCGGTCATGAAAAACAATTCCACGGGGAAGGCATAGCGCTCGGGCTGCTCGTAGAAGTAGGGTAGGAAGGGGTTGTCGCTAAACTGCTCTAGGATGAGCCGTCGATTAAAATCAGCACTCAGCCGCTCGGAAAGGGTAGTTTTTCCGGCACCAATATTGCCTTCGATGGCGATGAAAGCGTGGGGGAGTTCGCTTGGCATGGGGCAAAGGTAAGGCAGACAGCGAACAAATGGGACAAAATGACAGTTTAA